>NZ_CP013932.1:4115000-4696291 GCF_001562125.1 Alteromonas sp. Mac1
TTCACTCAGATGAGATAATAAGTAGACAATATGGACTAATTACTAATAGGATGGGTTAATAATTCCTATAAAGTAGTAGTCCGTTAGTGGTAATAGACTACGCAATAAATATAAGGTGTGGATATATGTTTCGTATTACTTCATTGCTTTCATCGGCAGTGCTGGTACTCGCAGTAAGTACACCAGCGATAGGTATGAGTGCAAAGGATGGAACAGTTTCACCGGAAGAAGCTACCTCTAATCAATCTAATCACTTCCAAACCTCGTTCCTAAAACGTCAGGTTGATCAAAACATGTCTGTTGGACGTGCTATTAGTTCTATAGCAGGTCATTACCCTCAAGATGTGGTTTCAATTGTTGATATTGCATTGGACACTTACCCTGATCAGTATCGTGAGATTATCTTTGCTGCTATTTCATCTCAGCCTTCATCTACAGAAGAAATAGTACAGTTGGCTATAGAGAAAGAAGTAAGCTCATGCCCTAATATCGTTCAGTTAGCGATAATGGCAGAACCCACTTATGTAGATTTCGTAGTTCAAGCGGCTGCTGTTGCAACTCCTGAAGAACTAAACGAGATTGTTCGTGTTGCCGTGCTTACGCAGCCTGATGCAGCAGACAGTATTGTTCAGACTTTGTCTCAGGAACATCCAAACAAGATTGTCGATATCATGACAAGCGCACTTAATGCAGTGCCTTTTGTTGGTGAATACGTAGTAGATGCATTGTTAGCTGTATTCCCGAACGATGCAAAAACGGTTGTAGAAACTGCGGTAAGAGAATCTTCTCAGCAACGTGAGCAAGTTATTCGTATATTAGCCACTGCACAACATGCAGGTGTTAAAGACGACAAGTTAAAAGAATATGCGCTAGCCGCAGGGTTATCTGAAGAAGACTTTGATTCAGCAATCAACAACTAATTCAGCAACGCTAAATAAACCTTCAAGCTTACGTAAATAATACGTAAAGATAAGACCCTTCGTCACTTTTGTAAGTCAGAGTAGGTAATCCTTTATTTACTCTGACTATCGATAAGCTATGATGCCGAACAATGACGACCTCTCCCCTTTTAAACAACCTATTATTTGTTTAACCAGCCTATCTCATTCTGGGTCAACGGTGTTCTCTATGGCATTAGCGTGCCACGAAAACCTTATCTCGCTTGGAGAGATATACCAGGTCTTAAGAATGGGCCCGACTTATTGGCTAAATAAACAAGAACATCGTTGTAGTTGTGGCGCACCTGCCGAACAGTGTGATTTCTGGCGTCCCGTATTAACAACAATGCGCAATTTAGACATTATAAACCCTACTTTACCAAGCTATTACCTAGATGCTTACGCTACTGTGCTCGCTCAGTTTTCTAAATTGTACGGTAAAGACTACCAACCAATAGATACCTCAAAGGGAATAAAACATCTAAAGTTACTGGCGGCCTCTGAGACTATTGATGCCAAAGCGCTATTTTTGATTAGAGATGTTCGCTCTTACGCGAGCTCTCAAGCTAGGTTAGCTCGTTCACAACCTCGCAAAGGGTTAAAGAAGGTAAAAGGCCACTATTGGTACCAGATGATGCGCTGGCTAAGTGACAATAAGAAAAGGGAATCTTTATTAACCGATCTTGCTTTACCCTTCGAAACAGTAGGTTATGAACCCTTTTGTTTCAACCCCACCCAAACTCTCGACAGCGTTTACAACTTTTTAGCGTTACCGAAAACACCAAGTAACGAGAGCTTAGGGAAATCGACGCATCATGTACTGTTCGGCAACCCCATGCGAAATTGTGAAACACGTAAAACTGAGATTCGTTATGACGACAGGTGGTTTAGTGAAACCAACTACATGCTAGCGGCCGCACTTATACCCACCTTAATGCAATACAATCAAGCGCGAGTCTATGCTTGCGGTCAATAAAAGCCCTCTGCTAATTGAAAGCAAACTTTGAAGCCGAAGTAGAAGTGTCTAATTGAACACGCAGTGGTTACCTACTGAACTAGGGATTAACCGTGTGCAGTTTAGCAACGACACGATATAGCATAAGCTCGGCATTCAACAAATCGACATTTGTTTCTATCGCTTTCATTTGCGCCTTGATTTCATTGGATGCTCTAGCGTTCAACGTAAACATATCACTGTCGCCTGCATCAAAACGTTGAAGCTCCATACTTGATAGTAGCTTGGCAAGCTCTGCATTTTGCTGCTGTAAACTGGCAATTTCTTTTGCTTTCACCCAGTATTCATAGGCTTTTTCGAATGCTTGCTCGATGGATTGCTTACTAGATAGATACTTATGCTCAAGCTCTCGTCCCTTCGATACTAGTTTAACTTGCTCGGCTTTTGCCTTTCTGTTGCCTAGTGGATAGGAAAAGGCCAAGGCCACTTTGCTTTCTGTGCCGTCTAGTGAATTGGGTCCGCTACCAATATCTCGAGCTAAAGAGGCTTTCAGGTCTAGTTTAGGTAGCAGCGCATTCTTAGCTAAGACTTGCTTGTTCTGAACCACCGTTTTACTCATGCGCAATAAAGCTAACTGAGGGTGCTGAGTTATTTGTTTACGTAGCTGAGATATTTGCGTAGTGCTGATACTAAAAGGCCAATGAATATCTGGCGATAACATAGTTTCTGTTATCGGTATCATTTCACCTTGCGTATCGCGCCAGTAGTACGACAAAGTTCGAGCATGCGCATTACGTTTTTGCTTTAGCTTGGCTACTAATAATCGCTGTTCTAAAATATTCGCTTTGAACTCGGTAAGGGTAGCTCGCGCTAAATCGCCTTTTTCAACCCGAGTAGATAAGGCACGTTCACGCTCAGCGGCACGGCTTAATAAAGATTCAACCGATACCACCTGCAACGCGCTTTCATACCATAGTAAATACTCGGTTAACCCTTTATATAAAAAGCTATTCAGTAAATCTTGTGCTTCAGCCTCCCATTGCTGGGCTGCCAACCTCGCATTTCTAACCCCTACTCTGCGTTTATCTACTTCGCGGTTTTTCAATAAAGATAGGGCAATTCCTACACTGGCCTCCCCGCCAGAAAGAGTTTCGTACTCTTGCTCGTAAACAGGAAAATCGCCATCAGACACACGGTACTCGGTATAAACTGAGGCGTTCAACGACTGAAGCGGCTTTATGGCGCGCTGTTGCAGTGCCAAACCGTCATAATAACCACTAACTCTGCTAGATGTTTGTTGTTCTATAAAGGGGTCAAACTCACTAAGCGCAATGTCGATATCTGCGCCACTTTGAATTTCACCCTCAGCAATAGCTTGAGTGTAAGGATGGTGATACCGCATTGACTCAATAAGCTCGGTTACCGTAGGTAAAGACGACGCAAATGCAGAACCCGTGATAGAAATACTCAATACCAAGGCAAGTGTAACAACATGTAGTTTTCTCATGTTAACCCTCACCAACTCGACGTTTTAGTTTCAGATGGTTCCGGCTCAGCAGTTTGCTGGGGAGGGAAGTTATTCAGTTGCCGCCACAATTCATAGCCCAACTTCACTTCTTCTAACAATACCCAGGCTTTAACGCGGCTTCCTAAGCGCGTAGCACTTTCCTTAGGCCACGGCACATCATTCACGTCAGGCACTATCCACACCTGAAACGTACCAGCGGTACTTGCTACCGGTTCAACGTAAACCACCTCACCACCAAACGTACCTATGGAACTGCCCGGCCACCCGCTAAATTGAAACACAGGCCAGCCTTCAAACTGTAAACGCGCCTTGGCGCCTTTTTTAACTAGCGGCGCATCTAGCCCAGTTACCGTTATACGTATGCTACGTTTAGCGTTCAAAGGAATGAACTGACCTAGTACGGCCCCTGCTTTTACAAACGTTGAAACCCCGCCAGAGTAAAGCCTAATAATAGTGCCATCTACAGGTGCCACTTTTGTTTGAATAGACTGGCGAGATAAGCTCATGCTTACATCGTTAATGGCAGACAGAGAACTTGCCGCTTTCGCCTTTAACTCCTGCACCTTTATTTGCGCGGCTTCTACATCTTTGCGAGAAACTAACCCCTGTTCTTGCAACCCGATTTGTCGTGCTAGGTTATTTTCAGCGTTAGCCACAGCTGTTTCGTTAGCTTGATGCCCGGCTTTTGCCGCCGTTAGCTGAGATTGGAGCTTATCTAAACGACCAGCGTCGGTATCTATTAAAGTAACGATGGGGTCGCCTGCTTTTACTTGCATACCTTCGCGTACATGCCATTGCTTTATTTGCCCGTCGACTAAGGCACTAATCGCTTGCGTTCTGTCGACCGGATCTAAAGAGTCTACCATCCCCGTGCCGTAGGCCGTTTGCATCCAAGGTGTAAACCACAAAATCAGCGATGCACACACCACCATCGCTAACACTAATCCACACACCACTTTGTGAAGTTTAGGAATATGTAGTGACGATAAAGAACTGACATTATCTAAAAATCGCTTTTCTGCACTATTCATCACTTGCTCCTTCCTGCGCCACTTCTTGGACAATAATGCTATCTTTTGCAGGTTTAGCAGCCACTACATTGGCACTGTCTTTTAGATAAATAACACCGTCCAAACAGTGAGGTTCGGGTGTATTAGTAAAATAGAGCACCGTACAATTAAGTTCAGATAAGCGATTTAACAAACGTAATCGCAATGCTAGCGGAATAGCGTCGAAATGTTGATTAATGATAAGTACTTTAGGCTCTTCAATGATAACTGCGGCTAGTTTTAAAAGTAAGAATTCTAGCGGTTGCAATGGTGCTCCTAGCACCGATACCTTAGAGTCAACTCCTTTAGGTAACGCGTCGATAACCGTATCTAATTCAACTACGGCCAAGGCTGCTCTAATTTCAGCAAAGCTCGCTCGAGGGTTTGCTAATCGTAGATATTCTTCAATAGAGCATTCAACAATAAGAGAGCGGTCTAGCGTATTAATGGCTTGGCGTAATTCATAGGTGTCGAAGTCGTATAGGCTTAAATCGCCAAGCAGTAACTCTCCTTTTTGCGGCTTTTCATAGCGCTTCATTAACCCTATGAGTTGTTTTTGAACCCAGCTCTTGTTGGTAGTAATAAAGTACTTTCCACCCGCTTCAATTTGCAAATCAATTAAGCAGGTATCGCTGCCATGGGTAAGGTGTAACTTATTAAAAATGAGCTGTGAAGAGGTTGGCACCCGATCGGCTTTCTCATTAACGTCTTCTTGCGGAATAACCAGTGCAGAGCCAATCTTTTCAGCCGCACCATACAATTCATAATAAAGCTTTAAATATTGGGTAAAGCGTGACAACCCAAAGAATACTGCAGACATTATTAATTCCGCAGCAACCAACTGGCCAATGGATAACTGGCCTTGTACCACCAGCACACCACCAATACCTAATAGTGCCGCACTAGCAAATGCATAAAGCAGTAAGAACATAACGACTTGCGCGAAGGTATAATGGAAGTGATTTTTATGTTTAGTTAGGTAGTTGTTGATAAAGGTATCGGTGCTTCTACCTGCATATTCAACATGGTCAGCCGACTTGAAAAACTCATGAGCCGCTGCAATGTCGTTAAGCCATTTCGCCGAATCGTACTTCGCATGTGATAGCTCAATAGCAGAGCGTTTAGCCCCCGTACCCCAAATTTTCCATATGGTGTACATGACTAAAACCAGCACAAGATTAAACGCAAATAACATGGGATGGTAAAAAGAGACCAAAGTAAAACCCACTAACATTTGCAGTACTAAGGCAAAACCATCAACCATTAGCGAAGGCACATTCTTCTGCAGGGTCATAATGTCGAAGTAACGTTGGGTAATATTGGTGTTTTGCCGGCCTTCAAAAAAACGATGTTCGGCCATAATAGTTTTCAAACTAATAATGGCAGTGAGCCGCGCATAAACCTTGCGTTCATAATATTCCATAATACGCATTCGAAGGGCACTAAAAATACCCGATACGAAGAGTGTTAGAAACAACACTATGGCAAGAATGATAACCGAACGAGTAGAGCCGATATTGGCAATACTATTAATCAGTGTTTGTACCGCAATAGGCACCGCTAGTGTCATTAAACTAATGGCAACACCATACGCAATAGCAACCCAGAAAAAACCTGACTCTGGTTTCAAAATAGCAAACAAGGTTTTCCTTGTTGCGTGTAAATTAATGACTTTTCCCATAATTCCTTCGATAGCGCCGAGTGATACTTCGCATTTTATCTAGTGTAATTCAAATAAAAGAATACTAAACCTGTTATATTCTTATTAGTTCATCGTAAAAATCTTACTTATGCATCACCTCAACTATCATCATCTTTACTACTTCTATTTAGTGGCTCGCGAAGGCAGTATTGCGCAAGCCGCTAAGTTACTTCACGTTACTCCTCAAACTGTCAGTGGGCAACTAAGTACCTTTGAAAATCAGATTGGCTATCCTCTTTTCGATAGAGTGAATAAGCGCCTATATTTGAATGACAAAGGAAAGGTTAGCTTTCAATATGCCAGTGAGATATTTCATAAAGGCCATCAGCTAGCAGAAATACTAAACGCCGGTGATGAAATAAATACTAAGGAATTTGTGATTGGTATTACTAATGGCATTCCTAAAGTACTTTTTTATGACTTTGTTCATGACACTATGCGCAACTTCGCTAACGTCAAATATGTTATTAAAGAAGATAGCTTCGATGGATTACTCAAAGAACTAGCAATTAATGCGATAGACTTCATTGTGGCCGATAGGGGTATTGCGCCAGGTTCTCAAGTGAGTGCCAATAGCCATTTTCTTGGGGAAAGTGCTTTAAGCTTTTTTGCCAAAGCCCCCCTTTCAAGTAACCAGACTTTTCCTGATTGCTTAAATAATATGCCTTTGCTAATTCAGGGAAATACGTCAGGCATACATCACGCGTTAATAAGTTGGCTAGAAACAGAGCAGCTCTACCCAAAGATAGTAGCAGAATTTGATGATACCGCACTGCTTAAACTTTTTGGTAGTGAGGACTTTGGAGTATTTTGCGCACCAGCGGCCATATCAGATCATGTTGAAGTACAATATGGTGTTTGCTGTATTGGGCAGGCTCATTCACTGAATGAAAGGTATTATGCTATTACGGGAAAAAGTCGCGTAGATTTTACTATTACTGAATCTATTATTGGGGCTGCGCGCATTATTTTAGGTTACTCACAAAAGCCTATAGGTGCTTAGTTGGAGTGGACCTCAAGGTTTTGAAAACAAAAAAAGCCGAGCATGTGCTCGGCTTAAGTTATAGTCCAAATACCTTCACAGTTCTATTGATCAAGCTTAAGTGATGAAACTGAACCCTTATTTTTTGAGTCAGGGGTGATGAGCCCATTAATTTCCGTATTTGCCCAAATCTCTGGATAAGCTTCCTCTAGATTCAGCGGCATGTAGAAGTTAAGCCTTGGAACCGTACCAATTGGCTCATCGCTGTAGCCATCGCTATAGTCAATGGTACCTACTTGATATTCAATGGTAGCCATTAAACCCGAGTCTGTCACACCAAGTAAGTCCCACTTAAAACGACGCTGAAAGACGAATGCACTATTTTCTCTCAGACCATTTAGTGTTAAAAGGTCACCCTCTTTCTGCCACTGAAAGTCATAAAGCGCGCGGTCATCTGCAAAACGAGAGACCGGTGCGTCTGGTTCAAAATAATCTATCTCGGCAAAAACCCTACCGCCAGTACCATCACTATCAAAGTAGTAACTCCACAAATCTTCCGCTAGTGGTAAATCATTAACAAAAAGCGAAGCATTCAAGGTAGAAGCCCAAACCATTGGGGGCGTAGACGTTACATCAAAATTTTCAGGTAAACTGAAGTCGATACTATGCATATCAGCCGCATACTTTATTACGTTTCCGGCCTCTTCATATTCGTACACAGCAATTAAGTAGTCATTCTGCTTTTTGAACGGTGTTACTGTAAATGATTTACCATTTACAGATAAACTAATAGTACCGCTGTCGAAAGCCCAACTGCCCTGAGTACCAAACAAACGAGAAGTGACCGTGTTGTCATCGTTAAAAGTAAGGTAATCGCTTATCATACCTTCCATAGAAATCGGGTTACCTTCTGAGTCGTTTAAGCTGTACTCAAACTCACTGTTATAAGCGACTACCCAAGGAGATGCCAACACGTCTTCACGAGAAAGTGAAATGGCTTCAGAAGTATCGCTGTAAATAGAGGTGTAAGTTTGAGGATACTCTGTGACAAACTTAGGCGCTCCATAACTTTCATCAACTGCTGGCGTTATCGTTAGCTCTATAACTTGTGACACGTGGGCAATTGCATTACCCCCATTTTCGTACACTAATTCAAAACTCTCAGAAACTGGGCTTTTTTCTATTCTCCATTGCGCAGAGTAACCTTCTTCATCTGCAGCGAGAATTTGCAATATTGTTTCTTCATCGAAGAACTCAAGGTAGCTCGATGGGCTTTGTGGAAATTCAAGGCTTGGGGTGGCATCGGTATTCACCACGACAAGCACCCCATCATCTACCGACCAACTAACACTATCTGAAAAAGTATTGTAGTAATTTTCGGCTGACGACTTGCTTCCTGTTCCATCGTCATTGAATGTATAAACAGTTGAACCTTTAGTCGCTAGGTAGGCTCCAGCGCTATAGGTTGCAAAGGTTTTGCCGGCTATCGATGATTCACTGTAGCTTTGTTGAAGCGAATCATCTTCTAATGTTTCAATACGGGCTTTATTAATTGCATCGACGTACGCATCAGCATAGGTCCCGTCTTCATTTATCAGACCTAGATCATTCAAATAGGCTCGAATAGTAGTGAGAATATTTTCATCACTGTTGGCAAAGAATGAAACCGTATCTGTACCATCAGGTAACGAAAAGTCATCATTATCAGCAACTACTTTTATAAAGCATGCAAGGCCTAACACTTTCTCAAAATCGGCTTCAGCGACGTATACGTTAAAGCTTGCTTCCCCACCGTCGTTTACATACTCAGTGTACATAATAGAAAGCGCGGTGCTTACATGGGTAATTTTACTTTCTAAGAGCAGTGCATCCGAAAGCTCAGTTGTGTCGTTTTCACTTGCAAGCGCTCTCAAATCTAAGAAATCACCCACCCGTGACAGTAAACTTACATGTGCCTGATCGCCCACCCCGTTTGCGTTAAGCATCAAGTAGCCGGGGTCTTCACTTACCAGAATTGGGAGAGAGTATGTACCGTTGCTATCAGTAGTTGCACTCGCTACAACATCACCATTATCGTTGGTAGCAGTAACCTCACCGTTATTTATAGGAGCATCAGTGGCAATACCAGTAATCGTGACAGACTGTTGGTTTGTGATGGTAACCGTTGAACTTGTTGATAATTCACCATCGGTTACTTCATATGAAAAACTTACATCGCCCATGGCTTGAGCTGATGGCGTGTAAACCAATGCGTTGTTCGTTATAACGACGTCACCAATATCAGGCGTACCGACAGCAGAAATGGTAAGCGCATCACCATCTGGGTCACTATCATTTGCTAATACATCAACAGTAATCACTGAGTCGTTCAGTGTGGTTGCAGCATCAGCAGTGAGAATGGGCGCTTGGTTTTTTTCGTCAGAACCACCGCAGGCAGAAAGAAGTGCTGCACTTACAACAAGCGCAATAAGACTCTTTTTCATCATCTAATGTCCTTATCAATTTTTATAGTTTTTTAACAATACCATTTAATTTCCAAAGCATAATAGCCTAAGAAAATTCGAAATGCATTGCTAAGTAAATGGAGTGTAAATGAATGGCACTGATAGAGATATAAGTGAAAAGCGTAAAGTACTGTTTATATTGGAAATAAAAAAACCAGCTTAGCAGCTGGTTTTTTTCGAGTTCGAAAGCGAGTTACTGTTAGTCAGCGCCAAATAAATCACGGCTGTAAACTTTATCTAATACGTCTTCAATGTCATCAGTTACGCGGTTAGCAACAATTACATCAGAAATAGATTTAAACTCTTCTAAATCTTTAATTACGCGTGAGTGGAAGAAGCTATCTTCGGTAATTACCGGCTCGTAAACCACAACCTCAATACCTTTTGCTTTAATACGCTTCATAATGCCTTGGATTGCACTAGCTCTGAAGTTGTCAGACCCCGACTTCATAATTAAGCGGAAGATACCTACAACCTTCGGCTGACGACTCACAATTGAATCGGCGATAAAGTCTTTACGAGTGCGGTTAGCATCTACAATAGCCTGAATCATGTTGTTAGGCACTTCACTGTAGTTAGCTAGCAACTGTTTGGTGTCTTTCGGCAAGCAGTAGCCACCATAACCAAAGCTTGGGTTGTTGTAGTGATCGCCAATGCGCGGGTCTAATCCAACACCTTCAATGATTTGTTTAGAATTCAAACCACTACGCTCTGCATAGCTGTCTAGTTCGTTGAAGTAAGCGACACGCATTGCTAGGTAAGTATTAGCGAAAAGCTTAATGGCTTCAGCTTCAGTACTGTGAGTGAAAAGAATATTAATATCTTCTTTAATAGCACCCTGTTCTAGCAAACCAGCAAACACCTTCGCACGGTCACTTTGCTCGCCAACAATGATACGGCTTGGATACAAGTTATCATAAAGGGCTTTACCTTCACGCAAGAACTCTGGCGAGAAGATGATATTTTCAGTACCGTGGCGCTCTTTTGCTTCAACAGTGAAACCTACTGGCACGGTAGACTTAACCACCATTACCGCATTAGGGTTAACGCGCATAACTTCTTTTATTACCGCATCCACTGAGCTGGTATTGAAGTAATTGGTTTGCGCATCGTAATCGGTAGGCGTGGCAATAATAACAAACTCGGCGTCTTTATAAGCAAGTTCAGTATCTAACGTGGCTTTAAGATTAAGCTCCTTGTTCGTTAAGTATTCTGTTATTTCTTTATCTTCAATAGGAGACTTTTTGTCGTTTAGAAGATCCACTTTCGCAGGAACTACATCTACCGCAATCACTTCATTGTGCTGTGCGAGTAATACTGCATTAGATAAACCTACATAGCCTGTGCCTGCAACGGCTATTTTCATGCTTTGTGGTGTGCTTTCCATAATTTCGTTTTCTCCGTAACTAGAAGCAATGACTATAAATTATCAATATGAATCTAATAAAACACTCTGCTCTTCTTTTGTCTTAAGCGCAAAGTTTTCGCGTTTTAGCGTTAAATTAGGATTATATGCAGGGTCGTGTTTAATAACATGAGACCACTTTGTTTGTAGATATTCAAGCTCCCGATTAAACCTTGCAGCCTTCTCTGGTGAAATATCTAGCCCTCTACTGACCGACTCGTGATGATATAATTCAGCTTCAGCACAGTATAAGTTCCTAACACCCAACTCTCTTACCCGTAAACAGAAGTCGACATCGTTGAAGGCCACCGCGAGGTTTTCTTCATCAAGGCCGCCCACTGCACCAAAATGGCTACGCTTTACTAACAGGCATGCCGCAGTAACCGCACTGTAATTTTGCGTGGCAGCAAGTCGTTTCAAATAACCAGGGTGATATCGAGGGAAGTGCTTATGCGCATGTCCAGCACCGCCTCCATAACCTAATACCACGCCAGCATGCTGAATACGGCCATCTGAATAAAGAAGCTTAGCCCCTACGCAACCAATATCTTCGCGCATTACATGGCCAACCATGTAGGTGAGCCATTCTGGGCTAATCACCTCAATATCATTATTAATTAACCCTACTACCTGTCCTTTAGCATGTTTTACGCCAAAGTTGTTTATCGTTGAATAATTAAAAGGTCCAGGGTAGTTTAAAACGCGAACTTCTGGGAGTTCTGCTAATGCCTCGAAATATTGAATACTTTCTATTTCATCCGAGCCGTTGTCGATAAGGAGTATTTCGTAATTTTTATAAATAGTTTTTTCGCGAATAGAATCTATGCACGCCTTTACTAACTCTTTGCCGTTTTTAGTAGGAATAATAAGGCTAACAAGTGGCTGTGAATCAAGTTGCCATAGCGCACGGTTTACTTGAGTTTGTTCACCTACCTCTATTGAAACATGCTTGTGACGTAAAACGCTATTCTTCAAGGCGCACAAGCTAGATGTAATTAATTTATCACTGAGACTCAAATGAACAAGTGTTGCGGTGCTATGGTTTACATTAATGTCCGGATTCGAAAGCCATGCTTCACCGACCAATGACGCTATATCTGAATACTCACCCATTGATAAAGACTTTAGCTCCCGAGTATTAAACAGAACCCCTGATAGCACATAAGCGGTTGATATATGTAAGTCAGGATTCCAACAAGGTAAAAATCTTGGACGACATCGCTTGCCTTTGCTGTCAATCACGTCTGTATCACTATAAACAAATGCTGCATCACCCAATGCAGCTATGAACGAAGGCAATGCATTCTCAGCTAACGTATCTCCCGCATTTAATAACAAGGTAGGAAAATTTTCATCTAACTTTGAAATAATATTCGCGATTTCAGCGCCTATTTCGCTTGGTTTTTTATCAGTGGAGACCACAAAATAGGTATTAACTTTCTGTGCTTTCAAAGAGGCGATAGTAACTTCGGTATCTTCTGCTCCAAAAATAATCGCTTGGCATGTAGTATTTACTGACACCTGAGGTGAAGAGATTAAGTTTCTGTCTTGATTTATCAGATAGCGATTGTATGCTTTTTGCGTATCTCTTTTAGTAGGAGCACCATAAAAAAGTCCCGATTTTCTTATCGCCTGTACATAGAATACCGTCAACGACTCATTCTTTTTAAACTTATCTTTTAAAGGTTTTGGGATTAGTTTTAGGGCAGCTCGCAAAGAGCGCATAGCAGTTTTTTTCATGTACTCACTACATTACGTTAAGTTGGCAAAAAGCCGCTTAGAGCTAACGAAGCGGCTTTTCAATTGTAACACGACAGTATCTATAGGTATTAACTTCCTGAACCTAATCGCTCACCTTGGTAGCTGCCATCAAGCACAGCTTTCCACCAGCCTTCATTGTTTAAGTACCATTCAACGGTTTTACGAATACCGCTTTCAAAGGTTTCTTGGGGTGACCACCCTAACTCATGTTCAATTTTAGACGTATCGATAGCATAACGCATGTCGTGACCAGGGCGATCTGCCACATAAGTGATTTGCTCTGAATACTTACTGGCTTTTGGCTGAACATCATCCAAAATGTCGCAAATGGTATTCACTACTTCAATATTTTGCTTTTCGTTATGGCCGCCTATGTTATAGGTTTCGCCAATTTTCCCTTCAAGAGCAACTAGCACTAATGCACGGGCATGATCTTCCACATATAACCAATCACGAATTTGATTACCCTTACCGTATACAGGCAGTGGCTTACCGGCCAAGGCGTTCAAAATAACTAAAGGAATTAGCTTTTCTGGAAAGTGATACGGGCCATAATTATTCGAACAGTTGGTTACCAATGTGGGTAGCTTGTAAGTACGTAGCCATGAACGCACTAACTGATCGGAAGACGCTTTACTTGCAGAATAAGGCGAGCTTGGTGCATAAGGGGTAGTTTCAGTGAATAGAGGTAATTCTGTACCCTCTTCTACTTCATCTGGATGTGGAAGGTCGCCATATACTTCATCAGTTGAAATATGGTGGAACTTAAAGCCTTCCTTTTTCCTATCATCAAGCGTTGACCAATAAGCACGAGCTTGCTCAAGCAAGGTGTAAGTACCTACTACGTTGGTTTGAATGAACTCACCTGGGCCGTCAATTGAACGGTCTACGTGAGATTCAGCCGCTAGGTGCATAATGATGTCGGGTTGGTGGGTATTAAGAACGACTTTTACGCCGTCGGCATCACAAATATCCACTTGTTCAAACGCATAACGCTCGTTATCTGCCACAGATAAAAGCGACTCTAAGTTACCCGCGTAAGTAAGCTTATCTAGGTTTACGACTTTATGTTCCGTATCATTAATAAGATGGCGAACGACTGCCGAGCCAATAAACCCCGCGCCACCGGTTACTAAAATTTTTTTCATAAGTGCATTACTCAATAATTATGCTTTCAATTCATCCATCATGGCAGACAATTGAGTACGCCAATGTGTAAGATTAAGTGATGAAAAAGTATCTCGTGTGCTGGTTTTATCTAGCACGCTATAGTGCGGACGTGAAGCCGGTGTAGGGTACTGAGAAGAAGGAATAGGCAATACTGGAATAGCCGAAGACAACAGCCCTTTTTCAATGCCAAGTTCTTGAATGGCTAGCGCGAAATCGTACCAACTAGCAACGCCTTCATCCGTCCAGTGATATACACCTTGGGTTTTATTTTGCGCAGCACTTACGCACACTTCTGCCAACCCTTTGGCCCACGTAGGCGTGCCAATTTGATCGTCAATCACCGACAACTGCGGTTTATCTGCCATTAAACGAAGCATGGTTTTAACAAAGTTATTGCCGTGAGACGAATACACCCACGCAGTACGAATCAAGCAACTTGAGTTAGGCAGTAATTCCAGCAGGGCTTTTTCACCATCAGCCTTAGTTTTACCGTAAACCCCTTGAGGCTCGATAGTGTCATCAGTGAGATAAGGCGAACCTTTATGACCGTTAAACACGTAATCGGTAGACACATGCACTAAAAATGCACCCGACTGCTTACAGTACTTTGCTAAGTTTTCAACGGCTGTCGCGTTTATGGCGTGGCACAAATCAAAGTCTTCTTCTGCTTTATCTACCGCAGTATAAGCTGCTGCGTTAATAACAACGCTTGGCGCTAGTTTGCTTAGCGTTTCAGATAATACAGATTCGTTGGTAATATCGGTATCTTCTGGGCCTAAACAAATCGTGTCTTCACCTAGAATACGCACTAATTCAAACGACAATTGGCCAGCATTGCCAATAACTACAATACTCATGTTTAATCCTTAAAACGTAGGGGCATCGACAAAAGCTACGCCATTTTCATCTTTTCCAGATAAAGACGGCTTTTCACCATTAACTAAAGGCCAATCGATGTTTAAAGTAGGGTCGTCAAACTTAACCGACACTTCTGATTCTGGATGATAGTAGCCGGTACACTTATACACGAACTCAGCAGATTCACTGGTTACATAAAAACCGTGAGCAAAACCTGCAGGTACCCATAGTTGTCGTTTGTTTTCAGCCGACAGTAAAACCCCTACCCACTTTCCATAAGTCGATGAGCTTTTACGCATGTCTACTGCAACATCATATACCTCGCCGCTTACCACGCGAACTAACTTCCCTTGGGTCTGCTCTAACTGATAATGCAGCCCACGAAGAATTCCTTGGCTAGATTTTGAATGGTTGTCTTGCACAAATTCAACATCGGCACATTCTTTTTTGAACCAGTCGGTGCGGAAAGTTTCTAAAAAGAAACCGCGTTCGTCGCCAAATACTTTTGGCTCAATAATTTTAACGTCTGGGATGTCTGTCGCTATAATTTGCATTGCTGTGCACTATTCCAATTTGTTAGCTGTAGATTTTTAATAACTAAGCTTTCACGCGATCGTTTATGACTTTCATTAAATAATCGCCATACCCACTTTTCTTAAGCGGTGCCGCCAATTGCTCTAACTGCTCAGCGTTAATGTAACCCATGCGATAGGCAACCTCCTCGGGGCAACATACCTTTAAACCTTGGCGCTTCTCTATAGCTGCAACAAAGTTTGCTGCATCTAACAATGAATCAAGGGTGCCAGTATCTAACCAAGCGGAACCACGGCCCATTAACTCAACCTTCAAGCTGCCATCTTGCAGATAAAGATTATTAAGGTCGGTAATTTCAAGTTCACCGCGATGTGAGGGCTTCACTTCTTTAGCAAAATCTACCACACGATTATCGTAATAATATAAGCCAGTTACCGCGTAATTTGATTTGGGTATTTCAGGCTTTTCTTCTATTGAAAGCGCATTCCAGTCGTCATCAAAATCTACTACGCCATAGCGCTCTGGGTCGTTTACGTGATAACCAAAAACGGTAGCACCATGCTCTTGTTTGAATGCACTTTGAAGTGACCGTTTTAAATCATGGCCATAGTAGATATTATCGCCAAGTACTAAAGTACAGCTATCACCGGCTAGGAACTCTTCACCAATTAAAAACGCTTGGGCTAAGCCATCTGGGGAAGGTTGAACAGCGTACTGAACATTAATGCCTAATGCACTACCATCACCAATAAGTTCGACAAATCGCTGCTGTTCTTGTGGAGTAGTAATAATAAGAATATCTTTAATACCCGACATCATTAGCGTAGTTAATGGATAAAAAATCATAGGCTTGTCGTAAACAGGCATCAGCTGCTTACTTACTACTTTTGTCAACGGATGTAAGCGAGTACCAGATCCGCCAGCTAAGATAATTCCTTTTCTGCTCATTGCCTTTCTCGTGTTAGTTGAACCTATTAGGTAATAACCTCATCGTATCAATTTTTCACAAATAATTAGCGATAAATTTATACTCTTCCCCAATTGTAACTTTATTCCTTTCATAGTTGTCAGCATTCCCCACTATCATAGGGGCACAATCTTCATTATTGTCAGGAAATTGTTTATCTAATATATTCCCAAGCCTTTTTAACTCGCTTGAAAACCTATGAATAGATCCGATAAAGGCAAAATTCTTAATACCGCTTGGAGTAATGAAAGCTTGTTGGGTATTTTTCATTGAGAAGAACTGCTCTCTATTGATAAAGTCATCAAAAATATCCTCTATCGTTGTAAGTCCGCTCTTTTTTGCTAATGCTAATATCTCACAATATAAATGATGGGGCTGTCGAAAGTTTAAAATGTGATTAAGATGAAGCCATAGCCTCTCAATAGGATCCCGAACCCAACAAATATGAACTGCATTGGGAAAAATGTTCAGCTGATTTTCATGAAATGGAAAATGCCCATGCAAAATACGTGTATTACTTGGTAACCAAATACTTTTCCCATTTTTAAGTGCCTTTGCCTCTGATGCCGAATAAACATTAAATATATCGGTTCCTCGATATACTTTTGAAAGCGCCAAAGCAAACTCTCGCCCCGAGGTTTTAGGTATATGATGAGAGATTACTTCTACACTAGGGTAAACATCACGAGCAGTAGGCTTCAGCCATCGTCTTTGAACTTTATTACCCGCTTCAATGGCCAAACTTTTTTTTCGCTCGAAAGAGTTCTTTATAACGTCACCGACAAATGACGTAAATTTTGCATCATCTTTCGCAAGGTTAGCTTGTACTTTCAACTCTAGAGGCAAATGGGTAAAAATCAGCTGCATCCTTGCATTGTCTAAGCATGATTTGGCTGCCTTATGATTTTTACTATAAAAAGTGCGCATTAATTGGGCATTTACTTTTCGTTCTGCAATAAAGTCTCTAATTAACGAAGAGAACTTTTGCATATCGATATATTGAATCCTGATCGGCTTCTGATTTATCTCTTTACATTCACGTATCAAGCTCTCGCTATCTGGAACTCGATACTGTTTAAAAAAACTTTCTAACTCTTCAATATAACCCGCTTTCAACCATTTAAATGTATCTCTATTTATAAATGAATAAGGGGGACTGTTATCTCCTTGCGCTTGCAGGAAAAGGTCTAGCCTTTCCTGCAAGGGGCCTAATTCATACTTATTCAGCCAACGCTTAAGTTCTAAGCCTTCGGCAGAGTAGCGAGAATTTATTTTGCGAGAATCTATGTGCGGCGAGCCATTATTCCGTGACGTTATATTGGCTAGGAAGTCAGATACAATATTATTATCTTTAAATACGCTATGACTGTATGGGCGCAGGATAAAACGCTGCCTTCCAAATAACTTAATATGATTAGTAAGAAAATTGATAGACTCTGCCCTAGGTACTTTAGGAACTTTAAATGTATTAACCCTTTTGTGTCTTTTTACTGCCTGATTATAGTTAGACTCTAATAATTCTAATTCAAACCGTATGTACGCTATAAACTTAGCATTTGGAACGAGTTCAACAAGCTCATTGACCCTTTTAAAAAAAAATTCTGAAGACAATAGAACTGTATTTGCCCCCAGGTCTTCAGCTTCAATTATGAGCTTTTCTAACTTTGCCTCACTAAGCATTAAGTCGTTATTTTCCTCTCCTATACTGTATAAGCTTTGAAGATTGCCGGGGCTGATACCGTTTGCATCCACGTCATGTGCTGGATAATAAACACCGTACTTTTGCAATACGTCTCTGTGCGTTTCGCACCAATACTGAATTGCCGAAGTTCCCGTTTTAGGTGGGCCTATATGAAATATAAATTCCATTTAATTGGAGGATTCCTGGGAAATAACACAAGATCTATTGTCGTTGTGTTTTTTAATCAAGTGAATTATATGATTGCTCAACCTGTAGTTATAAGCATCGCGAGATAAAAGCGCTTTAGCTCTCAAAGCCGCTGAATACTGAATTCGCTCTCTAAGCTTTATATTCTTTGATAGAAGTTGTAGAGTAGCCACGATCGTATTAATATCCTTATATTCCACCAAGAATCCAGACTCTTCGTCTATCAACTCACCTAAAGCCCCCCAATTATAGGCGACAACGACTTTGCCAAGCGACATGGCCTCAGCAACAGTACGCCCAAAAGATTCTTTAAAGTTAGACAATGCCAATACTACATCATGCTTTTTTAGGGCTTCTAAAGGCTCATCTACATAGCCAGCGATCTCAATATTACTACATCCAAATTTCTGAGATGCCTTTTTAGTATCTATGGTTGATGGCCCATATAATGTGAATTGAATTTTGGGGCTATCTTTGCACAAACTAGCTATTTCAAAAAAATCGTAAACACCTTTTTTCTTAACGTTACTACTTAGCATGCAAACTTTTAAAACATGAGGATTTTGTGCTGTATCCGTTTGGTTTCCAGCATCAATACAATTATAAATAACTTTAGTCTGTTGATGGGCCGCCAGCCATTTGTATGTCTCTTTCGAGTTGGCAATATAGAAATCTGCGCTTTCGCAAACACGACTTCGGGATTGTTCTGGCGTTTCTTCAAGAATATTAGTCAAATCAACATCAAACTCAACCAACTCTCTTACATGAACGACACTTAAAACTTTAGCTGCCTTAGCTGCGAGAAAAGGCTCTAGCAGCATAATTGTATTTACATAAACACAATCAAATTCACCCGAAACAAAACGCTGCGTTAGGAACGTCACAATATCACTGAAAATGGCCCTGCTCTTTTTCACCCAAGGCAAAGGGATAAAGACGATGGACACTGAATACTTTAGTAGTTCTTCTATATACTGACTATTTGTACATGCAGGAAGAAAAACTGTAACATTTGCACTACCGCTTAGAGCGATAGTCATATCTAATAAGCTTCTTTCTGCACCGAAGATTTGCTTTGAAACTGAATGTCCAAATAATGCTATCTTTAAAGCATTTTGTTTGACACCACTAGCCTCTCCTTTAATTTCCACAGGTGTATTAAAATCCCAGTCCGATATTAGTGCGTGACACGTTGGAGATTCTTCAAGGCTTAAATCAAATTTATATCTATAAGCATCTGGACAAAACAAAGGCGATGGATATCTACCTTCAGCTTCACCAGTTTCCCAAAAATGTTCATGTAGCCCCTTCCCCAACAGCTCCACATCGGGGTAGAGACTTAAATACCAAGTTTCATTCAATGCCTCACTCCATCGAGTAAATTGCTCAGCATTGAGCTCATCTTTTTCCTTTAACATTATTGGAGGAACTGGAAACGGGCGAGGTTTCAGTTGACTGGGAGCGATTAACTTATCAGCTGTTTTGTGCCAAATGCGGGCAAAATCCATATACTGTTTTCTTACACCGCCATACTGAGTAACCAGGTGCGTGTCGCTACTTTGGGTTAAGGATGAAGTATGTGTTCGCCCAAAAGAAAGAGGCACTTCAGGCAAAATCTCTTTAATAGCTGCCCCCCCATATTTCTTAAGACATCGCTCATAAAACTCGGTATCAGCATTTACTTTAACCTCAT
The DNA here is from genome assembly GCF_001562125.1 of Alteromonas sp. Mac1. Lineage (NCBI taxonomy): Bacteria > Pseudomonadati > Pseudomonadota > Gammaproteobacteria > Alteromonadales > Alteromonadaceae > Alteromonas > Alteromonas sp. Mac1. Next base: position 4,134,935 of record NZ_CP013932.1, read on the forward strand.
CCCAGCCACCGAGCGTATCAACAACCTCCCTCCGCAAACATAGAGAAGATACATTTCTATGTACCAAAGCAGCTCCAGCCCTTAGTCTTGAAAACTCAAGAGACTTTGAGCATCTTACCCAATGAGAAATTGTTCCTTTTAAAGCTCGATTAAATAGTAAAGGGGATACTTGCTTTTCAATTTTTTGAGGATGAGCCCAATCATCTGCATCCATTACTGTAAGAAATTCGCCTGTTGCTGCACACATGCCAATATTTCGCGATGCGTATGCCCCGAGGTTTTTTTTATTCTGGATGATCTTTATGCATTCCGCTACACCACATATACGCATTAGTTCGGCAGCGCTACCATCGGTTGAACCATCATCTACAACGATAATTTCTAAATTTTTCCAAGTTTGATTAAGTAGTGAATTTAAGCACGTTAAGAGCGTTTCTTTAGCATTGAAAACGGGAACAATAATAGATACTTTAAGATTACTGATTAGCGCTTTAAATCTATTTATTACAGAGAGGCATCCCCCCTCCGATATGAGGGAATCAAGTAAAACAAGCTCTCCAACCGAAGAAATTTCAGCCAACCGATTCTTTCTGAAAAGATAATTTACAGGCTCAAGTTTCTTACTCGACACTGCCAACATCGACTGTGCAAGCAGCTTTGATGAATTCTCCCAAGAACTGCTGTATGCAACTTTAGCGGCGCCATCTTTGCAACCCGCTTTATACAGTGCAGAAAAACTTAAAAGGTAAAGTTCGTCTCTACTAAAAAGCGCTTCTGCCAAACTTGTGCTATTGAAAAGCCTGTCAGAAAACTTCTTTGCAAGAGTGTATTGCTCTGAATAAAGATAATACTCAGCAAGAACCTTTGTCGCATAAATACCATTAATACTTTCACTTTCTGATGCACTCACAAGCAAAGTAAGAACTGCATTACTCTTAGATACATTGGCCCACAGTTTTTTTTCCCAGGCCAACGAAGGCATATAGCAGGGAAGCCGGCCCTCTTCCCTTCCATATTTATCGAAATGTATTTTGGGATCAACTCCTGCCGCTGCCACGTCAGGGTATTGTTTAAGATACCACTCGGGATCAAAGTACTCTTTATTTGTCATTCGTTACGACTTCTTATCTTTCAGATACTCTAGTAAGAAGTCTAAACTATCTGTAGTTCTTACTTCGATTGGTTCATTAGCCGTAACCAAACTCAACGCCATTTCAACATTCGGTGTTTGCTCTCGGTTGGCATTTATGATAACTCTATTAGAAAAAAGTGTTACTAGTTCCTCTTGAGCTTCAAGAAGAACTTCCGGGTCTAACAGACACACACAATCAACAGATAAAGTCATCCCGAATACACATGCGTCTGCGTTGCCATTCGACAATAGCTCGAAAAAAAGGTTGGACAATTGACCTTGCTTTTCGTGCGGACGCGGCAAATGATAAAGGAAAACTTTTTTTCCATCTCGCACGAAAGCGGCAATGCCTTCGTATGTCTCGACCGATTGCCTGCCCTCACAAAAGTCACTAATAAAGACTACATCGCCAGATACATTGCAGTTATCTTTAGAAATCATGGTAGGAGGCGTAGGAAACTTACGCTCTCCTATCATATCCATGTACAGGCTAGAATTATCCTGTGAATGCCACCATTGACAAGCACTTCGATAAATATGCCGCATGCCGTGGTACATTGTTTTAATATGGGTCGCTTGATTTCGCGTCAGCGAGTTTTCATCATCTAAAGCAAATGCTAAAGGAATTTCTGAATGAATTTTTTTTACCGAATTAAAACCAAAGTGCGACTCGACCCGCCAAATATACTCTGTATCACCACCTACCAAAACAGCGTCCCAATAACCTAATTCTTCGAAAACCCTTCGTCGAAATAAAAAAGAAGAATGGGACCAATGAATCAACCTAGGATTGAGCCTCCAATTGTGTTCAAAGTTAAGCTTAGAGGTAGCTCTTACCCACTGAGTACAAACACCAACTACAGCTTTATTCTCAAAAAGATATTCCATCTGTAACTGTATTTTTTGAGGATGAGACCAGTCATCCGCATCATGTGTGGTTATAAAACTTCCTTTAGCAAGTGAAAGGCCCACATTTCGCGCACTATATGCTCCGCTATTTTTGGTTTGTTTAACTAATTTTATCTGTGGGTATTCTGCTGAAAGCTTTTCTACTACTAAAGCTGTTTTATCAATACTACAGTCATCTACGACAATGATTTCTAGATTTGTCCACGATTGGGCAACAAGTGAGCCTAAAGCAGTTTTTATTGTTTTTTCTGCATTAAAGCACGGTACTATTACGCTAACAAGAGCACCATTCTCGCACTTAAGCAGCACTTTTTCAGTGGCCAAGTTTTTTAAAGAAAGCTCTTCATCCTCACTTTTTAAAGTTAAGCCTGTTAAACCATGGCGATGATAAATTTGATTAAGAAAAGAGAGCTTTTTCTTCGCTGAGTCATTGCAGTTAGTGAGTGTTAATAGTATATCTTCGTCGAGGTTATCGTCTCGATAGTAACTCCGTATAAACTTCTCTGATTCAGATTTTTCACCGTTCTTTTGCAGACAAAAAGCGTGCATGAGGACGCCAGTTTTTCCAAAAACCTTAGGCGAGAACTCTTCGATGGCAAGTTGAGATAGGCTAAGGGACTGCTCAAACTCCCCTAAAAAGTAAAACCATCTAGCCGTATGCCAAATAGCAAAAAACCTAACGCTTTCATCAATTGAAGTGTTTGAGTAAAGTTCTTTGAGTTGCCTTAGAGATGACTGAGATAATCCACGCCACAACATTTGCACTATGTGCTCTTTATCCGCACCAAGCCCATTTATTTCTTGTGAATGAAACTGAATTCTATTAGTTGCGCGCCCTTCCCTTCTGCCATTTTGAATATAATGCACAAAAGGATTAACACCACTTAATCTCACATCTTCATAATTTGCTTTATACCAGCCTGTATCAAACCATTCGTTTGGAGAATATCCAGCATTTGCACCTTCTGATAAGTAATGGCGTATAGTATTAGCGCTAGTGTGAAGCTTGTAACGGCGTTTGTAATAGAGGCTATCGAACAAGTTGCTTCGCCTAATTTGCTGCTCCATTCGGAGCAGCCTTATAAACGAGACAATTGATTTAGATATGAACATTTGAGACAGAGAGAATCTCTTCATAAGACTTAATATCTCCACCCTTTTCATCAGCAAACTGCATTGCAGACTTATCAAATATATCTTTAGGGGTATAAATCAAAAACCGTTCAGCCATCAGAGAAACAACTACATCAGGTTTTAAGATGTCTATTGCCTCATGCTCTAACAAAGGGCTATGAATAATAAACAACTTACTAAAAGATTCAGCCAAAAAGCGTTGAATCTTCCATCCGTAGGAATCAGTAAATAAAATACAAGTCGGCAACGAGGTGTCAGCGTTCACCCATACAGACATGTGACCTCGATTTGTTACGCCGTTGTTCCAAACCTTTTTGGCTCTCCCTTGCTTAACCACACACTCGGTATATTCAGCAGTTCGGTGAGGTTCAAACTTCTCGCCTAAATCTCCTGTCCCTAGTTTGGTTATAAATTCGACTTGGTTGCCTGTAAGACTAGGGATATTGATTCTAAGGTCTTTTATTATTCTTTTATAACAAATATATGCACCGTATGCTGTGTAGTGAGAGTCGACTGGGTGATAAGACTCTCCTATATTGGTGGCATCAACTAACTCTTCAAGCGGATAGCTAATATACGAATGATCATACAATTCGGAAGTAATTTGATTAATAGGTCGCACAGCACTGATATTATCTAATTGAGGTAAATCCTCTTTGTGCACGGCGTGTGCGTCTGGTACTACCATCAACCTATAAGCAATACCTTTCGCTGCGCAAAAGGCATGCCTAGTTTCAATAACTCTTCGCCAAGCTTTAACTTGGGAGTTACTAAGAAGCTTTTCTCCTCGATGCTGTTTTATAACGTCATTAGAGTCGTTAGCTATGAAAAGGCGTCTGTTTCTGCCCTCTACTACCTTGCCATCTCCAGCAGCATTGGTCATTTCCTGAGAAGGGCTAGTAGGAGGGGTGACTTGACGCTCAATAAATTTCTTAGCACTACCTACGTTATTAAATAAACCACGCTCTACCCAAAGGTTGGAAATGAAGTCAATCTCATTACTCTTTAATTGCTCGAAACGCTTGCTGTGGACAGAAAACGTCCAAACGCCGTCTTCTAAAGTGCTATCTAACACTCTCTTAATATCATTTTCAGATTCGGGCCACCGAGTAAACAATGTCGCATATGGCTTAGGCTCAAAACTGTAAAAGTGCGATTTCCCACCACGATACGTTAAGTACGCGAAGTAGAGTAAAAATTCTGTAAGCTTGTCATTCTTGAGAATGAGTTCGTAAATACCCGTGCCCTCACGCTTTTTGACTTCCTCTAATAACTCTCTGACTAGCGAAGTTATCATTAAATAAGGGGTTACTGTGGGTAACACTTGCTTATTGGTATCAACATCTACTTCAAAATATTTGCAAGACTCTTCTAAGCAAGTTTTTAAATAACCGCCGTGAATTTGAAGATGAGAAATTGGTTTTCCGTCTTCAGTGAATAAGTCATTGCGTCTTAATTTCCTGATAAGATGATTTTTAGCATCTAATACTAGATAGTGGCTTTTATCAGATAACGTAGCAATTGACAGCTTTAAAGCTTGTTGAGCTATATAAGGATTGGCGCCATCATTATGCTGAACTCCTAAGGTTACAGCATCCACTACACTTACCGCGTCTTTAAAAGTTTTAAATAGCGGCAAAATTTTACTTGTGAAGGCTTCTCGGCCTTCCGACTGATTTACTGCATTGTTAATAAAGTATATTTTATCAACCAAGCTGGTATCGCAATGTAGTTCGAGAGACTTTACCAGTAAAGTTAGAATATCTATTTCTTTCTCGTAAAAAACTACTGCTAAATCGATTTTTTCCATTTTTTTACCGTATTCCTATAACGAACTAGATGGTATTTTTATGAAGGAAGCTGATTTTTTTCGCCAAATTTTTCCAATCGTATTTTTCTAGTGCTTTATCAAATTGCTCACCACTAGAAAGATTAATTTCTCTATCAGCAACCATCTCCATTTGATTTTGCATTTCATCAAAAGAATTAAACATAAGACCAATTTCAGGTGTGATAACTTCTGGAAGGATACCTATAGAGGGCGCAAGTACAGGGCAACGCATTGTAATACTGAGCATAGCTGCGCCAGACGTTAAAACCTGCTCGTAAGGCAAAACACACAAGTCAGCACAAGAAAAGTAATCTATTACTTCATCATTCTGAACGAAGCCTGGTCTAAACAAAATATTAGCATCCATTGTTTGTCTAGTTAGTTCTGGCAAAAGCTCTTGGTCCAATACCCGTCCTGCAATAATTAGGTAGACATCATTACGCTTTTCACGCAGATTGTGAAAGCGAGTTAGAAGGTTAAAAATCCCTTTGTATCCTTTAATGTTTCCGAAAAACAAGAAAACAGTAGATTGAGCTGGAATACCGAATTTTTCTTTTGCTTGGGTTTTGACTATCTTTTCACCGTAAAAATTACCGTAAGTACCGTGTGGAACAATTTCAATACTTTCTGCGGCAACATCAAACTCTGAAATTAGACGTTGTTTTGCCAATTCGCCGTGGGCTAGAGAGTGGTCTACCAAAGAAAGAATCTGCTCTCGGTAACGTTTTTCTTCTTCCGCGTTTTCTGAGTCATGCGAGCATATATTGTGAGCTGTATATATAATTTCAAAACCATTTTGCTTAGCGTAGTTTAAAGCTTCTAGAGTATTTACTAGAACGGATGAGTCTTCAAAATCAAAAAAGTTATGCAACCAGTGAAGGTGAATATATTTAAATTTACCTTTCTTTTTGTCGATGAGTTCTTTACGAAGCCCTTTTTGATCATACCCCTCAATAGCTAGGTTAAAATGCTCATTTATCGCTTTATAAAGTAGCTTCTGATACGGATTGTTTGTTAGCCAACAAGGAAAAAATAATATGCCAGCTCTTTTACCTTCGAGCTGATAACGCGGTGTAATTAGTTGCTCTATCGTCTTTGCTTGTGCAGCTGCTTCTTTTTCATATAAGTACGTCTTCACGTCCTCTGCGCTATGACTCCGCACCTTCAAAAACTCTTTATACAGCCACCACTTTTGGTTTTGAACACAATAATCTTTGAAAGAATGAGGGTCTACGTCTACAAACAGTGCTTTCACCTTATCAAATACACTTTCAAAGTACTCTTCACTCACCATCTTTAGCGTGTACATGAGCGAACTCACAAGTTTTATATCTATGGTAGCAAAGTAATAGTCAGCTATACCATTATCATTCGCCCACGTTCTTACATTAGAGAAAGCTTGAAATTCAAATTCACAATTTGAATTTTTGCGATGTGCCACAGTCACTGAAGATTCAGACTCGCGCCTGTAGTTGTACCCAATAAAGTCATCATTAAAGATAACGTTTGAAGCGTAGTAATAAGCTGCGAACACAAAAGGGACATCTACGGCTGCTTTGGTTTCGCCCAGACGGATATTGAACATTTCCAACATAGAGCGCTTAAATACCTTGTCCCAAATCATGAAGCTATCATGGGTTTTAAATCGTGAGCTAGTCGGGTCATTAAACCCTTCGGAGGTATAAGTTCGCTTACTTACTCTTCCGCTCGCCTCATGATTGTTAAATCCACCAGAAAATGCGATGTCGGCATCACTCTCTAAAGCCATGCCCATTAACTCTGAGTAGAAATCTCTATTGATCCAGTCATCGCTGTCGACAAAGCCTACGTACACGCCTTTCGCTATAGCCAGTGCTTGGTTTCTAGGAGTACCCGGGTTTCCTGATGCATTAAGATTAGTTAGCACTATTATTCGGGTATCTTCCGAAGCATGCCTTTTAATAATTTCGGCAGAAGAATCAGTCGAGCCATCGTTTATTAATATTAGTTCAAAGTCATTGAATTCTTGCTCACGTATAGATTGAATACAAAAATCTAAATATTGGCCAGAGTTATGGATAGGAACAATTATACTTAAAAGCGGGGACTCCTGACGGCTATCCAGCGTTGGTAGACCTTTTGTAGTGGTTATGATTGAATCTTGTGGATCTGCAGCTTTGTACTCGTACATCAAGCGTTCAATGTGATCTACACTTCCCTCGAAAGCTAACGAATATAGATAATTCCTATAAACATGCTTTAAAACCGGCTTGTCGCTCAAAATATTAGCGAGTTCTTTTGCATCTAATGGAAAGCAGTTTTCGTATGCGGCGCGTGCCTCGCTATATTTTTGTTCTGAAAAAGCTTTATTGGCTGAGAGCAGCACGTCATTAATCACTACATTATCTCCATGTTTCGTTGTATATAGGGAGCTCTATGAAAGAATACTTTGAACTAACTAAATAATTACTCGGCCTTCGGCCTTGCCGTGTTTTATATAGTGAAGGAGAGGATTTATTCCCGAGTTTTTGACGTCAGGATTCATCGCCAAGTAGGATTTTGTATCGAACTTGTCAGAAGGAGAAAGTTCAAGCCCTGCTGCGAAAGAAACAAAAAACTCCAGAGGGTCTTTTACCTGAAGGCCTAGCTGTTTTAACTGACTAACAACATACTCTTTATCAAAGTACTCGCTTTTAGAAATTAAAGCTTTGTCTTTTCTCACACGTTTTGACTTTGAAAATGACAAGCCTGCTCTTACGCGGACATTAGATTCAATCGTATTGATCACTTCAACTAACGCAGACTGTAAACTTGAATCACCTAACGAAAAACCAGAGCCGAGCTTTCCCTTAGAAGGTATAAAATTGTCTTCTCCGGCCTTACTCCTAAGCCAATCTACTTTTTCTTCTAAGTAATCATTTCGCTCTTGAAGGTTTTTGACTCGCTCCTCTAGTTTCAGTGCATCTAATTGTAACTCTGCTAAATTACTTAGAAGTATTTCGTTAGATAAAATATTTAAGAAATCTTCAGATTCCGAAGAATTGACCAGCGTAACATCTCTAATACCTTGGTTACGAGCCAGTTTTACGATTTCTCCGCTCTCTTCTGTGGAAAGGAGAGCTCGTTCTTTGGAATTTAAAAATATCTTCATTATCTCTAATAACTATCGTCGTTAAGGTTTGAAAAAATAAAAGGACTTGAAAAAATAATGCTGTCCAACGATAACATAACTCCTAGCTGCCGATAAGGTATAAGCAGGCTATTAAAATGCAATAATTCTTGAATGGGGCATTGGTTAGAAAAGTGTTAAAGGTTAACAACCGGATGTCATTGCAGGAATTATAAGCCGTATGGTTCTACTTTAACTAGGCTCTGTTTAGGTAAAAGGCGAGTAAACTTAAAAACTAATTTAGTTATTGTAAATATCTAATACCCGCTATTCTAGTTAATCGGTCGGCCCGCTAGCTGGTTAAAGCTTTGCTCTGTAGTTGAAAGCTTTTCATGAATTCAGGATTTTCATGATATATTTTAAAGCTCTTAGTAACAAAATCTCTAAAATCTATTCTCTCACCATTATAAATTAAATCAGTTTTTGACCTTTCCGTAACTATAGGATTTGTCGGTAGTATAATACTATTTAAACATTCTCCTGAAGAATATATTTTTTCATTTTTAAGCCCTATCTTCTTTACTAGTTTATTTGCGACAATATTTAATATCGACATCTTTGGATGATTAAAGGTGTGAAAAAGCTCTGACGATTTATCTAATTCAAATTCGAGTTCCTTTGCTATACCAACATCAACGCCTAAATCACGCTGCTTAAGTTCTTCAAGGGATAACCTAGCTACTTCGCCGTAGATTTTATTATTATATTCATATGAGCACATATCATTGACAACTTCGCTAGGCGGCTTACCTAACAGGTATCCATCTATAACTGTTTTATTGTGATAGTCGCCAATAGGACTCTGGAGTCTAACTCCCCGAATCCGAGGAAGATATATCCAATCCTGATGAAACCCCGTATAAAAAAGCTTTGGTATAGTTAGAATTTTCGTTTCGAACTTCTGTCTAAGTTGGCTAGTACTAACATCACCAAAATTGTCGCCGATTAATTGAGTTATAATAAAATCAGACTTTTGAAGAATTTCATACAAATTTTTGTCTTTTCCATCGTAAAGATGGACAGGTACAATTTTTAGTACCTTTATTTTTTTGCACTTCTCTTTTAAAAGTTGTGCTAAGGGAGTGACTTGACAGTTTCCAATTAAACTAACAGTAACTATATTTTCTTTGGCCTTTATTTCTTCTAAAAGGGCATTAATAGCAGGGCCTTTGCATCGACCTTCGAATGCAATACTTATCAGCTCAAACGCCAGCGATGGGTTTATATCTTTTATTAGATTGGCAGCGTCACGAACGCTGTCTATCTGAAACTTGTTTAACATATATTACTGAACCTACGCTCTAAGTACTAATGAAACTACTTTAAATAAATATAAATGGCGAATAACTCTATGACTAAAATTAAAGCTACTATTTAGTCACTAATTCAACCTAATCTAAACAAAGTAAATTAAGGCGCTTTTAGATATAATAAGATAGCGTAATTTTTACTACTTCACCAATGATCGAGATTTAGCGAAACTACTCAATCTGCATATTGTGGTCTTTAACTATTTTTTTTGAATAATAGTCAAGATTATCTGTAGAGCGAGACCATGTACAGTCCGCTTTGATAACCTTTGCAGGTAGGCCAGCTACCAACACATTATCAGGAAACACCTTAGTCACAATTGCACCAGTAGCAACAATTGATCCATTGCCAATTGTCGCTGATGGTGTCAGCGTACATTGTCGTCCTAACCAAACATGATTACCAAGCACAACACGGTTGTGTCTTTTATTGATAATTTCTCCACTATTTAAGTCTATGATCCCATGTTGATCACTTCCTTGGACTAGTATATGCGATGAGAACATACAGTCTTCACCGCAGATAAAATCGCTATCTTTTAAGTGCAATAATATTCCATTTGAAGTCGTGTTCTTTCCAATCTTGACCGTGGAGTTTCGATACATTCTGAAATCAAAATTTCCTTTGGTATTGTCTTCGAGAACGAGGTTAACACCGTTCCCCCCTACAACAATATTTATTTTACCTGATAGTGTCCCGATATTGATAATTAAATCGGAAATGGTATATTCAGCTCTTTTACAATTTATTTTTACTTTGAGGGATTTTTTATTTATGGAATCTAATGACTTTTCTGAAAGAAGCAATTGACATGAATTATCGTAATTGCCAGAGATTTCGACATTAGACGGAGCCTCGTTAAGGAAAAACTTTAACATAACTTTAGATTCTCTATAGTTTTTCAATCATGCAATTGAATAATCCTATTTTTCTTAAAATTTTAAAATCACCCGTGAAAGTTTGACTTTATGTAATTGTAAATTTCAATATCTTTCTGACAAAGCTCATAAACCCTTTCCATTTGTTCTTTCGTAATTTCCTTACTCGAGGTACTTAATGAGGGATTAACGTTTTCGACACCTACTTGCAAATCAATTCCGTATCTTTCGCTTACATTGTTGGCAAATCCAACTACGTCATTCAAATCACCAATTACAGAAAATTTGTGTGAGTTCTCTTTCGCTGCGTTTAAATCTAAACGCCTCTCAATTCCAGCAAAATACCTCAAGTAAAAACTTCCAACGTCCTCTGCTTCTTTAGAAGTAAGAAAATCATCGAACGCCATTTCATTTTTAAAATGGCCCGACTTTTTAGCTTTATTGAATGTGTAATGAGAAATAAACCGTTTAACTGGGTCTCGGACAATAGTAAAAAATTCGCACTCATCTTTGAACGCTTCATATAATCTATCGGAAAATATCGTATGCCCCATAACCAATTGATAATGATTTGAACCGAGCGCATACATTGCCAATTTATTTCTAAACCCAAATAACGATTCATTCTCAGGGTTAATATCATATGCTCGTTTGGACGCATGGTTGTCAAGGCTAAATACTCCCCCAACCCCCTTCATAGACTTCCTAAGACCAGATTTTATTGAGGTACCGCCGCACTTAGGAATGTGCATAAAAAATAGTTTCTTCATAGTTTTATAATTTCAATCGCATTGCGTATTAGGATTTCGCGGATATCAAGCTCAGTTTCCAGTACGGAGCTATTCCATCATGTGGAAAGTAAAGGTCCTTTGAACTTGCCAGGTCAGGATAAAAAGAGCTATATCTGTTCATAGAATCGAATCCAGATGATTTTAATGAATGAAATATATGCTCGTAGCGGCTTTTGTCAAACTGATCAATCTGCTTAAATGGCCACTCTGGTAGAACTCCATACGAAAGAACCCATTCAGAGGCCTTCTCTAATGCTCGCATACTCTCGTTTCCGTAAAATTGAACAGAATTGAAATAAGAGCGTCCTAGTGTGTTTTGTACCAAAGTATCTAAGCTTATCCATAGATGCAGATTGAAAGCCGTGTAGTGCGCAGTAGTTGTTCTCTTTAACTCATGTGGTTGCTCGCCATTCAATTCAACGTGCGATTTAATTCGACTTCCTGCACGAACATAAATATCATACATTTCATTAGTTAAACCAAGGAAAGATGCAATTGCAAAAACCTGTAAATCATACGAGTTACCGTGATTATTTTTCGCTTTAGTTTCTGCAAGTCCCTGCGCACTTGAATTTAGCCACTGATAGTACTCAGCAAACCACTTGTCAATAACACCACTATCTTCTTCTTGCCAGAATTTACTCTTTTTAACTATTCGGACTGCATCTAAGAAAAAGTATAGATCCTTCATCTCAATCAATCCGGATGCTGTACCTTTGTTATCATTTCTACCCATCACGACTTGTGCAAAATTGAAATTCGGATTCATTACCGTTTCAGGATTAATAAACCACGTTTTAATATGTCTATAAGCTGTTTCTAAATAGTTGTCGCTCGAAAAAACATACCCAGCCAACGCGAGTGTAGTTGTTTCGTCAAAGAGTCTTTGAAGAGAAGTCCTATCATATTTGATGCTCTCCTCCTCATACATGCGTGTTCCTGGAACTCTTTGACCATCTTTGTGAATATATGGGAGACCATCTGATGTCTCAGGGTTCGGCCACGCATAAGGTGCTGGATGCCAATAATCGTGGATATCCCCGCTTGGCGGTAGTGTGGTTTTAGTTGTCACTGAGTATGAGTCTTTGTTTACAAATAAATCAGCATTTTCTTTCAATAACGCCAGCGTCGACTCGAAAACGTTGTTGGAAATAGTGGAATTCTTTACCTCATCCAAAATGCTTTCGTTAAAGTACGCTAATGAACCTTTGTCATAATTTCTGAATAGCTCACCTTTATCGTGATTTTCTATAAAAGATACTATGCCTTTTTCGCGGTTTAAGGCTCTCTGATGAGCGTCAACTTCTTGGCTTTGGTTGCCTGAGAAAAGTCGAGCCGTCCAACCGCTCCAAACGTAATTGAAACTATCACGTTCATATGATATTACATGTTTTTTCCACGGATACAAATTATTCCATTTGTCCCAAACACCTGGAACACCGAGCTTTTTAAGTAAATCAACTTTTGGTTTAAGGCCATACATTAGATTTTCGTCAAATGACTTTTGAGCGTCATTTCTGAATATAATTTGAGGCTCTTCAGAAGGGTTGGCTATATAATTAGGTTCTAGTAACTGTTCATTTGACAGTACTCTATCCATCGGCACAATATGGTATTTTGCATCGTCTCTCGCTATGAGCGATTCAGTAAGCGACTCCCAAGCTTTATCAGTAAGATAGCAGTTACCGTCCCACGGAAATACCCATTTTGCTAGTAATCTCCCCTCAAGAAGCGCTCTGTTCCTTGCACCATTATTATTCATAATGTAATTATTTTTATGTTTTAATAAAGCGGTCTTTGCAATAACTTTATGTCGTTCTTCAAGCTTCTCGAAATCATCTGTTAAGAAATATTCATTGACAAGTAAATCCTCATAACAAATAGGAACTTCAACCAACTCGGTTGCGTTATATGGAATGTCTACGTAATTCTTACCATATTTTTTCAATAACTCTATGATTGCTGCTTTTTTCTCAGAGTCAATTATACGATTTAAAATCCATAATTTATGACACCCATCAAAGTCTGACTCGTTCTTTAAAGTGAACTCAAGATTTTGATAGGTCTGCATTGGAGTATGCCTTTGAGGTAGGTCATTACCTAAAATTCTTATCAGGGCATACTCATATTTAGGAGCTTCTGATACGGTTTCATTTAATCGTTTGCTAAATAAGTTATTAAACGGTAATGAAGCTGTAATATTGGACCACTTCAAGGTTTCGTTGAGGTCCTTAAAGGAGTCAACAGTATCATTATTAAGGCAAGTTAAATCTTGAACTTTGAGCATCAATTCGTGCATGTGTTCAAAATCATCAAAAAGAAAACCTTGCGTACCGTCTTCTATCAACTCCGGTAGCAGCCCTTGTTTAGGCGCAATTACTTTCTTTTTAAATGCAAAGCTTAACGTCGCGGCCCCAGAAGTTAATATCTTCTTATAGGGCAGTACAACGACATCTGCAGCATTAAAATAATACTGAACATCGTGTTCCTCAATGAAGCCTGGTTTACAAATGATAGAACTATCTCTTGCTACGTAACCGTCTATTAATTGCCCAGCTTCTTCATCAAAGATTCGACCCGCAATTATTAGCTTGCAATTGTTTCTTGATTCTCTTACGCGTTCGTAAGAAGTTAATAATTCATCGACGCCCTTATAGCCTTTTATGTTTCCAAAAAATAGATACACAAAGTCAGTTTCTGGTATAGAAAAATAAGCCCTTGAAGATTTACGGTCAGCGTAGTTTGGATAGTACCCTTCATAAGAACCATGAGGGACGATTGATACTTTACTCTCTTCAGCGCCAATTTCATTTACGATTCTTTGTTTAGCCAACTCACCATGTACAAGAATATTATCGAATAAACCAATAACTTTCTTTCTTAGCGCCAGCTCACGCTCAGGATGATCTGAGTCATGAGAAATGATGTTATGGGCGGTGTATAAAACTCTGTATCCAAGCTTTTTAGCATACAAGATATTTTCTACAAATTTATCAGCACCGGTATCTTTACTGAAGTCGATATGGACGTGTAACCAATGAAAATGTAAACAATCGAACTCGTCGTTGTTTTTTTCAAGTAATTCTGGACATAGTAACGTCTCTTTATAGCCCTTAACGTTGATATCAAAATTATCTGCAACGGCGGCGTAGAGAAGTTTTTGATAAGGATTTTTCGCAGACCAATCCGGAAAGAACATTATTCCTTTATTTGAACCTTTTAAGCCAAAAGTGTTTCTTTGTTCGATGGGCACATCTGTTTTCTTAGGCGTGCTTATTTTACCTTTTCGAGCAAGAGATATGTCTTTCCTATATGCATCTTTATAGCTTTTAGCATCTTTGTTTAATATGTGTTTATACTTTCTGAGTACATGTTCTCTTCCGGTTTTTTTAACGAACCGTTTAATCTCTTTCTCATCAATTCCTTTGAAGGTAGTCTGTACTTTTTCATAAAAACCATCAAACATCTTTGGCGCGATCACGCTTAGGGTATAAATAAAACTACTTACTTTGCGAAAATCAACTTGCGATGCATAAGCTTTAGTAATATTTTCAGTTTTAGCCCACTTAGCAACATTATCAAAGGCAACTACTTCAAAATGACAGTCAGAAGATTTCCTATAATTTACTGTAACTGACGAAGAGCTTTCTCTTCGATAGTGATAACCATTATACCCCTTACAGATGTGTGTTCTATGAGCATAATAGTAAGACTGTATAATAAAGGGTACATCGACTGCTGCTTTTGTTTCACCTAGTCTTAAATTAAATGAGCGAATAATTCTTGAACTAAACACCTTATCCCAGATCATGAAACTCTCATGGTACTTATTAAGAATTTCTCCTGGTTTTTCTAAACAATTTTCAGAATACTCTCGTAACTGTTGTTCATCGCCAATTTCGTTGACAAAACCTGAACAAAAAACGATGTCAGCGTTCCTACTTATTGCATTGGTCATGAGAATTTCGTAATAATCCGCATCAATCCAATCATCACTGTCTACGAAACCGATGTATGCACCTTTCGCAATCTCAAGTGCCTGATTACGTGGTGAGCCTGGGTTTCCACTAGGCTTAATGTTAGTGATTACCTTTATGCGGTTATCTTTAATTCTTGCCTTGTCTATTATGCTAGCTGAGTCATCAGTCGAACCGTCGTTTACAATGATTAATTCAAAGTCGGTAAACGTTTGCTTAAGTATGCTATTGATGCATTTTTCTAAATACTCACCAGAGTTGTAAACAGGAACTATTATCGATAGCTTTGGTTTTTGATTAGCTTTTAAATGCTCTTCCGCCATAGAGTTATGGAGAGTGTTTAACAAAGAGCTTTTAGGAAAGCGTTCCAACGCACGATATAACTCAACGTCCGCCTTTTCAAAATCGCCGCCTAAGAGGTAACTTAATGATGCGTTGTGCATTGATAGCTCAATATCGTAACCTTTAGCGACCGCTTTTTTAAATTTATCAGCTGCTTCCTTGTAAGCGCCGTCTTGTAAAAAAAGGTTAGCTTCCTCGAAAACTTTTCTAGCTTCATTATTCTGCATTATTTAAAACTACTCTCTGTAAAAAACTAAATTTCTCTATAAGCCCATGTCATTTTTGAATCTTTGTGAATATTCTTCATTCACTTCATTTGACTGTTTTTTTGTTGATGCTCTAGTCAAGTCTATAACTGCAACTTCGTTATTAGGGCCAATCGTTAACTGTATCGTTTCTGCTCTAAGACATAAATCTTCATAAAACAATATATCTAATGGAAAATCTGCACAAGTAACATATCTATCAATAAGAACTTCTTGTGATAGTATGCTTCGGAGCTTGAACATAATCTTTTCAAATGAGTAAGCTGGAGTAGACTTTTTCTCAAAATGCGAGCTCCAAGCTTTAGACTCAGAAGCTAAAAAATAAGACACAGCTTGCGCTACCTTATCTCTTCGCTTGAGTACTAGGCCACTGAATACAGCGTTTCTAGGGAAATAAGGCAAAAAATATTTGAATATACCAAGGTGCGAGCCATGCAAATTTATTCCTAAAGCTCCATTATTCGCTGTTCTTTTTTCACATAAACTCTCTATGTAAAGCTTTGGATCTAAAATTCCGTCTCTATGCGCCTCCCAACGATTAGCTAAATAGGGCATATACTGAAAGGGCTGAAAGTATTCATGGGGGATGCAAACATTGCTTTTATTGAAATAATCGCAAAGGGCTGTACTACCGGATCTTGGCGTACTGAAAATTACAAAAACGCTTTCAGTCACTTTACTTTTTCTATCAAACTTAACGCTTGATAAATCGTCCTCAGGAAGATTTATTGACTCAAATCTCTTATCATATATATCAAAACACGTATTTTGATCCCACGAAGGCCCATCTTGTTCCATAGATAGATTAAACTTCATACCTTCCTCTTAAAATCGTTTGCAGCCGACCAAAATTAAGATTTACTTAATTATCAATCGACTATTAGAAGTTCTCATTTTACAGTGGAATTTTACGCCCCTCTTTAATTCCATGCTCGAGGTAGTGAAGAAGCGGATTGACATTACTTTGAGCTACATCTGGATTCTCTTCACAATAAGCCTTGCAACTAAATTCCAAACTCGGTTCTCTTCCTTCGTCAGCACCAAATAGCAAAAAGTGTTCGATAGGATCAAATGAACTATAGGCTACATCTAAATTGTTCCTTAAATACCATTCAGCGTCAAAATATGGACTCAGTGAGATAACCTCAATCTGTTTAATGAGCTTTCTCTTACGGGGATTCAAAAATGCCGACAATTTTTTTAATAAACTAACTTTAGTACCCTTACGCTGTTCGATAGCCTTATCAGCTAATTCGTTATAGCGATTTCTTTCTTCATATAATTGCTTTGATTGCAAGCTGTTCTCACACTCAAAGCTGTGGATTTTTTGAGAATTAGAACTGAGCATCTCCTCATATTGAAGAATCAATTTCGAGTTTTTGCTATTTGCCACTTCCAGTTGAGATTGCAAAACTGAAATCTTCTTTTCAAGTAGCATTTTAACTTCAATTTCGTGTTCTTGCTTTTTATTTTTATTTCTCAACCATATTATTTTAGATTCGGCCTCGGTCAGTGAAATTTTCACTAAAGCTAACTCATTACTCATTGAAGCAATTTGGCCCATGAGCATGGCTAGTACACTGTGTTTCTTAGATAACTTGTCAAGGGTTAAGTCATGTTCAACTTTTGCTTGCTGCAAGTGTTTTTCCAAATCACGCTTTTGTTTTTTCTTGTTAAGAAAAGATTTTTGTAGTGCATTGAATTGGATAGTCACTAGTCTTAATTGATTTCGTCTTTCATTTAGTTCGACTAAATTTTTCTTCAACTCAATTTTTATTCCAGAAAGCTCTTCTGCAACTGACATTTGCTCTTTTTTCAGGTATTCATTTTCATTTCCAATTACTGTGTAACTTTCTTCCAATACGTTTAGTTTAATTTCTAACCTAGAAGCGTTAAGCTTGTTAATCTCAACCTCTTTGCATTTTTCTCCAAAAGCAGAAGTAAGTGAAGAATACTGTGAATCAAAAGCTTCAATTCTCCGGTCTTTACCAGAACATTCAGTGATTAAATCAGCATTGGCGGTCCTTAAATCGGAAAAATTAATTTTCAGGTTTTCTAGCTCAGTTACTTTTAGGTGAAGTTGGTGTTGCAACCTATTAAGCTCGTTGACTTTTCTATCAATTTCTTTTTTAAGTGATGAGCACTCGCGTCTATTTACCTTTAATTCTAAAACACTAGAGTCGTACAAATTTGCTCTTTCAAGCATCTTTCGTAATGTATAGCGATACTCCTTACGAAGCACCTCTAGTTCTTGTTGCAGCTGATTAATATCAACTTTTTCTTTTGATTCCAAATCCATCTCGCCCCCAAGTTCTCGTACTCATTCAGAATACACGAAAAAACTTAGTCAATTGAGTTCTGCTATTGAAAGTAATATCGCTATTAACGAAAACATTCTTATCAATACCTGTTGTTCTATATATTCAGGTTACTGACTAGTTCAATCGCCCATATCTATCAGAAAAACGTACTATGTCATCTTCGCCTAAATAGGCCCCTGACTGAACTTCAATAAGCTCTAATGAGATCTTTCCTGGGTTCTCAAGTGCATGTATTGAACCAATAGGAATATAAACTGACTCGTTTTCAGTAACCAATTGAGTTTCTTCATCTATGGTTACATTGGCACTGCCCGATACCACAATCCAGTGTTCAGCGCGGTGATGGTGCATTTGAACCGACAGTTTTTCACCAGGCTTAACGCTAATTCGTTTAACTTGGAAACGGTCGCCGCTGTCAATTGAATCGTAACTACCCCATGGTCGAAATACTTCACGATGGAACTCAAATTCTGGGCGATGCTCTGCTTTAAGTTTGTTTACTACGTTCTTGATACTCTGTGCATCGTCTTTATGAGCGACCATAACCGCATCTTTAGTTTCTACGACTATAACGTCTTCCAGACCAATTACAGATACAAGGCGTTGCTCTGCGTTCACATAGCTATTTTTAGTATTTTCTAAAATCGTATCACCAACAGAAACGTTGCCATTTTCGTCTTTTTCCGCTGTTTCCCACAACGATGTCCAGCTACCTACATCACTCCACTGTGCATCAAGTGGAACCATGGCAGCACTATCAGTTTTTTCCATTACAGCATAATCAATAGAGTCATCGGGACAGGTAGCGAAGATGTCATGATCAACACGTATAAAATCTAGGTCTGGGGTTTCAGTGTCAATGGCGCGTTTACATACGTCTAGCATTTCAGGGCTGTATTTCTCAAGCTCTTCTAAGTATCTGCTAGCTTTAAACATAAACATGCCACTATTCCAAAAATAGTCACCAGAATTTACATACCCTTTTGCAGTTTCAAGCGCAGGTTTCTCAACAAACTCTGCCACTTCAAATCCATCTGCTAATCCACTTCCTGCTTTAATGTAGCCATAGCCCGTGTGTGGTTGATCTGGCACTATACCAAATGTCACCAATTTACCTTGCTCTGCTAATTTTTCTGCTTTTTCAATTGCAGCATGAAATGCGGGTTCGTCTTTGATTAAATGATCGGCTGCTAGCACGAGCAATACAGGGTCTTCACCATTCATCGTTGCATGCAACGCTGCTAGTGCAATAGCCGGTGCAGTATTTCGGCCAACTGGCTCCAGTAAAATACCGCCATGGTGAATGTCTTTTTGACGTAGTTGCTCTGCAACTAGAAATCGGTGTGCATCATTACATATAAAAATGGGGCTTTGTGCTTTAGTACCATTCAACCGAACAATAGTGTCTTGCAACATGGTGTTATCGGATGTGAGTGACAAAAACTGTTTAGGTAACGCCGCTCTTGATTTTGGCCATAAGCGGCTTCCAGTGCCGCCTGCAAGTACTACTGGTTTCATATTAACTTCCTTTATGGGTGAGAGCACTCTCACTTACCTGATACTTTTATTATTTCTCAAGTATACAAAGATTTGTTTGTGTATGAAACGGCGCTTGCAGCAATTAACCAGATTAATTCTTAGTTAATAAGAATATTAATTCTCTAAAACAAAAAACCCGGCCTAAGCCGGGTTTTTTAATAATTCTGATAACTCAGAATTAAGAGTATTTATTACTCTTCAGTTGCTTCTACTGCTTCTTCTTCAGCTTCAACAACTGGACGGTCTACTAGTTCAACGTATGCCATAGGGGCATTGTCGCCAGCACGGAGTCCGCATTTAAGAATGCGAGTGTATCCGCCTGGGCGAGCTTCGTAACGAGGACCAAGCTCGTTGAATAGTTTACCAACAACTTCTTTATCACCAGTACGGGCGAAAGCTAAACGGCGGTTTGCAACGCTGTCTTGCTTAGCCATAGTGATAAGAGGCTCAATAACGCGACGTAATTCTTTCGCTTTTGGTAACGTCGTTTTGATCACTTCGTGCTTGACCAAAGAGCCGGCCATGTTCTTGAACATAGCTTGACGATGGCTGCTGTTGCGATTCAACTGACGACCACTCTTACGATGGCGCATAGTTTTATCCTTCTCTACAAATCAGTTTATTAAAAACCTGATTAATCTTTTTCAGCGATGCTCTCAGGCGGCCAGTTTTCTAGGCGCATACCTAGAGAAAGTCCACGAGATGCTAGAACATCTTTGATTTCAGTTAGCGATTTTTTACCAAGGTTAGGCGTTTTAAGTAGCTCAACCTCAGTACGCTGAACCAGGTCACCAATGTACTGGATAGCTTCTGCTTTTAAACAGTTAGCAGAACGTACAGTTAGCTCTAGGTCATCAACTGGGCGAAGTAGAATCGGATCAAATTCCGGTTTCTCTTCTTTCGCTTCTGGCTCAGACACATCACGTAAATCTACGAATGCATCAAGCTGTTCAGCTAGGATAGTCGCAGAACGGCGGATCGCTTCTTCAGGATCTAAAGTGCCGTTCGTTTCCATATCGATAATCAATTTGTCTAGGTCTGTGCGTTGTTCAACACGGGCAGACTCTACACTGTAAGCTATACGCTCTACTGGGCTGTATGAAGCATCAACTAACAAACGACCAATTGGACGATCATCTTCTTCAGAGGAGCGACGGGTAGAAGCTGGTACATAACCGCGACCCATTTCTACTTTAATACGCATGCTGATTTCAGCTTCGCCAGTTAAAGTACAAACTAAGTGGTCAGGGTTAACAATTTCTACGTCGCCATCATGCTGAATGTCACCAGCAACAACAGGGCCAGCGCCAGATTTCACTAGAGTTAGGGTTGCCTCAGTTTTACCTTCAAGGCGAACCGCTAAACCTTTAAGATTTAGCAAGATTTCAATTACGTCTTCTTGCACACCTTCTTTGGTGCTGTACTCGTGAAGAACGCCATCAATTTCTACTTCAGTAACTGCGCATCCTGGCATGGATGACAACAAGATACGACGTAGGGCGTTACCTAGAGTGTGGCCAAAGCCGCGCTCTAGTGGTTCCAAAGTTACTTTGGCACGAGTAGGAGAAACGTTTTCGATCTCAACTAGTCTCGGTTTAAGGAATTCAGTCACAGAACCCACAATGCTTCCTCTTTAGTTAGCTTTACTTAGAGTAAAGTTCAACGATCAACTGTTCGTTAATTTCCGCAGACAAATCAGTTCTTTCTGGTAGGCGCTTAAAAGTACCTTCCATTTTTGTGCTGTCTACTTCAATCCAAGTTGGCTTCTCGCGTTGGTCAGCCAGTTCCAAAGCAGCTACGATACGAGCTTGCTTCTTAGCTTTTTCACGAACAGAAACCACGTCTTCGGCAGAAACGTTGAATGATGGAATGTTCACAACTTGACCATTTACCATGATCGCCTTGTGGCTAACTAGCTGACGCGCTTCAGCACGTGTGCTAGCAAATCCCATACGGTAAACTACGTTATCAAGACGCTTTTCTAAAAGTTGTAACAAGTTTTCACCTGTGTTCCCTTTTAGACGTGCAGCTTCTTTATAGTAGTTGCGGAATTGCTTTTCAAGAACGCCATACATACGACGAACTTTTTGTTTTTCACGCAGCTGAACACCGTAGTCAGACAAACGGCCACGACGGGCTCCATGCTGACCAGGCGCTGTATCGATTTTACATTTAGAATCGATTGCGCGAACGCCGCTTTTAAGGAACAAATCAGTTCCTTCGCGACGGCTAAGTTTGAGTTTTGGACCCAAATATCTTGCCATGATCTTTCTCCAACTGTCCGTCGATTAAACGCGACGTTTTTTCGGTGGACGACAACCGTTGTGAGGAATTGGTGTCACATCGGTAATATTTGTGATCTTATAACCAGTAGCGTTAAGAGCACGGATCGCAGACTCACGGCCTGGACCTGGACCTTTTACAAACACTTCTAGGTTTTTAAGACCGTATTCTTGTGCAGCAACACCTGCACGCTCTGCAGCAACCTGTGCAGCAAATGGGGTAGATTTACGTGAACCACGGAAACCTGAACCACCAGATGTCGCCCATGCTAATGCATTGCCTTGACGGTCTGTAATAGTCACAATTGTGTTGTTGAAAGACGCATGGATATGAGCCATACCGTCTGCAACCTGACGTTTAGCGCGCTTACGCGTACTACGAGCTGGTGCTTTAGCCATAACTTATTCCCCGTTTACTTCTTAATTGGCTTACGAGGACCTTTACGGGTACGCGCATTAGTTTTAGTGCGCTGACCACGTAGAGGCAAGCTACGACGGTGGCGAATACCACGGAAGCAACCCAGGTCCATCAAACGTTTGATGCTCATAGAGACTTCACGGCGTAAATCACCTTCAACGGTAAATTTAGCCACTTCGTCACGAAGCTTATCAATAGTCGCTTCGTCTAGCTCTTTGATCTTTGTATCTTCTGCAACACCAGCACCTACACAAATGCTTTTAGCACGTGTAGGACCAACGCCATAGATCGCTTGGATAGCGATTACAGCATGCTTGTGCTCAGGAATGTTAATGCCAGCGATACGGGCCATTAACAGCACTCCTCTAATTTATTGTTGACGACCTAAAAAGCCCGATAGGATACTTACCCGTCAACTAAATTGCAAATATTTAGGTTCTAAATACTTTAAACAAAACCAGCAGAACCTGATAAGTATAAGTCAGGCCCTGCTTATTGGCTTTGCGAGTATTCAGTACCGCGTAGATTAACCTTGCCTTTGCTTATGCTTCGGCTCTGTACAAATTACGCGCACAACACCGTTGCGTTTGATAACTTTACAGTTACGGCAAATCTTTTTAACTGATGCACGAACTTTCATTACATCACTCCCCTATCTTATATATTAAGGGGCTAACTTAACGGCCGTAGCCTTTAAGATTAGCTTTCTTCAGAACAGACTCATATTGACTACTCATCAAATGCGTCTGCACCTGTGCCATAAAGTCCATGATAACCACCACGATAATTAGAAGCGACGTACCACCGAAGTAGAACGGCACATTCCAGGCAATCAGCATGAATTCAGGCACCAAACAAATAAAGGTTATGTACAGTGCGCCTGCCAGAGTCAGACGAGTCATTACCTTATCGATATAACGCGATGTTTGTTCACCAGGACGAATACCTGGTACAAACGCACCAGACTTCTTCAAGTTATCCGCTGTTTCACGCGGGTTGAAAACCAACGCCGTGTAGAAGAAGCAGAAGAAGATTATCGCTGTTGCATATAACATCACATACAGAGGCTGACCTGGAGATAGCATAAGTGCTACGTCCTGCAACCACGCTGTAGATTCATTCTGTCCGAACCATCCTGCGATAGTACCCGGAAACAAAATGATGCTGGAAGCAAAGATGGGTGGAATAACACCAGCCATGTTGACTTTCAGTGGTAAATGCGTGCTTTGCGCGGCAAAAACCTGACGGCCTTGCTGACGCTTTGCATAGTTTACCACAATTCTGCGCTGTCCGCGCTCTACAAATACCACAAGGTATGTAAGCGCAATAACAATCACAGCCATCAACAACAAGAACAACAAGTTAATGTCACCTTGTCTTGCTTGTTCTGCCGTCTGACCTATCGCTGTTGGTAGACCGGCAACAATACCAGCAAATATCAATATAGAAATACCGTTACCGATACCTCGTTCAGTAATTTGCTCACCTAACCACATTAGGAACATAGTTCCTGTGACCAAGCTCACTACTGCCGTAAAGTAGAATCCGAAGCCAGGGTTCAATACCAGTCCATTAATTAGGTTGGGCAGACCCGTCGATATTCCAATTGATTGGAAGATAGCCAACACCAACGTTAAATAACGTGTGTACTGGCTAATTTTACGACGACCTGCTTCGCCTTCTTTTTTAAGCTCTATCATCGGAGGATGAACCACCGAGAGCAACTGCATAATAATTGATGCAGTAATGTATGGCATGATGCCCAAAGCCAGAACGGATGCACGCTCAAGCGCACCACCGGAGAACATGTTAAACATTTCTACAATGGTACCTTTCTGTTGCTCGAACAAGTCAGCAAGTACAGCTGGATCGATGCCCGGAATAGGAACGTATGAACCTAATCTGAATACAACAATCGCACCGAGTACGAACAACAATCTTGCTTTAAGCTCACTCAAGCCGCTTTTCGCGCCTGAATCCAATCCTGGTTTAGCCATCTAGCTTATTCCTCTACTTTACCGCCAGCAGCTTCAATCGCTTCTTTAGCGCCTTTAGTAACCTTTAAACCGCTTACTGTAACAGCGCGAGATACTTCACCGCTCTTGATAACTTTAACGAACTGAATCTCTTTTTTCACAAGACCAGCTGCTTTTAAAGTTTCTAGAGATGCTGTATCACCATCAACCTTTGCGATTTCTGCAAGCGTTACTTCATCAGTAACGAAGCTCTTGCGTGAAGTGAAACCGAATTTAGGAAGACGACGCTGAAGTGGCATCTGACCACCTTCAAATCCTGGTTTAACACGGCCACCTGAACGGCTTTTTTGACCTTTGTGACCTGCGCCACCTGTTTTACCTAGACCTGAACCGATACCACGACCAGTACGCTTACCAGAATGTTTAGCTCCTGGAGCAGGAGCAATAGTATTTAAACGCATAACTTACTCCTCGACTATTTCGACCATGTAATTAACACGGTGAATCATGCCGCGTACACTTGGCGTATCTTCCAGTTCACGAACATGGTTGATTTTACGAAGGCCTAAACCTTTAAGCGTAGCTCTGTGCTTTGGCAAACGGCCAATCGCACTTTTAGTTTGCTTTACTTTAATCGTTGCCATGTCTGATTACCCCAAAATTTCTGATACAGACAATCCACGCTTCGCAGCAACTTTCGCTGGAGAATTCATCTCTGTCAGCGCGTTGATTGTTGCACGAACAACGTTGATTGGGTTCGTAGAACCGTAACATTTTGAAAGTACGTTCTGTACACCAGCTACTTCAAGTACTGCACGCATTGCACCGCCGGCAATAATACCGGTACCTTCTGATGCAGGCTGCATGTAGACTTTAGAGCCAGAGTGACGACCTTTAATTGGGTGCTGTAACGTGTGGCCATTAAGGTCAACGTCAACCATGTTGCGACGTGCCTTTTCCATAGCTTTCTGGATTGCAGCAGGCACTTCACGTGCTTTACCGTAACCGAAACCTACGCGACCATTACCGTCACCCACTACTGTCAATGCAGTGAAACTAAAGATACGACCACCTTTAACCACTTTAGATACGCGGTTTACAGCAATCAATTTCTCTAATAGTTCACCGTTCTGAACTTCTTGTTTAGCCATTATAAACTCCTAGAACTGAAGGCCAGCTTCGCGAGCTGCATCAGCTAATGCCTTAACGCGACCGTGGTATTTAAAACCACTACGATCGAAAGCCACTTTTTCAATGCCTTTCTCTTTAGCGCGTTCTGCAATTGCTTTACCGACTATCGCCGCTGCTTCAGCGTTACCTGTTGACTTAAGATCTTTTGCAAGTTCTTTATCTACAGTAGAAGCCGCTGCTAATACTTCAGAACCGCTAGGAGCGATTAACTGAGCATAGATGTGGCGAGGTGTACGGTTAATTACCAAGCGATGCGCGGCCAGTTCACGAATTTTTGCTCGTGCGCGTGTAGCGCGACGAATGCGAGCTGTTTTCTTATCCATCGTATCACCCACCTACTTTTTCTTAGCTTCTTTACGACGTACATGTTCGTCAGCGTAACGTACACCTTTACCTTTATAAGGCTCTGGTGGACGGTAAGCGCGAATGTTCGCCGCAACCTGTCCTACAACCTGCTTATCGGCGCCTTTCACGACGATTTCAGTTTGCGTAGGCGTTTCAACGGTAATGCCTTCAGGCATCTCGTATACTACTGGGTGAGAGAAACCAAGCGTCAGGTTTAGTTTGCTACCTTGTGCTTGCGCACGGTAACCAACACCATTTAACTGAAGCTTTTTCTCAAAACCTTGTGAAACACCTTGAACCATTGCGTTAAGAAGAGAGCGAGCAGTACCTGCTTGCGCCCAGCTGTCAGCGAAACCTTCACGAGGAAGTGCTTTCAGTTGGTTTTCTTCTTGTACAACTTCTACAGCGTCGTTAAAAACGCGGGTCAAAGTGCCTTTACTACCTTTTGCGGTAATTTCTTGGCCAGCGATAGAAATATCTACACCTGAAACCAAGTCTACTGGGGCTTTTGCTACTCGTGACATTTCAACTCCTCCGTTATGCTACATAACCGATGATCTCACCGCCCATGCCAGCGTTACGCGCTGCACGGTCAGTCATCACACCTTTAGAAGTCGACACGATCGCGACACCCAATCCACCCATTACTTTAGGAAGCTCATCTTTTTTCTTATAGATGCGCAGACCTGGGCGGCTTACACGCTCAATAGTGTCAATTACTTGCTTGCCTTCGAAGTACTTAAGCGTAACTTCTAAAACAGGCTTAACGTCACCAGATGCAGCGAAGTCAGTAATATAACCTTCAGACTTTAATACTTCACAAATTGCTACGCGAAGTTTAGAAGAAGGCATAACTACAGAAACTTTCTCTGCCATTTGGCCGTTACGGATGCGGGTAAACATATCCGCGATAGGATCTTGCATGCTCATTATCAGCTACTCCTTACCAGCTGGCTTTTTTAAGGCCAGGGACTTCGCCGCGCATCGCTGCTTCACGCAGTTTGATACGGCTAAGACCGAATTTGCGAAGGTAACCATGTGGACGACCAGTTACGCGGCAGCGGTTACGCTGACGTGAAGAACTTGAGTCACGTGGCAGTTGTTGTAGCTTAAGAACAGCGTCCCAACGCTCTTCTTCAGATACGTTAACATCGCTGATAGTCGCTTTAAGTGCGGCACGTTTTTCTGCGTACTTAGCTACTAGCTTAGCGCGCTTTACTTCACGGGCCTTCATTGATTCTTTTGCCATAACCCTACACCCTACTTTTTAAATGGGAAGTTGAACGCGTCCAGCAGAGCACGTGCTTCTTCATTTGAGTCCGCACTGGTAGTGATAGTAATATCCATACCACGAACTTTATCCACTTTATCGAAATCGATTTCAGGGAAAATGATTTGCTCACGCACGCCCATGCTGTAGTTACCACGACCGTCGAATGACTTAGGGTTCAAACCACGGAAGTCGCGAACTCGTGGGATAGCGATTGAAATCAAACGCTCAAGGAATTCCCACATACGCTCGCCGCGTAAGGTTACTTTACAGCCAATCGGATAACCTTCACGGATTTTAAAGCCCGCTACTGATCTTCTAGCAACTGTAACAATCGGCTTCTGACCGGCGATAGCCGCCATGTCAGCTTGAGCATTCTCAAGCACCTTCTTGTCAGCAATTGCTTCACCTAAACCCATGTTTAGAGTGATTTTTTCAATCCGAGGGACTTGCATGACGCTTTTGTACCCGAACTGCTTAGCAAGTTCAGCTACTACTGTTTCTTTATAGAAATCATGCAGTTTCGCCATCGTACTCTCCAATATAATTAAACAAGTTCGCCGTTAGATTTGAAGAAACGAACTTTCTTCTCATCTTCGAAACGGAAACCAACGCGATCTGCTTTGCCCGTTGCCGGGTTAACAATCGCAACATTAGAAACGTGAATAGAAGCTTCTTTCTCAACAATCCCACCAGCTACACCCAATTGTGGGTTTGGCTTAGTGTGCTTCTTGATAAGATTAACACCTTCTATAATTACACGGTTATCAGCAATAAGCACTTTAAGGACTTTGCCTTGTTTGCCTTTGTCTTTACCCGCTAATACGACTACTTCATCATCACGACGAATTTTATTAGCCATTATCGTGACTCCTTATAGTACCTCTGGGGCCAATGAGATGATTTTCATGAAGTTTTCACTTCTCAACTCACGGGTTACCGGTCCAAAGATACGCGTACCAATTGGTTGCTTGTTTGCGTTAAGCAAAACAGCTGCGTTGCCGTCAAAACGAATGGATGAACCATCTGCACGACGAACGCCTTTTCTAGTACGCACCACCACTGCATTCAGTACGTCACCTTTTTTAACTTTACCGCGAGGAATTGCTTCCTTCACAGTAACTTTGATGATGTCACCGATACCTGCATAACGGCGATGCGAGCCACCAAGAACCTTAATACACTGAACCCTGCGAGCGCCGCTGTTGTCTGCAACGTCCAGGTTAGTTTGCATTTGGATCATGTTAGTGCTCCGCTCTATTATGAGACTCTGCCGAGTCGTTATTGCTGCTAAACCCAACAAACATTGTTGAATTTATATACATACCCCCATAAAAAGGGCGCGAAACTATAACAGAAATTTTGGGATAGAGATAGCGTTAAATTGGATTATTTTTAATCGATGGGGAAATTAAGTAAATCGCTTCTGAAATGCGGGGGGTCGCATGACACATGACATGAATAGTGCCAGAAACTGATGTCAATCATACGCAAGATTTTACCATTTGTCTTGTGATTTAATGTACATGCATAACACAACAATAAAAAAGCCCCAGCATAGCCGGGGCTGATAACCAAATGTTGGTTATCAAGCAGGATCTTTAAACCTCTCCTGTTTATAAGACAAGTGATAGTTAATACAGTCACCTAACCGCGAAACGCCTACAGGTTTTGATATAAAGTCATCCATTCCTGCTCGTAAACACTTTTCCTTTTCTCCACTCAGCGCGTTTGCAGTGAGTGCAATGATAGGTATTTTTTCGCCTAGCGCCCTAATTTCTTTTGTGGCCGTTAACCCATCCATCACCGGCATGTGGCAATCCATGAAGATGAGATCGTATGGCTTTTTCCTTGCAATAGCACTTTTCACCTTTGCTAGGCCTAAAGCACCATTGTTGGCTAATTCTACCGACACGCCAATTTCTTTTAGTTGCTCTTTAATGACTATCTGATTTATTTCGTTATCTTCAACCACCAACACCCGTGATTCAGACAACACTCTTTTGCAAAGTGGCGCAGTGTTGTTATCCGCGATAATTTTTTCTTTCAAAGTTCCGGCATTTGCACAATCTAATGTCATGGTAACAATAAATCGCGCGCCTTCTCCAACCGCGCTTGATACCTCTACATTACCATCATAATGCTCAACAATATTACTCACTATGGCCAAGCCCAAACCAGTGCCCCCAAATCGGCGCTGAGTAGACTCCTCGGCCTGAAGAAATGGTGAAAAGATAACTTTTTGCTGCTCTTCACTAATCCCAATACCTGTATCCGTTATTATTAACTTAACCCTATAGCGACCCGCACCATATTTTGTACATCGCGTACTAATTTTAATGGAACCTTCTTCGGTGAACTTCACCGCGTTATTGATAAGGTTCATTAGAATCTGGCTTAGCCTTAACGAATCAGCAAGGAACAACGTATCTGAAACGGCCGCCGTTTCGGTGATAAATTCAATTCCCTTTTTATCGGCCAAACGTCTAAACATTGGCACTTGTTGCTCAATCAACTCTTTCAAATTTACCGGCTCAACATCATAGGTCATATGCCCTGAATCGATTTTTGAGAAATCTAAAATATCATTCACTATGTTGAGCAACGATTCTGAGCTGCGCATAGCAACATGGGTATACTCTTTCTGCTTTTCGTTAAGCGATGTACTGCAAAGGGTTTCGAGCATGCCTTGTACACCATGAATGGGAGTTCGTATTTCATGGCTCATGTTCGCAAGAAACTCACTACGCGCTTTTAGGGCTTGCTCTGCAATAGCGGTTTTTTGTTTCAATGATTGGGTCGTGTTGAATCTCTCGGTTATATCCCGTGTTGCACCGATGATTTTTTGGCAAGTTCCATTTTTCATAATGGGGTGTGCACGACTTTCTAACCACCGTTTTTCTCCCCCATCGGTAATTACCTCGAACTCATAAGCCCAATCATTACCGGTTGTGGTAATTTCTTCCAATTTAGATTCGTATACATTTCGCACTTTCTTATTAGCCATAAACTGAAGTGCACGGGATGGGGTGATCTCTTGCTTTTCGTTTATCTGTAGCATGCGCTTTAAAGATGCAGACCACTTTAGCGAGTTCATCTCTAAATCGAGCTCCCACGTGCCGACGCCGGCCAATTCAGTAATCTGGTTTAACAGTGCGTTTTGTTCTTCTAAAGCATTTTTCTGAGAAATGATCTCATTCATCGCTTGTTCACGCGCCACTTCAGCACCTATCCAATCGGCTAACAGCAACAAATAATCATAATCTAACGCAGAGAAGTCTTCGTATTTCGAGCTAGTGGAAGAAAAATTTAAGGTGCCATATAGCGATGCATTAACGTAAATAGGTGTAGCGAGATAGCTCTTCAGCGTGTATCGGGCGTAGCAAGGGTGCGAGTTCCCAGGCATTACATCCACGTTGTTGTAGGCGACAATGCCCTTAGCGTGAAGAGTATCGGCACAATAAGTATCGGATAACGGAAATTCAGCACCAACTTCAATTTCATTTAGCGGTGAAACCACCTGTACGACGGTATAATTCTCATTATGGACATAACTGACAATTCCCGTTTCAAGGCCTAGTACTTTGGTGCCAATTTCTAACAATCGATCTATCTTTTCACTGAAGGACAACGCGCCATCGGTGGTAATTTGGTGAAGATCTTTAATTATACTCATGAGGATTTAAGCCCTCCCTTTAATAGCCATAAAGGCAAAAAAGACCATTACAGGAAAGTAATAGTCTTTTTAAAGGTAACTCAAACTGCCGGTATATAAAGCTTTCCAGCATTAACAATTAGTATAGTTTCAACGTAAGTGTTTAATACAAAATGTTAATTTCATAACCAGTAGCAGTATCTGCTGGTTCTACCGTGACAATATAGTTTTCTTCTTCGGTAAATCCGAACAAAGCGGTGCGATCTAACAGAATTTGTTCTTCGTTATCATCTTCGTAAACGGCAATGATTTCGTAGTAATCAGACGGTAATACTTCACTATCTGTCTCGCCAAATTCAAGGTTTTGAAGATCGTATTCTGCGGTATCGATAGTTTCATCGTTACGCACAAGATAGAAATCCACATCATCAAAGTCTTCAACCAAGTTAATGAAGTTCACTGTTTTATCGTACGCTTGAGGCAGCCCACTTTCTACAAATGTCACTGCGCCAAGAGCGCCCGCTTTTTCGTAGATTAGAATGGCTTTACTTTCACCTTGGTTTAAGGTGATAAGCTTATTGCTAAGCGTAGTAGCTTCACCAGATGTATCGGTTACAGTTACGCGGTAATCACCATATCCAATTTCAGTGAATTCAGATAACTCACCCGCATCCAAAGAAAAAGCAACATCTTCTTCATCTGTATTACCACCAAAGGTCACATCAAGTGCCGTGGTAATATTGGTCGAGTTATAAATACGGTACTGAGAGTCTGCTTCAACGTCAGTTAACGCTGTAACTGATGATGAATTCAAAATAGTATCTACAACTAAGCCAGATTGGATTGCACCACTTACATCACGCATGGTTAGTAGGTATTCAGTTTCGTATGCAAAGTCTATAGTTTGCGATTCAAAAATCACCTCTGTGCTTCCAGGCTCTGTAAGGTAGATTGTATACTCATCTTCGTCAAAGTAGTCGCTGTCGTCATCTGGATCCCAGTAATCAAACTCAATCATTTCAGACGCAGTTACTGTGCCTAAAAAGTTTGCAGCTTCAAATGGGTCGCCTGATTCAGCTAAATAGAAGTCGTAAGAACCTTCATCAATAGTTACCGACAATGCGAATAACCTGAAATGGTCTTCTAGCGTTTCACGTGTATAGCTGTAATCGCTAATAATAGGTGATGCAAAATCGCCACTCATTACGATAAGACGCTTGTCACCATTTTTTAGATTAACGGTGTAAGTATCGATAAGCACTTCTTGGTCATCGGAGTCGGTACGAATGAACTCGAGTTCAATTTCGCCGTTGTCCATTGAGTACATCGCGGTAGTATCACCGAATTGCGCAGAGCCAAAGCTATCTCCATCGACTTCTCGCATTTCTACATTCGCACCGTTTGGTGAAGCATTATAGAATTGTATATAAGCATACGAGTAATCGGAGCTGCTGTCAGAGCCGCCACAAGCAGCTAACCCTGATATTGCCACCAGACCGATAGCTACGTTTCGTAACCAAGCCGGAAATTGAAATTGCATATACTGAACGTCCTTACTAAATTCGTGATTGTTTGAAGGGAGTTACACTGCCCAGAAAGGCGTGAACTATACTGCCGTATGGCACTACAAAGCTTGTTATAGTTCACACCTTTACGCTGCCTTTACAAAGCTGACAATTCACTACAAAAGTATTTTATCTTTCTATACAAAAAAGCCCCTATTCCTGCTCATCAGGTAATAGGGGCGAGCATTATATTTGTGGGCTAACTATCTATTCATACGAATACGATAACGTTACGCCACTGTAAGTCGTGTAAGCACGAATTCCGATATGCCACGTGCCCGCAGCAGGTGCTTGGAACGTACACACTTCATTGTTACCATTCTCGTAAGGACGGCAGTCAAAGTCATTGGTTTCTGGCTGAGAACCAAACTTCATGTACAAATCTGCATCACCGCTGCCGCCAGATGTTTGCACTGTCATGGTAGTCACGCCTTCAGGAATGGTCCATGTATAGCGATTCCAATTACTTTGTGATGCAGATAACCCAGTCAACTGACCAGAGACAGGCTCAACGGTTGGGTCGGTGCCTGGATCTGAACCGCCACTTCCGTCGCATCCATTAGTATTGAGGTAACTGTAGGCATCCTCAAGTTGCATAAGACCAAAACCGTACAAGTTATCGCGTCCACTTGCTCCTTTATCTTCAGCCGCTGATGTTAGGGCATTACGTATCTGGGTGTTTGAACATTGAGGGAAGTAACTCCACACTAAGGCCGCGCCACCCGCAACATGTGGCGTAGCCATCGACGTTCCGCTTAAAGACGCATACGTGTCTGTAGGATATGTTGAATATACCGCACTACCAGGTGCAGCTATTTCAACTTGGTCGTTGTACTGACTGTAGCTTGCTCTATTTTCATTTGAATCCACAGCGGCAACCGACATTACTGCGTCGTAGGAAGCAGGATATGACTTCGCGCTAGTACCGGCGTTACCTGCCGCAGCAACTAGTAACAAGCCATCGTCAGTGAAGCTTTGCATTGCGTTTTGTTCTGTTGTAGAAGCGCTGCCGCCACCTAAGCTCATGTTTACCACATTGGCTCCGGCACTTTGACATTGCGAAATAGCATCAATAAGATCAGAGGCATAGGTCCAATCGCCATTGTCATTGAATATTTTAACAATATGCAGATTCACGCCTGGGTAAACACCAACAACCCCTTCACTATTGTCATAGGCGGCAATAGTTCCAGCTACATGGGTACCATGGCCGTTGCCATCGTTATACCAATTCCCCACGGCACTATTATTCGCCTGACCGGTAACACCATCATTGGTGCCAGGTAAATCCGGATGCCCTAGGTTATATCCTGTGTCGATAACACATACACGTCGAGCGGTAGTATCTGCTTGCGAAAGCTGATTGGCTTGTACCATGGTGTAACCGTAAGGGGTCGTTTGCGCCATAGGTGTACGTTTCACATCTACTTCAATACTTTCTACATTTTCATTGTTACGCAATTTATTAAGAGCACTTCGGCTTAAAGACGCCGCCATCATGCGATGTTTTCCAAGCTCTTTACGAACATCTCCTCCTACCTTCTGTATTTCACTGCGGGCAGATTGCACTTCAAATGGTCGCTTTACGCGAGATTTAGTAGCTTGGACTAGCTCTGACGAGTCAGACTTACTGCTACTGGCATTGCTAATAACATCTGTAGTTAATGTTTCTTTGAATTTAATAATATAGCGCTGTTTTTCTTGTGCAGACTCGTCCTTCAGAACAAGTCGCTTACCGAGTAAAGATTGAAGCGACGCTTTTTTCTCTTCAACTTTGACTGGTGCATTGGTTGTGTTTGTCGCTGTCGTATTTTTCGTTATTGCTGCCGTTGCAGCATGACTTACCAAACCTACAGATACTGCAAGGGCGATGGCTGATATACTTGTGTGTTTCATATTCACTTTTATTTCCTGTTATCTGTCTTGTCGTGTTTCAACGCTTTACAGCGTTTTTGAAACTTCGTTGTTATTAATAGACATTCAGGGCAAACGCTACTTCTTGCGACAGCACTCCATGCTTAAACTCGCAAACGG
Organism: Alteromonas sp. Mac1; assembly: GCF_001562125.1. Lineage (NCBI taxonomy): Bacteria > Pseudomonadati > Pseudomonadota > Gammaproteobacteria > Alteromonadales > Alteromonadaceae > Alteromonas > Alteromonas sp. Mac1. The sequence continues at coordinate 4,169,250 of NZ_CP013932.1, forward strand.
CCCACATGCCTTTTCTTGTGGCATTCAGTAAATCATCAAATGCGCACCGTTTAACTATTAAGCATAGAATCAACGAGTTAAGTATTAATAAATGTTCCTCGCGTTCAAAATATATACGTAAGTTGTAAATGGGATTGTGCTTAAGTAGTGTTGGAGTTTTGGCAAATGCAGGCGTGGCGTGTAGTTTGACTGTAAAGCTTCAATTTGTAAGAAAATATTAATTGAGAAATTAAAAACGCTTAAATATTAATTGATTAAATTTACTCTCTGCTTAGCGTTTTTTAGAAACGAAAAAGCCGCTAACGAATACGTTAACGGCTTCAGTGTTTTGCGAATAAGTCTGTAGCTAATAATTGTATAGCAACTAACTGCATAACAACTAAATAAAAGCTAGTTAGCCACGTTGTCGCACTATCTCGTACAAGCAAACACCAGTGGCTACCGATACATTAAGGCTACTTACACTACCTGCCATAGGTAGCTTCACTAACTCATCGCAGGTTTCTTTAGTTAACCTGCGCATGCCTTTACCTTCAGCGCCCATTACTAATGCGGTTGGGCCATCTAGTTTTATATCGTAAAGGGTTTTGTCGGTTTCGCCCGCCGTGCCCACAATCCATAAACCTTTGTCTTGCAGATGCTTTAATGTACGCGCCAAGTTAGTCACTTGAATAAGTGGAATCACTTCCGCTGCGCCGCACGCTACTTTGCGCACAGTGCCATTAAGGCTTGCCGATTTATCTTTAGGTACAACAACCGCATGCACACCAGCACCATCAGCTGTACGCAAACAAGCGCCTAGGTTATGCGGGTCGGTTATACCGTCAAGTACTAACAATAAAGGCTTACTTTCTTTATCTAAAATTCTATCTAGGTCAGCTTCATCCATAACACGAGCGGGTTTCGCTCTGGCTACTACGCCTTGGTGCTGTTCACCGTTAACTTTATCATCTAGTGCTTTGCGCTGACAAAACTGTACTGATATACCGAATCGACGTGCTTGATTAACAATGTTAGTCAAACGCTCATCATTACGGCCTTTCAATACCATTACTTCCATTACACGCTCTGGTTCTTGCTCTAGAACCGACTGCATTGCATGTAAACCATATAACCATTCTTGCTGAGCCATTAACGTTTACCCCCTTTCTTCGAACGCGATGGTGCCCCCTTGCCTTTGGGCGCAGCTTTTTTAGGGCCTCGCTTGGCATTTCTAGGCGGCTTCTTCGCACTGGCTACTTTAACCTTCTTGCCGCCGGGGCCGCGCAGCATAGACTTATCCAGCAATAAATCAATCTTTCTTTCATCTAGGTTAACCGCAGCCACTTTCACTTCTACGGTATCGCCTAATCTAAATTGACGATGTCCCGACTCACCCGCCAGTATTTGTTTAACTTGATCGTAGTGATAGAAATCGTCATCGAGCGAGGTAATGTGTACTAGGCCGTCAATGTGATATTCGGTTAAGCGAACAAACAAGCCAAAGTTTGTCACTGAACTGACTACGCCTTCAAAAGTGTCACCTACATGGTCAAGCATGAATTCACACTTAAGCCAGTCTGCAACATCACGGGTAGCATCGTCGGCACGACGCTCAGTCATCGAGCACTGTTCGCCTAGCTGTTCAATTTCTTCAACGGTGTAATTCTTTGCACCTGAAACCGTATTTTTGCCCTTTTGCTTGGCAATAATCCCTTTCAGTGCACGGTGAACTACCAAATCAGGGTATCGACGAATAGGCGACGTAAAGTGCGCATAAGCTTCAAGGGCTAAGCCAAAGTGACCTAGGTTGTCACCATCATAAATAGCCTGCTTCATTGAGCGAAGCAGCATGGTTTGAATAAGCTCTTCGTCAGGGCGACCACGGGTTTTTAATACCACGTCGGTGAAATCTGCCGGTAAGGCTTCATCGGTAATCTTATGCGGTACACCTATTTCAGCTAAGTAGCTGGTGAAGGCCGTCAGCCTATCGGCGTCTGGTTTGTCGTGTACTCGATAAAGCGTAGGTGCTTCATTTTCCGATAGTGTAAGTGCAGCACTGACGTTCGCTAAAATCATGCACTCTTCAATAAGCTTGTGAGCATCATTACGGATAAGCGGCACGATGTTTTCAATTTTACGCTGTGCGTTAAATACAAACTTACTTTCTTGGGTTTCAAACTCAATAGCACCGCGGTGCTGACGGGCTTTTTTCAACGAACGATACAAATCGTGAAGATGACGCAAATGCGGCACTTGTGCTTCATAACGTTGATGCAAGTCTTTGTCGCCTTGCAATATTTGCCATACTTTGGTGTAAGTTAGGCGAGCATGTGAATTCATCACGGCTTCATAGAATTGGTAGGTCTCTAACTTACCTTGCGCAGTAATGGTCATCTCGCACACCATACACAAGCGATCAACTTCAGGGTTCAGTGAACACAATCCGTTGGAAAGCACTTCCGGTAGCATAGGAATAACTTGCTCGGGGAAATACACCGAGTTGCCTCGCTGCTGAGCTTCATCATCTAGTGCTGTGCCATTTCGTACGTAGTAACTGACATCGGCAATGGCTACCCAAAGCTGCCAGCCACCATCGTCTAGCGGTTCACAATATACGGCATCATCAAAATCCCGCGCATCTTCACCATCAATGGTAACAAGGGGAAGCTGACGTAAATCGATTCGCCCTTCTTTTGCTTCATCGGGCACTTGTTCGGTAAGGCTTTTAACTTGCTTGGTAACGCCTTTTGGCCACTGATGCGGAATATCAAAGGTGCGAAGCGCCATTTCTATTTCCATACCAGGTGCCATATGTTCACCTAGTACTTCGACAATTTTACCCACTGGGCTCATTTTACGGCGAGGACGCTGCGTTAGCTCAACCACCACAATTTGCCCCATGCGGGCGCCATGTACATGTTCAGGCGGAATAACAATTTCATACTGCAAACGACTGTCGTCTGGCACAACCATGCCAAACCCTTGCTCTACAAAGTAGCGGCCAACAATCGGCTCTGAACGAGGCTCTACCACCTGTGTAATAAAGGCTTCTTTGCGGCCACGGCGGTCAGTACCGCTTACTCGCGCTTCTACAATATCGTCATGCAAAAACAGTTTCATTTGGCCTGCGCTAATGAACAGGTCACCGCTTTTATCTTCGGGGCGTAAAAAGCCGAAGCCATCTCGGTGGCCAATGACTTTACCGCGGAACAACTCATCTTGATCTTGAAGAATGTACTTCTTTTGACGGGTGAACTGCACTTGCCCCTCTCGCTCCATGGCGCGAAGGCGGCGCTGAATGCCAATGCGGGCATCTTCTTCTTCGGCATTTACTGCCGTACATATTTCAAGAAAAGACAGTGGTTTGTCTTCTTCTTTCAATAGACTCATCAAAAACTCCCGGCTTGCTACCGGGTTTTCGTACTTTTCTTTCTCGCGCTGATAATGCGGATCATCACTCATAGAGTTGTTCTGTCGCCTCGTTAGTTTATTCATTTTTCAAACACTATTGCCCATGTTCTACGCATAGCAATTTTAAAGCGTTCGATTTACGCACAGTATAACAGCAATCTACACAAAACATTACGTTATAAAACTGCCATGCCACTGTCATACATTTTCGATATATCTTTAGTTCTCAATCACTAAAAAAATATCTCTTACGGACATGCTTTATGGACAGACGTTCTTTTATTAAATTAGGTTCAATCGCTGGTGCCAGTGTTGCCATTACAACAGGTTTAGCTGGCTGTGTTTCCACCAAAAAACCGCAAGATAATGCTAGCTTTACTCATGGTGTTGCCAGCGGAGATCCACTTCATAATAGCGTAATTCTTTGGACCCGTGCTTTGCCCGAAACAAGTACCCCAAGTGCTTATATTTTGTGGGAAGTATCCACCTCAAAAGATTTTAATACCCTTGTTGCCAGTGACATTGCCGAGGCTAAGCAATCCCGAGACTTTACGGTTAAAATCGATGTTACCGGTTTAGCCCCTGCCACCCGCTATTATTATCGCTTTAAAAGTGCAAACAACGTAAGCCAAGTTGGTACAACATTAACCTTGCCAAAAGAGAACGTAAGCCAGGTCACGTTTGGGGTGTTTTCTTGCTCAAATTACCCTGCAGGCTTTTTTACGCCTTATGCTGATGCCGCAACGCAACAAGATATCGATTTTGTACTGCACTTAGGCGACTACATTTACGAATACGACGGTGAAGGCTATGCCACCGAGCATGCCAAAGAATTAGGCCGCACTTTTGCTGACGATAACGACACTGAGCTTTATACCTTAGAAGATTACCGAAAACGCTATGCGCTTTATCGCACCGACCAAGGCTTATTAGATTTACACCAAGCTAAGCCCTTTATTGTGGTGTGGGACGATCATGAAATCACTAACGACACCTACATAGATGGTGCTGAAAACCATCAAGAGGATGAAGGGGATTTTTACGCCCGTAGAGCCGCGGCGGTGCAAGCTTATTATGAATGGCTACCCATTCGACCTACCTTCGGTGAAAGCAGATTAGAAATATATCGCCAGTTTACGTTCGGCAATTTAGTCGACCTATACATGCTAGATACACGTGTACTAGCGCGAGATAAGCAATTAGCCTATAGCGACTTTCGCGACCCAGATGCTACTAATTCCAAGGCTTTTGATTTAGCCGGTTTCACCAAAGCGATTAGTGCGCCAGAACGAGGTTTACTGGGGCATGCTCAACGAACATGGCTTAATACGGCCATGAACGATAGCAAAGCGAAATGGCAAGTGTTAGGGCAGCAGCTTTTAGTTGGCCGCATGATGTTTCCTGCATCTATCTTCAATGGTCTGCCTTTCGAGCAAATTCCTGCGCATGTACACGTGCTTGCCAATAGCAAACGCAGAAAGCTGGCGGGAGAAAAAATCTCGGCAGAAGAAGAACAATTGCTAGCCGCTGCTATGCCCTACAATCTTGATGCATGGGATGGCTACCCTGTTGAACGGGAACAATTGCTGACCGCAATACAACAACTAAATAAACCCGTGATCGCGCTGGCGGGTGACACCCACAATGCGTGGCATAACACGCTAACCTTGCAAGATGGCACAGCGGTGGCAACAGAACTTGCTACATCCAGCGTGTCTTCACCTGGTATGGAACACTATTTAAAAATGGATGCTGCCACTGCAAAAGTCATGGCTGAGGATCTTTCTGTTCTTATCGACGATTTAGAATACTGCAACTTACATCAGCGGGGCTATTTAACCGTCTCATTTACTGAAAAGCAGGCAGTTGCCACGTGGCGCTATGTCGATACGATTAAATCCACATCGGCCAGCACAGTGACCAGCCACGAGTTTGTCGTTAACGGCGCATAAAGAACTGATAGAGAGTCAGCGCCTAGCATTAAAACAAAAAATCCCGTTATCGCTCAAAAACGAAACGGGATTTTTTTAGCACTAAAAGATATTAGTAGCTGTAATAGAAGCGAACGCCTGCAATGCGCGGCATACCACGAACATAAGTAGGAATACCTAAACCACCACCAGTATTCCCTGCATCAATCACATACTCTTTATCGAAGGCATTTTCTAAATACACTTCATACGCAAAGCTGCTCGCTTCTTGTGAGAACTGTACAGAGATATCTGTTAACGAATGAGTATCTTGCGATAAACCCGGGTAGTTACTGCTTTCAAAGAATACTTCAGACTGGAAGCTGGTTAACCAATTCACATTTACTAACCAATTCTGAACTTCAAATTCCTTGTTGATGTTTATCGCACCGCTCACTTCTGGGGCTAAGCGGAATTTATTGCCAGCATATTGAAATGGGCTACCATCGGCCGTTTCATCAGCAAATTCTGCGTCTAAGAAACCAATGCTACCGGTAATCGATAAGGTATCGCTGTAATGGTAGGTTCCCATGCCTTCAATACCCGACATAGTTGAATCGCCAACGGTTACGGTAATAGATTGCAGTGTTTCAGGATCAGTATAAGACTGTTGATAATCGCTATATTCATACGTAAAAATCGCGCCTGAGAAGGTGAAATTGTTACTTTGGTATTTAACGCCCAAATCATAGCTATCGACAATTTCCGCTTTGGTTGTCGATACACCAGAGAAATCAGCATTAACCACAGGTGAGCGACGGCCGCGCGCGTAGTTGGCGTAAAAATTCCAACTATCGTTCATGTCGTAGCTAACGGCAAAACGAGGTAGCGTATCGTCAAAGTCACCCTCTGCTTCAAACGCAAAGGTACCTGAATCTAACGTGTAGGTATTTTTGGTATAGCGAGTTTCATCAATGTAGCGCACGCCGGCGGTCACATTCACTTTATCAGTCACAAAGTAAGAAACTTCTGCCACATAAGAAGTAATGTCTAACTCAGCTTCAAAGATGTACGGGCCTTGAATTATAGTAGAGGGGAAGTCTGCACTTGAAATTGGCGTGCCATCGGCATTGAACAATGAAGACACCAGCATGGCTCGCAGCGCTTCAATTTCTTCAAGCGATGCGTCTGTAGCAATATTTTGATTTAATGGAATATTTGAAGAGGCTTCTAACTGCTCTTTTACTGCGTCGAACGTACCACGAACAAACGGGTCTACCATCACATAATAAGGCAATATTGAATCATCTTGGCTTACTGATGCGCCCACAAAGGCGACCAGTTTATCACCTGAATCGTATACTAAACGCATAGAGCCACCGCTTAGCGTTGCATCATTGTCAAAGTAAGCATCTTGAATTCTGAGGGCTGATCCATCGGCATCAAACCCTTCACTCACTTCTACATCTTTGTAATACGCATCACCGTGGAACATTAGGCTGTTGCTGATATCGTAATCTAGTGAAATATCGTAGGCCTGCAGTGTACGCTCAATCCCAAGTTCGCTACCCATACTGAATTCAGCAGCCGTAAACGGGCTAGTGTCGCCGCCATTAGGAGCAATGGAACCTGATTTAAACGCAATACCTGGTTGGTCGTTATATTCCATTGAAGCACGGGCTATTACTTCGAAGTTGTCGTAGCTGGCTTTCCATGTACCACGCAGTGCTTGCACGGAAATGCCTTGTAAGTCTTCGCTGTTACAGGGCACGGTATTGCCTAAATGATCAATCATGTCGGCGTTGCCATAGTAGCTGTCTTCAGAGCAGGCATTGTTTTCTACAATACCGTCCATCTGACGATATAAGCCGGCAATACGCACGCTATGATTATCATTAAGAGGCGTATTGAACATGAACTCGGCTTCTTTGCCTGACTCAGTGTCGTAACCTAGCTGAACCCTTGCTTCTTTTTCATTGGTAGGTAAGTGAGAGTGAATACTGATTGCACCGTTTGCTGCTGCAACACCAAATAAGGTGGGCTGCGGGCCTTTTAATACTTCAACGCGGGCAATGTCGTAAAGCGCTACACTTGATACGGTTTTCTTACTAATGTCGAAGCCATCTTGATATACAGAGATACGTGGGGTAGCTGAAACAGACGAGCCGTCGTCTGTCACGCCACGAATATTAAACGAAGGCAGACTTACCGCTTGTTCTTGAATTTGAACGTTTGGCAAAACGCGAGAAAGCTCATCAAGTTCCATAATGTTAGTGCGCTCTAAGAAGTCGCCTGAAATAACATCCATGGTTACCGGAACATCCATTATCGATTGCTCACGCATTTGTGCAGTAACGGTAATTTCTTCAATGTAGTCTTTCTCATCTGCTGGTGTATCTGTGTTAGCAAATGTTGGAGCGGCCAATGCGCTAAAAATAGCGGTGGCTAATAGGGTTTTTGAAAACATTTGTCTGTCCCTTAGCGGATATCTCGTTAGTGTGTTGTGCGCTTAATTGTGTGTTTTTTTCATAGTTTATTGCAGTAGTGGTCAGAGCTCTGCAAAGCAGATGAATCTAGTCTTGTTATAAGACGAAATGATGAAGCGAAGGTGACAGATAAGAGGCAGTTTTATGACAACATGTTTCAAAACCCAATAATTATCATAGACGTATATGAATACACAATTAACGTGTTGGGCTGGAGGAAGGTGCTAATTATCGCTGCTTGGTGCTTTTTTGCAGTCGTTATCTATGCCAGTCATTGTTTACTGAGGCGTTAGTATACTGAGGTGCTAGTTTATTGCGGTCGTAGTTGAATACAATCTAGCTTTGTTGCGGTGGGAGAAATTTTTGCAAGCGCGCCCTATAAGATTGAGCGAACGAAGTAACGGTAATAGCTAACCTATGGAACTAAGCTATGGAGCTAGCCTGTCTTATGCATGAAACTAGCTGTCTAATGGGCGTTTCGCTGCGCGTACTGCTTTAGGGTGCATTAGCTTTTCAAGCTTGGTTAAGTAACTGGCTATTTTTTGATGTTGCGCTTTGTCGTTAGTGACTGAGTTATGTAGCCAATGATATGCATCTTGATAGTCGTAGGGGCTACCGTACCCATCGAGAAATAGCTCAACTAACTGCAATTGCGCCTTTAAACTTTTAAGCGCTGCGGCTTCTCGTAAATACACCACCGCTCTTTCTTTGTTCTCTTGCACTAATGTACCGTTCGCATAATAACGGCCCAACTGTTCCAACGCGGCGGGAAAGCCTTGGTTCGCGGCATCTTCAATATGGGTCATACCCCTAGCCGGTTCAGCATCTACGCATACCCCCCAAGCTAACATATCACCCCATAAAAACTGATAAGCGGGCACTTTCAATATATCGGCACGAGCTTCTATGTCTTGTACTAGCTGACATCGGTCGGCGACAACTTTATCTAAATGGGTATTGGCGTTAATCATATCGATAAGCGCGTTTTGATCGTACAACTGTACCGCACGAATTTCATCAATGGTTTCCCCTTCAGCCAACACCGCGGTGCTGAAAAGTGTAGAAAGCAATAAACAAATTGTGGGCAGTGAATACAGTTTCATATCAATGGCTTCTTTACTTAGACGTTAATGTCTGGAGGTTATGCTTTAAGCTAATATCTAAAGTTAATGCCTAAAAATCGTGCTTCTAAAGCGTTTAGGCATAAAGGCAGGGAAACAAATAACGGTATATATATGACTATATTTGCCTCTAAGCCTTATTGGCTATGTTTAATTATCGGCCATTATCACGAATACTTAATGGGATTTTAGCGGGGCTTATTTAACGAAGTTTATTCAACTAGGTTCAATAGTAGCCCCGCTGCAGGCGCGTATTCGTTAGTGACTGCTTTTCCGATTACACAGCGCTGATTGTAGATGACGGGAATGATCGGCCAAATCTATTCCTAAATCGGTAAGGTAACCGCCATCGGGCTGAGTAATGAGGCCCTTTTTGTAAAGTCTTGATGCGGCATTCACCATTGATTGGCTAGCATCGTGATGAATCTTTAGGCCTTGTAATAAACTGTCTGTAGGAAACTTAACTAATAAGTTAAGTTCATCGAGCATGTCCTGGTCAAATATTGTCATACACTCACCTTAGGCAAAAAAGGGTATTATTGTTATTCACTCTTTTGTATAGACAGTTCAACTACTTGAAGTTCAACCGCACTAACGCTATCAGACTACCATTTACGTAGGGTGTCCAGATTATTTTATCAACATACGCCGCTAAAACCTGATAAGCCACCCTTTTAGCCCACTGAACTGATCGGACTTTGTGTCGAAATAGTATATTCTTGTTCCTAACTTTAGTCTGCGGATACCCCCTGTTCAAATGAAGTACAAAGATTTACGTGACTTTATTCACCAGTTGGAAGCCAAAGGTGAATTGGTTCGCATTAGCCAGCCAATCGATACCGATTTAGAAATGACAGAAATAGCCGACCGTACACTTCGTGCCGGTGGCCCTGCGCTATTATTTGAAAACCCTAAAAACCATAGCATGCCGGTATTGGCCAACTTATTTGGCACACCAGAACGTGTGGCAATGGGAATGGGGCAAACCTCAGTAGCGGCACTTCGTGAAGTGGGCGAATTGCTGGCCTATTTAAAAGAACCCGAACCACCTAAAGGGCTAAAGGATTTATGGCAAAAATTGCCTGTTTTTAAACAGGTACTGAATATGCCAGCCAAGGTGGTTAAAAAAGCGCCATGCCAAGAAGTCGTGCTAACCGGTGATGATGTCGATTTAGGTAAACTGCCTATTCAGCGCTGCTGGCCGGGCGATGCTGCACCACTTATTACTTGGGGTTTAAGTGTTACTAAGGGGCCGCATAAAAACCGTCAAAATCTAGGTATTTATCGCCAGCAGGTTATCGGCAAAAATAAACTTATCATGCGTTGGTTGTCTCACCGCGGTGGCGCCCTCGATTTTCGTGAGTGGTGCCAAACTCACCCAGGTAAACCGTACCCGGTAAGCGTTGCTCTAGGTGCCGACCCGGCAACCATTTTAGGTGCCGTTACGCCTGTTCCAGATACCCTTTCCGAATATGCCTTTGCAGGGTTGTTACGAGGCGATAAAACCGAAGTGGTTAAATCGATAAGTAACGATCTACAAGTGCCCGCGAGTGCTGAAATTGTACTGGAAGGCTATATTGCGCAAGACGAAGTTGCACCTGAAGGGCCTTATGGCGACCATACCGGTTACTACAATGAAGTAGATGACTTCCCCGTGTTTACGGTAACGCATATTACTCACCGTAAAGACCCCATCTACCATTCTACCTATACCGGTCGCCCACCTGACGAGCCGGCTATTTTAGGGGTAGCATTAAACGAAGTTTTCGTGCCTATTTTGCAGAAACAGTTTCCAGAAATTGTAGACTTTTACCTACCGCCAGAAGGGTGTTCTTACCGCATGGCTGTAGTTACGATGAAAAAGCAATATCCCGGTCATGCTAAGCGCGTAATGATGGGTGTATGGTCGTTTTTACGACAGTTCATGTACACCAAGTTTGTGATAGTGTGCGATGACGACGTAAACGCCCGCGACTGGAACGACGTGATTTGGGCTATTACCACACGTATGGATCCAGCCCGCGATACGGTTATGATTGAAAATACCCCTATCGACTATTTGGATTTTGCTTCGCCAGTATCTGGCCTAGGATCGAAAATGGGGATGGATGCCACCAATAAAATGCCCGGCGAAACCGACCGTGAATGGGGCGAGCCCATTGTGATGGACGAAGACGTGAAAAAACGGGTGGATGATATCTGGGATGAACTTGGTATCATGGATTTACCAACGGCGAAACGCTAACAACAAACGTAAGAAGAGATTACATGTCAGAAATTAAATGTAAGGTTGCCAGCATCACGCCGTTAACCGACGTAGTATACAAAATTGAATTAACGCCTCCCGCGCCAGTTACCTTCCAAGCAGGTCAGTATGCGCTTATCGATATGGGCGAAAAAGACAAGCGCCCCTTTTCTATCGCCAATGCCGCTTTTGATAGTTCACGCATTGAACTTCACATTGGCGCAGAGCCTGGCAACACCTTTGCCGGTGAAGTGTTGAGTCGTATGAAAGAAGAAGGCGAAATTAGCCTTAGCGTAAATAACGGTCAAGCCTTTTTGCAATCAAATGGCTTGCCGATGGTATTAATCGCTGGAGGCACAGGCTTTTCCTACACCTATTCTATATTACAGCAGCACCTGCACAGTGGCGATAAAACGCCTATTACCCTTTATTGGGGAGGCCGTCATGCCGGTGATTTATATCTATCAGAAGCGTTAAATGCACTCGCGGCCAAGCACGATAACTTTACGTTTGTTCCTGTGGTTGAATTTGCCGAAGACGACTGGAAAGGTAGAACAGGATGGGTTCACCATGCTGTATTGGCAGACCATACGGATTTCGAACACATGCAAGTGTATGTCGCTGGACGTTTTGAAATGGCCAAGACTGTGCGTGAAGACTTTACCGTTCGCGGCCTAAAAGTAGAAAACCTATTTGGCGATGCTTTCGCGTTTATTTAGGTAAGTTATGTGCTTATTTCATAGTTAGCATAAACAGCACCTAGTTTTGTTACACTCGATACATACAAAAAGGGCACGCTATCAAGCATGCCCTTTCTATTATAGGCTGTTATCGACCATTAACTTCTCCACACGTTAACCCCATTTGTTGCTTTCTCTCGTATCCAGTATGGTGGTAAAAAAGAAATGGAGAAAACAATGATAAAAAGCATTCCTACATTCGTAAAAATTTCAGCGTTAGCTGCACTGCCCCTTACTTTTGCATTTACCGCGCAGGCGCAAAGTGCGCAGCAGCAATCCTTGTATAAAATTGCCGAAGACATTTCCCCAAAACGTATTGAAAACGATATCACCACACTTGTGAATTTTGGTACACGACATACTTTATCTGAAACCGAATCTGACACCCGCGGCATTGGGGCAGCAAGGCGCTGGATTAAGGCTGAGTTTGAAAAAATATCAGCTGAATGTGGCGGTTGCTTAGAAGTGTACTTTCAGTCTGAAACCATTAGCGGTGAGAAGCGCATTCCTGACCCTGTCGACGTTGTAAGCGTTATTGCTATTCAACGCGGCAGTACCGATCCAGAACGTTACGTCATGATGTCGGGTGATATAGATTCTCGCGTATCTGATGTGATGGATTTCACATCAGACTCACCTGGCGCAAACGACAATGCGTCTGGTGTAGCTGGCACACTGGAAGCCGCACGCATATTATCGAAATATACATTTAACGGCAGCATTGTGTACGCCGCACTGGCAGGTGAAGAACAAGGCTTGTTTGGTGGGCGCATTATGGCAAACCAAGTACAAAAAGACGGTTGGCGGTTAAAAGCGGTATTGAACAATGACATGATAGGCAACATTGAAGGCGTTAACGGGGTTATCAACAACACCACTGCGCGTATATTTGCTGAAGGCACCCGAGTAACCGAAACTACAGGTGAAGCTCGCACCCGCCGCTTCACCGGTGGCGAAGTAGATTCACCAAGCAGAAACTTAGCAAGATACATCGATAACATTGCCGATCAATACATTGAGAATCTAGACACCATGGTCATTTATCGACTAGATCGCTTTGGTCGTGGTGGACATCATCGCCCTTTCAACGATTTAGGTTTTCCCGGTATTCGTATTATGGAAACCAATGAAAATTACACTCGCCAGCATCAAGACCTTAGAGAAGAAGACGGTATCAAATATGGCGATACCTTAGATGGTGTGAATTTTGACTACGCAGCCAAGCTTACTGGCTTAAACGCAGTATCGCTAGCGGCTATGGCTTGGGCACCGAATCCGCCTGCCAAAGTCACCATTAAAGGCGCCGTTCAGCCCTCTACCACATTAATGTGGGAAGCGGCAGATACAGCACAAAACCCTCAGCTGTCGGGCTACAAAGTTTACTGGCGTCATACCGATGCACCGCAATGGGAATTCAGTAAGTTTGTTGGTAAGGTGAACGAAGCTACACTAGAAAACGTAGTGATAGATAACTACTTTTTCGGGGTTGCCAGCGTGAACAACGATGGTATTGAAAGCCCAGTTGTATTCCCAGGCGCTGCAGGCAGTTTTGGCCAGTAACAGCTATACTTGTTAAAAAGTAATAGCGCCAATAGATAATAATAACGTTGTTTAGGAGATGTCGCCCGTGTTGGTGAGAGTCATCGCTTTATTAAGTTTTATCATAGTTGTGGCGCCGTTAAAGGCAAATAGTGTCACACTTGCCGCAGCACCATTTGAAACTTACGTAAGCGATGAGGGCGAACCTTCAAGACTAACGTCTATTGTTGAAGCGGCGTTCTCGCGAATGCAAACCAATCTAGAGCTTCAGGTTATGCGCGATGCCTTCTTGGGTAGTGCGGTGCGCTCCGGTAAAGTAGATGGCGAGTTCGCCTATATAGATTTAGGTGAAAGAAAAGACGCCGTTACCCTTTCAGCCCCCTACTTACCCATCTATTTATATGCTACCGCTAAAAAATACGATGTTGAAGAAGTCATGCTGGTACCGCATTTAAAAAACAGTCGTGTGGCAATAGAAAACCGTTTTGCTAATACGCCGAAGTTTCGTTTGCTCAAAGAGGTAAAGTGGTCGCGTAATCCCAGCACGTACGACGCCTTTAAGCAGTTAGCTGATGACAGAGCCCCGTACCTTATTACTACCCGATTACTTATTGAAGAATTTAACTTGCTGCTTGAAAAAGACGGCGAAGAACTTTTACACGTGTCTTCAGCAGCATTAATGAACGCAGGTTTTTCATTAGCGCTTGGCGACAATACACCGAATGCTAAGGCCACTATTGACGCGTTTGAACAAACGATTCAAGTTATGCAGCAGGATGGCAGTTACAATAAAATTCTAGGGCTACCGTGGCTTTCCAAAGATATAAATAACGATGGTATCGCTGACTATATTGGTGAAACTAGCGTGAGCCTTGTGGCATTGGATACACCTATCGCCTACCCATTAGATAAAGCATTACCTGGCGATAACAGTGTTTACGTCATTGATGGCGTCACGTATGAGTCTAAAGCTGAAGCAATGGCTATGCTTGATGGCGTAAAAAGCCAGCGAGAAAGCCTACTCGACCCTGATGTTTATAAAACCATGATTAGACGTTGGTAGCTCTTTCGCTGCTCTTTTTAGCCGCTCTCATTGGCCGCTTTGACAGCGCCTTGTACTCGCACTTGAGAAGAGCGGCATTGTAATCAATGTGCTTATCAGCGCTCGCTTTCGAGATTATTCAACTCGTAATTTCAAGAATATCAAATGTTGAACCCGCGTCCCCTCTGATTAACAAAATACAATCAGAAGTTTGCGCCGGAAAATCTATTTGGTTCTCCCAACCTTCTACATATTTTTGTTGATAGTCATTACATCTAAGTTCCACTGAATCAACACTCCCTTGAGACACGTCAACTTTGAATGTTGAAAATTCATATGCTTGAGACCACGCGCCTAAACTACTGAGCTGACCTTTAGTAACATTTGATGATTCAGTCGCCTTAGAAGCCTTAAGCGCGTCGGCAAATTGTTGATGGGTTTGTTGAGATAAATTGAGGCCATCAACGCTTCCCATACGCGCAAGGGTTTCAGAGGCACCTTTGAAATTACCGTAGTAAAGCTGTGACTGAAAAAGATTAACCGTAGACTTAGCCAATATCGCTATAGGTAGGTATTCGTATAAATCTACCGTAATTTGAGATTGGCGCATATATTCTAAAAAATCTTCATTTTTATAATAATAGATAGATTTTAACCATGCCGCTAAAGCATGTTCGTTTAAATTTTTAGTATGATCTTCTACCAATTCGTCTATGGATATTTTTATGCTAGGCATATTAGCGGAAGGGCTAGTAAGTGCGTCTATTATAGCTTGGTATTCTTTTGCAAAGGCAGGTGTGACGCTGCCTTCACTATGACCAGCCTCTGAGTATGTGTGTTTAACAAACAAAATTTGAGCACTTGTTACTGGTTTATCGTTAATTAATGCAGGGGAATATTGTAGGTTTTTAACTAGTTTAGTGGCTTTTGTTACATACCTTTCTTTACCTGAATAATCAAAAACAACGATATCTTTCGTTGTTCCGTCTTTATCTATTATATATGAAACTCTTGTCCAACCTTCCATGCCACCGCGAGAAGTGAAGGCATCTTCCACTTTATTAGCATTTTTTATTATCTTGGCGGCTTTAACTTCTTTGCTGTTGCCAAAAGAGGAAGCGCTTAACATTATCAATGACACGCATAATAACGCAGAAAATATCTTCAAAATCAATCCCTAATTTTTAGCGTGTAAAAGCAATAGGCCTCAACATCGCGTTTTCTATTCCATTTAAGGTTTTTTATAGCATCTATTTATTAAATTTAACAACATATCGAAGCATAAATTTAAGACTTAATTCTTGCTGAATTTTACGCTTATTAAGATAGTGTCGCCACGCTCTCTTGCGTTGCACTTTTTGCCGTAAGCAATTAACCCGATAAAAAACCACTGAGCTCTCATATCACATATATAAGATTCGACTGCTCATTTAAATGTTTTCGTACTCCTCCTAACATAATTTTCATCTGATATTTGTTGATCTCAATCAAACTTCAGCATAAACTTTCAGTAATTTCTGAAAGTTCAGCAGGTATAGATATGAAAATGACACCACTTATTACTTCTGCGGTTATGCACTTCGGTGAAATGGGCAGTCGTTGGGGCTTTAATCGCACTGTGGGCCAAATTTTGGCACTTATTGTACTTGCTGATGAGCCCATCTCAGCGCAAGAAATTGCCGACGCGCTAAATATATCTCGCGGTAACACCAGCATGGGGTTGAAGGAGTTACAGTCGTGGCGCTTGGTAAAACAGCATCTTGTTCCTGGTGAACGAAAAGAGTTCTTTATTGCAGGCGGAGACATTTGGACCCTTGCAAACCGCGTATTCGAAGAGCGCCGCAAGCGCGAAATAGACCCCACCATGAGTTTATTGCGGGATTTATTACTAGATACTCCCGCCAACAAAACTGAAGCCAATGCGCAAGATAAGCTGAATGAAATTCACGATTTATTAGAGTCGGTAACCGCGTGGTCACAAGAGCTTCAAAACCTAGGGCCAGATAAACTTAACACCTTGATGAAACTCGGCTCGGGTGTTGGCCGTATGTTAGAACTGAAAGACAAAATTCTACCGGGAAAAAATTCCGTTAATTAAGGAGACTATCTGTGGATGCGTTTTTGCTGTCTCGTTTACAATTTGCATTAAATATTAGTTTTCATATTCTGTTTCCGACTATCACCATGGCAATGGGATGGTTTCTTTTCTACTTCAAGTTTCGCTCAAATGTAACCGGTCACCCAGTATGGATGCGGATGTACCGCTTCTGGGTGCGCGTATTCGCACTTAGCTTTGCACTTGGTGTGGTAAGTGGCGTGACCATGTCTTTCCAATTTGGTACTAACTGGCCCGGCTTTATGGAGCGGGTGGGTAATGTGGCGGGCCCACTACTAGGTTACGAAGTTCTTACTGCGTTTTTCTTAGAAGCCACGTTCCTAGGTATTATGTTGTTTGGTATTCGTCGGGTACCTAATTGGTTGCACACCCTTTCAACATTGATTGTGGCGGTGGGCACTACCATGTCAGCCTTTTGGATTCTGGCGCTTAACAGCTGGATGCAAACGCCGCAAGGGCATGAAATTATCGACGGCGTTGTGTATGCCGTAGATTGGAGCGAAATTATATTTAATCCTTCGTTTCCTTATCGCTTTGTGCACATGATGTTAGCCTCGGGACTGACGGCCAGCTTTTTAATAGCTGGCTTATCGGCCTACCGTATGCTGAAAGGCGATGACAAACTTGCGCCAAAGCTTGCCCTTAAAACCGCCACCTATACCGCTGCAGTGCTTATTCCTTTGCAGATTTTTGCAGGCGATATGCATGGGTTAAATACCCTCGAGCATCAACCGCAGAAAGTTGCCGCAATGGAAGGCCTTTGGGATACCACTGAAGGCGCGCCCTTACTGCTGTTTGCCATTCCGGATGAAGAAAGCAGAGAAAATCACTTTGAAATACCAGTACCCAACGGCGCCAGTCTAATTTTAACCCATAAAATGGATGGCAAAATTCAAGGCCTGAACGACTTTAAAGGCGAACATCCCCCAGTAGCACCTGTGTTCTTCGGGTTTCGGGTGATGGTAGGCATGGGCTTTTTAATGTTGGCGGTTTCATGGCTTGGTAGTAGTTACTTGCTTAGAGGGAAGTCTTTCCCGCTTTGGCTTAAGCGTGTATTCGCTGGCATGGCATTCAGCGGCTGGATTGCAACCTTAGCCGGCTGGTATGTGACTGAAATTGGAAGGCAACCTTATCTGGTTAGTGGTGTTTTACGTACTCAAGAAGCGGTAACAACACTGCCTCCTGCGAATATCGCTTTCTCGTTCACTATGTACGCCACGATTTATACTATTTTGCTGTTCGCTTATATGGGAACGCTAATGCTGATGTGTCGCCGCGCTGTTGAAATTGAAGAAATTTCTACAGAAGAGCGTGAAATGGCCAAAGCCAGCAAAATGTCGCCGGCGAACACTTAAGGAGCCGCTATGTTATTTGAAAATGTATCAGCAGAAACCTTGGGGAATATCTATGTTGGCCTGCTTGGGCTGGCAGTATTGCTCTACGCCATATTAGATGGCTACGACTTAGGGGTGGGTGTTTTAATACCGCCCCGCGAGGAAAAGTTTCGTGATGATATGATTGCCTCCATTGGGCCCTACTGGGATGCCAATGAAACCTGGTTAGTATTGGCCGTGGGACTATTACTTATTGCCTTTCCAGAAGCACACAGTGAAGTACTTCAAAGCCTATATATCCCTGCAACTATCATGTTATTGGGGCTTATTTTACGTGGCGTTTCCTTTGATTTTCGGGCTAAAGTAGTACAAGTTCATAAACGTAAGTGGGATCTTACCTTTAAGTACGGTTCATTACTTACCACGCTGGCACAAGGTTATATGCTAGGCATCTATGTTACCGGCCTACGTACCGACTTGTGGGCACAAGGGTTTGCCTTACTGTCGGCTATCGGGGTAACGGCTGCTTATGCTTTTATTGGCTCGTGCTGGCTAATATTAAAAGCTGAGAACGACTTACAAGCCAAAGCCTATTATTGGGCACGCAGAGGGTTGTTTGCCCTTTCAATAGGCATAGTGGCGGTAAGCCTCGCAAACTTAACCTTGCATGATGATGTGCGTGACTTATGGTTATCATCCACGATTGGTTATGTGTTAATGGCTATTCCAGTTGCCTGCTTTTTATTACTTAGCTTGTGTGGCGTGTTATTGAAAAAGCTGCCTGATGCAGGTGGGAAAGGTGAATGGATGCCCTTTGCTATAGCATTAACCGTATTTGTACTTTGCTTTACGGCCTTCGGGGTAAGTTACTATCCGTTTGTCATCCCAGGGCACCTTACGGTACAAGATGCACTAAGCGACGCCAACTCATTGCGCTTCTTATTAGTGGGTGTGGTTATTGTAGTGCCTTGCATTCTTGCTTACACCGCGATGGTATACAAAATATTCTCAGGTAAGTCGGAAAAGCTTAGCTACTATTAGCTTCGTTATTGGCACCTATGCGCCAGTTAGCTAGAGAGAAAGATAATGGGCTCCTAACCACTTGGTTACGGGGCCTTTTTATCGCCCCGCTCAAATTCACTTCATATCAACTTCATAACTTATTCACTAGATCACTTACTTTCTAAATGAGATCATGCGAAAACGTAAACAAATAATTACAGACAAAATCATACTAATTTCTTATAAGTTTCTTTTGTGACAGTGTTGACATAATTATTAAATATACGTATGCTTATTTTGGGCAGAATTAAAAGGAGTACCATTATGAATAATGTAGTTAAATCATTTTCAAGGTTCTTCAGGCGTGCTCACCCCTATACAGTGGCTTACTATATAGGTCGGAAAAATGCTCAAAATATTTTAGGATGTAAGATCCAAAAGAAATCCAAGATTTTTGCTAGCAAGCAAACTGAAGAACAACAGCATTAGTAACGAAGGGCCCCTAACAGGGCCCTTCTTGCATTAGCCTATTTTAAATTGGTTCACATTAGCACTTAATCCATTCGCAAGTGCAGACAAATCTTCAGCGGCATCGTTAACTTGCCTGTTGTTCTGAGACAACCTATCTCCCAAGCTTTTGAATTGATTAACGCCATTTTTTGCTTCGTTGGCCTGCGACTGTGAATGTTTCGCCAATACGGCCGCCTCTTCACTAACGCTTACTAACGCCAAAATACTTTGCGTTCCTGCTTCAAGCGTTGATACCAAATCATTAGCTAAGCCAACAGAGTCATGTGCTTTATTTTGATTTGAACTCATGGTGGATACCGCAGAGGTAATAGAAACCACAATCTTTTCAAGCATAGTATTTATTTCAACCGTAGACTGGTGGGTTCTTACCGCCAATGTTCTCACTTCATCAGCGACTACGGCGAAACCTCTACCAGAATCTCCTGCCCTTGCCGCTTCAATAGCAGCATTTAATGCCAATAAGTTTGTCTGATCTGCAATCTCTGCAATGGTTTTAACTACGCTTGAAACATTATTCCCTTCGGCTTGAAGGGTTTCTAACATACTCGCAGTTTGCTCAATATCATTGGCCAAGTCAGAAATCGCCTCAGCGGTCTCTTTCACTTGAACACGACCTGCATCTACCTGCTTGGCACTATCTTGCGCAGCATTTGCGGCAGTTTGTGAACGCTGAAGGCTTTCAACCATATCAGACTCTAACGAGTCCATAATATTCACAAGCCCAGTAATATCGGTAAGTAAACTATCAACCGACGAGCTCGACTGCTCTGTAGTCATAGATAAAGAATTCACCGCTCCTTCTATACCAGAAACGGCTCCTTTCACTTCTTTCATGCCCACCTGAAACACAGATACCAAACCATGAATACTGTTGGTCATTCTGCAAAGCTCATGGGTGCTTTGTTCTGGAAGGCGCGCCACTAAATTTCTGCTTTTCGCTAAACTATCTAGCTTCTCAGCCATGCCTTCTATAGGCTGCGCAATTTGTTTTTTAGCGCTATAGAAGCCTGCCATGGCAACAGCAGCTAGAATGAGTACTAGAAGGTAAATAGTGAATTGGCTGGTTTGTAACTGGCTTCCTATTGCCTGAGAACGCTCACCCGCTTTACTTGCCACCTGGTTTCTTACTTCTATTAACGCATTATCAAAAACAGAGGCTAATTCATTCAATAACTGCAAATCATCACGGGCACGATCCCAATCTACTCGCGAGGCAGACATCGTTGCCTGAAGTGAATCCATACTTGAAACCAGCGAATTGAACTGGGATTTAAGGGTATCACCAGCCATGTAACCTAGTGCGTTGAATCCAGCATCAACGTTTTGCACTAATACTTGTTTTTGTTCTTCAAAGGCATTACTCGATAACGTTGTGCCATAAAGTGAATAACCAATTAGCACAAGTTGCTTACTATTACTTTGCACACTATCAAGGGTACTTAAGGCAGGTAAGGTTTCACTCACGAAGGTGTCGACCTGGTGCGTCACCTGCTTGTTGTTCAATGTTAATACCACGGCAGCAATCAAGGTTGCGAGTAATATTCCCGCATAACCCGTTAAAATCCGTACTTTTATAGTGTTTAACATTGCTTACTGCCTTAGGGAAAAAAATTAACGTAAAGTATTACTGTAGACACTTTGAAGCATAAGCCAATAAAATACTTATAATAGTGTCTTTAGTAACCCATAAATAGTCTAGACCCGAGTTCTGCCTTTTTACTTTCGCACGCCTTAGATAATTAGCGAACTATTTGTTTTTTACTAAAGGTGAGTAAGTGGTAGCGCCGTTGTGTATTTGAGTTGTTCCATGGCAAAACTAGAGGTGACATCGTTGAGATCAATTCCATTAACGAGTCTTTTATAGAAATGATCGAAAGCAGCCATATCAGTTACCACAACTTTAAGCAGGTAATCATATTCTCCAGACATACGATAAAATTCAACCACTTCTTCAAACGATGACGCATGCTTAGCAAAGTCTGTTAACCACTTCCCATCGTGACGAGCGGCTTTGATTTGCACAAACACCGTCATTGCCAAGCCTAATTTATGTGCCTGCAATAATGCTACGCGACGGGAAATAACGCCTTGCGCTTCTAGTCGCTGTATACGTCGCCAACACGGCGTAGCCGTAAGGCCCACTTTCTCCGCTATATCAGCAACCGGCACATTGGCATCTTGCTGAAGAAGCAACAATATAGCCTTATCCACACCATCCAGAGCAATATTTTTCATATTAAACCGCATAAATAGAATTTTTAACTACACCTAACCTATCAAATAGGGCGTAATGAGTAAATTTCTCTTTTTCTAGCTGTCACTATTGAGTAAGACTGACTTGTAGAGATTTTTGAAATGCTTGATTACGCGATAAATACCCTGCCTGGGGTCGTTGACGATATAACGCAAACCATAGGAAACACACCACTAATACGCTTGACTAAATTTGCGGCAAGCCATCACGTGGAGGCGACCCTGTTAGCCAAGGTGGAATTTTTCAATCCTGCAGGTTCAATAAAAGACAGACCGGCAATGGCCATGCTTAGCGCGCTAATGGCGAGCTCTGCTTTTAATGAGAAAACTGAAATAATTGAAGCGTCGTCAGGAAACAACGGTGTGGCCTGTGCTTGGCTCTGCGCTATTTATGGCATTAAACTGACAGTATGCATACCAGAACATATGTCAATAGAGCGCCAAAAGCTGATACGCCACTATGGCGCGCAGGTAGTCACTACGTCGAAAGAGCTTGGAACGAAAGGGGCAATCGAGCGGGCAGCAGCACTTATCGAGCAAAATCCAAATGCTGTGGGTCTATCCCAATTTTCAAACCAAGCTAACCCTAATGCGCATGCCCAATCTACCGCCCAAGAAATACTGCGTGATACTAATGGTAATGTCGATATCGTGGTTGCAGGTGTGGGCACTGGCGGCACGCTAACGGGCTTAGCCACAAGCATGCGAGCTCACATTCCCCTTTTAGAAATAGTGGCTGTAGAGCCAGCACGTTGTCCAGTGTTAAGCAAAGGGCATGGTGGCGTGCACAATATTCAGGGGTTGAGTTCAGGCCACATTCCTGACGTGCTTGATGTCAGCCAAATAAATCAGATAATTACGGTAGAAGACAACGAAGCCATAGCTTACGCCCAGCAGATTGCGAGAGTAGAAGGTTTAGCGGTAGGAATTTCTTCAGGAGCCGCACTGTTTGCTGCCGCTCAATTAGCCCAACAACCTTCTAATAAGGGCAAAAACATCGTTGTCATTCTTGCCGACGGCGCCGAGCGTTATTTTTCTACTCCACTATTTGCAGACTAACGTCAAATAGCGGCCAATAACCACGTGGCTATTGGCAACCTACAAAGGTTGCCAATTATGCATTAACGCCACCAAGGTTGGTTAAAGTTCACGTCCTCGGGCGCTATTACAAATTCATATGGTGGTTCGAAAGCCTCCCAAAAGCGTTCAGCTAACGCTTCATCTAACACTTTGAACTTACCTTTGTTCGCGTATTCTTTCATCAGAGCTAAGTATGCTTCTACCGGCATTGAAGGGTTAGACTGCTCGAAAATCACTGCCCCGCCATAGGTTTTATACAGGTGTTTTTCTATTTGCCAACGCTCTACTTGCGTTAATGCAATCTCGTCAATACTAGTAATGTCTTCAGCGCTAACGCTTTCCTTTAATTCATTATTCTCTTGCTGAGCATCTTTCTTAGCAGCTACTTTCTGGTTGTTCTTTTCATATTCTGACCCAAATTTTTGCTTAAAAGCTTCCACTAAGTCCGAGTCTACCTCGATATTGTGCGTACTCGCATAGTCGCTAAGCACGCCTTCTATAATCTGGTTCGCCAGATTAATAGCTCGCATCTGAGTAACAAGCTGCGTGACGTTATCGGGCGCTTGCTTTCGAATTTTCGACATTGTGTCTTGATCGGGAGTAATGTCAGCTAGGGTAATTGGTTCACCGAAAAGCATGGCAATAGCATTATTTTGATTACTACCCGTTTGTTTGCTAACGGCGCTGCTGGCATTTTGGGTGTCTTGGGAGGTATTTTGTATTTTACTGGATGATTGCGCGAACGATGAAGAAAATATAAAAGTGGAAAGTAGAACAAAAGCGAAAAAAACACTATTCATCCTTAACATTAGCAAATCCTTTCATTAAGTTTAATACTAAAATAGTAAAGCACTTAATAGCGGGAAAACCAACTATATTAACGAATGTAGTGTTTATAAAAGAAAGAAAAACGGCGGTCTTTACAGACCGCCGTTTTTGAATTTCTTAGATGGCGTGCACGTTAGCAGCTTGAAGACCTTTTTGACCTTCTTCTACTTCAAATTCCACGCGCTGACCTTCTGGAAGAGTTTTGTAACCGTCAGAAACGATAGCACGGAAATGAACGAATACGTCCTTACCGCCGTTATCTTGAGTTAGAAAACCATAACCTTTATCAGCGTTAAACCACTTAACGGTGCCTGTAACTTTAGACATGTCGTATAGACCTCAAATATCATATTAAATTGCGCAATAAGCGCGTATAGCGAGTGTCTTTAATAGGCGGAGTTGGTCTTACTTACGAATGGGCAACAACTTACTACAAATCACAAGGTAACTTGAGCGGTTTTACATATAGCAAATAATTTCATATCTCGTCTATTCAAAGACATTTGGCTTAAAGCCAAAGCAACTATAACACTCTTCGAACTGATTAATATACAATTTATTCACTAATTAATGCATTTCATAAAAATTTCACCCCAGCGTAACAGTACCTATCGGTTCTTACGCCATGCCAATACCCAACAGAGGGATCCTGCACCAGCAGAAAGCGCTGGTAAGCACCAATTTAAATCGTACATCGGTAAAATAGCAGACAATAAGATAAAGGTAGCACCCGTTACACCCCATTGAATGGATTGCGCGCTCTTTTTCTGCTGTTCAAGTAAAGCAACCTGTGCGCGTTGTTGTTGCAAAGGAAGCCGCTTAACTTGCTGTAAGCTGTCATAAAGTAAATCCGGCATTTCAGGAAGCTTTTCAGACCAAAACGGCAAGTTTGCTTTTACTTTGCCCAGCATGGCTTTCACGCCAATTTGCTCGCGCATCCAATTTTCTAAAAAGGGTTTCGCGGTTTTCCACAAATCTAATTGCGGGTAAAGCTGACGGCCTAGCCCTTCTACATAAAGTAGCGTTTTTTGTAGCAGAACTAACTGGGGTTGCACCACCATATTAAACCGACGAGCAGTATTAAATAATTGCAGTAGCACGTTGCCGAACGATATTTCAGCGAGGGGCTTTTGAAAGATGGGTTCGCATACGGTGCGTATCGCCATTTCGAACTCATCAATATTGGTGTCGTTTGGCACCCAACCAGAGTCGGCGTGCAGCTGCGCTACCTTGCGATAATCGCGGTTAAAAAACGCAATAAAGTTTTCCGCCAAATAACGCTTATCTTCTCTGTTCAACGTGCCCACTATGCCAAAATCGATAGCGATATATTTGGGGTTTTCTGGGTGCTCGGTAGAAACAAAGATATTGCCTGGGTGCATATCAGCATGAAAGAAGCTGTCGCGGAACACTTGAGTAAAGAAAACCTCAACGCCTCGCTCTGCCAGCTTTTTCATATTGGTATTTTGTGCAAGCAAAGCATCAATATTTGAAATAGGCAGCCCGTATATGCGCTCCATTACCATCACATTACTGTGACAATAATCGCTGTATATTTTAGGTATGTATAGTGAATCTGAACCTTCAAAGTTTCGACCCAACTGAATACCACTTGCCGATTCACGCAGAAGATCGAGTTCATCTACAATAGTTTTGCGGTATTCCACTACCACTTCAACAGGGCGAAGACGCTTGCCATCTGGCAGCCATTTTTGCAGAACTGAGGCCAAACTAAATAGCAGCTCCATGTCAGCCACAATAGTTTCACGAATATCTGGCCGCAGCACTTTAACTACCACATCTTCGTTATTCGCTTTTAGTTTTGCAGCATGCACTTGCGCAATAGACGCAGATGCCAAAGGCGCTTCGTCAAACTCGCTAAACAATTCTGATAAATGCGTTAAACCAAGGGAAGTTTTAATAATCTGTTGTGCCGCCTCTGACGAAAACGGAGGCACTTTGTCTTGCAAACGGGCAAGTTCATTAGCAATCGCAGGGTGAAGCAAGTCTCGGCGTGTCGAGAGCATTTGGCCGAACTTGATAAAAACCGGGCCAAGGCTTTGCAGAGCAAGCGTAATACGCTCACCGGCAAGTTTGTCTTTGTGTTTGTTTCGAATCCAAAAGATGCTGTGGCGCATAAGGCGTGCGTACCATGGTAGCCATTTCGCAGGGATAAGATCGTCTAACCCATGCTCTAACAACACCTTATTTATCTTATACAACCTAACAATGCGCATGCTTGTCTCTTAAATTAATTTTTGTTCTAGCTGAAGTAAGCGGGCATCTAATCGCGCTACGTCATCACGTAGTGCGTTCACTTCATCACTAAAATGTAATACCGCTAATTTGGGCGCTGCTATTTGCTTTTCTTCTATCAAAGCATTGCTAGCCACTTTATTAAACTCCGACAGGGCGCCTGTGGCTTTGCGCTTAAAAGTACTAAGCCAGCTCATTGTTTGGTGGGCGACCACATCGTTGGTTTTCGCTGCCAGTAGTTCTTCTACATCAATATCTAACTGCTGAAATAAACCGCTAACTTGCTGAGCCACAGCGAGTTCGCCTTCAACCTGTAATTTGTTTTGTTGAATGAGGCGGGTTAGCTGATTGGTATGCTTTAATTCAGGCAGGGTATCTAGCGATGTTTTAATACAGCAGTCTTTAGCGTTAAGCGTTGCTACTGTGTCTTGAAACGGCTCATGTAGGGTTAGCACATCTACCTGATCAGAAAATACAAGCACAATGGCAAAGGGCAAAGGGTCTACATAAGCAATAAGCCGCGCGCCTTTCAGCGAAGCCATTCTGGCACCGCTGTCTGGATCTAACGCTAAAATTTTATTCGCTGCCGTTTCAATAACGGCGCTTACCAATGCTGACGTTGGCATTAAAACTTATAGCCTCGGTGCAGTGCCACAATTCCACCGGTTAAATTTTGGTAGTCACACTGGTCAAACCCAGCGGTTTCGAACATACCTTTTAAAGTTTCTTGATCAGGATGCATACGAATACTTTCTGCCAAGTATTGATAACTCTCGGCATCGTTGGCCACTAGCTGCCCCATTTTTGGCAATATATGGAACGAATACGTATCGTAAAGTTTGCTTAATTGCTCTGACGTCGGCTTCGAGAATTCCAACACCAAAAGGCGACCGCCTGGTTTTAGTACACGGTAAATTGAATTAAGTGCGTTTTGCTTTTCGGTTACGTTTCTAAGGCCAAAAGCCATGGTAACTACGTCGAAGTGGTTATCAGGGAAAGGTAACGCCTCAGCATCTGCTTGAACGTAATCGATGTTGCTGACTAATCCGCGATCTCTTAGTTTATCGCGGCCAACTTTTAGCATCGACAGGTTAATGTCGGCCAACGTTACGTTCCCCGTGGGGCCAACAAGACGAGAGAATTTTGCGGTTAAATCGCCAGTACCACCAGCGATATCAAGCACTTTTTGCCCTGCACGTACCCCCGAACAATCAATGGCAAAGCGCTTCCATAAACGGTGCACACCCATCGACATTAAATCGTTCATGACATCGTATTTAGCGGCAACAGAATCGAATACATTGGCTACTAACGACGCTTTTTGGTTTTTCTCTACCTGCTTAAAGCCAAAATGAGTAGTAGGTGCATCCGATGCCTCAGTGGGCGATGTGTTGTTATGGTTGTCGCTCATGGCATTCCTGCATTAGTGATTCATAGTAAAGGCTGAAGTGTATCGGATTGTCGCGCCCAGCAACAGTATTTACCTTACGCAAAATACTGGTTTGTGCCCCAACTGAACGCAATAATAACGCTTATTTCTTGCAACGTGCGGCCACTTTCTTGATGCCACTGGGTAAACGCCGCATTTGCAGCCGTTAAGCTTTTCTTACTAGTGAGGCCGCCATCGATAATATCGTTCTTTCTCAGGTAGTCCTCAACATCTCGTGAAAACAAGAAGGTATCTACGCCTAACGCCCGCAGCATGTAAGGACCCGTATTACCCCCAAGACGAGCGCCACGTTTTTTCATCGTAGTCCATAAATCGGTAATATTACTGGCGTCGAATTTAGCCACAAACTGGCCAAAGCTGCCGTGCTCACGGGCAATATCTTTAATGAACATGGCATTGTCGCGAACGGTCATTACTTTTTTGTAATTACGCACAATGCGCTTATCAGACGCTTTTTGTTCTAGCATTTCATCCGGCATAAGCAGCACTTTTTCGATATTAAAACCAAAAAACACGGTTTCGAACTCAGGCCATTTTTTTTCGATAACGCGCCAAACAAAGCCAGACTGAAATACTTGTTTCGTCATGGCTGCCAAAAACCGATCATCAGTTATTTTAGCGACTTGCTCAGAGGAAAGTGGCGCCGAAAGCATGCTTTCAAGCGCCTTTTCACCACCTTTTCGTTTACATGCCCGCTGATAAATGGTGGAGAAAGATTCTATTCCCATGGTTATCTACCCTAATATTACCCTAATACTAATTAGCCACGAATGCCGCTATGGCGAAGTAAGGCATCTACGTTTGGCTCCCTGCCTCTAAAGGCAACGAATAAATCCATAGGCGCGCGGCTTCCACCCATCTCAAGTATATTTTCCAAAAACGCTTTACCGGTCTCTTGATTAAAAATACCGTCTTCTTCAAATTTGCTGTAAGCATCAGCAGATAACACTTCTGCCCATTTATAACTGTAATATCCTGCTGCATAACCACCAGCAAAGATATGCCCAAAGCTATGCTGAAAACGGTTAAATGCGGGAGGCGTATTAACCGCTACTTCAGCGCGCACACTGTTAAGAATAGCTTGCACATCAACATTGTCTCCAGACTCACTATGTAGTAAGAAATCGAACAAACTGAATTCCAATTGACGCACCATTTGCATAGCAGCTTGGTAATCTCTAGCAGCTAGCATTCTATCAAGTAAATCTGCCGGCAAGGGCTCACCCGTCTCAAAGTGACCCGAAATAAAGTTAAGCGCGTCTTCTTCCCAGCACCAGTTTTCTAAAAACTGACTTGGCAGTTCTACGGCATCCCATGGCACACCATTAATTCCAGATACACCCGCCACCGACATTTTGGTTAGCATGTGGTGTATACCGTGTCCGAATTCATGGAAAAGGGTAACCACTTCATCGTGCGTGAATAAGGCAGGCTTATCCCCTACTGGGGCATTAAAGTTACAAGTTAGATACGCGACAGGTAGCTGCAATTCACCGTCTAATTTTTCGCGGCGAACACGGCACTCATCCATCCACGCGCCACCTCGTTTTTTAGCGCGGGCGTACAAGTCTAAGTAAAAGCTGCCACGCAGGGCATCAGCACTATCAGTAATAGTGAAATAGCGCACATCTTTGTGCCATGTATCAATACCTGGCTGCTCGATAATTTTAAGACCGTATAATCTATGCACTACTTCGAACAAGCCCGACAATACTTTGTCTTCTGGAAAGTACGGACGCAGCATTTCATCTGAAATGGTGTACTTTTCTTGTTTCAGCTTTTCGCTGTAATAAGGTAGGTCCCACGCATTAAGCTCAGTTACCCCGTGGGTATCTTTCGCATACGCACGTACTTCTTCTAACTCTCTTTCAGCCTGAGGCTTCGATTTTGCGGCTAAGTCACGTAAAAATCCGGTAACTTGATCTGTCGATTCTGCCATCTTGGTAGCGAGAGAGCGCTCGGAATAACTACCAAAACCGAGCAATTGCGCAATTTCACTGCGAAGGGCCAGTGTTTGTTGGATAATATCGGTATTATCCCACTTACCCGCATTAGGGCCTTGATCTGACGCCTTAGTCGCATAAGCGCGATACATTTCTTCACGTAACTCTGCATTGTCCGCATAAAGCATAACGGGTAGGTAAGAAGGAATATCTAATGTGAACAACCAGCCTTGTAAGTCTTTTTGATGCGCGGCTTGTGCTGCTGCATCGCGGGCTGATTCAGGCATACCAGATAAGATAGCTTCGTCAGTGACATGCTTGCTCCACCCCATGGTGGCGTCCATTACATTATTTGAAAATGTGGATGACAGTTCGCTTAACTTCGCTTGAATATCTGCATAGCGTTTCTTTTCCTCGCTAGGCAGTGCCACCCCACTTAAGGTGAAATCGCGAATAGCATTATCAATCACTTTTTGACGCTGTTCATCAAGGTCAGCGTATTCGTTTGAGTCTTTTATCGCCACGTAAGCATTATACAATCCTTCGTGCTGACCTACCCAGGTGCCATATTCTGATAGTAAAGGTAGGCAGGCATCATGGGCTTCTCGCAACTCGTCACTACTCACCACTGAATTCATGTGAGAAACCGGTGACCACATCTTATTTAAATTGTCGTCTACTTCTTCTAAGCGCAATACTAAGTTCGCATAAGAGTAATCTTTAGATGCAACCACTTCATCAATTTCAAGCTTACATTTTGCTATCGCTTTCTCGATGGCTGGCTTTATCTGCGCGGGCTTAATAGATGAA
Organism: Alteromonas sp. Mac1; assembly: GCF_001562125.1. Classification (NCBI taxonomy): domain Bacteria; kingdom Pseudomonadati; phylum Pseudomonadota; class Gammaproteobacteria; order Alteromonadales; family Alteromonadaceae; genus Alteromonas; species Alteromonas sp. Mac1. The sequence goes on from NZ_CP013932.1 coordinate 4,199,329, forward strand.
AATAAAGGCAAACCATCTACCAATTCAATTGCTGGGGTCGTCATAATCCGTCTACTCTTTTCAGTTCGTATAGCAAGTTATGTTGGGGTTGTTTGCAATAAAAACAAGCGCTGTAATTGCGCAAGGCAACAGTGATATTTTTGGGTTCTATACTAGGGTTACTGTAAACGGTAAGCGTGCAGATCAAATTTTGAATAATTCTTTCTTTTTAAGCGCTTCGTTAATAGTTAAGTAACTCATTCATTCAGCAGCTAAAAACCCTAAAAAAGAGTGTCACAAATGTCACATTCACTACTTTTGTCTAAATTGTGAACAACCCTATTCAGTGCTATAACGTTATAAGTTGGCATTAGGAATTGAGCAATGAAGACATTAACATCAGGTGAAATCGCAACCTACTGCGATGTAAACCTTCGTACCGTGATCCGGTGGATAGAAAGCGGCAAACTTAAAGGGTTTAAGCTGCCAGGTCGTGGCAATAATCGCGTGTTAGTCTCGGACTTTGTTTCCTTTCTTGAACATCACAACATCCCTATTCCCGACGACCTCCAAAGTGAGATATCACCTTCAATTCTTATCGTTGATGATGAGATGCCGGTGGCAAAATCAATTCAACGAGTGGCACGCCGTGGTGGTTATGAAAGTTATATTGCTACGGGTGGGTTTCAAGCTGGCATTATGTTGAGCCAGTATAACTCCAAGTTAATGACCCTAGATTTAAGTATGCCTGGCATGGATGGTTACAGCGTTATCCAGTTTGTTAGAGAACAGCCTAAGTATAAAAATTTAAAAATTTTAGTCATTTCCGCACTTGACGATATCAGTCTTGACCGAGCTATCGAACTCGGCGCAAATGCAGCACTTTCAAAACCATTTGCCAATGGCGAACTTATCGAAACCATCGAGAAGTTCATGCTTGAGTAAGTTCATAGTAAGTAAACTTGGCCAGTTTTTGCTATGGCCTTTTTAATTGGGTCGTTTGAAATGCGTCTTTTAAATGAGTGAGTTTGGGGTGAATCATGGTCAAAAAATCAATGTTTCAAGCTGCACATCGTATTTTTGCTTTTTTAGCACTCACGTTGTTCGCCACTTATGGTGCATGCAATACGTTGACGCTTGGGATAGTGCCACAACAGTCAGCGAAAAAGCTTGCCGAAACTTGGCAACCGCTTATCAACTATATTTCGGAACATGCCAACATTGATGTTGTATTTAAAACGGCGAAAGATATTCCTACCTTCGAACAACGACTGGCCGAGGGAGAATACGACATTGCCTACATGAACCCCTACCACTTTGTGGTATTTCATGACTCAGTTGGCTATCGCGCACTGGCTCGCCAAATAGACAAGCGAATTAAAGGTATTATTGTTGTGGATGCGAACAGCGATATTGTGTCGCTTGACGATCTTAATGGCAAAGAAATCGCCTTTCCTTCTCCTGCCGCATTTGCTGCCACTATTATCCCCAGTGCATACTTGAAACAGCAGGGCATTCTTTTTACGCCACGCTATGTGCATTCTCATGATTCAGTATACCTTAACGTACAACGAGGCTTTTTTAACGCAGGTGGCGGCATAATAAGAACCTTCAATGGTGTTGATGACAATACACGAAGTGCCCTTCGTATTTTATGGGAAAGTGATGGGTATACCCCCCATGCAATAGCTACCCACCCTCGGGTTACCGACACGCAAAGAGATGCACTATTGACTGCGTTGCTTACCCTGTCAGAGGACGAAGACAACAAACAATTATTAAAAAACGTTGGCTTTAAAGGTTTTATATCATCAGTAGGTGAAGATTGGGACGACGTACGAGCCCTAGGCATCACCTCATTAGCAAGGCCGCAATTGTGAAAAGAGACGCGTCGCTCACACTATCGCTAAGAACCAAGACTATTGTTGGGGTAGCACTTATTGCTGCCATTCTGTTTTTAATTCTTATCACCACCGTATTTAAATTATTAAATGACTTAGTTGACACCAGTGTTGAAACCTCTGCCCAAACCACCACAACCTTGTTTGTCTCTACCGCGAAAAATGCCTTTTTAAGCTACGACCTCGCTTCGCTAGAGGCAGATGCATCAGAAATGCTTTCAAACCCTAATATCAGCTATGTTCGGGTTCTCGATAACAACAACAATGTGTATGTCGAAAAAGGTGAACATAGCGTACTTAACCGTCCTTTTAAGCAAGATAGAGATGTAATGAGTGCGGTAGACGGTATATACGATACCTCCGCTGACATTAAGGTTGGCGAGACACTCTATGGGCGTGTAGAGATAGGGCTTGAAGTTGATTCTATTAACAAGTCAGTAAAGCGAGTTCGAACATGGACACTCACTCTTGCATCCATAGAGCTCGCCCTTATCGCATTGTGTTCATTCTTGCTTGGGTCATACTTAATGTCGCAGTTAAAGCAACTAAGAGCGGGCGCTAGGCATTTAGGCGCGGCGGTTAAAGATAAAAACTATCAGGATATCTCTGTCAAAGTGCGTGGCAAAGATGAACTCAGTGAGTTGGCTGATGCGTTTAACCAATTAGTTGAACTTTTGAAAGACGAGAATATTCATCGTGAGCGTGTTGAAGATGAACTCAAAGAGCTCAACAGCTTATTGGAAGTGAAAGTAAGAGAACGCACCTCGTTGCTAAATCAGAAAAACTTTCAGCTTGAAGAAGCAAATAAAGATTTAAAAGAAGCACAGGTTCAATTGTTACAAGCAGAGAAAATGGCATCAGTTGGCCAATTGGCCGCGGGGGTAGCGCACGAAATCAATAACCCGATTGGGTTTGTGAATAGCAATATGCATACTCTCAGCGAATACGTATCGACCTACCAAATGATATTCCAACAGCTGAACGATGTGCTTTCAAAAGATACCGCCACCCAACAAGATGAAGCGATAAAACAGTTGCGTAACATTATACAGCAGCAAGATATGGAATTTATCAACAGCGATATCTCTGAACTCATCACCGATTCGAAAGACGGCCTGATTCGGGTGGCCGAAATAGTCAAAGGGCTAAAGCTTTTCTCTCGTGTAGACAGTGATGAAATGCAGTCTTACAACTTAAATGACTGTGTTCGCACCACCCTAGCGATGGTGAACAACCAGCTAAAGTACATATGTAGCGTAGAAACGCATTTAGGGTCGATTCCCCATATCATGATGAACATGGGGAAAATTTCACAAGTTGTAACTAACCTTCTTATTAATGCAGGGCAAGCCATCGAAAGTACTGGTATACATGGCACCATTACCATTACAACGCGGGAAGTAGATGGCAACATTGAACTTACGGTGCAAGACACTGGCTGCGGTATTAAATCGAGTCACCTAGATAAATTATTTAACCCCTTCTTCACTACCAAACCAGAAGGGCAAGGTACCGGACTTGGGCTTTCTATTTCTTTTGGCATTGCTCAAGAACACGGCGGCACCCTTCATGCTTCAAGTAACGATGGGGAAGGAAGCTGTTTTACGCTAAGCCTACCAATACATAATCCGTTAGACGACAACGCCGAAGATTCTTTTCAGGACGATTCACTATGAATGATACCACTGACCAAAACGCAGACGTGTACACTGTTTTATTTGTCGACGATGAACCTAATATTCTTCGTGCCATTAAGCGCGCGCTCTTTTCCTTAAAAGTTAATTTATTGCTTGCTGATAGTGGCGCAAAAGCGTTAGAGATCATGAAGGAAAATGAAGTTCACGTGATCATTTCCGATATGAAAATGCCACAAATGTCTGGTGCTGAATTACTTCAACAAGTCGCAGAATTGTACCCTGAAAGTTATCGGCTAGTACTAACCGGTTATGCCGATATAGAATCGACTATCAAAGCGGTTAACGAAGGAAAGATTCATCGTTATTTGCAAAAACCGTGGGACAACAAAGAGCTTATATCTGCCATTGAAGATGGGCTAGAACGAGTAAAGTTAAAAAACGAAAATGCCCGCCTGCAGAAATTAACCCGACTACAAAATCGCAAGTTAAAAGAAGTGAATACGTCACTTGAACAAATGGTGCATAAGCGTACTCGCCAAATTAAAGCCGCGTTGAACAAGATTGAAAAGCACAATCTTGCAATGGAGCAAGTACTGTTTAACGTTATTAGTATTAACCCCAATATAGACGGCAAGTTTGCCATTGAAGTGAGCGAGCTTGCCACTAAGTTAGCCAAATACCTTCAACTGAGCCCTGAAGACGTTAAACGGGTGCGCTATGCCGGGCTTATTTGTGAACTTGGTTTACTAGGGCTAAATACAGACGATTTTCTAGCCCCGTTTTCGAAGCTAAAGTACCAGCAACAACAGAACTACTTAGATCAAACCAAACAAGCGGCGCTCATGCTGGCACCTGCAACAGAGCTACAGCCAGTATCAGACATGATTGAATTCCAATTCGAGCATTACAATGGTGCGGGACCACGTAATGTGGTGGCAAAAGAAATTCCAATTGGTGCTCGCATCGTGTCAATCGCAAGAGATTACTGGCGTTTAGTCACCGGCCGAATGAGCGGTGAAGAGATGACTCCCCGTGATGCAAAAGCAGAAATGAAAAAGCATACCAACACACGGTATGACGGTGAAATTCTGTCATTCTTGTTGGAAGATGATGATGTGAGCACGTCAAAATACATTTACAACACTATGAAAGCCTCTCAGCTAAAAGCCGGCATGGTGTTAGCCAAAAATTTATACAACGACAGCCATATTCTTATTCTGCCTGAAGGGCATATTTTCACCGACGCGACTATTCAAAAGCTAAGACAATTTGAGGAAGAACGTCGCCGTGAATTCAGTATTTTGATTGAGCCCGATACGCCGCTAGATGACCCCGAAGAAGGTGCTGCGGCTCAAGACGCGTGATCTTAAGCGTATCTGTAGTAGTACCCATAAAACTGGAATAAAGAAGCACTAAGGTAATTAGTGCTTTTTTGTTTTTTTGTAACTGATGCCTACGATAATGAAATCTTCTACCTTGAGCCTCGGTCTCTTAAACGCGTATACAGTGTGTATTCCTTCAATTTCGTGTCACAATAAATGACAATTTTAGGCCTAACGGATAATGAGGCGGTTAACATGAAACATTTTGATTATATCTGCATAGGCGGCGGTAGTGGCGGCATTGCGTCTGCAAACCGTGCCGCTAAGCATGGTAAAAAAGCAGCTATTATTGAAGCTAAAGATATTGGCGGCACATGCGTTAACGTAGGCTGTGTGCCTAAAAAAGCCATGTGGTACGGCGCACAAGTTGCCGAGGCTATCCATCGCTATGCACCAGAGTACGGTTTTGATGTGTCGGTGAACCATTTCAGTTGGGATAGTTTAGTTGCTAGCCGCCAAGCTTATATCGAACGTATTCATGCTTCATACGACCGCTCGTTAACCGCTAACGATGTTACCCTTATTCGTGGCTTCGCGAAGTTTGTTGATAACAATACTGTTGAAGTCGATGGCGAAACTTATACCGCTGACCATATTACTATTGCCACTGGTGGCCGCCCCGTCATTCCTGATATTCCAGGAGCACAGCACGGTATAAATTCAGATGGTTTCTTTGCACTTAAAGAACAACCTAAAAAAGCTGTTGTAGTAGGTGCAGGTTACATTGGCGTTGAGCTTGCGGGCGTACTGCATAGCTTAGGTACAGAAACTCACTTGGTTGTTCGTAAACAAGCACCGCTTCGCCACTTCGACCCTATTATTCACGAAACCTTGGTGGATATGATTCACGCTGAAGGCTGCACATTACACAACCACACCAGCGTTGAAAAAGTAGAGCGTGGTGAAGGTAAGAACCTTTTAATCCATCTTACTAATGGCGAAGTACTTGAAGCAGACTGCCTCATTTGGGCTATTGGCCGCGAGCCATCTACCGATGTAATAGCCATTGAAAATACCGATGTAGAGCTTACCGAAAAGGGCACGGTGAAAGTGGACAAATATCAAAATACTACAGCTAAGAATATTTATGCTGTAGGTGATATTACGGGTGAAGCTGAATTGACGCCTGTAGCAGTAAAAGCAGGTCGCTTGCTTAGCGAACGCTTATTCAACGGCCAAGAAGACGCGCACATGGATTACACCATGATCCCTACTGTGGTGTTTAGCCACCCGCCTATTGGCACAATTGGCTTAACCGAACCAGAAGCGGTTGAACAATACGGCGAAGACAATATTAAAGTGTACTCGTCGAGCTTTGCATCTATGTACACCGCAGTAACTCGTCACCGCCAAATGACCAAAATGAAATTGGTGTGTGCAGGTGAAGATGAAAAAGTAGTTGGTCTTCACGGTATAGGCCACGGTATGGATGAAATTCTACAAGGCTTTGCTGTAGCCATTAAAATGGGCGCGACTAAAGCCGATTTTGATGCCTGTGTGGCCATTCACCCTACCAGCGCTGAAGAATACGTTACTATGACCTAGGTGGTTTTACATAGCTTAGTTTAGAATAGATTAGCTTTGCTAAGATTAGTAAAACCCTAGTGTACTTATAGAATGTAAGGCGATATTCATTTGTTGATTATCGCCTTTCTTTTACATCCTCTCTAATGAAACGGGCACTCCGTTTAATACACCATTTCCCGACAAGGTATCCACCTGCATTTCGTCTGTCAGAATATTGGTATTAACGCCAGGGTATTGGCTAGCGACACCCAGTTTTATCCCCTTTTTATTATGACCCCAGCCATGCGGAATAGAGACTACGCCTGGCATAATAGAATCGGTAATTTCAGCTTCCACTTGAACATGACCCACTCTTGAAGTGACTTTAACCCTATCACCCTCTTGAACTTGATATTTAGCAGCATCCACAGGGTGTAATTGCAAGGTACAGCGATTGTTTCCCTTCACCATTCTAGGGCTATTGTGTAACCACGAGTTGTTCGTTTTAATATGACGCCTGCCAATTAATACCATTTGATTTTCGTTACGCATTCGGTCGAAGAAGTGCGTCTTTACTCGAGCTATATCTGGCATAAAGTAATCGAAATCTAAATCGATTTTTTTATTCTCGTGAAAAATAGCGTTAGGTAATGCACTCTGCAACGGCCCAAGATCAATGCCATGCGGATGGGCTTTAAGTTTGTCTAGTGACAAGTTATAGCCTTCCTCGCCACTGGCGTTTGCGCTATCATGCGCCCCGTATTGACCACTTTTTAATAAATCGTCTATCAGACCTTGTGGCTGCTTTTGCCATAGTGCTTGATAGTGTGCGGTGCTTTTTCCATTTAATTTATCTAGGCGCTCTGCCAATGATAAGTATATCTGCCAATCGGTTAATTGGTTGTCATCTATGTTTACCACTGCCTCAGAATAGGTGGCGTAGTTTCTTACAGCAAAGTTGTGAAAAACCACATCATAGTGGTCACGCTCTAACGGGGTAACGGGCGGTAATATAATATCTGCATGGCGAGAGGTTTCTGAAATGTAGAAGTCCACAGACACGACAAAATCAAGTTGCGAAAAGGCACGTTCCAGCTGCTCGGTATTCGGCGTTGTTACCACCGGATTACCAGCACCGATGACCATGGCCTTAATTTGGCCTTCACCCGGTGTTAATATTTCTTCTGCTAAACATGCTACTGGGTATTCACCTGCAAAAGCCGGTAAACCTCTCACCCTTGAACTATAGCCTCCTATGCTGCCCCTGCTTGATACGGGAAGAATATCGGCGGCAGGTTGGGTAAACATCATTCCCCCTTGCCTATCTAAGTTTCCAGTCAGCATGTTAAACAGCATGATGAGATATTGCGTGAGTGTGCCAAATGCTTGCACACTCGCGCCCATACGCCCGTAGCAAACTGCGGATTCAGCTTCGCAAAAGTCGGTGACCAATTTGGTTATTTGTGAAGCTTTAATACCTGTTAGTTCGCTAACGGTTTCGGGCGAAAAGCCTTTTACATAGCCTTCAACATCAAGTAAATCTTCGGCGTAAGGTAAAAGCGCTTCTGCACTATGCAATTGCTTTTCAAATACTACATGTAACATAGCAAGTAATAGCAATACGTCGCTGCCTGGGCGAATAAAATGATGCTCGCAGCTTAAATCAGCAGTGTCTGTCCGTTTAGGGTCGATAACCACTACTTTACCGCCGCGTTTTTGCACGCCTTTTAAGCGTTTTTTAACGTTGGGCACTGTCATGATGCTGCCGTTTGAAGCCAGTGGGTTTCCACCGATAATCACAAAGTGTTGGGTACGATCGATATCTGGAATAGGAATTTGCGACATATGCCCAAACAGTCTGCGACTCACGATATGATGAGGGAGTTGATCGACTGAGGTGGCAGAGTATCTATTGTGTGACTCAAGGGCGCGATAAAAATAAGGGCCGAACAAGATAGCCCCCATGTTGTGGGCATTCGGATTACCTAAATACACGCCAACCGCATCTTTCCCATGTGTAGACTGGATATGGTGAAGTTTTTCAGCAACGTAGTCAAAGGCCTCACTCCACGGTATTTCTTGCCACTCATCGCCCACCTTTTTTATCGGCCGTTTTAGTCTATCAGGATCGTCATACAAATCTTTCAACGCACTGGCTTTTGGGCATACGTGTCCTTCACTAAAAGGATTATCTTTGTCTCCCTTAATGGAGAGTATGCGGTTGCCCTGTGTTGCCACTTCAATGCCGCACATGGCTTCGCACAGCGTACAGGTTGAGTAATGGAGCTTTTGTTCTGGGCTGACCCCGCTCTGCTCTGAATTGACCACGTTTTGCTCTGAATTGACCATGTACAGCACCTACATCAAATTTTGTTAACAGCTTGTTGCAAATTAGCGCTTATCAATCTAATAGACAAGCATCATCGTGAGTGATGGATAAATAGGCGGGTGGGTGGTAAAACTGTAGTTTGGTCGTTAGATTTATACGTGAAATCTCATAAGTAAGGTGGCGTCCCACCGTTTCAGGTTAAAGTTAACGATAAATTTACAATTAGATGAGACGCTCACAGGCATACTCATCACTAGACAGAAAACGCACTTCAAGTAATTGGAAATAGATTATGATAAAAACAACAAAAAGCTTATTAGCCGTCGCACTTGTGAGCGCGCTAGGCTTAAGTACGGCGTACTCCGCGTATGCCGCTAACGACATAAAAAAAGAAACAACCATCAATGAAGAAAAATGGGATGTAAGTAACCCGCCATTTGCGCTTAACGAAGTCACTATCAATACCACCGAAACCACTTGGTCTAGCTTAGATATCGCACCTAACGGCAAGTACATGGTATTTGATATGTTAGGCGATATTTATAAAGTGAATATTGATGGCGGCGATGCCACACCCATCACGCAAGATTTCGCATGGAACATACACCCAAGCATTTCACCGGATGGCTCAAAGATTGCGTTTATTTCTGACCGAGATGGTATTAACAATCTTTGGATAATGGATAGTAATGGCGAAAACCTACACCAAGTGACCAAAGAAAAGAACAATCTTATTCACTCTCCTAAGTGGAGCCCAGATGGTGAATACTTGTTGGTATCGAAAGGTATTATGTCTAGCCGCAGTATTCCAGCGGGTGAAATTTGGATGTATCACAATACCGGCGGTGACGGCTTGCAAATTAAAGCTCGTAATCATGGTAAGAAAGACCAACAAAATATAGCTGACCCTGTTTTTTCCCACGACGGTAGATATATTTATTTCACAGAGAACACCGTGCCAGGAAGTCGTTTCGACTATAACCGCGATCCATTAGGTGGCATATTCGCCATTACCCGATTCGACCGTGAAAATGGTGATGAAAGCCGTTACATCAGTGGCACTGGCGGTGCGGTGGTACCCACTCCTTCACCCGATGGTAAATACGTCGCGTTTGTGCGCCGCGTAAAAGAAAAGACAGCTTTATTTTTAAAAGATATTAAAACCGGTGTTGAAACCCCGCTTACCACAGAACTTGAACGCGACATGCAAGAAGGCTTTGGCTCTGAGGGCTACTTCGCCTACTTTGACTGGATGCCCGATTCCTCGGCCATTGTGTATTGGACGGGCGGTACTTTTCATAGCATCAATATTAACGATAAAACTATTTCAGATATTAACATTAGTGTAGAAGCTACCCTTCACTATGCTGATGCGCTGCGTTTTGATGTAGATGTTGCACCGGATGAATTTGATGTAAACATGATTCGCTGGTCGCAAATGTCGCCTGATGGCAAAACCCTCTTGTTTCAAGCATTGGGCAAACTTTACGTAAAAGACATTAAATCTGGCAAGATGAAACGCCTGACAAAGCAAAATGAACATGGTGAATATTACCCGCGTTTTTCTAACGACGGCAAAGCTATTGTTTACACCACATGGAATGATGATGAGCTAGGCTCAGTACGCATTGTTTCTGCCCGTGGCGGTAAAGGTAAAATCATCACTCAGCAACCTGGGCATTATATAGAACCATCGTTCTCAAGTGATCGAGAAAAAGTAGTGTACCGCAAGTTTACCGGCGGCTATTTGCTAGACCCTAAATACTCGGTGGACCCTGGTATTTATGTAGCAGACCTTGATAGAAAAACCGAAAAGAAAGTATCTGATGGGGGCATTAACCCACACTTTGCTGGTGACAATTCACGTGTATTTTTCACCGAATCTGTAGGCGGCACGCCGTATCGAGAGACACAACTTTCAAGCGTCAACCTACAAGGAAACGATAAGCGAACACACTTATATGGCGCTGATGATGTAAGTGAGTACAAACTTTCGCATGATAAAAAATGGGTAGCATTCGTTTATCAGTTTAAAACCTTCGTGACCCCATTTGTTGAAAACGGCAAGAAAGTAACCATTGGCCCTAAAATGACATCACTGCCAGTTACTCAGCTTTCATCTAAAGCCGGAGAGTACTTAACATGGTCGCCGGATAACACGACGGTAAGCTGGTTTAATGGCCCAACCTTCTACAGTCGCTCGCTTAAAGAAGCCTTTGCGTTTGTAGATGGTTCGCCAGAAACATTGCCTGACCCTGTGGCTGACGGTATTAATTTATCGTTCACTACAGAAGCAGATAAACCTCGTGGTTATAAAGCCTTAATAGGCGGAAAAATCGTGACTATGCGCGATGCCGACAACACCCAAGAAGTCATTGAAGATGGCGTTATTATTATTAAAGATAACCGCATTGAAGCTGTGGGTAAGCGCGGTGATATTGCTATTCCTGAAGGTGCTATGCAAATAGACGCCAGTGGCAAAACCATTATTCCAGGATTAGTTGATACCCATGCTCATGGCGCGCAAGGCAGAAACGAGATTATTCCAGATAAAAACTGGAGCCAATACTCGAATGTTGCCTTTGGAGTGACCACCATTCACGACCCATCAAATGATACCACTGAGATTTTTGCGGCCTCTGAGCTTCAACGTAAAGGCGACATAGTTGCACCACGTATATACTCTACCGGTACTATTTTGTACGGAGCAGAAGGCCTAGGCTATAAAGCCATTATCAATAATTACGAAGATGCGTACTTTCACGTAGAGCGCTTGAAAGAAAGTGGCGCGATTTCGGTTAAAAGCTACAACCAGCCACGTCGTGACCAACGCCAACAAGTGTTATGGGCGTCGAAAAATCAAGACATGATGGTAGTGCCAGAAGGCGGCGGTAAGCTTCAACAAAACCTGACCATGTTAGTAGATGGCCATACCGGGTTAGAACACAGCTTACCTATTGAGCGCGGTTATAGCGATGTCACCCAGCTATGGAAAGCCACCGAGTTCGGTTACACACCTACATTTGTAGTTTCTTACGGCGGTATGATGGGTGAAGAGTATTGGTACGACCGTACTGAAGTATGGAAAAACCCACGCTTACTCCGCTACACACCAGCCACTATGTTACATGGCCGCTCGATAAGACGCCCGACCGCGCCCGATAACCAGTACAATCACCAAAACGTTGCCAGCTACGCCAAAGAGCTTCGAGATAATGGGGTCAGTGTACATATTGGTGCTCATGGCCAACGTGAAGGCTTAGCCGCGCACTGGGAGCTGTGGATAATGCAACAAGGCGGTTTCACCGCGTGGGAAGCATTACGCGGCGGGACTATCGATGGCGCAAAACACCTAGGTATGGGTAAAGACATCGGCAGTATTGAAAAAGGTAAACTGGCCGACTTAGTCGTTATTGACGGCGACGTGTTAGCAGACCTACGCCGCAGCGAATATGTGGAATTCACCGTACTTAACGGCCGCGTATACGAAGCCGCCACCATGAACGAAGTGGGCAGTAAAACTAAGCGTTCCCCTTTCTTCTTCGAAGAAAACAACGCCACCTTTATGCCAAGAACCACCGCTGAAGCGATTGACGCTAAAGCCCATCACTTCCACTGGAAACACTAATTACCGAATAAAGTATTAGCGTTTATCAAGCCGGCGTAAATCGCCGGCTTTTTTATGCCTAACGATTTCCCCGACTTCCCACATAAATTCGCTTTCGGAACTACCTCCCTCACGCCAACTCACTCCAACTACCAATTTAGTTCAGAGGGTGGAAAGCACCATGACAGACCTTCCACCGCATGGATGCGGTGGCAGAACGCCATGGCTGGGCTTATTGGGAGCTAGGGTTGCATTAAAAGTGCGGGGCACACAATAAGCAGGCCCTCCACCTTCTAAAAAGTCTCCGATGGCCGATGATGAGTATGGCTGGTGGGGCGATAGACTTACTCTCCCCAAGCCAGCCATGGATTTAGCTCAGAGGGTAGGAAGCACCATGATAGACCTTCCACCGCATGGATGCGGTGGCAGAGCGCCCATGGATGGGTTTATTGGGAGATAGGGTTGCATTAGAAGTATGGGGCACACAATAAGCAGGCCCTCCCCTTCTAAAAAAGCCTTCGATGTCTGAGGATGAGTATGGCTGGTGGGGTGATAGACTTACTCTCCCCCAAGACAGCCACTGATTTAGCTCAGAGGGTAGGAAGCACCATGATAGACCTTCCACCGCATGGATGCGGTGGCAGAACGCCATGGCTGGGCTTATTGGGAGCTAGGGTTGCATTAAAAGTATGGGGCACACAATAAGCAAGCCCTCCCCCTTCTAAAAAGTCTCCGATGACCGATGATGAGTATGGCTGGTGGAGCGATAGACCTTCCACCGCATGGATGCGGTGGCAGAGCGCCCATGGATGGGTTCACAGCGTGTCTAGCGCCCTACCAGCCATACTCGTCTATCAACAGATCAGCGGTTGCGTCCATATTGTTCGTGAGACGACACCCAATCAGATGAGCTAATGGCTGACGCTAACGAGATTTCCCCCGCTAAGGCCACCGCTGCAACAATTTCGGCAAATTTATACACCTTGTTTTTGCCATAGCAATCGATGAGCTCTAAACACTCGCGCTGAGTGCCCATTCCGGTGCCACCACCATAGGTGGCTACGATTAACGAAGGAATGGTAATAGACACATACAAGTCGCCATCATCGGTAAGCTCTGAATACATAATAGCTGCCGATGATTCCGCTACGTTTGCCACATCTTGCCCCGTGGCAATGAACATGGCAGTAATGCCATTCGGCGAATGTAAACCCGTATTGTTCACACCTGATAGGAATGACCCAACACCCGCTACCCTGCCGTGATAATCAATTTGCTTAGGCTCTACACGCATAATTTGCAGTAAATGCTCACGCTTTATCGTGGCCTCCGCGGTTACTCGTTTACCACGCGTACGCATAATATTTATTTGTGAGGCTTTCTTATCGGTGGCAAAGTTAGATTCTAAGTAGAAGTTCTCTATCCCTTCATAATTATCTAAAATCCACCCGCACGCAGCGAAAGTAGCCCGCCCCACCATGTTCTGCCCAGCCGCATCGCCGGTTAAATAATTAAAACGTAAAAAGGCAAATTTGTTTGATAGAAAGTGGTCGATATAAGTGAGTTTGGCAATGCTGGAAGTTGATTCAGCCTCTTCTCGAATTTTGCTGATGTTTTGGTTTACCCAAGTCACAAAATCCCTTGCGCCACGGGCATCGCTAAATATAAAAACAGGGGCACGCTGCATAGCATCATCAACAACGGTGGCCTTTACTCCACCGCTCATATTGAGTAGCTTCATACCACGATTATATGACGCCACTAAGGTGCCTTCTGTTGTAGCCAGTGGCACAACAAATTCACCTTTCGCATGTTCACCATCAATTACCAATGGCCCTGCAATACCAATGGGCACTTGAGCTACCCCAATAAAATGCTCAATATTGCCTTTTAATTTATCTGGGTCTATCGAGTATTTACCCACGTGATTGAGTTTGCCATCAGTGAAACTTTCAAAATACGACTGGCGCTTTTTGATAATGTCATCGCCATAATCGTCGTGGTCGTCACGGGGTATATGCAACTTGCGATTCGCTGGTGAGGTCACATTATCTTCTACTTCGAACTTAAGCTTTCCAAAAGGCGACGCTGAAAAACAGATGCCTATTTTGCGCTTTTCAGGACTTACTTCTTCATTGAGTTCTAGGTGTACCGTGATGACTTGCCGTAATGAAAACGGCATACCACCGGTGTCATTCAGTGCATCGACACTAATGTCACTGTCGTTGCTGCTTTGAATAGAGATTTTATGGCTTGGAACTTTCTCACCATCAAATGAAATCCATTTAAGCTCTTTTAATGTGGCATCTTTTAAACGGTTTTTAAGTGCGAAGGAAACGCCGTTGTCAGTTTTGGTTAGGCTTCCGTGAGTGTATAGCTGCTTGAGTAAAATACTTGGTACAAACATGTGAGTTCCTATTCCGTTTTGGTTAAGCCACTGCGTGAATTAAGTACACTACTTTTTATAGTACAACCTTTGTACAGTATCACTAACCTTTTGCATTTCCATCAATTTTTAACCACATTTAAATTTGAGCCATTTCATTAAAAATTCATCAAGTTTTGCGCCAACACCCTATGAATAAAGGGCGGCGAATGCCCTGACTTCTTTTTATTCGATATTCCGAGCCCGCCTCTTCTAACGTTAACAGCGTCAAGGCTTTTCCCAAGACCACTTGTCGGTATTCAGGTTTTCGCTGCTTAAAAAGTGTCGATTACTGATTAAGCGCTATGTCCACAGGGAAATGGCAACTGAATACCATTTTTTTAATTTCATGGGATGAACTGTTATGAGAAAAGGACTATTCCGTCATCAGGCAATGCAGCCTACTTCGTCATTTCAAGGTGAATTGCTGATGACGCCTCGACCGTCCCATATGGGAATAACCGCGATACTACTTTTATGGATAGTGTGTTTGGGGGTATACCTCACTACGGGTAGTTATGCCCGAAAAGCCACAGTTGAAGGTTGGTTAGAGCCCTCTCATGGCGTACTAAGGTTGTACGCCGACTCCCGTAAAGGCCGCATTTCCCAAGTGTATGTCAGCGAGGGGCAAAAAGTTTTGAAAGGCGAACCATTACTATCGATTGAATACGGGGTTCAGCAGCCACAAGGTGAAACCGTAGAGCTAAAACTGCAACAAGAGCTTCTAGCTAAAAAGCAGCGAATAACCGACTCTTTGACGCGTACCATTACTATTCATAAAAACAGCCACGTGCAGCTAGTAAAGCAACTTGAGCACGCACAAACAGACGCCGATTCAATACGCCATATTTTAGCGATTTCTCATCAACAGTGGCAGTTAGCGCACAATCAATTTACCTCACTTGAAGTGCTGCGCGATGCCGGCCATGTAAGTAACGCAGATTTCGATAGTTATAAATTGGAGCTTTTGAGTAGCCAGCAACAATGGAAACAAGCTGAGCGGAACAACCTAAAAAGCGAAGCTGAAGTAAGCCGACTGACATATGAAATTGCCGGCTTACCCGAGATACAAGCCAATGAGCGCACTGCACACGAAAACCAACTGAGTGATATCAACCAACAGTTACTAACGTTAAATCGCGATCGGCAGCGCATTCTATATGCAACGCAAAATGGTGTGGTTTCAAGTCTGCAAGCAAGTACTGGATTAATGGTCGATCAGAACAGGCCGCTACTTAGCTTACTTCCAGAGAATTCACCAATAGAAGCACGATTGTTGGTGCCCGTGCGCGCCGCCGGATTTATTGCTAGCGGGCAACAACTCGCGATTCGTTACGATGCCTTTCCCTATCAGAAATTTGGTTTGCAAGAGGGGCAGATAACGAGCATTTCTGAAACTATTTTACTGCCTGGTGAATGGGCGAACGCGCCTTTAACCGTAAGCGAACCCGCCTATTTGGTTACCGCTAGAGTAAGCAGCGACGCCATTATTGCCTATGGAAATCCGGTAATGCTTAAGGCTGGAATGACATTTTCAGCAGACGTTGCGCTTAGCCAGCGTAGCTTACTGGAATGGATCTTAGAGCCGCTTCTAAGCGTCACTAAAAGGTTGTGATTATGAATATTACTCACGGTTTTGCTTCACCTGTACTCAGCGCTTTATCACCTAAAAACAAAGTACCAGTTGTGCTTCAAACTGAAGCCGCTGAATGTGGCTTAGCCTGTGTCAGCATGGTGGCACAATATTATGGTGACAAACGGGATATGACCCACCTTCGCCAGCGCATTAGCGTTTCACTTCGTGGTATTACACTTAAAGATATTATGGATATCGCGCAGCAAATGGCATTTCAATGTCGTGCGCTAAAAATTGAGCCACAGGATTTATCTCAACTAACCCTGCCAGCAATACTACATTGGGACATGCGTCATTTCGTTGTTTTGACTAACGTAGGGCGTGAACGATTTACCATACACGATCCGAGTATTGGCAAACGCACCTTCACCTTCGACGAGGCAAGTAAACATCTAACAGGAATAGCGTTAGAAATTACGCCTAAAGACAATTTTTCGCCGCCTCCGGTAAAGCCTTTACTAAAACTAAGAGACTTTTTTACCCGCACCATAGGGTTCAAACGTAACTTAGCGACCTTGCTTGCGCTGTCTGCCTTGCTGCAACTTTTTGCATTGGCATCTCCCTATTACGTACAAACCGTTGTTGATGATGTGTTGTTGCAAGGAAACCAAGCGCTGCTAACCGCACTTGCCATTGGGTTTACTTTCTTACTACTGATAAGCATCTTCACCAGAGTGTTGCGACGCTTTCTGATCCTTGCTGTATCAAGCCGACTTCAACTTCAAATGTCCGCCTCGGTCTTTCAACATTTGCTTTCGCTACCGCTGGATTTTTTTGCTAAAAGGCACGTGGGCGATGTGGTGTCTCGTTTTGGCTCCCTCGCGCATATTCGTGAGTTTCTCACCACTGGACTTGTCACAGCCTTGCTCGACGGTGTCATGGCTATTATTACCCTTGTCGTGATGGCACTTTACTCTGTAAAACTCACGCTATGTGTGGTGCTAGTAGTGGCGATATATCTACTTTTCCGCATTGCATTAATACCTATCACTAAGCGGCTCACAACAGAAAAAATTGCGTTAGGCGCCACCGAGCAAAGCCACTTTATGGAAAGCGTTCGAGGCATGTTGCCTATTCGTGTATACCGCCAAGAATCGCAGCGCCATAGCCAGTGGCAAAACAAGTTAGTCGCCACTTTAAATAAAGATATTAGTTTAGGAAAACTCAATATTGGCAGCGACGCGGTAAACCAAGTGTTATTTGGTCTTGAGAACATCGCTGTAATCTTTATAGCGGCCTCTTTGGTGATGGATAATATGCTGACCGTAGGAATGATGCTTGCCTTCATTGCTTACAAAACCAAATTTACTGCTGCGGTAGACGGGCTAGTGTCTAAATTTATCGAATTACGAATGCTGGCCGTTCACTTTTCTCGCCTGAGCGATATTGTACTAACAGAGCCTGCTGAAACCACCTTGTTGTCACAACAACCTAGCGCTTATTCAAACGCAACCCCAGTACCTGCAGCCGCCACTTCTAATGCTATTGCCTCTAGTACTCCTGCTATTCATTTAAAAGCTCACAATCTTAGTTATCGGTATGGGGAGGGGTGTAACTGTATTTTTGAAAACCTTAATTTATCGGTTAAAGCAGGGGAAATCATTGCCATCGTTGGAGCAAGCGGAAGTGGAAAAAGCACCTTACTTAAATGTCTGATGGGGCTATATGCTCCCTCTGAGGGAACGGTTAGTCACAATATGATTTCATCATCAAATCACGCGCCAACCATCGCTTCTGTGCTGCAAGAAGACATGTGCTTATCCGGCTCTATGGCTGAAAACATCAGTTGTTTTGATGAAATACCTAATCAAGAAAAGATCGTCCGGGCCGCCCAGTTAGCCTGTATCCATGACGAAATTTGTGCCATGCCTATGCAATATCACTCGTTAGTCGGTGATATGGGAAGCAGCTTAAGTGGTGGTCAGAAGCAACGGCTTTTATTAGCTAGAGCACTCTACCGCTCTCCCGATATTCTTTTTCTTGATGAAGCAAGCAGCCATTTAGATATTCAAAATGAGCACATCATCAATACTCATCTAAAGGCACTGAATATTACCCGCATTATGGTTGCCCATCGGCCTCAAACAATTGCCCTTGCGGATACTGTCTATCAGTTAGTAGACGGCACTCTGCAGCGATACCCAGCTTCTGAAATAGTAGAAGAAAATGATAATACCCCACTAGGAGATTCATAATGATAACCCCCGAAGTTAGAGAATCTACACCCTTACTCACCGATATTGAGCGTCAACAAATCGTTGAGCATGTAGAGAACTTAAATAGTACTGCCCTTCCTATCGACACCTTGTCTAAACGCGAGCTTCAGGTTGCGCGAAAGATCATGGAAGGGCTATCGAATAAAGCGATAGCGACAGAGCTATTTATTAGCGAGCGAACGGTTAAGTTCCACTGTGCCAATATTTACAAAAAATTAAAAATAAGCAGCCGCACCGCGCTTATCGCGAGTTGCTTTCGATCGATTTACCACCCCTTAAGGTTGGCTTAACCGCTAGCTTTTTAAATCACACTAAAACGCTTTTATAAGGAGCGAAAAATGCAACATAACACGCAAAACCATACACACAAAAATACACAAAAACATGTACAAACTGCTACTGAATTTCACCTTGCAACCCAAGAACTACTGCAAGTGACTGGCGGCAAGTCTGGCGTATCAACAGGTGCAGATAAAGCGCCAATCCGTCTTATTAAACCACCTGTCTATATCACCCTAGCGATTGGTGAGGACGGCGGACAATTACCCGATTTATTGTCATAGCAGATTAAGGAGGTTAAGCAGTCCTCCTTTTACCATTTAGAAAGGATATTTCAATGCAGATTGCATTAATAGGGAGCGAGAATGACCCACAAATTCTTCATGTGGCTGAAGCCTTAATAGCCGATAAAAACGAGCCCTGTATTATCAACACCAACTACTTTGGTAAGCACTGGCAGCTCAGTTACGATCCGGATTATAATGATGGTCTTTTGCATTTTAACCAGCCTACGCGCAACGGGCTTTTTCGAATTCCGCTATCAGACATCACATCTGCCTATTGGCACCAATATATTCCTCCCTCGGTGAGCGCCTCTGACAATGTGTCTTCGCAATGGTTAGATCAAGAATATGCCAGCACCTTGTTATGTTGGTTTTTATTCAGTGAAACTAAGTGGGTTAATGGTATTGACGCCATTCGCGCTCATCACTGCAAACCCATTCAGCTGCGAATGGCAAAAAAGCTAGGGGCTAAGGTGCCATATACCTATATAGGCAACGCTAGTGATGTTGCTCTACAGTTTTGTGCGAATATAGACGAGGTGGTTTACAAGCCCGTGAAAGGCGGCGAAACAGCGAAATTCATGCAACAGGGCTATGATACTCGCGGTTTAGTACAGGCTTTGTTAAAAGAGCGCCCTGTGACGTTTCAAGCATTTATTGAAGGGACAAACATTCGCAGTTACGTACTGGGTGATGAAGTCGTCAGTGTACAAATAGACTCTCACGATCTCGATTTCAGGGACGATATAAACGCACGCCCTTTGCTGACCCCCCTTCCTAAACCAATGCAGGATTTATCACGAAAGATATGTTCCGGCTTAGGAATGTATTGGTGTGCTATTGATTGGCGTAAAAATACCAAGGGTGAATATTACTTTTTGGAAGCTAACCCTTGCCCTTTCTTCTTGTTTGTTGAAAACGAGACTGGCGTTGATATTACTGGGCGTTTAGTGAAATTATTAACCACATAAAAAAAGAGCGCATTTAAATAAATGCGCTCTTTTGTGTTACTAGCCTTGGGGCTTTATAGAATGAAGCGAGACAGATCTTCGTTTTCTACTAGCGACTCTAAGTGGCTGTTTACGTAGTCTTCGTCAATCACAAAAGACTCACCGCTTTTTTCAGACGCATCAAATGAAATATCTTCCATTAAACGCTCAAGCACTGTGTGTAAACGGCGCGCGCCGATATTCTCAGTACGCTCATTCACTCGCCATGCTGCTTCAGCAATACGCTGAATGCCCGATTCCACGAAATCGATGTTCACACCCTCAGTAAGCATTAGCGCTTTGTACTGTGCGGTAAGCGATGCGTTAGGCTCGGTAAGAATACGCTTGAAATCACCCACTTCTAATGCTGACAACTCAACGCGAATGGGCAAACGGCCTTGAAGCTCAGGAATAAGGTCTGACGGCTTACTCATTTGGAAAGCACCAGAGGCGATAAACAAAATATGGTCTGTTTTTACCATACCGTGTTTAGTCGATACCGTTGAACCTTCTACCAAGGGTAGCAAGTCACGCTGCACACCTTCACGCGATACATCGCCTGACGTATTGCCTTCACGCTTACAGATTTTGTCAATTTCATCCACGAACACAATGCCGTGTTGCTCAACCGACTCAATCGCTTTTTCTTTTAAGTCTTCTTGATTCACCAAACGTGCGGCTTCTTCTTCCACCAGCATTTTCAGTGCATCTTTAATTTTTAGCTTCTTCTTTTTCTTTTGCGAACCTGACAAGTTTTGAAACATGCCTTGAAGCTGATTAGTCATTTCTTCCATTCCAGGAGGCGCCATAATTTCTACGCCTACTTGTGGAAGTGCCACATCAATTTCAATTTCTTTGTCGTCTAAATCGCCTTGGCGAAGCTTTTTACGGAACGCTTGGCGTGTGCCTCTATCTTCAACGTCTTCTTTCTTACCCCATGCATCTTCAGGAGGCGGAATAAGTACGTCAAGAATGCGCTCTTCCGCCGCTTCTTCAGCGCGGAATTTCACCTTTTTCATTTCAGTTTCTTTGGTCATCTTCACGGCAATGTCAGCAAGGTCGCGAATGATGGTTTCTACTTCTTTACCCACATAGCCCACTTCGGTGAACTTAGTGGCTTCAACTTTAATGAACGGCGCATGCGCTAATTTTGCCAAGCGGCGCGCAATTTCGGTTTTACCCACACCTGTTGGGCCAATCATAAGAATATTTTTAGGCGTTACTTCTTGACGCAACTCTGGTTCAAGCTGCATACGGCGCCAGCGGTTTCGAAGTGCAATCGATACCGCACGTTTAGCATCTTGCTGACCAATAATGTGTCGGTCTAGCTCATGAACAATTTCTCTAGGTGTCATTTCAGACATGCATAAACCCTTTTCTGTTTTGGTGCTACTGCATCGATAGCAGGCACAAGTCGCTGTTTATTTTTAGTTAAACAGCCACTTAGTAATCGAGTACGTCTACCGTTTGACTATGGTTAGTGAATACGCAGATATCACCGGCTATGGTCAAACTTTTCTCCGCAATTTCTTTTGCAGTCAGTTCGGTGTTTTCCAGCAAAGCAATAGCAGAAGCTTGGGCATAGTTGCCGCCTGAACCAATAGCAATCAGGTCATTTTCTGGCTGAACTACGTCGCCGTTACCGGTAATGATGAAAGACGCGGTTTCATCGGCTACGGCTAATAAGGCTTCTAGCTTGCGCAGCATGCGATCGGTTCGCCAATCTTTGGCAAGTTCGACCGCCGCCTTGGTCAAATGACCTTGGTGGGCTTCAAGTTTTGCTTCAAAGCGTTCAAAAAGGGTGAAGGCATCGGCGGTGCCGCCTGCAAAGCCAGCTAATACTTTATCGTGGTACAAGCGGCGCACTTTACGTGCATTACCTTTCATTACGGTATTGCCGAGTGACACCTGACCATCGCCAGCCATCACAACTTGATTTCCACGTCTTACAGATACAATCGTTGTCACGTTTAATCCCCGTTTAAGGTGGGCGCTATCGCAGACTCGGGCGATAACTGAAAAAAGACTTTGTTATGAAATGGGGGAAGGGTTTTCGTTTTCAAGGGGGGAGAGATTAAAGGGTATATCGATTAGCGCGTTAATTGCCGTAGGTTAACTTCCACCACAAATAATGGTGGAAGTGTTATTGGCTAAGTGACACTGAAGATTTAAAGCGTACCTTTACTCGTCGTAGGCTTGCTACCTTGATAATCTTATACGATTTATAAGTTCCAGAACCAGATTTGGCAGGTCGCGATATTCACTTTACGAAGGCTGTGCTTGGCTTTCTCGGCATCACGTTTCGATTCAAATGGCCCTAGAATAACCCTGAACCACTCGCCGTTGCTGCCAGAGCTTTGGCGAATAAGGGCTTCTAAACCTTGGAAGGCAATTTTGGCTTTCATCTCTTCTGCTTGGGCACGGGTTCTGAACGACGCACACTGCATAAGGTATCGTTTGTCAGACTTTTCCTGTTCAGCCACGTCTACTTCTACTTCATACCCAGGCAGAGTACGAATATATTCCCACTCTTCTTTCGGTAATTCAGGCAAGGCTTCTTGCGTAGGCGCAACAGGGCGTACAACTTCGGTATCTACCTCAGAGCTGGCGTTGTCTTTAATAGACCATAAGAAAACAGCAAAGCCGATTAGTAATATCACCACGATGGCCAAACGAACAATAGGGAATGCGGCCGTGGGTGTACTCTTCACCTGTGATTTGCCGCGCTTTTTATTATCCGGCTTCTTTTTTTGTGGTGCTTTACCACGAGATACATAATCGCGTTGAGCCATATTCGGCAGTTTTCCTACTACTTATCGTTATTTTAAATGGGTGGTGCCATTAGACGAAGACATAGTGCACAACCCTGAAACACTTGTATACATCAGTGTTGAGATTTTACCGTATTCCCCACCAGTGTGCTAACTGAAATCGGTGGGGTCGATATCTACCGACCATCGTACCTTTGCGGCCTGTGGCAGCCCTTGTAAATAAGGCAATGCTAAGCGTAAAGCGTTATGTAACGGCGCACGTTTTTCATGGCTGCACACCAGCATAAAGCGAAAACGCCCCTGGCGCTTTTCAATCAAGCAAGGAAACGGCCCCGTCATTTGCGGTACTAAACCCGTAGGGTTTGCATTTGCAGTATTTGAGTTTAAAAGTACACCCCTAGCCTGTTGCAGGAAAGCATAGGCCGATGAGCTCTCTGTTGCCTCAGCTCTAATCACAAATTGGCTAATATAAGGAGGCAATGCTGACGCTTTTCGTTCCATCAACGCATGGCGAGCAAAATGGGCGTAGCCGTTGTTCACCAAATCTTGTAGCAAAGGATGATGAGGGTTGTGGGTTTGCAGCCACATTTCTCCTGGTTTACTGGCACGCCCTGCTCGCCCAGCAAGCTGCGTAACTAGCTGCGCTAGCTTTTCTGGCGCCCGAAAATCAGCACTAAATAGCGCCCCATCACAATCTAAAACCACCACCAGTGTAACGTGTGGGAAATGATGCCCCTTCGATAAAATTTGCGTGCCCACCAGTATTTGGTGCTCTTGACGGTTAATGGCATCTAGGGTTTGATGTAGCTTGTCTTTTCCTCTTACCGTATCGCTATCTATTCGCACGTGTTTGGCATCGGGGAAGAGCTTCATTAACCCTTCCTCTACCTGCTCGGTGCCCGTCCCTGCCGTCACCATTTCATGGCTGTGGCACGCTTCACACTCTTTTGGCATGGAACGGGTTGCACCACAGTGGTGGCATTGCAGTCTGTTTTGCCCTTTATGCACGGTATAAGGTCTGTCACACCGCTTACACATCGCCGTGGTGCCACAGTAATGACATAAAAGAGCTGGGGCATAACCACGTCTATTTACAAAAACCAGAATCTGATTCCCAGCATTGACATGCTGGCGCATAATCGTCAGCAAGCCTTCTGAAATACCGTAATGAATAGGCTGGTCTCGGGCATCTAGCAAGTACTGCTTAGTGCTTTGCGCCCCTGCCGCGCGGCGGGTTAGCTGTAAATGCGCGAAGCGACCATTCAACGCATTATTCAACGTTTCAAGCGCTGGCGTGGCACTGCCGAGTAGTAAAGGGATGCTGTGCTCTTTAGCACGCATAGCCGCTAAGTCTCGCGCATGATACCTAAGCCCGTCTTGTTGCTTGAACGACTCATCATGCTCTTCATCTACGATAATCATGCCTGGGTTTTTAAGCGGCGTAAAAATAGCTGAGCGCGTACCAATAATAATACCTAACTCACCTGCTCTCGATCGCTGCCAAACAGACAATCGCGCCGCGTCCGTTAATTGAGAATGCAATACCCCTACAGGAATGTTAAAACGCTTTTCGAACCGTGAAACAGTTTGCGGCGTTAAACCAATTTCAGGCACTAAAATAAGCACTTGTTTACCGGCTTTAAGCAAAGGTTCGATAGATTGCAGATACACTTCGGTTTTACCGCTACCTGTAACCCCTTCAAGCAAGCTGATTGCAAAGGTGCCATGTTGCTGATTTAACGCCGCTATCGCTACCCCTTGCTCTTTATCAGGCACGGGCTTTTCGCCAATGTCGAAGGTATCTAGCCAAGCTTGCGCAGTGAGTTCCGGTGTAATTTCCACTAGCTCAATAAGCGCTTTATCTAATAGCGCTTTCACTACTGCAGGTGAAAAGGTTTTACGCGCTTCGCTAGCAATAAGTGATGTGGTTTGAACCGCGTCTAAGCAGGCCATCTGCTTAGGTGCTCGGCTTAAACTGTTGACATCAGTATCAGCCCCTTCTGGTGTAACTTGAATATATTGCGCGGGTGATGGCGTGGCTGGCTCACCTTTTCGAAGGGGCACAGGAAGCATGGCATGTATCACTTCCCCCGGCGCATGGTGGTAATACTGCCATAACCAGTGCGCCATTTTTCTTAGCGATTCATCAATAACCGGCACGCTATCTACTACCTCAATAATGGTTTTTATTTTACTGGTATCATCTATGTCTATACCGGATTCAACCACAATGCCTACCAATTGACGTGGGCCGAAAGGCACTTTCACCCGCACACCTGGTTGTAAGGTGTCGGTATGAGAATAGGTAAATAGCTGGCGAAGCGGCACAGGTACAGCCACCTGAATGAATACCATTAAAATTGATGCCCCAAAATTGATAAACGTAAAGTAAGTAGACGTAAATTCAGAACCGCTAATGATCTGGCATTTAAATATAATGTCAAATAAGGGAAGGGAATTTATTCTCGCCAGTGAGTATAGTTAACGCCACCTCTGTTTACTTCGCATACAAAAAATGCTTGATCACTTACGATGCTTCCTTTATTATGCGCCGCTCTTTTGCGGCTGACTGCAATTTCTGCGGTCGGTCATTGAATTTAAAGTTGCGTATGGTGTTTGGCTTCGGGCCAGATAGCGATACGGCCTCATATTGAAGGTAATCCAAAATGAAAGATGGTATCCACCCAGAATACGCTGAAATGACAGCAACATGTTCTTGCGGCAACGTAATGAAAATCCGTTCTACTCTAGGTAAAGATATTAACCTAGACGTATGTTCTGCATGTCACCCATTCTACACTGGTAAGCAACGTAACGTTGATACCGGTGGTCGTGTTGACCGCTTCAAGAAACGTTTCGGTGCTTTGGGCGCTAAATAAGCTCAGTACTCAGAAACACTATGTTTCTTTAAAAAAAGCGCCTATCGGCGCTTTTTTTGTGTCTGCGCTCCATAGTAAGCTCTACCAATACAGTGCTCGGCGAGTGGAGTGCTCTTAGTGAAAAGCTCGGCGTTTTAAGTGCCGCTCCCAATTGCCGTTACTTTGCGAAGTGCACGCTTGCTCGCTGTCGTAGCGAACACTTTTAATCTGTACCTTCAACGTATCACACACATAAACGAGTTCATCTTCAAATGCTTGGTTCCAATTCGCTGTTAGCGCTTCGCTTTTCTGCTTTTCGGTTTCAAACACCGCAATAATTTCTGGTCTGCGCCAATGCCCCATATGCGTAAGCCATTCAAAGCCAACCGACTCAGATTTTGCCCACTCACACGCCGCCGTTAACGCTTCAATCAGTTTCTTTTCCGACATATTAAGTTACGCTTTCCTTCATCATGTTTTCATTATACCTATTACGTGAATCAGCACCTAAAACGGCCGGTTTAATGCCTATTTCTACAACGCTATCCGATTATCAGTTATGCCTTCATTAATATCCACTTCTATAAAATAGAAATAATGTATTAATTATTAAAGTGTCATTAATATGATGAATGGCAGATATTCGACGATGTCACTGGTCATACAAGCAAGTCTGTCCTAGATTGGAAGGTATAAAAGGCAGATCAGATATGTACTCAAATGACCCTGTGATAGAGTCGAAGACATTCTACTGCGGCAACGCAGATTGCCCTTACGGTAACGAAGATTGCCTAACCCCTACATCGAAGGATATGTTTACTAATGTCAGATTTCAGACAACGTGCACTAGATTATCATGCCAAACCCACGCCAGGTAAAATCAGCGTGGAGCTATCAAAACCAGCCGATAGTGTGGATGATCTTGCTCTGGCTTACAGTCCAGGGGTAGCTGAACCAGTACGAGAAATTGCTGAAGATCCTGATAATGCTTACAAATATACTGCGAAAGGCAACATGGTAGCGGTCATCAGTAATGGTACTGCTATTCTAGGCTTGGGTAATTTGGGGCCGTTAGCTTCTAAGCCGGTGATGGAAGGTAAAGCACTGCTGTTTAAACGCTTTGCTGGGCTTGATGCTATCGATATTGAAGTAAAGCACCGCACCACAGAAGAATTCATTAATACCGTCGCCAATATTGCAGATACGTTTGGTGGTATTAACCTAGAAGATATTAAAGCCCCAGAGTGCTTTGAAATAGAACAAGAACTCATTAAGCGCTGCAATATTCCGGTATTCCATGACGATCAACATGGTACTGCCATTGTAACGGCTGCCGGCATGTTGAACGCCATTGAAATTCAGGGCAAAAATATCGAAAGCGCCAAAATAGTTTGTATGGGTGCGGGTGCAGCAGCGGTAGCCTGTATGGAATTGCTCATTAAATGTGGCGCGCAACGAGAGCGCATTTACATGTTAGATAGAAAAGGGGTTATTCATACGCGCCGTGAAGACCTTACGGAACACAAACGCTTGTTTGCCAACAATACCGATAAACGCACACTTGAAGATGTGATGGAAGGCGCTGATATTTTTGTAGGCGTATCTGGCCCTGATGTATTACCTCCAGAAACGTTGGCGTTAATGGGGCCTAACCCGATTGTTTTTGCCTGCTCTAACCCCGATCCTGAAATTAAGCCTGAATTGGCGCATGAAGTTCGAAATGATTTAATTATGGCTACGGGGCGTTCTGATTACCCTAATCAGGTAAACAATGTGCTGTGTTTCCCGTTCATTTTCCGTGGTGCGCTGGATGTACGCGCAACGGCCATTAACGACGAAATGAAAGTGGCCGCGGTAGAAGCACTTCGTGCTATTACCAAAGAGCCCGTACCAGAATCTGTGTTAGCGGCTAGCAACAGCAAAAGCTTAACCTTTGGCAAAGAATACATTATTCCTAAACCAATGGACCCCCGCCTCTGTGAACGCATAGCCTCTGCAGTGTCAAAAGCGGCGATTGAATCTGGCGTTGCACGACTTCCAGAAGTGCCTAACCGCACCGAATGAAGGCAATATAAGCGCATATACTGGCGTGTAATTCAGTGTAAAGATTATAAAAAAACGGCAATTTTCATTGCCGTTTTTTTAATCTTCTTGTTCGTTCTCAATAGAAACGTCTATACCCATATCTTCCATTATGCGCCTTGCCTCAGCAGGTACACGATTAGGGTTATCTTTTCTCAAATCTTCGTCATCCGGTAACGGCTGACCTGTAAATGCATGAAGAAACGCTTCACATAACAATTCTGAATTCGTCGCATGACGTAAATTGTTTATCTGCCTACGCGTACGTTCATCGGTTAATGCTTTTAGCACATTAATAGGAATAGAAACGGTGACTTTCTTTACCTGTTCACTCTTTTTACCGTGCTCTGCGTAGGGATGAATATACTTACCGTTCCACTCTGCCATGATGCTAACTCTGTCTGATTTTATTTATGTTATGAAGAGAAATTCTAAACAAGTTGACGAAAAGGTCAATTGAGCAGTGTAAACCTCTTGACGTCTAGACGTAAATTCTTTAATTTAGACGTCTAAACGTCTATAAAAGAGTAATTTTACCATGGTATCTTACGCACAAGGTGTCGATGCACTCAATCAGTCCCTTTCGGAACTGCGTGATATTGATGTGTCATTCGAGTTTTTTCCACCAAAATCAGAGAAAATGGAACAAACCTTGTGGAAGTCAGTTGAGCGCTTAGCACCGCTAAAACCGAGCTATATGTCGGTAACTTATGGCGCGAATAGTGGTGAGCGCGACCGTACTCATGACGTGGTAAAACGCATTCAGCAGCAAACTGGCGTTGCAGCCGTGCCTCACCTTACTTGTGTTGATGCGAGCAGAGACGAGCTTAGACAGATTGCCCAAGACTACTGGGATTCTGGCATTCGTCGTATTGTTGCTCTTCGTGGTGATTTACCGCCAGGTGTGAAAGATACCGAAATGTATGCCTCTGATTTAGTGGCGCTACTAAAAGATGTAGCCGATTTCGATATCTCAGTGGCCGCTTACCCTGAAAAACACCCTGAAGCGCCTAATGCCCAATTCGACTTACTGAACCTTAAACGCAAAGCAGAAGCCGGTGCGAGCGAAGCAATTTCACAGTTTTTCTTTGACACCAGTGTATTTTTACGTTTTCGTGACCGAGCAGCAGCTGCAGGTATCGACCTAGACTTGGTGCCAGGCATACTGCCGGTAACCAATTATCAGACCTTGGTAAAGTTCGCCGGTTTCACCAACGTACATGTACCTGGGTTCTTACACAAAATGTTTGATGGACTTGACGATGACGATCAAGCTACTCGGAACCTCATTGGTGCTAACATCGCGATGGATCAGGTTAAGGTACTTGCCAAAGAAGGCGTGAAGCATTTTCATTTTTACACCCTTAACCGTAGTGAGTTGAGCTACGCTATTTGCCACATGCTAGGTGTGCGAGCAGGTTAATTTCGATTAAACCTTTGCTCCTATAGGGCAGACCAGTATACCATTTGCCTATTATCAGGTATTTGAACGACTCGTTTGCCTTGCTGTCACTTTCCTTCGCTGTAAAAAGGTCAAGGTAAGCGGCGAATGGCCAAGGCGAGTAATAACTAGGAGTAAAGTGTGAATTGGGATCGGGTAAAAGCCATCTATCATAAGCTCGCACCACAAGTTGTCGATCTTTTCACTATCTTCATCAAGCGTTGCCGTGAAGACAATATTACCATTTCCGCAGGCCACCTAGCCTACGTTACGCTACTTTCTCTTGTTCCTTTCATCATGGTGACTTTCACCATCATGTCGGCGTTTCCTGCGTTTGCTTCCGTAAGAGGTAAATTAGAATACTTTATCTTTAATAATTTTGTACCTACCGCTAGCGATACAGTTCATGAGTATATGTCTGACTTTGTTGGCAACGCTTCAGAAATGGGCGCTATTGGTATTCTATCGCTACTTGTTGTGGCGCTAATGCTGATATCCAACGTTGATAAAACCCTTAACCGTATTTGGCGTACACAAAGCGATCGTCCTATCGTGTATACCTTTGCCATTTACTGGATGGTGATTACCTTAGGGCCCTTGCTTATCGGCTCTAGCGTGATAATTAGTTCTTATTTAGCAGGTCTAGCTGCTTTCGCCGAAGAATATACCCCTGGGTTAGGCACGTTTTTACTTACTCTTGTACCTAGCTTTGCTGCCATGCTGGCTTTCTTTATTTTGTACATGATAGTACCTAACCGACGTGTTTTTGCCCGTCACGCTATTTCAGGTGCCATATTGGCGACGGTTGCGTTCGAATTAACGAAGTCTGGCTTTGCCCTTTATATTACTAATTTCCCCTCCTATGAGTTGATATACGGTGCGCTAGCCGTAGTACCTATCTTATTTTTGTGGGTCTATATCTCATGGATTTTAGTGCTATTAGGCGCTGAGTTTACGTGTAGCCTGGGCCAAGCGTTTGAAAATAGAAAAGCCGAAGACGAGCCAAGGCAAATTCCAGAGGAATAAAAAAAGGCGTTGTAGGAAACTACAACGCCTTTTTAGTATCGTATTAGCTTGTTAATAGTAGAAACAAGCTAACGACTGATAAGCGACACACTTATTAGTTAGGCACTCATTAATTAGACATGGCAGCAATGAAGGCATCAGATTCAGCTATAGCTGAATTCATTTGCTCAATGAGTTGATCAACATCATTTTGAATAGTTGAAAGCTCACCTTGCAACGCGCCAATCGCGCTAGCGTTCAAGTTATGCTTTAAATATAAAACATTGTCTTGAAATGCACTTAATACAGGTGCCATTCTGCTTTCTGCTTTACGCATGGTTTTAATCAGTGCGCTGTATCTGCGCTCTGTATCACGCAATTTCGCAGTACTTTCTCGTTTTAATGATGCATTTTGATACTTTTCTAACTCGTCTTCCCATTCATCAAATAACGCTTCAGCTACGCTTTCTACTTTATCGATACGATCAGTTACATCATTGGCCGCAGAAAGGCTGTTTTCATACTCGCTGTTAAGCTTGTTATAAACATCTTCTAGCTCGCCACCTTCAAAAGCAACCACGGCACTAAAAGCTTCCAGCGCAGAGCTAAACTCTTCCTGTGCGTCTTCTTGCGACTCTTTTGCGTTTTCAACACGGTCTACAAGAATATCGCGCTTTTCAACGCCTACTTTCTCCCACGCTGCGTAATACGCAGACTGACAGCCAGTTAATACCAACATAGCAATAATAGCGGTTGCTATTAGCCTCATAACATCTCTCTCCCTCGATAGCGGGCCGCGCTAATAATACAAATAATGTGCAAAATAACGCCAAGTGGCCAAAATACAATTGCTAGTACTACGGTTGCGGCAAGCGCATAGCTCACTCCAACCACAATAAAATAAAACAGTGCGCCAAGTATTCGCCCTTGTACTAAATGCCCTAACCCTGGAATAAAAAAGTTACAGATTGCAGCAATCACATTGCCGCCAGATCCTTGCCCTGACATATAAACTTCCTCGCAATTGTTATCAGAATATGATTATGTAGTATTTCATAAGAATAAACTAAACTAAAACAGGCACCCGCACAACGCGCGGAAATAAAATGAAACGACTTTACCCAGATGTTACCTGCTATCAAAATGGATTTATCGAGGTGGGATGTGGGCACTCTCTATATTACGAGCAGAGCGGCAACCCTGAGGGTATTCCAGTACTTTTTATACATGGTGGTCCAGGTGCTGGCTTACCGCCGAATTATAAATGTTTCTTCGACAGTAACCGGTACCGTATTATCGGATTCGAGCAAAGAGGATGTGGACGTTCAACGCCATTAGCCAGCATCAAAGACAACGATACATGGCTAAATGTAGAAGATATTGAAATGCTCAGGCGACAGCTCAACGTATCGAGTTGGTTAGTGTTTGGAGGCTCATGGGGGTCAACCTTAGCGCTCCTTTATGCCTTTAGGTATGCTGATCATGTTAGCGGCCTTATTCTTCGTGGCGTATTTTTAGCGCGCCAGCAAGACAGAGACTGGTTTTTGTCACCACAAGGTGGTGCCGCTCAACTTTTTCCAGAATATTATCGCCAGTTTGTTAAAGGAATAAACGCCCCGCTAAGTACTTCGGCTATTTGTGCACATTATCTCAATATATTGAAAACCGATAACGAAATACAACGACATGCGGCATTGAAGCGCTGGTATCAGTGGGAAGAGCGACTTTCTCGCGTATCTTTACCTCCTGGTACTGGCGATTCCACCAGCCAATATCCCTTATCGCTTGTCACCAGCTTAGCCACTCTTGAATGTCATTTCTTAACTAACAAATGCTTTATTGATGAGGGCTATATACTTGATAATATAAATAAAATAAGCGATATTCCTGGCACTATCATTCATGGTCGATATGACATGATATGTAAAACTGAAGCGGCAGAATCATTACATAAGTCGTGGCCGGGAAGCCAACTTCAAATCATTCCTGATGCTGGCCATAGCACGTCTGAACCGGGCATTGCTTATGCGTTGTGCCGCGCAACCAGAGATATGGCAAGATTTTTAAAGGAGCAAAAGTAATGATTGGGTTGGTTCAACGAGTGTCTGAAGCTAGCGTGTCAGTGAACAATGAAATCATCGGTGAAATTGAACAAGGTATGCTAGTGCTGCTTGGCGTTGAAAAAGACGATGGCCCAGAACAAATCGAAAAGCTTGCTAACAAATTATGCCGCTACCGTATTTTTTCCGACAACGATGGAAAAATGAACCTAAATGTTGAGCAAATCGGGGGGAAAGTATTAGTGGTGTCCCAATTCACTCTTGTGGCCGACACGCAAAAAGGTAATCGTCCTGGCTTTTCTAGAGGGGCAACACCTGAACATGGCAATGCTATTTATCTGCAATTTATAGAATCCCTTAGACAAAAGGGCATTGTGGTGGAAACTGGGCAATTCGGTGCTGAAATGAAAGTCGCTTTAGTAAATGACGGACCCGCCACATTCCAGTTTCAGGTATAATGAACATACTAGAATTAATCTTGTGCAGTTGAAAAGCGTAAGGTTAAATAGATTTTCATTCTTTCATACGAGGCCTCTCTATTGTGTATAAGGTTGTAACCCCTAAAAGCGATACTGAATTCGAAGCCTATTTTCATTTTCGCTGGGCTCACCTTCGCCAGCCATGGAACTTTCCTCCTGGTTCAGAGAAAGATGAATATGAACAAGTGGCAGAGCACCGCACCATAGTGAACGGTAAAGGCGAAATTGTTGCCTGTGGACGAGTACATTTAAATACCGCTGAAGAAGCACAAATTCGACATATTGCCGTACACCCTGATCATCTGCGCAAAGGGCTTGGGCAGATGATAATGGACGCTTTAGAGAACGTGGCCAAAGAATTGGGTGCTATACGCGCGGTGACCAACAGCCGAGAAGTTTCTATCGACTTTTTTAGTTCATGCGGCTTCGTTGTTGAACGTGAAGCGCCTAACGAATTAGGCATGCTAAGACGCCAGCAAATGGTAAAAAAGCTAACTGAAAATAACACCTTAGTGCTGCATCCCAAATGGTGTAAATCATTACAGCAAACCTGGACTGATACCATTCCCATTACAGAACATATGGGTATTAAATTATACCAATACACAGGCAGAACATTAGAAACCCGAGCGTCACTTAATAAAAATATTAATGTTCATGGCACTATGTTTGCCGGCAGTATTTTTTCGTTAGCCACATTAACTGGTTGGGGAATGATTTACTTACAACTAAAAGAGCGCGGGCTAACAGGCGATATTGTATTGGGCGACGGCGATATTCACTATCATAAGCCCATTACTATGAAGCCTCGTGCAATCTGTAATATAGAAACCTTATCGGGCAAATTTAAGCCTTTAGAAAAAGGTGAGAAAGCACGATTTGCTTTGAACGTAGATATCTTGGATGGCGATAATGCCGTGGCAGAGTTTGAAGGGGTGTTTTGGGTGCTTCCAGAGCAAACCGAGGCCTAACGAGCAAAGGTATATTATTCGCTGTTTTTTACTTTCGTAAATGACACATACAAAAAAAGCGCCAGTGGGCGCTTTTTTCAATTATATTTGTTTAGCTTAGACGCTTGGGCGGCGCTTGCTTACGCAACCATGGCAGCTTGAAGCTTTTTCATCGCGTTCTTTTCAATTTGACGAACACGTTCAGCAGATACTTCGTACTTATCAGCAAGATCTTGAAGTGTAATTTTGCTGTCGGCCAACCAACGAGTCTCGATAATATCTTGGCTTCTGTCATCTAGCGTCTTAATGGCTGAGTACAAACGCTTGCTCGCATTAGTATCCCAATCGTTGTTAATAACGTCCATCTCAACATCAGTTGATTTATCTTCAAGAAATTGAACCGGTGCAAAGTTGCCCGTTTCGTCCTCGTCAGCAGAAAGATCGAATGCTTGATCTTGGCTGCTCATTCGCGCTTCCATTTGAAGCACTTCTTTCGTACTCACACCCAGCTCGCTGGCTACCGTTTGCACTTCTTCGTGGGTAAACCAACCAAGACGTTTTTTCGCTTTGCGTAAGTTGAAGAACAATTTACGTTGCGCTTTTGTGGTAGCAACTTTAACAATTCGCCAGTTCTTGAGTACGAACTCATGAATTTCAGCTTTGATCCAATGTACAGCAAAAGAAACCAAACGAACGCCCACTGTTGGGTCGAAACGCTTAACTGCCTTCATTAGACCAATATTACCTTCTTGGATAAGGTCAGCTTGTGGCAAACCATATCCTGAATAAGATTTTGCAATATGCACAACAAAGCGTAGATGAGACATAACCAGCTTGCGTGCTGCTTCTAAATCTTCATCTTCACGAAGACGCACCGCTAATGCGCGCTCTTCTTCTGCAGTTAGCATATCAATACGACTCACAGCTTGTACGTAGCCTTCAATGCTACCGCTGTGAGGAACTGATAGTGCTAGGGATTGCAATTTATTGCTCATTATTCACCTCATTCTTTGCAACTTGATATTAGCAAAGTAACATCAGCCGCGCGAGACTTAATTGCGATGAGAAACTAAACCAGTTATTGGTATGTAGTACCCATCTTCTAAAGATCAAGACCACAATTGCAAAAAACAGTTCAATTAGTGTCTATCTCTTTCCAAATTTCTCAAACATTGCAAAACGAATTTATCATTACGCTACAACGCTCAATAAATATCACCGGAAGCTTCAAAGAAAAATAAGTGCTAACCCAGAGGAAACAGCTTATCGAAGCAGATATTCACGGTATATGCCCATTATACATTCAAAATGTATATAAAACATGCCATTCATCTTTCAAAAAGTTATATCAAACTTAAATTCGGTCGTATTTTTGTTATATATCAACAAAACTATTTTACCCGCTCTTGAATACGCAGACTATTACAATTTTTCGATTGCTAGCATCGCTTTTTTACTTACAATGAGATATAAAATTTATGCCTTAAAAGCGCTCGGCACTATAATAAATAACAAAATAATAATAAAAACTTTCATTTTTTTACCGACTTCAATCGCGTTTTTACGCGGCGAGAGCAAAGAGGCACTCGATGTTCGCATACGTAGCAAGACAACCCATATTCGACGTAAATAGGAACGTTTACGCTTACGAATTACTTTTCC
This sequence comes from Alteromonas sp. Mac1, assembly GCF_001562125.1. Lineage (NCBI taxonomy): Bacteria > Pseudomonadati > Pseudomonadota > Gammaproteobacteria > Alteromonadales > Alteromonadaceae > Alteromonas > Alteromonas sp. Mac1. Next base: position 4,234,807 of record NZ_CP013932.1, read on the forward strand.
GAATAGGGGAAGACAATTGCTTTCCAGATATTCCGCCCGATGAGGCGACCTCAAAAATTTTAACGTCTACGCATTTAAGCTTAGGTATTGAAGAAATAACAGGTGATAAAAAAGCATTCATTAATTTCCATCGCGATACCTTGATGTACCGATTTCCTACCTCATTAGACGCAAGTAAAGTGGTTATTGAGATTGTTGAAACCGTTGAGGTAGATGACGCGCTTATTGCCGCATGCAAGCACATACGAGGGTTAGGTTACCCCATTGCACTTGATGACTATGATATGGAAGATAAGTGGGACGCTTTCGTTCCTTTTACCAGTATTGTTAAAATAGACATTACTGAAATTGCTCACGAAACTATTCCCTCATTAGTTAAACGCTTCAAATCGCACAACATCGAACTTGTGGCCGAAAAAATCGAAACCTACGAAGAATTTCACAAGTTCAAGGAAATGGGTTTCGACTATTTTCAAGGTTACTTCCTAGCTAAACCAGAAATTGTACGTCATCGCAAATTAGGCCCTAGCGCGCTTACCATGATGGAACTACTCACGTTAAGTAGCCAACCCAAGCTAAATTTTGATGAAGTAAATCGAATTATTGAGCGCGATCCTTCCCTCACCTATTTGCTATTACGCTTCATCAATAATCCACTTATTAATAAGCGAAATAAAATTACATCCCTCAAACATGCGCTTAACTTTATGGGCGAAGTTGAAGTTAAGAAGTTTATCGCGTTACTTGCATTGGCTAACTTAAATGACGGTCAGCCTCAAGAATTGATGCAGATGGCCCTTGTACGGGCAAAATTTTGTGAGCTTGTGTTTATCTCTTTTAAAGAAAGCGAAAATCCACTTACCGGCTTTTTAACCGGTCTTTTATCTATGCTTGATGCCATGATGGAACAACACATCGACGAATTGGTTAGTAAGGTACCTATTAGCGATAATGTAAAAGACGCGCTTTGTGGTGAGCCTGGCGTGTTGAAAGACTGTCTTACCTTGGCGAAGTATTTTGAAAGGGCGAACTGGGCAGGTATTAAGAAGTTTTCTGGTAAATACAAAATTCAGCAAACTCTGCTTCATGGATACTATAATGAAGCGATGAAATGGGCTCACCACGTACATGTTTCAGCGCAGGTAGAGAAAAAGTAATTCAGGAATGTACGTTTACTAATATGAGTTGCATAATGTAATGCGCAAATTAACGCGATTTTCGTAAATGCATGTTATGGTGGTGCAAATTACAGTAATATTCGTTGATAATTGTTCAACGTGCCAGTAGGGAACTTGTATGTTCGCATTTATCGCTCGCCAACCGATTTTGGATAAAACAAAGGATGTATTTGCTTACGAACTTTTGTTTCGAGATGGCAAGGCTGGCGCGTACCCCGAGCACTCTCCTGAAAAAGCGCAATATATTTCTGAACACTTTCATCCATTAGGGCTAGATGACATTAGCGGTGAAAAGACCTCTTTTATTAACTTTTCCTCTGAAACCATTATTTCTCGCTTCCCTACCACACTGAACCCAGAATCGGTTGTGGTTGAATTGGCTGACAACCCTTTTGCTCAAACGGGCTTGTTAGAAGCTTGTCAGCACATAAAGCGCCTTGGCTTTCGTATTGCTATTGACGACCCTATGATGCTTAGTGCTAAGCATGAAATTCTACCCCTTGTTGATATCGTAAAAGTAGATCTCTCGCAAATTCGTTTCGAAAACATAGAGAAAAATATTCCAAGATTCCTAGATGCCAACGTTAAACTCATAGCTGAACAAGTAGATACGCAAGACCAATTTGCGACCAGCATGGATCTTGGGTTTGATTTCTTCCAAGGCTATTTCTTTGCCCAGCCAGAAGCACGCATATTGCGCCAATTACCTGCGTCAAAAATGAATATTGTCGACCTTATTGGCGAGTGTTCAAACGATAGTTTTGATATTGATAGAGTTAGCCAAATTGTTGAACGCGACGCCGCGCTAAGCTATCTGCTACTTAAATTTATCAATAACCCACTGATTAATAAGCGCCATAAGATAACGTCACTCAAGCATGCCCTAAATTATATGGGTGAAGTAGAGGTAAAGAAGTTTATCGCGCTGCTCAGCCTAACTAATTTAGGTGATGATAAGCCATTAGAGATTATTCATATGTCTTTGGTTAGGGCCAAGTTTTTCGATTTGCTAGCGGCAAAACGAGGCTTAAAAGCGAACCCGCCTATCGGCTTTTTAGTGGGGTTATTTTCATTGTTGGATGCGTTATTAGACCAGTCTATAGATGATGTGCTTAAACAACTCCCGCTATCAGAAGAAATAAATGACGCCATCTTAGGAAAGACAGCAGAATTCAATAGCTACATGGGCCTAGTACGCGCTTTTGAAGGAGCGCTGTGGATGAATGTGATTAAACAAGCAAAAGTACTGGATATCGATCAAAAGCAACTTCATATCCTTTACAATCAAGCCATTGTGTGGGGTAACGGTGTGAGAAGCGCTATTTCTACGCACTTCCCTCGCGCCCCTGTTCAAAGCTAAGCCTATCAAAGCTAAACAGTAAGATAACGCTTATTTGGGTTCTATTTGTCGTACATGACGCTGTACTGAAATAAGCGACCCAAGCAACCCTAATGTAATAGATAGCCCCAACATCGTTAATAACGCCGTTCCCGTTAGGCCCGTAATATTAAAGTCTTTTTGATACATAGCAGCAAAGGTTTGAATACTGCTATCCATCCACCATAGAATTATTATAACGGCAAACCAAGCCATAAGCCCACCTAGTAAGCCGTACCAAAAACCGGTATATAGAAATGGACGATGAATAAAGGCATCGGTTGCCCCTACTAGCTTCATCACTACTATTTCATCATGCTTATTAAGAATGTTCAGTCGAATAGTGTTACCTATAATCAGCACCACAGCGAAGAACAATAAAATGCCAATAAAGGTGACAAGGTCGCTGGCAATATCAATAACCGCATACAAGCGCTCCAACCATTCTATATCTAACTTACCTATATCAACCTCACGCTGCTGCTTTAGCTTATCGAGCAGTGTTTTAGCCGCATTCGGTGTGGCATGCTTATCAATGGGAGTCACTAAGACAACATCGGGTAGCGGGTTACTTTGCAAATACGCAATAGCATCGCCTAACCCTGATAAATGCTGAAACTCTTTTAACGCATCATCTGCAGGTATAAACACCACAGAATCAATTTCTTCCCAAGTATTTAACCTGGCAACCAATTGCTGTGAACTGGCGGCTGATATATCAGGTTTCAAAAATAAAGAAATCTCTGAGGCTTGTTCCCACCCGGCGGTAATTTTCTCGGTATTTTTAACCATAATATAAAGCGTGCTAGGAAGGGTAATACTTAAGCCCAACACACCAATAGTCATCAGTGAAGCCGCGGGCTGACGCCATAATTCGCCTAAGCTTGAAAGGGCTTGCCTTATATGGCTTACGAAGAACATCACAATAGATTGTACAAACCCTATTTTCCTAGACGACGCGCCTTGGCTTCTACCTTTAAATAGAATACTCATTGCCAGTTCCCATTTAAGTCATCAGTTAGCCCGTCGGTAATCATTTGGCCGTCTTTTAAAGTGAGTGTGCGATATTTCATTCGGGCAATTAGCCCTAAATCATGGGTAGCGATGAACACAGATACACCGGCTTGGTTGAAATCTTCAAACAAGCGAATAATTTCCATAGAAAGTTTCGGGTCAAGGTTTCCGGTAGGCTCGTCGGCAAGAAGTAAGGGAGGCTTGTTAACAACAGCGCGTGCTATACCAACCCGTTGTTGTTCGCCGCCTGATAACATAATGGGTAAGTTGCGGCTTTTATCTCGTAACCCTACCATTTCTAGTGCGGCATCGACACGCTTACCAATTTCCTTGTGGGTGTACCCTTCTATCACAAGTGGAAGCGCCACATTGTCGAAAACCGACTTGTCCATCAACAATTGATGGCTCTGGAAAATCATGCCTATATCGCGACGAATGTAGGCAATATCTCTTCGGCTAATAGCATTGAGGTCATGACCGTTTATCAGTACACGACCTACTGTAGGGCGTTCCATAATACTGATAAGTTTAAGCAGCGTGCTTTTCCCTGCGCCAGAGTGGCCGGTAAGAAAAGCCATTTCTCCAGGGGCGATGTGAAAATCGACTTTACTCAACGCCCGTTGTCCACCGGGGTAGGTTTTGCTTACTTGCTCAAACTTTATCATGCATGTTCCCTACTACCCTATTCCCGTAATTAGCTATTAATGCTGTCTACTCGCCGCTATCAATTTCACTAAATAGCGCATCAATAAATTCTTGACCGTCGAACTGGCGTAAGTCATCAATACCTTCACCAACCCCTATATATCTGATAGGTATACCAAATTTATCCGCAATTGAGAAGATAACACCACCTTTTGCGGTACCGTCTAGTTTGGTAAGGGTAATACCAGTTAAGCCAACCGCTTGATTGAATAACTTCGCTTGGCTAATAGCATTTTGCCCTGTACCCGCATCAAGGGTAAGCATGACTTCGTGAGGGGCATTAGGGTTCAGCTTTTTCATTACGCGAACCACTTTCTTAAGCTCTTCCATCAAGTTGTCTTTGTTCTGCAAGCGACCTGCGGTATCGGCGATAAGAATATCTGTTTTGCGGGATTTTGCAGCTTCTAGCGCATCGTAAAGTACTGACGCACTATCTGCGCCCGTATGCTGTGCAATAACTGGAATACTGTTTCGCTCACCCCATACCTGCAATTGCTCTACAGCAGCAGCCCTAAAGGTATCACCCGCTGCCAGCATTACTTTTTTGCCCTGCTGCTGGAACTGCTTAGCTAATTTACCGATGGTGGTAGTTTTGCCTACCCCATTTACACCAACCATGAGAATAACGAAGGGGCCTTCATCGCTATTGTGGGCGTTAATGGCATCGCTCAGCGGTTCGTTAACCTTCGAGAGCATGCCCGCCATTTGCTGTTTCAGGATATCAAGCAAGGCTTCTGCGTCTTTAAGATCTTTACGGCTTGCACTATCCGTTAAGTGGGTAATGATTTTTTGCGTGGTATCCATTCCCACATCAGCAACCAATAATTGGGTTTCTAAATCTTCGTATAATTCATCATCAATTGCCTTGCCTTTGAAAAGGCTAACTAGGCCGCTACCTAAGTTTGCTTTAGTGCGAGACAAGCTTTCTTTAAGGCGCGAGAATAGTGATTTTTTCTCTTTTGGAGCTGGTGCTGCCTCAACTACAGGTGCAGTTTCCACAACGGGCTCGTTAGCAATGTCGGCTGCTTCTGCTTCTGCTTCTGCTTCTGCTTCTGCTTCTGCTTCTGCTTCTGCTTCTGCTTCTGCTTCTGCTTCTAAAACGCTAGCTGTTTGAATTGGAAATTCAACAGCAGGCGCTTCACTTTCTTGCTTTGATTCAAATTCTTGAAATGGCGTTTCAAGCGATTTCTCGGCATTTTCACCATCAGTTACTGACGCTGGCGAATTTGCTTCATCGGCTATTTCAACTGCATCTAACTTGTCAGGTACCACGCCCACTGGCGCAGCGTCTTCTTTCTCGACAGGTACTGGCACCGGCTCATTTGCTACTGGTGCTGCGCTTTCAGCTAAATCGCTCTGGGCAGGGTCTATTGAAGCGCTATTGGCATCTTCCGATAGGTCACTACCGGCAGTGTCTTTGACCACTGGCGCGGCAGTGCTAGGTGGCTGCTCGGCGTCTGAAGTTTGTGATTCATCAGGTAAAACTGCGCTTTGATCAACTGACTTTTGATCTTGGTTTTCCTGTGCTTTTTGCTTATTTGCTTTTTTGTTCTTACCGAACCAGCCAAAAAGTTTCGACATTGTTAAGACAAATCCTTATAAATACTGGGCAATTTCGGCTACACTTGCCGAATATTGAATAACCCCATGATACCATTGTCAGCGACTATGAAGCGAGTTTCTCGCCCACTCAGGGCATCTTCAACTGCAAAAAAATCCTATTCTACCCACGCAAAAGCGAAAGGCGGACATATTCGCATTATCAGCGGTCAATGGCGGGGAAGAAAGCTACCGGTTCTCGACGCAGAAGGTTTACGCCCCACCACCGACCGAAATAAAGAAACCTTATTCAATTGGCTTATGCCTTATTTGAATGAAGCAAAGTGCTTAGATGTATTTGCAGGCTCGGGGGGCTTGGGATTAGAAGCGCTGTCACGCTATGCCCTTTCTTGTGATTTTATTGAATTAGATAAATCGGCAAGTGCACAGTTAAAAAAGAATTTGGCGTTATTGACGGCTAATAATGCACAAACTGCTAGCGTCCATCAGGGCGATGCCTTAGCAATACTCCCTACCTTTTCAGGTAAAAGCTTCGATATAATGTTTGTCGATCCGCCTTTTCACAAAGGGTTGGTAGCACCAACGTTATCGGCTATTGCCACTAATAACTTATTGTCAAACGACGGTGTGTTATACGTAGAGCACGAAGCGAACCTTGCGCCTATTTCCCTGCCGGACCACTGGCAAATTATAAAAGAAAAGCGCACATCGGCGCTTTGCTATTATTTGATAAAGGCTGTGTGGTAAAACTGCATTGTCTCACGATAAACGCGTTAAGCCCTTACTACGAGAACATTAAGCCAAATCGAGACCGATATTCGAAATACCTTCTTCTAACGCAATCGCTTTTAGCGCATCAGCCGTGCTAGCAGGTGACTTTCCAGCTTCAACACAGTCAAGCAATGCTTCTTGCACTTCTACTTCAAACACCATAAGTGGGTGCTCTTTTACGGTTTCATCATCGGCTTCGCCGCTTTCTAACAAGTAAGCTTCTACGCTACCTTGAGAAAGCTTACTAACAACTACCGCACCTTGTGGGTCGTCGCCGGCAATAAGATTAAGCACAGCGGCCAACCCAATTGCGGCATCAATCGCGGGATACACACCATAGGTATCAAAATCGCTAGTATCGGGCGTCGCCACTTCCACTTTTTCAAGCTGTACTGCAAGATTGAACTTACTTTTAGGTGCTTTTACCGACTCCCATACAAGATTGAGACAGTTACGAATACCTTCTTTATCACCAAATTCGGTGACATCACAGAATAGCTCGTAGTTAGGAATCATTCGCTCAAGCAAAGCTGCACTAAAGGCAACCGCTCTGAATCCTTCGAGCGCGCGCACACGCCCAAATGTATTAAGTTTTTGCTTTGCCATTAATCAGCTCCGGTGGCATGCATAAAGTATTGAGTAGCACCATCAAGAAGCATTTGAATGGCTATCATGACGAGGATCATCCCCATTAGTCGTTCCATTGCAATAAGACCACGTTCGCCTAATAGCTTATGAAACACATTTGAAAACATCAAAATTACTGCACTTATTAACCATGAGGCGCCAAGCGCAAGTGCCCAGTCAGACATACGATCTGGGTTTTGGTTTGCCAGAAGAATGAGCGCCGCTAATGTTGAGGGCCCCGCAATCATTGGTATAGCCAGCGGCACCAAGAATGGCTCTTCGCCAACAGCGAGCCCACTAGGGTTACCTGCTGACGGAAAAATCATTTTAAGCGCAATCAAAAATAAGATAATACCCCCAGCAATGCTGACTGTTTCTTGTTCAACATTGAGGAAATTTAACACCGACTGACCGCTAAATAGGAATAAAAACAAAATTCCTAATGCAAACAGTAATTCTCTGATGAGAATCATTTGCCGTCTTCGAGGTTCTATCGACTTTAAAACCGACATGAACACAGGCAAATTGCCAAGAGGATCCATGATCAAGAATAACATGACGGCTGCTGACCAAGTATCCATTTTTTCTTATTCTCCAATAGCTTGCTAGTTATAACTGACAGCAAGAATATTTTTTATAATACCATTTTCTGCATTGTACAAAAAAGCATTCGTAATTTGTCAATTTTAGGCTTAAATATTAACTATAACGCTTTGAAACCGTTACGGACAAAAATACATCTAGTGCAAAGCTGTAAAATTAAGCTATTCTCATATTTCTGTATTGAGTCATTTTATTAATAATATGTACTTCAATAATTGAGCGCACCGAGGTATTGCAGCGGTAGCTGCGCTTACAACGATAGTAAATTTAAAAACAAAATAACGTTGGGAACCAGCAGAATGAGTTTGATGACTGTAAAAGAAGTAGCGGCCTATTTGGGTGTTCAGGAAGTTAGAGTAGAACGCTTGGAAAGAGAAAGCCTCTTGGTGGCAAAAGAAAAAGACACTGACGGCAATGCCTTGTTTGATAGCGCAGATGTAGAGCGTTACAAAGTGCTTGCTGAGCGCTTAGGCGGTATTTAATTACCCGCAAACATTTATCTGTAAAGATAGACTGAATTAAGTGATGTCGCCACCTTAGAGTGGCGACATCCGTTTATGACTTATTTAAAGTCTTGAAGCATTCTTGCAATGCTTCGAATTCCCTTGGCTGTTGCACCTACTGGCATTTCTGCCGTTGCGCCGCCATGATAAGCCGCCGCTAAATCTAAGTGCACCCATCCTTTTCCTTCAGGGTTTACAAAGCGTGATAAGAAGCCTGCCGCATTAGATGCACCGCCACCACCACCGCCTTTCATAGGTCGGCTGTTAGCGGTATCTGCAAAGGCAGACGGGCAACGTTCTGCATGAAAAGGTTCAATAGGCAATGGCCAAAAACGCTCATTTTCAGCGCTTGCTGCCGCAAGCATTTGTGAACGAGCATTGTCATCCATTGAAAATACGGCGTGATAGTCAGAACCTAGCGCTACCACTGCTGCCCCCGTCAAAGTGGCCGCATCGATAATGAGTGGAGCGCCAGTTTCTGTTGCCGCCATTAGGCCATCAGCCAATACTAAGCGACCTTCCGCATCGGTATTGACGACTTCAACGGTCACGCCGTTTTTATAAGTAAGTACATCACCCAATTTATAAGCATGGCCACTAATTAAGTTTTCTGCACAGCATAAAATGAGCTTTAAACGCTTACTAATACCTTGGCTAATGGCAAGGCCTAGTGCGCCGGTTACGGTAGCTGCTCCGCCCATATCACATTTCATATCAAGCATACCTTCACTTGATTTAATGCTGTAACCACCACTGTCGAAAGTTATTCCTTTCCCTACTAGAACCGCTTCAACGGGCGCATCAGGATCACCTGTCGGGTTGTAATCAAGCTCTAACATCACAGGGGGGCGTTCACTGCCTCTGCCCACGTTGTAAATACCTGTCCAACCCGCGTCTTTTAATTCTTCACCCACTGTCATGGTATAAGACACATGCTCTTTACCTAATTCAGACAACCAAACTGCTGCACGCTGCGCTAAGGTTTCAGGGCTTAAATCTTCTGGTGTGTCGTTCACTAACTGACGGGTAAATAGTAAAGCTGCGTAGTTCTGCTCTAGCCACTGTTTATCGTCGTTATCGGCCCACTTGATAGTTGAAGGGTTGCGAGCTCGGGTAAAACTTAACGCGAAAGCCCATTGTTGTTCTTTGGTCCACTTGCCCGTTAAGGCCACTTCGGGAATGTTTAATCCATCAAGTTTTCGCGCGACTTGTTGAATTGTGCGCTCAAGCGCGCCACTGTCGCTATTATCGCCAATTGGCAAGTGGATTACTGCGCCATTTTCACTAAAAGAGAGCTTGGTATTTTCTCCCCACGCACTATTGGCTTTATCTGAGGATAAGCTTACGGTAAATTCTGCCATTACGTTTTAATCCTTATATATTTTTGCGTTTCATTGCTGGGGTAGATGTTTAGTTCTAGCAACGCAATGCATGTAAATTTATGTCGTTATAGGCCAATTGTTATGTTTTTTTCGCCATCACTACTACGTGGCACCTTAATTAAACGCTATAAACGGTTTCTTGCCGACGTAAAACTTGAAGACGGCTCAATAGTCACTGCGCATTGCCCTAATACGGGGGCGATGACAGGGTGCGCCGAACCTGGCTACACCGTCTATTTGAGCGAATCTGACAATCCTAAGCGAAAGTTAAAATATACCTGGGAGCTTGCCCAAACCTTTGACGGCGATTTCATTGGCATTAACACTCACAATGCTAATAAATTGGTGGCAGAGGCACTAAATAACAAGGTCTTGTCTGCATTTTCTGATATTAATCATTGGAAAGCTGAAGTAACACCGCCTGGCGGTAATAGTCGTTTCGACTTTGCCTGCGGTCAAGGTGACACCCTTGAGTATATTGAGGTGAAATCTGTCACACTGGCGCGGGGAAACCAAGGATTCTTTCCTGATGCAGTAACCGCTAGAGGTGCAAAACATTGTTTAGAACTTGCAGAACTCTCTCAACAAGGTATAAGTACCTGCTTATTATTTTGTGTTCAGCATACGGGCGTGCATTCTGTACAAGTAGCGCGAGATATTGATCCTGTTTACGCCGACGCCGTACACACCGCGGTCACATCAGGAGTCAAGTTCCTCGCAGCAAGCTGTTCAATTGATGAACAAAAAATAGTTATAAATCAAACACTACCAGTAAACGTGTGAAAAATAGGTTGATTTTTTTCATTTCGCCTTCATATTTGCGCCTTGTTTTACTGGAAGTACGTGAAATACGTAAACTAGTAGCAGTGCTGACTTATAATCAATATCCTCAGCATAATAATTACATAGACACGAGCAATTGCTTGTAATGAACGACTTTGATTTAGTTAATCGATTCATTCAGGACAAGATGGATGTCGTAGTGTAGGAGATGTGGCAGATGCCAACAGGAAAAGAAACAAAATCCCTAGGGCTATTAGCACTAGCAGGATTGCAGCCGTACCAGGCTACCGCTGACGAAGAGTACATGGGCGAGCCGCAAATGGAGCACTTCCGTTTACTGCTTAAAGCATGGCGCAACCAACTTCGTGAAGAAGTTGACCGCACCGTTACGCACATGAAAGACGAAGCAGCAAACTTTCCAGACCCGGTAGACCGCGCTGCGCAAGAAGAAGAGTTCAGCCTTGAATTACGTACTCGCGACCGCGAACGTAAATTGATCAAGAAGATTGAGAAGACTCTTAAGCGTATTGAAGAAGATGACTTTGGTTTTTGTGACCAATGTGGCATTGAAATCGGTATTCGTCGCTTAGAGGCTCGTCCTACGGCCGATCTGTGTATCGACTGTAAGACCATGGCAGAAATCAAAGAAAAGCAACTACAAGGTTAATAAACCTTCGTAGTAAGTTACACGCCTCATAGTATTTACTATAGAGGTGTGTAACAGTATTTCTATTAATGCCATCTAAAATCGACTCCTCACCTCAATATGTCGGCCGCTTCGCGCCTTCGCCGTCCGGGCAACTTCATTTCGGCTCTTTAGTTACCGCGCTCGCTAGCTACCTAGATGCACGCCATCACAATGGGCAATGGTTAGTTCGAATGGAAGACATTGACGCACCGCGATGTTTACCTGGTGTCGACAGCGACATTTTGCTTACCCTTGAATGCCATGGCCTTCACTGGGATGGTAGCGTTTTATATCAACAACAGCAGCATACACGGTATCAGGCAAAACTTGATAGCCTACTAGCAGACAAATCAGCCTATTTTTGTGCCTGTACTCGCAAGCAAATAAAAGCAAACGGCGGGCACGACAACCACTATTGTCGAGACCTAGGCCTAACCGCTCAGTCAGAAACCGAATCAGCATCTGATACCCGTAGCTTAGCAATACGATTAAAACTTGATTGCCAATTAGATGCCTTCGATGACGGTATTATGGGCGGTGTTGATAAAACAGGGGCACTATCAGTAGTGAATTCTGTAGCCCATTCAACATCATCTGGTTTAGTCGAAGCGGAACGCCACACAGTCAAACGCAGTAACAATAGTAATAGCAACGATGACTCAATAAGCGCAAGCAGAGTAACACCGTTAAGCACAGCACCAGAAGATGTAGTGATTAAGCGCAGCGATGGCCTTTTCGCCTACAATTTTGTTGTAGCGTTAGACGATGAATATCAGGGTGTAACAGACATTATTCGAGGCAGCGACCTCTTAAATATCACCCCGCTTCAACGCGCTATTTATCGTTCATTGGGCTGCTATGTGCCAAAATATGGGCATATTCCAGTTGCTGCAGTGTCACCAGGGCGAAAGCTGAGTAAACAAAACCATGCAGCGCCTATTAACAACAAAAATGTGCTGGAAAATATCGTTAATGGCCTGTCTTTTTTAGGCCAAGGTGACTACCACGCTAACGAATTTGAAGACGCCACACAACTGCTTACTATGGCAATATCGCGCTGGGATAGGAAATTAGTACCTAAAATAGCCGAAATTATTGTGGGCAAGCACGAATCCACTTATTATAGCCATCCTTTATAACCTTCGGAGACTTCACCATCATTCATCGTGTTTTCAATTCTGTTAAGCGAGCCTTTACTAAGGAACATACCGCTGACAATGTACTAGAGCCTCGTGTTATGACTCGTGGGGAGCACGGCATCTCTCGCGAAGACGTGAGCCCTAATGCGTTGAAGGTCATGTATCGCCTTAACGGAGCAGGCTTCGAGTCTTATTTGGTCGGAGGTTGTGTTCGCGATATTTTGATGGGGCATGAGCCCAAGGACTTTGATGTGGCCACCAATGCCACACCGGAACAAATTAAAGGGCTGTTTAGAAACTGCCGTTTGATTGGCCGTCGTTTCAGACTAGCCCACGTTGTTTTTGGTCGTGAAGTGATAGAAGTAGCAACCTTCCGTGGCCATCACACCGAAGAGCCTGAAGCGAAAGAAGTACCGAAGAACAAAGCAGTGTCAAAGCGAGATGCCCACGGGCAACTGGTTAGAGATAATGTTTTTGGTAGCATTGAAGAAGATGCCGAACGCCGAGATTTCACATTCAATGCCATGTACTACAGTGTGGCAGACTTCACCGTAAAAGATTTTGCAAATGGTCTAGAAGCGATTGAAAAACGTGAAGTACGTTTAATTGGCGACCCAGAAGTTCGTTATCGTGAAGATCCTGTTCGCATGCTTCGTGCTGTGCGTTTCGCAACCAAGCTTTCAATGCGTATAAGCAATGACACCGCCGCTCCTATCAAGCAGCTAGCGAGCTTGCTAAACAATATCCCGGCCGCTCGATTGTTCGAAGAAACCTTAAAGCTGTTCTTATCTGGTCAAGGTGAGAAAACCTTTATGATGCTTCGTGAGTACGGCTTGATTGCACCGTTATTTCCACAACTTGCACCGTTTATCGAAGACGAAAATAGTCGTGAAATGCAGTTTGTACGAAAAGTGCTGCAAAATACCGATGAAAGAATTAATAATGATCAACGGGTTACACCTGCATTCTTATATGCTGCATTGCTCTGGTATCCGCTAGAAGAGCGCGCACAAATAATGCAGGCAGAGTCTGGGTTAAGCGCGCATGATGCATTCAACCTTGCGTCAACTGAAGTGATTGCGAAACAGACTCAACGCATTATGATCCCCAAGCGCTTTTCCACGGTTATTCGCGACATTTGGATTTTACAGCAACGCCTTCCTAAGCGTTTTGGCCGTCGTGCCTTTCAGCTGTTAACTCATCCTAAATTTCGTGCCGGTTATGATTTTCTACTCGTTCGCGGGCAAGTTGAGGGCGGAGCCCTATTGGAACTTGCCCAGTGGTGGACGCATTTTCAGCACGGCGAACCTGGCAAGCAAAAGAAAATGTTAAACGACTTACGTCGCCAAGAGGGTGATGGCCCCAAACCAAGGAAGCGTAAACGCCGCCCAGCATCGAGAAATACCGATGCATAAAGAGCACGTTTATATTGGTATTGGCAGCAACCTTGGCGACCCCGTTCAACACGTTGAAGACGCCTTTATTGCGCTGGGTTTGCTTGAAGGAACTCGGGTGCTTACGTGCTCATCGTTGTATTCTAGTAAGCCTATGGGTCCGCAAGACCAACCGGATTACATTAACGCGGTATCCCTGATTGAAACGACCTTAGAGCCGCATAAACTACTCGGTGAGTTACAGCGTACTGAGCACGACTTTGGCCGAGAACGTAAAGGGCAACGCTGGGGCGCAAGAACTCTCGATTTGGACATATTACTTTACGGTAGCCAAACTATTTCTACGCCTGAACTTACCGTGCCACATATTGGCATGTCTGAACGGGAATTTGTGTTAGTTCCTCTGTTTGAAATAGCCCAATCTATGGTTATGCCCGACGGAAAACCTATTTCACACTGGGTTGCTAAGTGCTCGCTTGATGGTCTTAAACGCCTGCGCGCTTCCATTTAGCTTCAAAATCCGTATAGTTCGCCCCATTATTCTTTCCCTGGAAGGTTGCTATGAAGAAAATTACCGTTTCTGGCTTGCTTAAAAAGAAGCAAGCTGGCGAAAAAATTACCTCACTAACAGCTTACGATGCCAGCTTTGCAAAAATGTTTGATGAGCAAGGTATTGATGCACTGCTGATTGGCGATTCGCTAGGCATGGTACTTCAGGGAGAAAGCGACACCTTACCGGTTACCATTGAAGATATCGAATATCACACTCGTAGCGTAAGACGAGGCACCGAACGAGCCTTCGTATTAGCTGATATGCCGTTTATGTCCTACGCCACCCCAGAACAAACTTATGCGAACGCAGGCAAGCTAATGGCTGCTGGTGCAAGCATGATTAAAATGGAAGGTGGAAGCTGGTTATGCGAAACCATTCAGGGTTTGAATTTGCGCGGCGTGCCTGTATGTGGTCATTTAGGGCTCACGCCACAGTCGGTTCACGTTTTTGGTGGATTTAAAATACAGGGCCGTGAAGCAGACAAAGCAGAAAAATTGCTAGCAGAAGCTAAAGCACTTGAAGCGGCAGGTATTCAACTACTAGTGCTAGAGTGCGTACCGTCCTCACTAGGTAAGGCCGTCAGCGAAGCGCTAACCATACCGGTAATTGGTATTGGTGCCGGAAATGATACTGATGGGCAGATATTGGTGATGCATGACATGTTTGGTATTAGCGCCAACTACATGCCGAAGTTTTCTAAAAACTACCTTGCCGAGACGGGCGATATGCGCAAGGCAGTTCAGCAGTATATTGCAGAAGTACAAAGTGGTGCATTCCCGTCCCCCGAGCACAGCTTTGAGTAACGAGGTTTAAATATGAAGGTTGTTGACGACATTGCGTCATTACGAAAACTAACTACTGAATGGAAATTCAGTGGCAGCACCGTTGGGTTTGTTCCTACAATGGGAAACCTGCACAATGGGCACTTAAAACTCGTTAAACGCGCCAAGGCGAACAATTCCCGTGTAGTGGTAAGTATTTTTGTTAACCCTATGCAATTTGGTGTCAACGAAGATTTAGATGCATATCCGCGCACGATCAAAGAAGATAAAGCCAAGCTCATTGAAGCAGGTGTTGATGCCGTATTTTTACCCAGCGTTAGCGATATGTATCCCGGCGGTGTTGAGCACCAAACGGTAGTAGAAGTACCCGACATTTCGGATATTCTATGTGGTGCAAGTCGTCCAGGGCATTTTCGCGGTGTAGCGACGGTAGTGAGTAAACTGTTTAACATGGTTCACCCTCACGATGCTTTTTTCGGTGAAAAAGACTTTCAGCAATTACAGGTTATTCGCACCATGGTGCGCGACCTTTCTATGGGCGTGACCATTCATGGTATTCCTACAGAACGTGATGTTTCTGGCTTAGCTTTGAGCTCTCGTAACGGTTACTTGACTGATGAGCAACGTCATACTGCCGCGACTATTTATAGCGAAATGACATCACTAAAAGCACGCATAGAGGCGGGTGAACGAAATTATGTAGCGTTAGCGGCGGACCTTGCAGATATCCTAACCGATTCAGGCTTCAATAATGACTATGTGCATATAGTTAATGCCGAAAGTCTAAAACCTGCGAAACAAACCGATAAGCACTTGGTTATTTTGGTGGCCGCTTTTCTGGGTAATACCCGTCTTATCGATAACCTCCAAATACAATTGTAGCGTCAGCTATAGCTAACAAGCTCTAACGCATACCCAATAAAAAAGCCCTCGCATTCATGCGGGGGCTCTTAATGTAAAGCGTTCAAAATAAAGATTTCTATCTTCTGTTTTTCATTTTCTGACGATATCATCATCGCAAGTATAATTTACGCCAATGGTATTGACTCAGTCATATTCACCAACCACCTTTACCAACTCTTTGTACAGCTTAGTTCCGGTAGCTATTTTATGCTGCTCATCAAGAATGTTACGCAAGTCTTGGGTGCTAGTAAGAGGATTCGCTAACACTACCCTAAACACAGTAATACAGTTGGTAGGGTATTCTGGCGCCTCTAAGCGTGTACGAGAGACAAAAGACTTCCCAGCCTCCCGTTGCTGCTTCTGTACAATTACAGTCAGCCTATCAAGCTTCTCGTTAATCTTATCTTTAGTGGCTTCATCTGCATGTTTAAGCTTTTCTTGCAGGCCAGCTGGGCAAACGCGGTAAGTCAGCAATGATAGTGTAGGCGAAGTGGTCAGTTCAAAGTCTGGGTGATTTGCAATCATATCGGCAAAAGTGCCCGCTTTTTCGATGCTTCTGTCGATTAACAGCTCATAGCCCCTACGCCCAAATATATGCATGGCAGAATACACCATCATGGCCATACCGTTACGCGAGCCTTCAAGGGTAGTCGCCCCTAAATCTTTAGAGCCCGCACGTAATATGTATTGTGCGTGATGGCGCACTGCATTGGCATCTTCAGGGTTTTTAAATAACGCCATACCTGCGCCCATTGGCACATACATTTGTTTATGGGCATCAATTGTGACCGAGTCGGCACGCTCAATACCTTTTAAGCGATGTTTATATTGCGATGAGAACAAAGTTGCCCCGCCCCATGCAGCATCCACATGGAACCAGCAACCTAGCTCTTTAGCTACGTCAGCCAATTCATGAAGCGGATCGACATGCCCAGTTTCAGTAGTACCACCAACGCCAACAATAGCCAGTAATTTGTTGCCTTCTTCCTGATAGCGTTTACCAGCGGCCAGCGCTTTTTCAGGGTCAAGGGTTTGATTCGGAGCAGGTAATGATAATAATTGATCGCGGCCTAAGCCTAAGGCATCAACCGCTTTTGATAAGGAGTAATGCCCACGTTTGCTACACATCACACCAAGATGATTGATATCGTAGAAGCGATAAGCCGCAGCCAGCCCTGCTTTTGCTACACCAGCAAACCCCTCTTGCGGGCCCAAAATTTTATTTCTCGCTACCCACAAGGCGGTAATATTGGCAATAGTACCACCGGAACAGAAGGCACCTAAAGAACGCTTTGCACTGTGTAAGTGACTATCGTAGAAGTCTTTCGATTCGTCATACACAAGGTTATGCATCATGCCTAGCACTTGACGCTCAAGAGGCGTGAAGGCCTTAGAGGTTTCAATTTTCACCAGGTTCTGATTAAGCCCCACCATCAATTTAGACAGAGGCAAATGAAAATAGGGTAGTGCAGAGGTCATATGACCGATAAACGTAGGCGAATAGGTATTTACCGAATGGGCAACTAGTTTATCTAGCAAGCTTTCAGCATGGGTTGACACAAACTCTGGTGATTCAGGTACTTTAGAATCAGAGAAGTCTTTCTCAATTTCTTCTAGCGAGGTTTTTTTGGTAACAACGTGCTGCGACAAAAAATCTAAGATATTGTCAGATAAATGCTGTTCAATTTGAGCCATCTTTGAGTCTTTGTGTTCAGGCTTGGTAAAGACCCTAAACAAGTGCTCTAGACTAACTTGCGCTTCACCCACTCAACCGACCTCACTTTAAAATGACTCTTTTTCAAGAAAACACAACCCAACTTCGTTGCCTACGCTGAAAGCGATCATAATACTTTCAGGGTCACGAACTTTACCTCAGATTGCCCACTACGCCAAGCGTATCCCGATGATTTGACCGTGTATCAACACAAGATATCCTGTAGTGATAATTCGCTATCAATACTGTGAAGTCGGCTAAACTTCTCAAATGATGATGGGTAGTGCTATATTTTGCTTATACATAAGAATAAAAATAAAGGCTGCAATGTGCCAATAAGAGCCGTAAGTGAAACCGTTTCTATCAATAATATCGTTCCCTACTTTCAACCCATAATGGATTTAAGGTCGAACCGTGTGTGGCGTTACGAGTGCCTGGCTCGTTTAATAACTGCCGAAGACAAAACCTTTTTGCCTAGCGAGTTTCTCTACCTGATTGAACGGGAACAACACGTTAAAGCACTTACCGAAGCGATGTTCTCCCAAAGTGCCCGTTACTTTCGCCATGTACAAGTGCCGTGGAGCATTAATATTAGTGCGCGAGATTTACTCAACGAAAACCTGACCACCACGCTTCTTTCCCATTTAATAGACTACCCAAACCCAAAAAGAGTCAGCATTGAGATAAGTGCCGCCAGTGCATTAACCCACCCAGAACTAATGCAAGCGTTTGTTGAGAGATGCGCAGAAGCAGGGCTTGGGGTTTTCTTAGATAACGTGGGTGAAAACCCAGGCAATATTAATGCAATATTGAATATGCAGATTAAGGGCATCAAATTAGCCGGTGGTTTGATAAGCCACTATGAACAAGATGACGCAGTGCAAGATTACGTCGACAATTTGCTCGCACTTTGCAAAGCGCGAGCGATTAGTGTGGTAGCAGAACATATTGAAACAGATTTACTGCTTGAAAGCGTGAACAAACTGCCCATTCAGTATGCACAAGGCTATGTCTTTAGCCCTCCACAACCGACTACCCCCCATCACTAGGCGTCGGTAGCTGTGCTCGCCCTTATTCTACGTGCCGCCTTCGGCCTCTTCTGAATTGCACTTGAGCGACCAGCAGTGTTGCCCGCTAGCGCGATATTTGCGTTCAAAAGGGGTCATGGCGTCATCAGACGTAATTTCAGTCAAATCAGATACCAAACCGTATTGAGAAGCAGCTTTAGCAAATTCCATTAAATAAACCAACCAATTACTACGCACTTCAATATTGGGGGTAATGGCCATTAAGTCTGTCATTGCTGCACTACCGTGCCAGCGTTTTTGCACCTGGGTTTTCTTCGGATACGGGTTCGGATAGAACAAGCAATGCTGGCTCACCTTCCAATTGGCCCTGTGAACCAATCGCCAAAAGTCATTCACATCGGCGCGGATAACCCGATAGTTATCTTGCCCAGCGGAATAATGCTGATGCTTATCCACCCGCTGCGCCGATTTGTCTAAACCAATAACACGGCACTCAGGGTTCGCCTTAGCAATATTTGATGTGCTTTCACCCACGCCGCAGCAAGAGTCCAAAATAATATCGCCGGTAAACCCATCAAGCCATTCGGTTGCTTCATCGAAGGCGAGTTGCGTATGCTCGCCAATAGGGCGCTGGTTTTCTGATGACTTATACCGCTTTACCAAGTCATCGAGTTTTTCGTGCACACCTTCTTGATTCGTAGTGATGCTTCTAGAATTTCCACTTGCCATTAACTACGTATTCCTTTGCCCGTTTTAAGCAGGTAATAAGCAACAGCAAACAGCACAACATTGAAGCCCACCAATAATACTAACGATAAAGTAACGTCAACATCTGAAACACCTAAGAACCCGTAGCGGAAACCATTCACCATATACACAACAGGGTTGGCCTTACTGACCCACTGCCAAAACTCTGGTAGTAAGCTGAGAGAATAGAATACGCCGCCAAGGTAGGTTAACGGTGTTAGTACGAAGGTGGGTACCACACTAATATCATCGAACGTTTTAGCAAAAATGGCGTTGATTAACCCTGCCGTTGAAAACAGTGATGAGGTAAGTAGCACCGTAAGAATAATGATACCAATGTGGTGTATTTGCACATCAACGAAGAACAGCGATACCAAGGTAACAATAATACCAATTAGCACTGCCCTTGCTACACCGCCCCCTACAAAGCCTAGAATGATCACCGACGTGGGCACAGGAGAAACCAGTAACTCTTCAATATTTCGCTGAAATTTCGCACTGAAAAAAGACGACGAAACATTTGCGTATGAGTTGGTGATAACCGACATCATGATCAAACCTGGAACAATAAACTCCATGTAAGAAAAGCCGCCCATTTCGCCTATTCGGTTACCGATAAGGCTACCGAAAATAACGAAATACAAGCTCATGGTAATAGCGGGTGGCACTAAGGTTTGGATCCAAATGCGTAAAAAGCGAGTGCACTCTTTTATCCAAATGGTGGTTAGTGCCACATAGTTTTGTTTGAACCAGCCAATCTTTTCGTCAGACTGTGTGTTTGCCTGTGAATTCATGTTTAACCCTCTGCCTTTGCCGTTTCAACCAAACGTACAAACAGCTCTTCTAATCGGTTTGATTTATTACGCATACTCAGAACTTGAATACCTTGCTCGGTTAATTGAGCAAAAACAGGGTTTAACCCTTCTGCCTTTTCTACATCAACTTCCAAGGTATGGTCGTCAAGTAAACGACTTTCGTAACCTGTAAGAAGCGGCTTTTGCTGACCAAGATTGATATCCAACACAAACGTTTCTGTATTTAATTTCGACAACAAGGCCTTCATACTGGTGTTTTCCACAATGGTGCCTTTGTTGATAATGGCAATATTGCGGCACAGCATTTCTGCTTCTTCCAGATAATGCGTCGTTAAGATAATGGTAATACCTTGGCGGTTAATCTCTTCTAAGAAGCCCCACATTGAACGGCGGATTTCTATATCTACGCCAGCGGTAGGCTCATCAAGTATTAATAAACGAGGCTCGTGCATAAGAGCACGGGCAATCATTAGCCTGCGTTTCATTCCGCCTGATAACTCTCGGGCTCTGGCATCACGTTTTTCCCATAAATCGAGCTGGGCTAAATACTTCTGTGCGCGCTCTTTCGCTATGCTTCTGGGAACCCCGTAATAACCCGCTTGGTTGAGCACTATTTGCATCACGGTTTCAAACTGATTGAAGTTGAATTCCTGTGGCACTAGGCCAATACACGCTTTGGCTTGCTCTTTTTGGGTATGAAGGTCGTAACCAAAAATCGATACCTTTCCATCGGTTTGATTAACCAAAGAGCTAATAATACCGATGGTGGTAGATTTACCCGCACCATTGGGTCCAAGTAGGGCGAAAAAATCCCCTTTGTCGACAGTGAGATCGACGCCTTTAAGCGCCTGTACGCCACCTTTATAGGTTTTGGTTAAGCCTGATATATCCAACGCTTTCATGTGCTGCCCGTAAGTTGCTCGTAAGTTGCTCGTCATTTAAGGCCTCCATAAATGAAGTCCCTGTTAATCGAAAAGCTCTATAGATCGAGAGCTATGTAAATCAAGTGTGCTTTAAATTCGGTTGAGGTGATTACCAGTTAGTCATGATACACCGACAACAGTGATAACGTGACGGCATACCCACCGCCAGAATGTTTAAAGCACAGTGCTGGTAAATGCGATTAATTCAACCTTTGCCGCGACAGAGGTATTTAATGCCTATTCCGCCAATGCTATCACCAATTTAAAGACGTCATAAAAAAGGGGGTAATTATGTCACATTTATTGTCCTTTCGGTCTGCCACTCCCCTGTACTTGCCGATTATTTTGCTGTTCTTATCGATTTGTTTATCGAAGTCTTAACATAGGGCTTTTTATATACTGCGGGCACAGCGCGTTTTGTGCCTGATAGTTAGCTGACAACAGACTAATTAGCGCAAGAGGAGCGTGACCAGAACGAGAGCGTGCTGACCGAGATAAAAGTGGCTTAACTAGAGATAGATGTATAAAAAAGCACTGCACCTAATTGGGGGCTAGGCACAGTGCAAGGGGTTGGCGTACCAAAGTGAGTCATACTTGAGTCAATCTGTCTTCCCAAGCACAGATATAGTTAACCAAGCAGACAAGGCAATATCAGGGCACAATAATGGAAAAGCTATTTTGTTTAATGGCAAATATGGCGAAAAGCGGGCGACTTTATGGAATTTGCGCCGAACTCAGGCACGGGCGCTTTTGCCAAGGTATAGTAGAGACAAGAATGATTGAGAGAAGAATTCATGCCTAAAACCATTGCACTAGTAGAAGATGATGCTGCTATAAGAGAAAACTACCTTGTTGCCTTGAGATCACAAGGGTACAAAGTTAATGCATTTGAAGATCGCCCCTCGGCAACTCAGGCGTTTAACGAGGCACTGCCAGATTTAGCTATTATTGATATTGGTTTAAAAGAAGAAATGGAGGGTGGCTTCTTGTTATGCCAGCAATTGCGAGGTTTGTCGCCCACCTTGCCTATAATCTTCTTTACCGCCAGAGATAATGATGTAGATACCATTAGTGGGCTTCGCATGGGTGCTGACGACTACTTAACTAAAGATATCAGCATGGCACACTTACTAGCCCGTATCGCCGCGCTTTTCAGACGAAGCGATTTAATGTCAGCCCCTGTTGAACAAAAAGACGAGCTTCGTATAGGTGAATTAAAAGTAGATGCCTCACGCATGACGGTAAGTTGGGGCACTGAGCCCGTCGCCTTAACCGTAACCGAGTTTTGGATGTTGCACGCATTGATTAAACACCCAGGCCACGTAAAAAGCAGACAACAGTTAATGGATGAGTCTCGCATGGTGGTAGACGACACCACCATTACTTCTCATATAAAACGAATGCGCAAAAAATTCATTCAGTTAGACCCCCAATTCGACCACATAGATACCGTTTACGGTATGGGGTATCGATGGCAGTTGTAAGGTATTGCTAACATGCGATTAAGGTTCTCCATACGCTTACAGTTACTCGTGTTGTCACTGTTCTTTTTTGCCATTCCTTACCTTGGCTATAATTACGTATGGGAGCTAGAGCAATACCTTCGCACCGGTCAAGAGCAAACCATGATAGGTACAGCACGGGCTGTTGCAACCGCCTTACATGAGCGTCCTGCGTTATTCGACAGCGAATCGGCTTATTTAAAAGACGTTCGTCCAGGCACTGATTTATACGCGCCACCTATTCCCTATCCTATTCAACTTGATGGTGAACTAAATGATTGGCAACAAGTTGACGACTTGCTTACCCACTATGGCGCTAACGAAATTGTTGAACGCTTTACTAGCGTGCAAACTAACGACGGAACCAAAAGCGCCGCTAGCGAAAATAAGGACGCCGCTAGCGAGGGCAAACAAACAAGCCTTTCATTCGAACATATGGTGGGCCGATATGATCAGTTCCTGTATGCCATGTTCAACGTTACCGACGATACCTTGTTGTGGCGACAGGAAAATAGTTTAAGTGTTGAACGAGGCGACCATTTACTCATTGGTATGCAAACCCCAGCAGGTGATTTAGCACGATATGTGGTTGCCCCCTATGAGAGTGGCTGGGTAAATGCGTTTAAATTAGCAGAGTCTGGCGCGACTAATCGTGCGGTGGAAAATGCGTTAAGTATTCAAGGGCGCTGGCAAGAAACCGCTGCTGGCTACAACATTGAACTTCGCTTTCCCCTCTCCATGACCTCGGGTGCACTCGCCTTTGCCATTGTTGACGTAGACGACCCGGTAACAAGGCAGAAGCGCTATGCTATTGGTACCGCCAACACGAATAACATTGATGAACTAGGCACGGTAGTAACACCGTCACCAGAAATTGAGCGCATATTAGCAGGACTAAAATATGCCGACTCCCGCGTATGGGTAATAGACAATCATAAGCGGGTATTGGCGCGAGCAGGTGATATACAAACGGCTTCAGGGCTAAATACTGCCAAGCGAGAAGCAAGCGAAAACCTGATATGGCGCTGGGTAGAAACCCATTGGTTACTGCCCTTGTATTACCATATTCTCACTAAGCCACCCGCTGATTTTGTAGATGAACTAGAGGATGCCTATGCATTGGCGGGCCGAGACATTGGTTTAGCCCTTAACGGTCAACCAGATTCATTATGGCGCTTAACGCCAGATAACAAAGCCGTGGTTGTGTCTGCCGCTTACCCTATTTTTATTGAGGGTGCGGTAATGGGTGCAGTGGTTGTAGAGCAAACCACTAACGGTATACGCACATTAAGAAACCGCGCTTTAGAGCAGCTTTTTCATGTTATTTTGGCGGTAATGATACTAGGTACCCTAGGCTTATTGCTTTTCGCCAGCAGAATATCCAACCGTATCAGGCGACTTCGAGATAACACCGAAGCCATTATTGATGCCAATGGGAAGATTGTCGGTAAATTACCTGTTGCCAAAGAGGGTGATGAAATTGGCGATTTGTCGCGGGCGTTTTCCGATGTTTTATTGCGATTGCAGCAATACAACTCCTATTTAGAAAACATGGCTTCTCGGCTTTCTCATGAACTTAGAACCCCTATCGCCGTGGTAAAGTCATCACTTGACGCCTTGTCTCAAGTGAGTGCTCAAGCCCATACCAGCGCTAGTCTAGAAGAGCAAGCAAACACGGTGGCGCAAAACAGTGCTCAGCAAGAAGTTTTCGTTCAACGTGCCCAGTCTGGTATCAGCCGTCTAAGTTCCATTTTAAATGCCATGAGTGAAGCCACCCGCTTAGAGCAAGCCATTGCGCAGGAAGATGTGACCACCTTCAACATGATTGACGTGATTAAAGGCTGTGTGGGTGGGTATCAGCATGCTTATACCGACAGACAGTTTGCACTATCTTATTCACCAGACGTAGCGATGCTAAAGGGCGCCCCCGATCTTATTGCGCAAATGTTCGATAAAATCATTTCTAACGCAGTAGATTTTAGTCAACCCGACAACATCATAGATGTAGCCGTTTATGCCAAAGATAAAAGAATCATTCTCACCGTAAGCAACCCCGGCCCCCTATTGCCCGAAGGAATGAAACAACAACTCGTACAATCGATGGTATCAGTTCGCCCTGAGTCTGAGACGGCGCAATCAGCAGGCTCACCTCATCTAGGTTTGGGACTTTATATCGCTGACATCATTGTCGCCTTTCATCAAGGTACGCTCACCTTGGCCAATCGAGATGACAAATCCGGAGTGATTGTTTCCGTTAACCTGCCAAAAATCTGATGTGCTAAGTTTTTTGAGGTGGCTTACAAACCGCCTTCTCCTTGCATTGATACCCCTCTAACGCAGACCTTTAAGTTTTCCTAAAAAATCCCTACAAAATTCGTGCATGAGAATTATTCTCATTAGTATTTACATTCATTTGCTGTTTCAATACACTTCGTCGCTTACACACACAGGAAAAACACACACTATGAAAAATAAAACGTTAACAATAGGCGCACAAACTATTGCTGCGGCATTAGCTTTCGGACACGGCGGCGCACTTGCACAAACCCAAGAAACTGAAATCTGCAAGGATAAAACAGAAGCTGAATGTAAAGCGCAACAAGACGAAATTGAACTGATCCGTATCCACGGTGTTCAACAGTCTATCTATCGCTATGACAAATCTGGCGATCCTCGTCGTTTAGCTGACCTTGTTGATACACCACAAACCATTAGTGTTCTTACACAAGACCAAATTCAAGAAAGTGGTAAAACTGACCTTAAAGATATTCTTGCTGCTCAAGCCGGTGTAACTCTTGGTACAGGTGAGAATGGTAATGCTTTTGGTGACCGCTATGTAATACGTGGCCACGAAGCACGCAGCGACGTGTTTGTTGATGGTTTGCGTGACCCAGGTATGACTACCCGTGAAAGTTTTGCCACTGAGCGCGTTGAAATTACTAAAGGCCCTAGTTCAACATTTGCAGGCCGTGGTTCTTCAGGTGGTGCGGTAAACAGCATTACGAAAAAAGCCTCTACTAGCTATAACTTTGGTCGTGTTGATGCTGCCATTGGTACCGACGAGCACACCCGCTTAACTGTAGATTTGAATAAAACGCTAACGGAAAACAGTGCAATTCGTGTTAACGCACTAACGTCTCAAGAAGACAAGCCGGGTCGTGAAGGCATTGAACGTGGCCGTGATGGTGTTCAACTTTCTTACGTACTAAACCCAAACGACAGACTGTCTTTCATTGGTGATGTTTATTACCTTAATGCAGAAGATAAGCCTGATTTAGGTAGCTACTACGACCGTGATGCGGGTTATCCGTTAGAAGATATTCCTGTTTATGCACAAGATGATGACTTCCAAAACTCAGAAGTCACTACCTTTACCTTCCGTACCGAATACGAAATTAGCGACAATGTTCGTTTCTACAACGCGACTCGTGCAGGTAACACTGAAAACGAATACGTAACAACCGGTATGAGTGCGACAACCCGTGATGATTCTGATGAAACAGCACCAGGTGCAGATACGCTTCGACTTAGCACGCACCAAGGCTGGCAAGAAGTAGATTACTTCACGACTCAATTTAACCTTTTCTGGGACACTTCATTTGCAGGCTTAGATCACCGTTTAGTATTTGGTTTTGAGTACAGCGATGAGTCGGTTGATAACGGTGTTTTCAATATTGAAAACCTAAATACCAACTGTGCAATTGGTGGTCGTCGTGGCGTATCACAAAGCTACTGTATTGTTGATGGTGATGGAAACCTTATCGATAACATCGGTTCACTGATGGACA
This sequence comes from Alteromonas sp. Mac1, assembly GCF_001562125.1. Lineage (NCBI taxonomy): Bacteria > Pseudomonadati > Pseudomonadota > Gammaproteobacteria > Alteromonadales > Alteromonadaceae > Alteromonas > Alteromonas sp. Mac1. Next base: position 4,261,287 of record NZ_CP013932.1, read on the forward strand.
GAACCATTGAACGTGGTGATGAAGATGCCCTTTTCGATATTGAAACCTATGCAATTTACGCCATGGATACCTTTGCGTTAACTGATAAGTTAGACGTGTTCTTCGGCCTACGTATGGACAGCTACGATTACAGCAACCAAACAAGTAACGACCTTTATGAGTTCTCTGATGAGTTGTTTAACGGTCATTTAGGTTTAGTATATGACATTACTGAACACGGTAATGTATACGCGTCTTACAGCACAGCTACGAACATCAATGGCGGCGAGTCTGACCTTGGTGCAAACTGTGGTTACGGTGGCCTATGTGGCACACCTGAACAAGCTGCACAAGCCGATCCAGAGCATGTTGAAAACATCGAAATTGGTACAAAATGGATGCTATTTGATGAGAATTTGATGGCAAATGCGTCAATTTTCCGTATTACGAAAAGCGATGTTCATGAAAGTATCGGTGAAGATGACTACTCAACTATTGGTACATTGAACACGGGTGAAAACCGTGTTGAAGGTGTTGAATTTGGTGTTAGCGGTGATATTACTGAGAAGTTCAGTGTTCAAGCATCTGCCGCCTTCATGGACTCAGAAGTACTAGACTCTTTCACCGAATCTAACATTGGCCTTGCGTTAAGTAACTTTGCAGACGAAAGCTTCTACCTACAACTGCGTTATCAACCAAATGAGAAGTTCGCTTTCGGTGGTGACTACACGTATAAGTCTGAAATGTTTGGTGGTCAGCCTGACACAGCAGCGGGTTACGATGCTGATACTGGCGAATACTCAATAGTTGTTCCTGATTATCAAGTATTCAACTTGTTTGCTAACTACTATGCATCTGAAAAACTAACGTTCCGTGTTAACATCGGTAACTTGTTTGATGAAGAATACTGGACTGCAGCTTATCGCTCTGGTGCCTTCATGTACATCGGTGACGGCCGTAATGTGACCGGTACGGTAAACTACGAGTTCTAAGTTAGTTTTAAGAGAAACGCTAAAAAATGATCATTATTGATAACCTACTAGACGCCGACCAAGTGAAGCAATATCGGGCTGCATTAGCCGATGTACCATTTAACGATGGAAAAGCGACCGCAATGGGCATGGCAGCAGGGGTTAAAAATAATGGTCAAGCTGATGCGCAGCACGCTACGGTTCAAGCGCTTGCCAACAACTTGTTGGCAAGCCTAGGTAACCATCCACAAGTAGTTTCTGCTGCGCTACCTCAGCGTATTTTCCCCCCTTGCTTCAACCGTTACAGTGAATCGCAGACATACGGCTATCATGTAGATGCCGCCATTATGCGTATTCCGAATACCCCTGATGTTTTGCGTAGTGATATGTCGATGACGGTGTTTCTGTCTAGTCCAAGCGATTATGAAGGCGGAGAGCTAGTTATTCAGACTGGTTTCGGCGAGCAAAAAGTCAAAGGTAACTTAGGTAGCGCGGTACTCTACCCTTCTTCAAGTTTACATAAGGTTACACCGGTAACTCGCGGCGAAAGAGTTGCGGCTATTACATGGATGCAGAGCATGATTAGCGATCAAGCTATTCGTGAAAGCTTGTATGAGCTAGACCAAAGTATTCAGTCTTTGGCACAAGGCGGCAAAGCCGACCGGGACGAGTTAGATAAACTTCATCACGTATACCACAACCTTATTAGAAAATTCTCCATCGTTTAAACTGGACAAAACCTTACCTGTCACGCAAGGTTATTCTGGTAGGTATGTTTTGGCTGTGTTGCTTTTACCCACTATATCTTGTTAGTCGCTTTCGTAATTTTGTTGTGGGTGACGATTGAGGGTTAGTCTGACATCGCCTTTTTGAGCTCGGCAGTTTAAAGGAAGGTCTTGATTCAATGCTTTTGTATAAACGCTTTAATAAAAAGTGAAATATACCTGCATTACCAACGGTCTCTATATAACTGAAAAAAAAGCTTTTAGAGAAAGAATAAGGTTTCTGTTAGATGAACAAACTGATGTGTGGATCATACTTTTTTATACCTAGCATTTGCTGGTTTAACCGCGTAACGCAAAACGCCAATAAGCTTGCTGTGCTAGTCGTTCTAGCCTCTCTAGGTTTCGTTGCAATGCTGGCTCCAATTAATGCCCGTGCTGATACTGTTACCGCCTCCATCACGTTACTAGATGCCGAACAATCTCCGGTTAAAGACGGCGTGGTTATCTTCACTCCCTTGTTTGATTTATCAAGCACAGAATCCAAAAATTCAGAAGCAGAATCAACACCTAAAACTGCGATTATGAATCAAATCAATAAGCAGTTTGCGCCCCATGTACTGGTGGTACAAAAGAACACAGAAGTCACCTTCCCTAATGCAGATAACGTGTTCCATCATGTTTATTCATTTTCACCCACCAAGCAGTTTGAGCTAAAGCTCTATAAAGAATTTACTGCAGAGCCACTGTTCTTTGAGCAAGCTGGCATTGTGGATATTGGCTGTAATATTCACGATTGGATGCTAGGTTACATCGTTATTGCCGATAGCCCTTATTTTGTAAAAACCGCAGATGACGGTAATGCTGGCATCTCACTACCCGCGGGTAAATATAGTGTTGAGTTTTGGCATCCGAACGCGCCAAACGAACAACCTTTTATAGAAACTGAAGTTGAATTAACCCGCGATAAAAACTTCACGCTAACCTTATCGAAAGTGATAGCAAGCGATGATGATTTTGATGACGGTTTTGGTGATTATTAATGCTGAGCCGTTGTATTTTCATTGTCTCTTTTTGCTGCATCAGTTTTCACGCTTTTTCAGATACAAGGTTGTTGCTTAGAGGTAGTGTTATTTCTGCAGATAACGCTGACACATTTCAAACGAATGGCGTTTCCCACCAGCGCTTTGAAAATAATGCAGTTGCCTTATCTCAAGCGGTACTAGCGTACGATAAAGTACTCAGCGATGATTGGCAGTTTCATGTTGTCGCCAACGGGTATAGTGATGGAGAACAAAAGCTCGGGGTCAGCCAACTCTATACTCAATACCGCCCCCTTACTGCATCCACCATTAAACCAGAAATTAAACTTGGCTTTTTTTACCCAGCAATTTCTGCCGAAAACACCGACATGGGCTGGCTGTCACCTCACTTTTTATCTAACTCAGCCATTAACAGTTGGATTGGGGAAGAGCTTCGAACCTTTGGTGTAGAGGCAAGCTTAAGACAAAACGGTAGGCAAGTTAGACGTGACTGGTCATGGAAAGTGGTAGGAAGTTTATTTAAGGGGAACGACACCACTGGCACCTTGCTATCTTGGCGTGGTTTTGCACTACATGACAGGCAATCGCTGAATGATGATAGAGTGAAATTCACTCCCATTCCTGGCGTGGTTTCTGAAGAAGGAATAGGCGCCCCAGCATATTCCGAGCCCTTTCGTGAAATTGATACGAAAACAGGTTATTACGGGGGGCTTCATTTAGCTCATAAGCGCCGTTCAGAGCTACGTTACTATTATTACGACAACCGTGCCAACCCACTCATTTTCGACCCTGACAGAATATACGCATGGCGCACGCGATTTCACGCGTTAACCCTTCGCCATATGCGTAACCGCAATGTAACCCTGTTCGGGCAAGCGCTGATAGGTGATACATTGATGGGGGAAAATATTGTAAATAACGACTTTTACGCGGCCTATATTGCTGCATCGTATACTCATGAAGCACATCAATTCTCGACCCGTTTAGACTGGTATCAAGTGATAGATAACGACAACACCACAGACGATCCGAATAACAGCAGAGGGGAAGCCATTACCGTTAATTACACCTATGCAATGAGCTCGCAAATAGCATTATCTGCAGAATGGCAAGTGAATCGAGGCCGCCAAGAAAATCTACGATTTTTAAATGCGTCATCGGTATCTAGTGAAAATTTTCACGAAAACTTATTTCAGCTAGCGATTACCTATCGAATCGACTGAACAAAACTAATCAGCTTTACCATTAGATTTAGACTTATCGAGTGACACATCAGGTACATTTTTGACCATCATTCTCTCTTTGCGGCGCGTCATCATTTTTGCCAACCTACGCATACTTACCGTTGTGTCTTTCTCATCAATAATATCTACGCCTAGCAAGCGCTCCAGCAAATCTTCAAGGGTAATTACCCCTTCCAATCCGCCATACTCATCTACCACTAAAAGCATATGAACATGTTTATCGATAAAATGATCGAAGGTTATCGACAGTGGCATAGAGCCTAGTATGGTCACCATATTTTTTGCATACTCAGATAGCGGTTTATCGGTATTCCCACGAGCTTGTGCTACCAATAAATCTGAACGCATGACATAACCGGTGATGTTTTCAGAGTCTTTGTCTTCATAAACAGGAATTCGGGAATACTCAATATGCGCGTGCTTATGGAAAAACACTTCTACGGTCATCGATTCTGCCACTGAAAACAACACCGTTCGGTGGGTTATGGCATCTTTTACCTTCAATTCGTGCAAGCTCAGCAAGCTTTGTAAGAATACTGCTTCGTGGTTAGCTAGCTGCCCTTCTTGCCCTGATAGTTCGGCCATGGCGTGCAGCTCACCGCGACTTAAACCACGAAGTGGGCTGTCATCTTTAAACCCTCGCGTGAGTAATTCAGACATCACCACAAAGGGTTTAAGAATAGTAATCAGATACTTAAGGAAATAGGCTGTCACTGGCGCCAATCCACGCCAATAGGTTGCACCTACGGTTTTAGGAATAATTTCAGAAAAAACCAAGATAAGAAGCGTTAATACCGCTGAAATCACGCCCAAGTATGCTTCGCCAAATACACTAGCAGCCTGCGCACCCGCACCTGCAGCTCCCATTGTGTGAGCAATAGTATTTAATGTTAAAATTGCCGATAGCGGCGTGTTGATATTATCGGTCTGCTTTCTTAACAAGATACCGCTAGGCCGGTTCTCTTTTTCTAAAACAGAAATGTAGGCTGAGGACACACTTAATATGACTGCCTCAGCAATTGAGCATAAAAAAGAGAAGCCCAAGGCAATCAATACATAAACGATGAGTAAAAACATGAGTCCTTTCCGATAATCGGAGTATGAAGCAAACGACCATTATGCAAGCCTTAACCGGACTTACAAGAGCGCAGATGAATTAAATACGAATACCGCGTAATTTACTCATAAAAATAGGAATACATATACTGTATTCCTATTAATTTTTACCTTTGTGTTAACCACAACAGTCTTGGTGGTTTTCTTCACGCTGTGCCAACCTAGCATTGACTTTTTTAACGCCCAATCGAGCCATTAGTGCAGCAAGAAGAATAGCGCACGCTGCATAGAGCGCTTGAATGTTAGCACCATGACTGTGTAGTTGGCTTTCCATATGAATTAAGCCTTCTAATGATAATGCTGACACCGCGTAATTAAGCAAATAGCCAAACCCAATACTGGCCGTAATTACACTAAACAAATACAAACACAGGGTTCTAAAACCCATTTCTTGTTTGATCATGCCCATGGTAGAGACATTAGTAGCCGGCCCTGCCATGAGAAATACCAGCACCGCGCCAGGTGATAACCCAGCAGCTAAAAAACCCACTGCAAGCGGCGTAGATGCCGTGGCGCAAATATACATAGGAATGCCAATGATGGCCATGACCAACATAGCGATAACCCCATCACCCCATTGAGTGAGAAAGTCTGTTGGTACCCAAGTTTTGATGGCTGCGGCTAAGGCTAGACCAATAAGTAGCCATACCACAATATCTTCCAGCAACTTACCTGAGGCATAACGAAACACTTGGGTCAATTTGTTACTTTGTTTTGCCAGCTCCGCCGAAGTAGCTGGCGTGTCGTCGCAACAACTTGTGGTTGGCTGCTTGCTGGCGCAACAACTGGTTTGCTCTTGATTCAGCGAGGTAGCTTCCACTTGCTTTGAAGCTGCAGAGGCCTCACTTGAACAGCAAGATGCTTTGTCAGAGTGATTGTCAGAGTGCTTATGAGCATTAGCATGTGAATGGTTATTAGCGTGCTCGTGTTCTGCTTTGTGAGGCTTGTCACCATCAAACCATCTCACCATTAGACCGGCATAAATTGCGCTAACGATAGCGGCGATTGGTCTTACAATGGCGTACAGAGGGCCCAATAATGCGTAGGAAACAGAGACACTGTCTACGCCTGTTTCAGGAGTAGAAACTAAAAATGAAATCGTCGATGGTTTAGATGCACCGCTTCTACGCAGCCCTATGGCCGCTGGAATAACCCCGCAAGAACATAAAGGCAATGGAGCGCCTATTACCGCCGCCTTTGTGATAGAGGCTATTGAGCTGCTTCCCATATGGCGCTCTAAAAAGCTAACCGGCACCAGCTCGTGCATGATACCCGCCACCAGCAGGCCCAGTAACAGCCACGGAGCAGACTCCATAAATAGGCTGATAAAATTTTGCACTAAGAGCATTAGGTCAGTCATACCACTCCAAACGAACCGCGTTGAATACTTTATTTTTTACTTACTGATTTACTGCGCCAACTTACTAAGATTGTTTAATGTACAGCAAACCTACCAAATTCGGTGAAAACGTATAATAGCAAATTTACGCTCCTACCGTGAATGAACTAGAAGTAATCCACCTCATCGAATAACCCGATTGCCTACAAAAAAGCCGACGCCTAGAATAACTCTCTGCGTCGGCTTTGTATAAAACTAGCGCTCACCCAACTAAAGATAGCGGCTCGCTATCTTTAGTGCTGTGGCTATTCCTTCTCGCCCACTTCGTCTTGATGTCCGCTGCGAAGTTTAGCCACAACAGACCAAGCTTCAAGCATCACTAACACAGACACCACCAGCACCACAGCATCTAAGAAAACTAATAAGTAGTTTTCAGCAAGATAGTACTCTTTAAGCTTTATTAGCCCAGCAAAGAAAGCCATTACCAAAACGAATACCATGGGTATTAATGTGTAACGGGCTGGTCGTCCCATCTTGATTAGCATGACGGAAATAACTAACAAGGTAAGACTCGCCAGTATTTGGTTGGTAGAACCAAACAACGGCCAAATGATCATACCGCCACCGCCTGAAGAACCACCTGCACCAAAGGCTAGTAGTAAGCAACAAGCAACCGCTAAGAAGGTCGCAACTACCCCATTTTTAAGTGCTGACAATTTATAAATATCGCCCCACTCTTGAATAATGTACCGCTGAAGACGAACACCGGAGTCCATGGTTGTGCCTGCGAACAGCACTACCATTACCGCTAATATCGTCGATGAGAAAGCTTCGGGTAGCCCCCACCCTTGGTGAATAAGCGCCGCTCCGCCGCTAATAAACGCACCCACGCTACCTGCACCTAAGTGACTGTAGACTTCATGCCACTCTTCTGGAGAGGCCGCAAACGCCACACCACTAACCGCAACAATAGTAATCAGCGCTAAGGAACCTTCACCAATCGCCCCTAAATAACCCACAAAGCGTACATCAGTTTCCTTATCTAACTGTTTAGAGCTGGTGCCTGAGGCCACAATACCGTGGAAACCAGACACTGCACCGCAAGCAATAGTCACGAACAACAATGGAATTAAGCTAGGAGAGTCCATGGCCGTCTGTGTATTGAAGGCTGGCGCGGTAATATCTGGCATAGCAAAGAAGACCGCACCATACAGTAGGAATAGGCCAACCAATAACTGCATACCGTTAATAAAATCGCGGGGCTGAAGTAACATCCACACCGGCAACAACGAAGCAATAGCAGCGTAAATAAATAAGATAATAATCCAGTTCGCTTTGTCAGCTAAACCAAACATGGTTTCAGGCAAACTAATAGGAATGTAGCTACCTGCATAAACCGAAGCATAAAGCACAACAATACCAACAAGACAAAGAGGGATTAAACCAAAGTTACGTTTTAATAACTGTCCAATAACCAATGCAACGGCAATGGCTGTCCAAGCAGGGAATACCGCATTTGGCTGAGAGACAAAGGAGTTTGCTATCACCACACCAAAAACGGCATTAACCATTAACAGTACTAGAAAGATAACAATCATAAACAATGAACGAGAACGCTTGCCTATTACGCTTTCAGACAATGCCCCCATAGATTTACCTTTGTGACGTGCACTGGCCCACAAGGCGCCCATGTCGTGCACACCAGCAAACAATATGGTACCGAAAATCACCCAAAGTACGGCAGGCACCCAGCCCCAGTATACGGCGATCGCAGGCCCTACAATTGGCGCCGCCCCCGCTACTGAAGTAAAGTGATGCCCCCAGAGCACGACTTTATTGGTAGGTACAAAGTCTTTACCGTCCTGCAGCTCGTGAGCTGGCGTGGTGAAGTTGTCGTCTAATTTAAATATTCTCGTGGCAATAAATTTCGAATAAACGAACCACCCGAGGAGCATGCCCACGATCCCGAGTAATACTATGGCTATTGACTGCATATTATTGTCCTGTGTCGATGTTGCACCGCATCATTCAATTTTGTTCTTGAACACATATACAACGCTTTTCTGTCGTTAAAAAACGCTTATTTAAGCATTAAAACATTATTTACTTTTTCACGTCGCCATATTAGACCAAAGTCTATTGTGGTAGCAGCTTTTTTACACTGCTCGTACCATGCGAGCTTCATAATTTTTACCCATCATTTACAACAAAAATAGCAGGCAAAACGAAAATAGCAGGTAAATATAGTTTTAATCTTACCTTCACCCTTCAAATACCCCTCAGTCTCGTTTATAAAGGCTCATCTATAAATAAATCTATTAGTAAGTAGTTATGGCATCACCAAAATTTCACATGGCCGTCCGTAAATATCACCGATGGTTAGGCTTTTTCTTAGCAGGCATAATGGCAATTTATGCTGTCAGTGGCGTGTTACTCATTTTTCGCCCCACCGATTTCCTGAAATTCGATCAAACTGAGGTCCGTCAGTTGTCTCAAGACTTGAACGGCAAACAGGTAGCATCGAAAATTAAGGTGAAAGGTTTGAAGGTGGTTGAAGAGAATGACAACCAAGTTGTGTTAAATATGGGAACATATGACAAGGCAGATGGTGTCGCCACCATTACCCGTAAAGACTACCCTCTTGTTCTGGCAAAAATGGTGAAGCTTCACAAAGCGACTAATAACAGCCCCTTATTTTGGTTGAACATTAGCTTTGGCGTTGCCCTTTTGTTTTTTGTCATATCTGCATTTTTGATGTTTATGCCGAAACTGCCTATGTATAAAAATGGGCTTAAAATAGCGGGATTAGGTGCCGTAGTGGCTGTACTTGTTGTGATGTTCGGATCATAATTTCACATGTTCGAATCACCTTGGTGTGGTTCGAACACTTTTTAGCACATGCTTGAACCCTGTGGTAACGTATCTGAATAGTAACGAATTCGTACGCTCACTATCAGGGAAGATTCATGCCGCGCCACTACAGACCGCACCATTTATTCACTATAAGCACGCTCGCTATAAGCCTTCGCGCCAACCACACGTTGGTTTTAAACACGCTTACGACACTCACACTTAATACCCCCTTAAACGCAGCAACACATATGCACAGTGAGCGACTATGAATTTTGTCGATTTCACGGTAGTGGCTATATACCTTGTGGGTTTGTTAGTCATGGGTTTTGTGTTTCGAAAACAAGTGAGTAAGAAAGATTACTTTCTTGCTAATCGACAGCTGGGCTGGAAGCCACTTTCCCTCTCCATTATGGCCACGCAGTTATCTGCAGTAAGCTTTATCTCGGCTCCTGCTTTTGTTGGGCTAAGAGAAGGTGGTGGCCTTATTTGGTTATCATACGAGCTCGCCCTCCCTCTTGCCATGCTGGCCTTGCTCTATTTTATTTTACCCACCTTGTACCGCTCTGGCGTCGTCAGTGTTTATGACTTTTTAGAGCAACGTTTTGGCCGCTCATCACGAGTATTGATTAGCGTGGTGTTTCAAATAAGCCGTTCTTTTGCCACCGCCATTATGATTTACGCCATTTCTATTATATTGCAAAGCACGATGGGCTTAGCGTTCTGGCAAAGCGTGTTGTTGATTGGTGTTATTACCCTTATTTACTCTTTGCAAGGTGGCATGAAAGCCGTTGTGTATGGTGATGCTGTGCAAATGATATTGATAGTTGCAGGCGCCTTGGTGTGTTTAGGTTTCGGGCTATATCATATAGGCGGGTGGACAAGCTTTCTTGAGCAAGTACAGCCTGAACGACTCTCTACACTAAACACATCATCTTATGGATTTGATGGCGAAGGTTTCGGCCTGCTGCCCATGGTTTTTGGTGGCATCGTGCTATACGCTTCATATTATGGCTGCGACCAATCCGAAGCCCAGCGTTCGCTGTCGGCAAGGAGCCTAGGCGATTTAAAGAAAATCATTATGACTGCCAGCTTCTTACGTTTCCCTATAACCCTTATTTACTGCTTCGCAGGGTTAATCATCGGGACATTAGCACTGACCACCCCAGAATTCCTTGCTCAAATTCCTGACGATCAACCCGATTGGCTGATGCCTATCTTTATAGTCAACTACCTTCCGAACGGTATTTTAGGTTTGTTATTAGTGGCCATTTTAGCCGCGGCCATGTCATCTTTAAGTTCTGCGATTAATAGCTTGGCTGCGGTATCAGTTGAAGATTATTGTCGGGTAGTGGGTAAAACACTGTCGCCAGAAAGTACCCTTCAAGTGGCTAAGTACACTGGCATGTTCTGGGGCTTGCTCACATTGGGTTTGTCATTTGTGGTAGATGATATTGCGCCCACCATTATTGAGGCCATTAACAAGATTGGCTCGGTTTGCTTTGGTCCTATTTTGGCTACATTTTTCTTAGGCGTGTGCACAAAACACCTTTCGGCAAAGCAGGTTAATACTGGGCTTATCGCTGGTGTATTGGTCAATATATATTTGTGGCTAAACCAGCCGGATGTATTTTGGTTTTGGTGGAACGTGACTGGCTTTTTAACCGCACTTAGTGTTTCACTCGGAGTGTATTGGCTAAGCCCAGGCCTGAATCAACAAAAGGTTAAACAGCCCTTTATCAACATCCGCCAAGATGTACTCACTAAAGCCAATATGGCGGCCCTAATTACTTGGTGTGTTGTGCTTATAGGTATTTGTATCGCCTTACCTATGATGCTTATTTAATAACCGGCTATGTCGTACATTTGGGATGCTAACCGTCATTATCGACGGTTAGTCGAAACTATTAGTACTAACACTTAGCAGAAACTGCTTGAGCTCTTGGTATACAGAAAGAGACTCTGGGGTTTCATAAGCTACAACGTAGTCGGCATGGGATAACCCTTCGAAAACTTCTAATTGCGTACGCACGTTCGCATTACGCAACTTACGATTCACTCGTACCGTATCACTTAAAAACATATCCCGCGTGCCCGATACGAGCAACGTAGGCGGAAAGCCATCAAAATTGCCATAAAGAGAGGAAATAGACGGGTGGGTTAAGCTCTCACTCCCTGCATACAACTTAGCTGAAGCGGCTAGAAAACCTTGGTATGTCAACAATATGCGATCAATACCTTCATTGGTATAAAGGGTATCGCCGGTTTTCGTCAAATCAGCCCAAGGGGTGCCAGCATACACCGCCAACGGCAACGATTGTTTTGTTTCAATAAGCGTTTGCACGGCAGAAAGTACCAATCCTGCTCCTGCAGATGTGCCACCTATAAAAAGGTTATGTGCGCCATGCTCTGCAGCCAAGCTGCTATAAACCGACACTACATCGTTAAGCGCAGCGGGAAATGGCGCATGAGGTGGCATTCTATAGTCGATACTAATCACTGTAATACCGACTCTATGGGCGATTAATAAGCTTTCTTCTATACTGGGAAGCCCAGCAAAAAACACGTAGGCTCCCCCGTGTACATCAATAAACACCTTGTTTTTAAATTCAGGTGCAATTGTCTTAGGCGTAAGTCGCCTGACCGTTACGCCATTAATTTTTTCCAAAGACACATCAACATCAAACTGCTTTCGCATTTTTTTGATTTTCTTTTTCTGATCGCCGTTTCTTTTTTGAATCAATTCACGCCACTGCTCTACAGATTGAGGCGTGTTGTTAATGACTTCATCAACTGACGGCATGGGGTATTCAGAGATAGCGCTTTTAAGTTCATCGCTCGCAGCGCGAGGTAGCGGTACCATTTTAGTCGGCACTGTTAACAAAGATTCAGTAGTCGATTTGGCTGTATCAGTGTTGTGGGCAGAAGCTTCAGATGTAGAAGACGAAAATGTCATTGATACCACCAAAATGAAAAAGGAGAAGATGAAGGACAAGGTAAGTAGATTCATGCGCAAAACGCTTTTATATTTTTGAGGTTGTTATAACCCATAGACTCACCCGTATCCTGTTACTTTTCAACAGTAATCGCCATTCAATTCAGCTGCGCTCATTACTTTCATATAAAACTTAGGGGCGATTACGACCAAACTGGTCATGACTCGAAACCCATTCATCTGCCACCACTGCCGCGCCCAAAGATAACTCGCCGCACAACACGGTTGCAGCAATAATTTCGGCTAACTTATTCACGCCGCCTTTACCATAACACCCTAGCGTTTCTAAACACTCTCGCTGGGTTGCTAACCCAGTACCACCACCATAGGATGCCACTACAAGTGAAGGAATAGTAATAGAGAAATAGTAATCGCCATTCGGAGTGATTTCGCTGTAGGTATACCCTGCTGATGATTCGGCTACATTCGCAACATCTTGGCCGCAAGCGATAAATAAAGCGGTAATACCATTGGCAAAGTGGGCTCCATTGCTGACGCTACCCGCAATGAATGCCCCCATGTTAGACAACTGGCGTTGCTTGAATAATGCTTCCGGCGAGCAATGCATTAATGACTTCATTAAATCTGCAGGAATAGTAGCTTCGGCCACCACCCGCTTGCCTCTGGTGTGCAGCGAATTTAAAAAAGAGTGTTTTTTGTCGGTATCTAAATTACCCGATAGGGCAAAGTGTTCAAGCCCAGCTATATGCTGCGACTGCATCCATTGACAAGCATGCCGGGTGGCCTTGCTAACCATGTTCTGCCCTGCCGCATCGCCGCAGGTAAAGTTAAAGCGTAACCACCGCATTTTAGATACGGCATACTGCTCAATATCACGCAACTTGCCAACCGAAGTCGTTTCTTCTGCTTTAGCTTTAATTAATTCGAAGTTGTCAGTTACCCACTTCCCGAATGCTAGTGCCGCGCGAGCGTCTTCAAACACAAATACTGGTGCCCGCTGCATAGCATCATCAATAACGGTAGTTTTAACCCCTCCCGACTCTGCGGTTAAGCGCATGCCGCGGTTATAGCTTGCAACTAACGTCCCTTCCGTGGTTGCCATTGGTACATAGAATTCGCCTTTTGCGGCTACTCCGTCTATAACAAGCGGCCCGGCCAATCCGATAGGTACTTGAGCAACACCGGTAAAGTGCTCAATGTTACCTGGCAAGGTATCTGGCTCAATTGAAAACGTACCGACATGTTTCATTTCAGCGCCGGTTTTATTCTTCACAAACTGACGCCGTGTTTCCGCCATTTCTGCGCTGTAGTCGTTGGAGGCACTATCTTTTGAGCTTTTGCCATTGGAGCTGCCGCGTGGGATCTTAGCCATAACACTTACTTGTTAATTTAATGTTAACCCATTATGTTATGCCTAGTGCTCCTGCGCAAATCAACCCTATGTATTACTAGTCATAGTTAGCTGCAATAGTTCGTAGCGCTAGTTCGTGGCAATAGCTCGTAGCACTAGCTCTTAGCGCGAGTTCTTAACCTTAGTCTGTAACACATAGGCACGGGGACTGATATGGGTATTATTGATAGATCACTTTAGTTGCGGGCGCTTATGAAAAGGCAGGCGTATAAATAGTGGTGAAGAGTAAAAGGTGTAAATAGCATTAAGCGTTTAATAGAGATCTCTATGATACCGACGTTTTTCGATAAGCGTGGAGTACTGCTCTTCACCCAACACATCTCGTAGGGCAGCATCGACGCCTTTACCCATTCCTTCAAAATTACCACAAACATAAATCTGCCCATCACGGTCAGTGTATGGACTAGCATCGCTGCTAATGCATTTACCGGAGTTAGAGGCTTTACCAGAACTAGCACCTAGGAACGCTTTTAAAGCGTCGGCCTGTTCTACTATCATATGCTGAACATACTTTTTAGACGCAGTGGTAGAATCTAAAGAAGACTTCGAAAAAATAATAGAGGTTTTATGAATGCACCGTGCATTGTGAAAGGGTGATAGCGCCTTACTTAAAACGTTATCAAGTTCTGAGTCTCGTTCACCATAAAAAATCCATACTGGACCACTTTCTTTAAGTATGGCTCGTTTAGCAAGTTGAGCCCTAACACCAGCAATTCCACTTCCAGCAGCTATAAGCACTAAGGGGCATTGGGTATCGGTGATCACCGCATTAGTATTTTTGCGTATTTGTGCATAGGCAGCTTGGTTCTGAAGTAATTTGTGCGTTAAAAAGCCCGAACCATAGCCAAGTTCTCCTTTCGCATTTCTTACCTCTCTCACTACCAGTTTTAAGTCATCTTCTTGGGGTGCTGAGGCTATGGTATATGAACGTCCGACTAGCTTTCTTAAGGGCTTTGTCAAGGACTCGCTTGAGGGGCGCTTCTTATGCGCTATATCAGGGTAGATATCTATAATATCTCCCGCTTCCCAAGTTGTTGGTGCTGTGCCCGTCTCATCCGCTGATGGAGGCGGCTTTAAGGTGATTGCATACAAGCCACGGGTATTGTCTTGGTTCAGCTGTTTGCGGTGTTCTAATACCCAAGGTTGAATTTGTTCAGATGAATCATTCGCTAAGGAATTAAGATGTACTAGATGTTCACCCTTTCCACTATCTAATGTAGTAAGCGAGTTTAATGGCGTGGCACCTAGTAAGCTCATGTTCTCATAAAGAGAGACTGCAAAGCGGCAAAACTGTTTGTATTCCCGACTTCCCAACCCGATAACTTCGAATGACAAGTTTGATAAAGGTGTAGCTCCACTCTTTTTTGCTCGCTGTAAAGTGTGATAAAAGCGAGTGCCTGCATCTGGTGGCTCTCCCTCACCGTAAGTGCTAACGACAAACAATGCCTTTGATACATTGCCAAGCATTGCAAGATTTAAAGAAGCCATGGAAACCAAGGAAATCGCTTCGTTTTCGGCCAATTCTGCTGCTTTAGCCCGTGCAATTTTTTCGGCGGTGCCGGTTTGGCTAGCATAAACAATCAAGGTTTGATTTTTACTATCACTACTATCAACGTTAGTCTTACTTTTAAAAAAAATCACCGCTACCCACAACACATAAAGCGTGACGCTAGATAGTGCAATGAGTAAACGGTGAGTTTCAGTCATGGTACTTTTAAAATATCTTAGTAAATGCTTAAGTTGAGCTTACAGTGGTAGCACTTCAAAGGTACCTGAGTAACTTCCGGTTCTTACCGTTGCTGGCAGTTCAGCTTTATCATCTTTGTAACTAATTTCGACAAAGTACATACCTGCTTGTGGCCAGGTAATGTTAATTTGTCCTTCGTTATTTGATGTTACCGAAATCATTTCTTGGGTGTTTCTATAACGCATACCGCCACGCACCACTTCAACTTCTGCACCTACTGCTGGCTTACCATCAATAAGTAAAGTAAAGGTAGCGGTTTCGGTAGCAAACAAATCATTAGGGTGGGTTACTGGAATAAGTTCTAAGCCCTCGTTGCTTGGGGTAAATACTTTTTCTGAAGGCGCACCAAGAGTAACAAAGGTTTCAACACGGCGTGAACCTTGAGTCACACTTAAATCGGTCGCTTTTTTAGGTACTGATGTAGCAAACTCTTCTGCTACATAAGGCTTACCGCGACCAGGCCACATTTTACGGTTACCCTCTTCATCTTTCCAAAAAGCGCGTATACCAGAGCTGAAAGACGTGATCTTAAACGTCCCTTCCTCTTCCAATTTTACATCGAAAGTAGTGCGATACTTTCCACGTGCGCTATTTTCAGTTTCTATTGTTTCACCACTAGGCGCAGTCACCACTAAATCATCAGTATTCATTGCAAAATGATCAGGGTGAAAAATAGTGTTTGAGATAGCGGCATCAAACGTTACGTAAGCTTCTTCACCCGACAGAACTGTTGAGCTTGGCAATAGCCATGCTCTGTGAGCGCTGGCAGAAAATGAGACTGCTAATGTTGCGGCTAACGCGACCAGTGATGTAGTTACCGATAATTTTTTCATAATGTCCTCTGAGAGTTTATTAATCTTCCAGACGCAATGAAACGCGTCCAATTTCTGATTTACCTTCCAAAGTAACTGGAAGTGATTCTGCCGAGATTGGGAGACTAAATGGAATTGATAGTACTTCTCTGCCCCCTACTTCACGAGACGCTTCTACACGAAGGGTATAATCGCCGTCACTTAACTTCGAAAGCGCGCTATTAAGTTGAGTATCGATAACGTGCGCCCCCGGGCCTTTCGTTGCACTGGTTAAACCGTCGTAAGGTAAATCTAAACTTCTACCACCACGACGCCACCACTGCCTAAGATCCTTAAGCCATTCTTTACCTTCGTGTTCACGCATATCAACGTCATACCACACCGCGACCTGAGTAGATTTACGCTTGCTGTTTTCTATCCACACAGCCACATACGGTTTGTGATACTCAGCAACATCTAGCTGAGGCAAAGCTATATCAAGCGTTACTGACTGCGCAGCCATAGAGACTGATGAGGCTAACATAAGCCCTAGCGCTCCAGACGCTATCGCAAGTCTATTTCGCACTTTCATTGTTTCACTCCTTTTCAAGTTCACATCCCCAAACCGCTAATGCACAAATAACAGCAAAATGACAAATGGGATTAATACGCCCAGAACAGTTACAGGCCAGGTGGATGCTCTACTTGGTGCATGACGCATAAGTAACTGCAAACCTGTGACACTAAAAATAATGCAGGCAACAGCAAACACATCAATAAACCACGGCCACACTGTTCCGGTATTTCTACCTTTGTGGAGATCGTTGAAATACGAAATCCATCCTCTATCCACGCTTTCATAGGTAACCATTTCAAGTTCGCTATCCACAGCAACCCAACTGTCAGTACCCGGCCCAGGCCAGGCAGCATAAAATTCAATACCGTCCCATTCCCCCACCACCGAAGCGGGGATAGCAACATCATATTTATCAGATACGAAATCCACCAAGACATCAGGAATAACAGCTTCCCCTTCTGGCAAAGCCACAAATTCATCTATTACTGATGCAGGCAACGAGGCATCTATTTCAGTTATTTTTTTGTTGGCAGGAATATCAGCAGCGTGATTAAGCGTTATACCCGTTAGGGAAAACAGTAAGATGCCAACAAGACACCACGCCCCGCTTATCCAATGCCATTGCCTAATGCTGCCTAATGAGAAGCGCATAGATATTTTGCTATTCCTTATTCAAGGCTATTTCATCGTTCGAGGTGATAGATAATACAGATTTTGTGCCTCGACTCAATGCAAATGAGATTTATTCTCGCATTTATAGTTACTTCGCGATTATAGTCATTTAACAAAGGTATAAAGGTATAGATGCTGTAGCAAAGGCCCCATGGATGGGTTTACGCCCCACTACCTCAATGTACTGGTCTGCGTTTATATGTGAGGGAGTCGCGCCCATCAGAAACCTTCCACAGCATGGATGCTGTGGCAGAGGCCCCATGGATGGATTCACACCGTGTTTATATCGGTGACTATCTTGAGCTTCATCAGCGACCTTCTGAAGTTACAAGAGAGGTAGTAGTGCCCCATCAGGAACCTTCCACAGCATGGATGCTGTGGCAGAGGCCCCATGGATGGGTTCACGCCGTTCCTTCTACTCTACCGATAAACAGTCTGGGTTGTTGAAAGAGGCGGTAGTAGAAGCCCATGTGAGACCCTCAGCAGCATGGATGCTGTGGCAGAGGCCCCATGGATGGATTCACGCCGCTCCTTCTACTCTACCGATAAACAGTCTGGGTAGTTGAAAGAGGCGGCAGTAGAAGCCCATGTGAAACCCTCAGCAGCATGGATGCTGCTGCGGAGGCTCCATGGATGGATTCACGCCGCGTTTCACATGGGCTTCTACTGCCGACTAAACCTACAGACACAAAAAAGGCGCTCCAATGAGCGCCTTTTTCTTAATGCTTTGGTTTGCTTAGATTAAAGAATCTTAGCTACAACACCAGCACCTACAGTACGGCCACCTTCACGGATAGCGAAGAGGCATAGGGCCATCAGTCGCAGCTACTACTAGGATCGCGCCGTCCATCTGAGCAGCACCGGTGATCATGTTTTTAACGTAATCAGCGTGTCCTGGGCAATCTACGTGAGCGTAGTGACGAGTAGGAGTGTCATACTCTACGTGTGAAGTAGAGATGGTGATACCACGAGCTTTTTCTTCAGGCGCGTTATCGATTTGATCGAAAGCCTGAGCTGAACCACCGTATGTCTTTGAAAGAACAGTAGTGATAGCTGCAGTAAGGGTAGTTTTTCCGTGGTCAACGTGGCCGATTGTACCCACGTTTACATGGGGTTTCGTACGTTCAAACTTTTCTTTTGCCATTTTTCTCGTTTCCTAAGTTAAAAGTCCGACCCAATACGGGACCGGACCGAACCTTCATTTAGATTAAATTCTAGATTCAATAATAGCCTGCGCCACATTTTTCGGCGCCTCAGAATAATTGAAGAACTCCATAGAGTATGATGCGCGACCCTGCGTTTGTGAACGCAAGTCAGTAGCATACCCGAACATTTCTGAAAGCGGCACCTTAGCACGTACTATTTTAATACCTGCTACGCCTTCTTCCATACCTTCGATCATGCCGCGACGACGATTTAGGTCACCAACCACATCACCCATCCAGTCTTCTGGAGTAGTTACTTCAACTTTCATCATGGGTTCAAGCAACACCGGATTTGCTTCTGCGGCGCCTTTTTTGAAACCCATAGAGCCGGCGATCTTAAACGCCATTTCAGAAGAGTCAACATCGTGGTACGAACCGTCGAACAAAGTTACCTTTACATCTAGTACCGGATACCCTGCTACAACACCACTTTGCAACTGCTCCTGAATTCCTTTATCAACCGCTGGTATGAACTCTTTTGGTACCACACCACCGGTGATGTCATTAACAAATTCGTAGCCTGCGCCTTCTTCAGCTTGTGGCTCAATACGAAGCCATACATGACCAAATTGGCCACGGCCGCCAGACTGACGTACGAATTTACCTTCAACTTCTACTTTCTTACGAATAGTTTCACGATAAGCAACCTGAGGTTTACCTACGTTACATTCAACCTTAAATTCGCGTTTCATACGATCAACAATGATATCAAGGTGAAGCTCACCCATACCAGAGATAATCGTCTGGCCAGACTCTTCATCAGTCTTAACCTTAAATGACGGGTCTTCAGCGGCTAGCTTACCTAACGCGAGTCCCATCTTTTCTTGGTCAGCTTGAGAGCGAGGCTCAACAGCGATAGAAATTACCGGATCAGGAAATTCCATACGCTCTAGCGTAATGACATTATTCGGATCGCAAAGCGTATCACCTGTGGTCACATCTTTAAGACCAATGGCTGCGGCGATATCGCCTGCACGAACTTCTTTAATTTCTTCACGGTCTTTAGCGTGCATTTGAACTATACGCCCAAAACGCTCGCGTTTACCTTTCACTGGGTTGTATACCGTATCACCAGTATTAACAACGCCAGAGTAACAACGGAAGAAAGTCAGCGTTCCTACGAATGGGTCAGTAGCGATTTTAAATGCAAGGGCCGAGAATGGCTCGCTGTCGTCTGCATGACGCTCAGCTTCAGTTTCATCTTTATCGTCTAAAACACCCGTAATAGCTTTCACTTCACTTGGTGATGGTAAGTATTCTACTACCGCGTCTAGTACTGCCTGAACACCTTTGTTTTTGAAGGCACTGCCACAGGTGGCAAGAACAATTTCGTTGTTCAGTGTACGGGTACGTAAACCAAGTCGGATTTCAGCTTCAGTTAGCTCTTCGCCTTCTAAATACTTATCCATTAGTTCGTCAGAGGCTTCAGCTGCTGCTTCAATCATCTCTGTGCGATACTTTTGTGCGTTGTCTAAATATTGCGCTGGAATATCTTCATAGGTAAAAGTCATACCCATGTCTTCGGCATTCCAGTTTATGGCTTTCATCTTAATAAGATCGATAACGCCATGGAATTCTTCTTCAGCGCCCATGTTCAATTGAATCGGAACACAGTTTGCGCCTAAGCGTTTACGGATTTGACCCACAACACGCTCAAAATCGGCGCCAGCTCGGTCCATCTTATTGATGAACACGAGACGTGGCACCTCATATTTGTCAGCCTGTCGCCAGACTGTCTCTGATTGAGGTTCAACCCCAGAAGACCCGCAAAAAACCACTACAGCCCCATCCAGAACTCGTAATGAACGTTCTACCTCAATGGTAAAGTCCACGTGTCCTGGCGTGTCTATAATGTTTATACGATGCTGATCGAACTGCTTTTCCATGCCTGACCAGAAACAAGTCGTTGCAGCAGACGTGATAGTGATACCACGCTCCTGCTCTTGTTCCATCCAGTCCATGGTTGCAGCACCATCATGCACTTCACCGATTTTATGAGACAACCCTGTATAAAACAGGACTCTCTCTGTGGTCGTGGTTTTACCCGCGTCCACATGAGCCACAATACCAATATTGCGGTAACGCTCAATCGAGGTCTTACGAGGCATACATCTCTCTCAGTTATATTACGTTTATTACCAACGGTAATGAGCAAACGCTTTGTTTGCTTCGGCCATACGGTGAACGTCTTCACGTTTCTTAACCGCAGAACCTTTGTTTTCTGATGCATCAATCATTTCAGCAGCTAGGCGTTGAGCCATAGACTTTTCGCCACGTTTACGAGCAGCATCTACCAACCAACGCATACCTAGGGCATTACGACGAACTGGACGAACTTCTACTGGTACTTGATAAGTTGAACCACCTACACGACGAGATTTAACCTCTACAGTAGGACGGATGTTATCAAGTGCTTCTTCGAATACATCTAGGTGAGCTTTGCTGGTTTTTTCAGCAACAATATCGAGCGCACCGTAAACGATTTTTTCAGCGACTGACTTCTTGCCGTCAAGCATTACGACATTCATGAATTTTGCAAGCAGTTGTGAGCTAAATTTTGGCTCTGGTAGGATTTTACGTTGACCTACGACTCTTCTTCTTGGCATTTCTATTCTCCGTATGAATTCAGGAATTACCCAAAACTCTTAAACTTCAGTTTGGCCTTACTAACGGAGAACCGTTAAGACTTAGGCTTCTTCGCACCGTACTTAGAACGGGCTTGCTTACGATCGTTTACACCTGCGCAGTCTAATGTACCGCGAACTGTGTGATAACGAACACCTGGTAGATCTTTAACACGACCACCACGGATAAGTACTACACTGTGCTCTTGTAGGTTGTGACCTTCACCACCGATGTATGAAGAAACTTCAAAACCGTTAGTTAGACGTACACGACATACTTTACGTAGTGCAGAGTTTGGTTTCTTAGGCGTAGTAGTATATACACGAGTACATACACCGCGTCTTTGAGGACAAGCTTGCAATGCAGCTACGTTGCTTTTTTCAACGGGCTTTTTGCGCGGCTTGCGGACTAACTGGTTAACTGTTGCCATTAACTAGCTCCTGATTAAAAACTACAAAAACCCAATCACTCTGATTGGGTCCATTAAAGCGACTTTTCTAGCGTCACTCATTCAATGTTAATACTGTGCTTGTCAGCATTAACTGAGCTCTGATACAAAAAACCGCGCCCATTTTCTTCTGCCTTTTAGAGGTCATCCAAAATCGGGTCGCGGAATATTAATGATCATAGCTCGGCGTGTCAAGCTGTACAAAGGTTAAGCAGCCATTTAACTGCAATCTGTCAGCTTAACATGCCAATTTGTTAGGAGTACGTTAACGTACTCCTACGATCATGCCTTATTCGGCTGAGTCGTCACCGGCGTTAAGCGCTTCGGTTAGTGCCTGTTCTGCATCAGCAGCAGAAACTGACATTTCTTCGATTTCTTCTTTACGACGTTGTGCACGACGTTCATGGTAAGCGAAACCTGTACCCGCTGGAATCAATCGACCCACGATTACGTTTTCTTTCAGACCGCGAAGGTCATCTTCTTTACCTTGAACAGCAGCTTCGGTAAGAACACGTGTTGTTTCTTGGAACGATGCAGCTGAGATGAATGACTCAGTAGATAGCGACGCTTTAGTGATACCAAGCAGTTGAGTTTCATACTGCGCTGGAATCTTACCGTGTTTTTCAACTTCACGGTTGGTCACTTTCACGTTAGACACTTCAACTTGTTCGCCTTCAAGGAACTGAGTATCACCTGAATGTGTAATAACGCACTTACGCAACATCTGACGAATAACAACTTCGATGTGCTTATCGTTAATTTTTACACCCTGTAGACGGTAAACTTCCTGAACTTCGTTCACGATGTAGTTTGCTACAGCAGAGATACCACGTAGACGCAAGATGTCATGCGGTGACTCAGGGCCATCTGCAATAACTTCACCACGTTCTACTTTCTCACCTTCAAACACGTTAAGTTGACGCCATTTTGGAATCATCTCTTCGTATGCATCACCCTCTGGCGGCGTGATAACCAAACG
The DNA here is from genome assembly GCF_001562125.1 of Alteromonas sp. Mac1. Lineage (NCBI taxonomy): Bacteria > Pseudomonadati > Pseudomonadota > Gammaproteobacteria > Alteromonadales > Alteromonadaceae > Alteromonas > Alteromonas sp. Mac1. The sequence continues at coordinate 4,283,962 of NZ_CP013932.1, forward strand.
TTTCTTACCTTTGGTTTCTTTACCGAAACCAATAGTACCTGAAACTTCAGCAAGGATAGCAGGCTCTTTAGGCTTACGTGCTTCAAACAAGTCGGCTACGCGAGGTAGACCACCCGTGATATCACGTGTCTTCGAGCTTTCTTGAGGTATACGTGCTAACACGTCACCTTCGTTAGCAACCTTACCTTCTTTCGCTTCGATAGTAGTAAAGCTTGGTAAGCGAATCTCTTGAAGACCGAACTCATCACTTTCTAGGATAAGTTTAGGTTCTTTAGAGTTACTCTTCGCAAGATCTTTAACTACGATACGCGTAAGACCAGTTAGTTCGTCTTGTTGCATCTCAGTGTTAGAGTCGTCGATGTCGGCGAAGCTAATCTTAGCTGCACGTTCAGTAACGATTGGGTGACTATGCGGATCCCAGTTAGCAACAACGTCGCCAGCTGCAATAGTTGCACCGTCATCCACGCTAAGTACAGCACCGTAAGGTACTTTATAACGCTCTTTCTCACGACCTTGTTCATCGATAACAGTAAGTTCTGTTGAACGAGAAACAATAACCACTTTGCCGTCTGAGTTACGTACTGATTTTTCATTGTGTAGCTTAAGGCTACCCGCAGTTTTAACCTGAACGCTGTTCTCAGCAGAAGCTCTTGATGCCGCACCACCGATGTGGAACGTACGCATGGTAAGCTGTGTACCTGGTTCACCGATCGACTGTGCGGCAATAACACCCACAGACTCACCGCTTCCAACCATATGTCCGCGAGCAAGGTCACGACCATAACAGTTTGCACACACACCGAAGTCGTTATCACAAGTGATAACTGAGCGTACTTGAATTTGGTCAACAGAGTTAGTTTCAAGCATGTCTACTAGCGCTTCGTCTAGTAACACATTACGCTCAACCAATACTTCTGTCGTGCCTGGTTTAACTACATCTTCTGCAACTACACGACCTAGTACACGCTCGCGAAGTGGTTCTACAACGTCACCACCTTCAATTAGCGGTGTCATCGTAACACCACCGAAGGTGCCACAGTCGTCGTTGGTAATAACCAAATCTTGTGCAACATCTACTAGACGACGAGTTAGGTAACCCGAGTTCGCAGTCTTAAGTGCTGTATCGGCAAGACCTTTACGCGCACCGTGAGTAGAGATGAAGTACTGAAGTACGTTAAGACCTTCACGGAAGTTAGCGGTAATTGGCGTTTCGATGATTGAGCCATCTGGCTTAGCCATCAGACCACGCATACCAGCTAGCTGACGAATCTGAGCGGCACTACCACGAGCACCAGAGTCGGCCATCATATAAACAGAGTTAAATGAGGTTTGCTCTTCTTCTTCGCCATCGCGGTTAATTACGATATCAGTCTTAAGGTTATCCATCATGGCCTTAGCAACTTTTTCGTTGGCATTTGACCAGATATCGATAACTTTGTTGTAGCGCTCACCGGCTGTTACAAGACCGTTTTGGAACTGTTCCTGGATCTCGATAACTTCCGCTTCTGCAGCGTCGATAATATCTTTCTTCGCAGCTGGGATTACCATGTCATCAATACCAACAGATGCACCCGCAATCATTGCGTAGTGGAAACCGGTATACATGATTTGGTCAGCAGCGATTACTGTGTCTTTAAGACCCAGTGTACGGTAACAAGCGTTTAGCAAACGTGAAATCTGCTTTTTGCCCATTGCCTGGTTGATAATTTCAAACGGCAAACCTTTAGGAAGCATCAATGAGAAAATTGCACGACCAACAGTAGTATCTGTTAGCGTTACTTTCTCAGTCTTCACGCCATCTTCGTCAATGTCGTATTCAGTGATACGTACTTTAACGCGAGAGTGAAGTTCTGCATTACCTGTACGGTATGCTTTTTCTGCTTCATTCGGGCTGGTAAATACCATTGCCTCACCCAAACCATTTACTTTGTCACGGGTTAGGTAATAAAGACCCAATACAACGTCCTGTGAAGGAACGATGATAGGTTCACCATTTGCAGGTGACAGAATGTTGTTGGTTGACATCATCAACGCACGTGCTTCAAGCTGAGCTTCAATAGTCAGCGGCACGTGTACAGCCATTTGGTCACCATCGAAATCGGCGTTGTAGGCCGCACATACTAGTGGGTGAAGCTGAATCGCTTTACCTTCGATAAGGGTTGGTTCAAATGCCTGGATACCCAAACGGTGAAGTGTTGGTGCACGGTTAAGCATAACAGGGTGTTCACGGATAACGTCGTCTAGTACGTCCCATACCTCTGGTGCTTCACGTTCAACCAGCTTCTTCGCTGCTTTGATAGTTGTTGCTAAACCACGACCTTCAAGTTTTCCATAGATAAACGGCTTGAATAACTCAAGTGCCATTTTCTTAGGAAGACCACATTGGTGAAGACGTAATGTAGGACCAACGGTAATTACAGAACGACCAGAGTAGTCAACACGCTTACCAAGTAAGTTCTGACGGAAACGACCTTGCTTACCTTTAATCATATCGGCAAGTGATTTAAGAGGACGTTTGTTAGAACCTGTGATAGCGCGGCCACGACGACCGTTATCTAGTAGTGCATCTACCGCTTCCTGAAGCATACGTTTTTCGTTACGTACGATAATGTCAGGCGCCGCAAGGTCTAGAAGACGCTTAAGACGGTTGTTACGGTTGATAACACGACGGTATAAATCGTTCAGGTCAGACGTTGCAAATCGACCACCGTCCAGTGGTACCAACGGACGAAGATCCGGCGGAAGTACTGGAAGTACAGTCAAGATCATCCACTCTGGCTTGTTGCCAGACTGTTGGAATGATTCAAGCAACTTAAGACGCTTGGTGATTTTCTTACGCTTAGTTTCAGAGTTGATTGAAGGCAACTCTTCACGCATAGCAGCTACATCAGCATCTACATCTAACACTTTTAAAAGGTCAAATACGGCTTCAGCACCCATTTTAGCGTCAAACTCGTCACCATGCTCTTCAAGTGCATCCAAGTAATCTTCTTCGTTAAGAAGTTGGCTGCGCTCAAGGGTAGTCATACCCGGCTCGGTTACTACGTAAGATTCAAAATATAGTACACGTTCAATATCACGAAGTGTCATATCAAGCATTAAGCCGATACGAGACGGAAGTGATTTAAGGAACCAAATGTGTGCAACTGGGCTTGCCAGTTCAATGTGACCCATACGCTCACGACGTACTTTAGTTAGGGTTACTTCAACACCACATTTTTCACAGATAACACCACGGTGCTTCAGACGCTTATACTTACCACAAAGACATTCGTAGTCTTTAACTGGTCCGAAAATACGCGCACAAAACAGGCCGTCACGTTCTGGTTTGAACGTACGGTAGTTAATTGTTTCTGGCTTCTTAACTTCACCAAAAGACCATGAACGAATCATGTCAGGTGAAGCAAGACCGATTCGAATATTATCGAATTCTTCAGTCTTGTTTTGTTGCTTTAGAAACTTTAATAAGTCTTTCACATTACTCTCCCAGCGGAGTCAGTCTCTAGAACCCGGCGCAAGCGCCGGGCCATCTCTTGTCATAACGTGGCGATTGCCGTGTTACTTCTCTTCCAACTCGATGTTAATACCCAACGAGCGGATTTCTTTAAGTAATACGTTGAATGATTCTGGCATGCCAGGTTCCATTCTGTGGTCACCATCGACGATGTTCTTGTACATCTTAGTACGGCCGTTAACATCATCCGACTTAACAGTAAGCATTTCCTGAAGGGTATATGCTGCACCGTAAGCTTCAAGGGCCCACACTTCCATCTCTCCGAAGCGCTGACCACCGAACTGAGCTTTACCACCCAGCGGTTGTTGTGTAACAAGGCTGTACGAACCAGTTGAACGAGCGTGCATTTTGTCGTCAACCAAGTGGTTCAGTTTCAGCATGTACATGTAACCAACCGTAACCGGACGCTCAAACTCGCGACCAGTACGACCGTCGAACAACGAAATCTGACCGCTTTCAGGAATGTCAGCTAACTTCAACATTTCCTTAATTTCAGATTCACGTGCACCGTCGAATACAGGTGTTGCAATTGGAACACCCTTACGTAGGTTGTTTGCAAGACGTGTAATTTCGTGGTCGGTGAAGTTATCGATGTCCACTTCTTGGTGATTTTCGCCAAGCTCATAAATTTCTTTTAAGAAGTTACGAAGCTTCTGCATCTCTTCATGCTCTTTCAGCATGCGATCGATTTTCACACCAAGACCGTGAGCAGCCATACCCATATGTGTTTCTAGGATCTGACCGATGTTCATCCGCGATGGTACACCTAGTGGGTTCAATACGATGTCTACCGGCGTACCGTTAGCATCATATGGCATATCTTCCACAGGCTGAATCGTTGAAATTACACCTTTGTTACCGTGACGACCGGCCATCTTATCACCAGGCTGGATATGACGTTTAACAGCTAGGTAAACCTTAACAATTTTAAGGACACCTGGTGCTAGGTCATCGCCTTGTGTGATCTTGCGACGCTTAGTTTCAAACTTCTTATCGAAGTCTTCTTTGATTTCTGCGTGCTGATCAGCAATTTGGTCGATCTCAAGCTGTACGTCTTCGTCGTTTAATGCAATTTCAAACCACTTCTCACGCGGTAGGCTGTCAAGCTTAGCTTGTTCAACACCAGAGCGTAATAATGCGTTTTGTGCACGAGCAAAGATACCGTCTGCAAGAATTTCAAATTCGTCAGTAAGGTCTTTCTTAACCTGACGAAGTTGCATGTCTTCAATTTCAAGCGCACGTTTGTCTTTCTCTACGCCGTCACGGGTAAAGACTTGAACGTCGATAACCGTACCGTGAACAGAGTTAGGCACACGTAGTGACGTATCTTTTACGTCAGACGCTTTTTCACCGAAGATTGCTCTTAATAGTTTTTCTTCTGGCGTAAGTTGAGTTTCACCTTTAGGTGTTACTTTACCTACCAGAATGTCGCCGCCTTTCACTTCCGCACCAATGTAAACAACACCTGATTCATCAAGTTTGCTTAGTGCAGATTCGCCAACATTCGGAATATCAGAAGAAATTTCTTCTGGCCCAAGCTTGGTATCACGAGCAATACAGCTTAGTTCTTGAATGTGGATAGTGGTGAAACGGTCTTCCTGAGCTACTCGCTCAGAGATAAGGATTGAATCCTCGAAGTTATAACCGTTCCAAGGCATGAACGCGATACGCATGTTCTGACCAAGAGCAAGGTCGCCCAAGTCAGTAGATGGACCGTCAGCCAATACATCGCCAGCAACAATCGGGTCGCCTACACTACAAGTAGGACGCTGATTGATACAGGTGTTCTGGTTAGAACGTGTGTATTTAGTCAGGTTGTAGATGTCGATACCTGCTTCACCAGGAAGCATTTCATCTTCTTCTACTTTAATAACGATACGGCTAGCGTCAACATAGTCAACTCTACCACCACGCTTAGCAACTACAGTAACACCTGAGTCAACAGCAATGGTTCTTTCCATACCGGTACCAACAAGCGGCTTATCAGCACGTAATGTAGGTACAGCCTGACGTTGCATGTTCGCACCCATCAATGCGCGGTTAGCATCATCGTGTTCTAGGAACGGAATGATACTCGCAGCGATTGAAACGATTTGCTGTGGAGAAACGTCCATGTACTTGATGTCTTCTTTCGGCATCAAGGTGGTTTCACCACGGTGACGACATGGAATAAGGTCGTCTACTAGCTCACCGTTTGCGGTTAAAACAATGTTTGCCTGTGCAATTGCGAATTGACCTTCTTCAATTGCAGACAAGTAATCGATTTCTTCACTTACCACGCCATCAACAATGCGACGGAACGGCGTTTCAAGGAAACCAAAATCATTGGTGCGTGCGAAACTCGCCAATGAGTTGATCAAACCGATGTTTGGACCTTCAGGAGTCTCGATAGGACACAGACGACCGTAGTGCGTAGGGTGTACGTCACGCACTTCGAAGCCTGCACGCTCACGCGTAAGACCACCCGGGCCTAATGCAGAAATACGACGCTTATGCGTTACTTCTGATAACGGGTTGTTTTGGTCCATGAACTGAGAAAGCTGTGATGAACCGAAGAACTCTTTAACCGCAGCCGAGATAGGCTTAGCGTTAATTAGGTCTTGCGGCATAATGCTATCAAGGTCGCCTAAGCTTAGACGTTCTTTAACAGCACGCTCAACACGTACTAAACCAACACGGAATTGGTTTTCAGCCATTTCACCCACAGAACGAATACGGCGGTTACCCAAGTGGTCGATATCGTCCACTTCGTCTTTGCCGTCACGAATCTCGATAAGTTGCTTCATTACTGAAACAATATCGTCTTTATCTAGGGTGCCTGAACCAATCAATTCTTCACGGCCTAAACGGCGGTTGAACTTCATACGACCTACAGAAGATAGATCATAACGCTCATCAGAGAAGAAAAGGTTTTGGAATAAGGTTTCTGCTGCGTCTTTTGTTGGTGGCTCACCAGGACGCATCATGCGGTAAATTTCAACAAGCGCTTCTAGGCGGTTTGTTGAAGAGTCGATACGCAATGTGTCAGAAATGTATGAACCGTGGTCCAATTCATTAATGTACAGCGTTTCGAACTCTTTAATACCAGCTTGGCTAAGTGCCGCTAAGTTCTCAAGCGTTAACTCTTCGTTAGCGCTAACGATAACTTCGCCAGTATCTTCATTTACGTACGTTGCCGCGAATACGCGACCGATTAGGTAATCTGCTGGAACTTCAAGTTCAGTTAAACCCGCTTTTTCAAGCGCACGGGTATGACGTGCAGATACACGACGACCGGTTTCAACAACAACATTACCTTCACCGTCAATGATATCAAATGCCGCTGTTTCGCCACGAAGACGATCTGGCACCACTTCCATCATTAACTTGTCTTTATCGATACGTACACTGACTTTCTCGAAGAACGTATCCAAGATTTCTTCTGATGTCATTTCAAGCGCGCGTAAGATGATTGTTGCTGGCAACTTACGACGACGGTCAATACGAACAAACAGGTTATCTTTTGGATCGAACTCGAAATCAAGCCAAGAACCACGGTAAGGAATTACACGTGCATTATAAAGCACTTTTCCTGACGAGTGAGTTTTGCCTTTATCGTGATCGAAGAACACACCAGGTGAACGGTGTAGTTGTGACACGATAACACGCTCTGTACCATTGATAACGAACGTACCGTTCTGAGTCATCAATGGGATTTCGCCCATGTACACTTCTTGTTCTTTAATGTCTTTTACGGTACCTGGCGCAGCGTCTTTATCAAACAATACTAACCGTAGTTTTACTCTTAATGGAGCAGAGAATGTGACGCCACGAATTTGACATTCTTTAACGTCGAATACTGGCTCTCCCAAACGGTAGCTAACATATTGAAGCTCCGAGTTACCTGAGTAGCTTTTTATCGGAAAAACGGAACGAAATGCTGCTTCCAAGCCGTATTGAGCATCGGCGTCGATCTCAATAAACTTTTTGAAAGAATCAAGCTGAATTGAAAGAAGGTATGGAATTTCCAATACCTGTGGGCGTTTGCCAAAATCCTTACGGATACGTTTCTTTTCGCTATAAGAGTAAACCATGGGTTCCTCAGCCTGCTGATTTATGACCCAACCTGCTGCATTATGCATCGCGACGAGTGCTTCAAGCTATGAGCTTCGTGTTGAATTGCGCATAAGCAACAAACTTCCACAACCCTTTTTCGGGGCAATTCCACAGCATACAACAAAATTTAACCAATTATTAGTTAACTTGTTGGTTTTATGCTTTTATGTGAAATTTCCGAAGTGCGCATTTAGTAGTGTAGTCAAGGGTTAGAATCTACACACTGTACAGCGCAAAAAGGCTGGTGGTTTAAAAAACCACCAGCCTTGCCGTCTCAGGCAAATAATCTAAACAAATAGATTACTTAACTTCAACTTCAGCACCAGCTTCAGTTAGCTGTGCTTTAAGTTCTTCAGCTTCTTCTTTGCTTACGCCTTCTTTGATAGCTTTAGGAGCAGATTCAACTACTTCTTTAGCTTCTTTAAGACCTAGGCCAGTCGCTGCGCGAACTGCTTTGATTACTGCAACTTTGTTTGCGCCGAATGAAGTCATTACAACGTCAAACTCAGTCTTTTCTTCAACTGCTGCTGCTTCGCCCGCTGCTGGACCAGCTACAGCTACTGCTGCAGATGCGTCAACACCGAATTTTTCTTCAGCTGCTTCGATTAGCTCAACCAATTCCATAACTGGCATTTCAGCAATCGCGTTTAAGATATCTTCTTTAGTTAGAGCCATGTGGTCTAAACTCCTGGGTTTTTAAAATGTTAAAAAAATCAATATGCCAAAAACGGGAATTACTTCTCGTCTTTGATCGCCGCCAATACGCGCACAAACTTGGTAGGTACTTCGTTGATAGTACGAACGAATTTCCCAACCGGTGCTTTGAAGGTTGCAAGAAGTTTTGCAAGCGCTTCGTCGCGAGTAGGAAGTGAAGCAACTGCGTCCAATTTATCTGGACCAAGAAGACCACTACCAATAGATAGAGCTGTTACGTTCAACTTATCGTTTTGCTTCGCAAAGTCTTTAAAAAGACGTGCTGCACCACCAGGTGCCTCAACTGAGAAGCCGTAGATAAGAGGACCAGTAAGGGCGCTATCTAAGTCTGCAAATTTACTGTCTGCCAATGCACGCTTAGCTAGAGTGTTACGTATAACCTTAAGGTATACGCCTTGCTCACGAGCTTTTACGCGAAGGTCAGTCAGTTCTGCAACTTCCATCCCACGGTATTCAGCGACGGCAACGGATAGAGCGCGAGACGCAACTTCAGAAACTTCTGCTACGATCTCTTTTTTTGCTGCTAAACCTAGTGCCACTGAGTTCACCTCTTTGTATCTGACTTTGTATACAGTCACCTGTTTACGCCATCAGGGTTCACAGATTGATATCAACATAATTGATGATACCGCTCTACGGTGTTTGTTACCCCAGAGAGTCTGAGTCAAACCACCGTCTGCGCAGGTTGTTGTATTAAGCGATATGTTTAATGTGATAGTTCTCTTACCTCTATCACCACATCGCACCTGCGGTCTTGGACGGGAGTTGCCAATCAGCACTGCTGTTTTGACGACTCCAACCCATTACCTTTACAGAGAAACCGAGTTGCCCCGGCAGGCTATTAAAGACCTACTGAAGCTTTATCTAGAGATACGCCAGCGCCCATAGTGGTGCTTAGGCTGATCTTCTGGATATAAGTACCTTTAGCAGAAGAAGGCTTAGCTTTCTTCAATGCTTCTAGTAATGCTTCAAGGTTCTCTTGAATTTGGTTTGTTTCGAACGCAATCTTACCAATGCTAGCATGGATGATACCGTTCTTATCGTTACGGTAGCGAACCTGACCAGCTTTAGCGTTCTTAACAGCAGTAGCAACGTCTGGCGTTACTGTACCCGTTTTAGGGTTAGGCATTAGGCCACGTGGACCTAAGATTTGACCTAGTTGACCAACAACACGCATAGCGTCTGGGCTGGCAACAACAACGTCAAAGTTCATTTCGCCTTTCTTCACTTGCTCAGCAAGGTCTTCCATACCAACGATGTCAGCACCAGCTTCTTTAGCTGCTTCAGCGTTAGCACCTTGAGTAAATACTGCAACGCGAACGTCTTTACCAGTACCGTTAGGTAGTACAGTTGCACCACGAACGTTTTGGTCAGATTTCTTAGCGTCAATACCAAGGTTTACTGCAACATCAACGCTTTCAGCGAATTTAGCTGTCGCTAATTCTTTAAGCAAAGCAACTGCTTCGTTGATTTCGTATTCTTTAGTCGCGTCTGTTTTTTCGCGGATAATGCGAGCGCGTTTAGATAATTTAGCCATTCGATTAGTCCTCTACGTTCAAGCCCATTGAGCGAGCAGAACCCGCGATAGTGCGAACCGCTGCATCTAGGTCAGCTGCAGTTAAGTCTGGTTCTTTAGTTTTGGCAATTTCTTCCAACTGAGCGCGAGTAACAGTACCCACTTTTTCAGTGTTAGGACGGCCAGAACCGCTCTTGATGCCCGCTGCTTTCTTAAGCAGGTAAGACGCAGGAGGAGTCTTAGTTTCGAATGTGAAAGAACGATCTTCATAAACCGTAATTTCTACAGGTACCGGAGCACCTTTCTCAAGGCTATCTGTTTTTGCGTTGAACGCTTTACAGAATTCCATGATGTTCACACCGTGTTGACCTAGTGCAGGACCAACTGGTGGACTTGGGTTAGCAGCGCCTGCTGCAACCTGAAGCTTAATAATACCGCTTACTTTTTTAGCCATTTTAAATGCTCTCTTGTTTGGGTATAGCGCCTTGCAAGTACAGAGATTACCTGCTCAATCGGCTTCCCGTTTCCGTTTAAAAGGGCGCGCATTATATAAGGTGTGCAAATGGTATGCAAGTATAAATGTGACTAAAAAACGATCTCATGGCCAGTATTTTTTCTTTTTCGAATAGCGGAATATTTTTAACACGCTGTTGCGTAATTTTAAATTAACTATTTGGAGAACGTTATATGGAGTTACTTACACAAGAAGACATCAACTGCGTATCAGGTGGGGATGGATGGGATGTCGCCTCAGGCGCACTTACAGGGGGGAGGTATAGGAGCTGCTGATGCAATATCAGACTATGACGATACAATGGATGAATAAGTGAATTTATCACCTATTCTAAGGCTTTATTTGGCTTGTACCATATTGAGCCTCTTCTCATTGAGTGCGTTTATTGCAAATAATAGTTTTATACTACTATTTAATCATTTGGGCGTAGCTGTAATTCTGTGGGTTCGATTAATTCGCCTCAATTGCCTATGAGCAAACTCGAATATTTTAACGTTGGCCGCATACTCGTACCAACGAGCTTATTTATCACAACGCTATCTTTTGGGTTATTGTTTCTCTATGAATATAAATGGTGTCTGATAGCGGCCGCAACGGGTACGTTTATTATAAACTACCGATTCCCTTTTTATCTAAAAACCAAACGGTAAGAATGTTCATTACAGACCTTACGATTCCAAAGTATGAATTGAACATCTAGATTGAAATTTAAAGCTCAAATTTTGGCAAGCCATTCGTGATGCGGCAAACATTAAGCCTTGGGTAGCAGATCTTATACTGTTTATTTTCATATTCCTGGCAACCTTCTCAGGCCATTTCATCTTATAGCCTCAAAATGCCTATGCCTACATCTTCATCCACTGTTGAAACAAGGGCCCGAGCGAGTCTTTCACTCTTGAATTTCAGACATAAAAAAAGACGGTAACCCGTCTTTTTTCTATGGTAAGTAGCTAGGATTAACCCTTTTCTACCTGACCAAATTCTAAATCTACCGGTGTAGAACGACCGAAGATAAGTACCGACACTTTTACGCGGCTCTTTTCGTAGTCTACTTCTTCTACCACACCGTTGAAGTCGGCAAATGGACCGTCTGTAACGCGAACCACTTCGCCTGGCTCGAACAATGTCTTCGGCTTAGGCTTATCAACTGACTCTTCAAGACGGTTAAGAATTGCGTCTGCTTCTTTTTGGGTAATTGGCATTGGGCGATCAGAAGTACCACCGATGAAACCAAGTACACGAGGAACGCTTTTCACTAAGTGCCAAGATTCTTCGTTCATTGCCATTTCTACCAAAACGTAACCTGGGTAAAACTTACGCTCAGATTTGCGCTTTTGGCCAGCGCGCATTTCTACAACTTCTTCAGTCGGAACTAGAATCTGACCAAAGTGCTCTTCCATGCCATGCATCTTAATATATTCAAGTAGCGTTTTTTGAACGCGACCTTCGTACTGAGAATATGCTTGTACTACGTACCATCTTTTTTTAATTTCTTCTTCAGACATACGTTATGCTCCTATTCCAGTAATGTATCCAACAACACGAACGATAATGCCGTCTAATCCCCAAAGGATTAATGCCATTACCAACGTTGCCGCAAGTACGATGATAGTAGTTTGGTTTGCTTCTTGACGGGTCGGCCATACTACTTTGCGAACTTCAGTGCGCGACTCTTTAGCAAAGCTAAGGAAAGTGCTGCCTTTAACCGTTGATGCTGCAATAAAACCAGCAATAACCACTACCACTACTGCGGTAACTGCACGGTATAATACTGAAATTTCACCGAACACTGTGTTGGCCGTAACCAATCCAGCAAGTAGGGCAAATACCACTACCCATTTAAACATGTCCAATGCATTGGACTGATTTTCCGTCTTTTCGCTCATGTCACGATCCTAGCACTACAGCGTCGTTTTGCTCGCGCTAACACGCGAACTTGTAATTTGGCAGGGGTGGAGGGACTCGAACCCCCAACCATCGGTTTTGGAGACCGCTGTTCTACCAATTCGAACTACACCCCTGTGGTGTTTAACTCACAAATTTTACTTACACTACCCTTGGGAATTCAGCGTCATTTCAATGGAAAGTGCGGTATCGCAAGGGAGGGACGCGTATTATACTCAAGATAACAAGCGGCACAAGGTTTTTGTTAACCATGTTAGTGGTAATACCCCAGTGCAAGTTGTCCTGCAACTTACTGTGCCGTTTAACTCGTTATCTCAATGAAAGGCTATTCCACGCCAATAAAGCCGCCTGTTTGATGCGTCCATAACTTGGCGTAAATACCATTGCGTGCAATTAATTCGGCATGTGTCCCCTGCTCTACTATCTGTCCTTTTTCTAACACTAATAATCGGTCCATTTGCGCAATCGTTGAGAGCCTGTGTGCAATAGCTAATACGGTTTTTCCTTCCATAACTTTATCTAGGCTTGCTTGAATAGCAGCTTCAGCTTCTGAGTCTAACGCAGAAGTGGCTTCATCTAAGATTAATACAGGTGCGTCTTTCAATAGCACGCGGGCGATGGCAATACGTTGACGTTGACCGCCGGATAGCTTCACACCACGTTCGCCCACATGGGCGTCGTAGCCTGTTCTTCCTTGGCTATCTGTAAGGGTAAGAATAAACTCATGAGCTTCTGCTAACGTGGCTGCGTTTATCATTTCTTCTTCACTGGCGTTGGTACGCCCATAAAGAATGTTGTCACGCACCGATCTATGCATTAGCGAGGTATCTTGGGTAACCATGCTAATTTTAGCCCGTAAGGTTTCTTGGCCAACTTGCGTTATATCTTGCCCATCAATAACAATACGCCCCGATTGGGTATCGTAAAATCGCATCAGCAAATTAACCAATGTCGATTTACCCGAACCTGAACGCCCTACCAAGCCCACTTTTTCACCAGGATGAATGGCGAGCTCTAAATTAGAAAATACATCAATGGGTTGGTTATCGGCACCTGCGTAGGCAAAGTCTACGTTATCAAACTTAATGCCACCGCCCTGCACGCTAAGCGCTGTCGCTTTAGGCTTATCTTTCACTGCGATAGGTTGGGCTAAGGTATTCATGCCGTCTTGCACCGTTCCTAGATTTTCAAACAGTCCGGATACTTCCCACATGATCCAATGCGACATACCGTTTAGACGAAGAGACAAACTAATCGCAATGGCAATATCGCCAGGTGTGGCTAAGTTTTCCATCCATAAATACACAGACAGTGCGCCAATCGTAAAGACCAATATGGCATTCGACATTTCTACACAAAATTCTAATATCGTCACTAAACGCATTTGTGGGTATACGGTTTTTAAAAAGCCATCCATGCTTTCTCTGGCGTAGTCAGCTTCGCGGCGACTATGAGAAAATAGCTTTACTGTTGTGATATTGGTGTAGCTGTCGACTATTCGCCCCGTCATCATAGAGCGGGCATCGGCTTGCTTTTGAGACACTTCTTTAAGCTTGGGTACCAGCATGCGCAAGATGAACATATACACAAAGAACCACACTACAAGTGGAACCGCTAAGCGCCAATCGGTACTGAACACCAGTACCACCATAGAGATAAAGTAAACGCTGATGTACACCAGTAAATCGAGCACTTTTGTTACAGTTTCACGCACCGATAGCGCTGTTTGCATTACTTTAGTGGCTACGCGCCCTGCAAACTCATCGTGAAAAAAGGTTAAGCTTTGGCCTAATAAATAACGGTGGGCTTGCCAGCGAATACGCATAGGGAAATTCCCCATCAGCGATTGGCGTGAAAATAACGAACGCAACAATATAAAGCCTGGAATAAGCACCAGCACGGTGACCGCCATGCCGATTAAGGTCCATTTTTGCTCGGCGAGAAAGGTTTCTCGATTCTGTTCTGAAAACCAATCTACCAATTGGCCCAAAAAACCGAACAGCGCGACTTCAAGCACTGCAACAATGGCACTTAAGATAGAGACGGTCGCGATAACGCCCCACATACCTTGCGTGTAGTACTTACAAAAGGCAACAATACCTGTTGGAGGTTGCCCTGGCTGGGCTTTAGGGAAAGGCTGTGTTAATCGTTCAAAAAATGAAAACATGCAACAAAACTCGTGTCGTTCTACATCAACTGCGTTTAATTACGTCATTCTACACGATATGTTCAATACTCGGGTTTAAAACATCGGCTTACTCATCTCTGTAGCCTAAGTTTGTCAAAATGCGCTCTACCTTTTCGCTATGCTGCGCTTGCCACTGCTGAAGATTCATCGCTGCATCTTTCTCGCCCCGGGCAAGGGCTATATCAAAGGCTTCTTGGGCCTGCGCTTGCGGTATTACCGCAATACCTTCTTCGTCAGCCACAATAATGTCACCCGCATTCACCGTCACCCCGCCACATTGAATGGGCTGATTAAGGGGCGATATACACTTTTTAGCGCCTGGCTTAGGCACTACCCCACGGGCAAAGACCGGAAACTGATTTTCTCTCGTTTCTGCCAAGTCTCTAATGACACCGTCGATAACAAACCCTTTGATACCTCTAGACTGTGCAATTGCACACACGTTACCACCGGCCACTGCGAATTTATCATCGGCCTCAACCACGATGATATCGCCCGCTTTTGCGCGATAAATAGCTGCGTGAAGCATAAGGTGATCGCCCGCCTCGCATTTCACTGTAAAGGCTGGCCCAGCAATACGTGGAACAGGTTGCCACAACGGCTTAATGGTATAATCCATAAACTGCTCACGTGGCAATGCGTCGGCGTACTCGCAAGGTGACACAGTATCGAATTGAATCATGTTAATTCCTTCAGCGTTAAATGAAGTGCAAAGGTGATTTTGTCTGCCCAATGTGGTCAATATATCGAAATTACACACAGAAGTTGTTACAAGCTATGTATTTTCACTATAAGTGCTTTTTCTAATGGAAGGGGCGTGATAAATATTACGGTAAGAGAATACTGTCTTTCTTGCCTTATTTTTTTAAAGGCTTTGTTTTAGAGAGCATACACTCGCCTGCGCGAGCTAGTGCATCACCAAAAGGCGATAGAGGCAACAAGTCAGTATTCGGCCAACGAGATATGAACTTAACGACATAAATTAATAACGACTTGGTTCACAAACAAGCTTATAAAAATAGGAATAATAATCCATGTTGAAAAGCGTAGTTAGCTTAAGCGTTGCATTAGCACTTAGTGCATGTAGTCCGCAAAATACACAACCAGAAAACCAAGCGCCAACCGCTGTATCGCAACAGCAAGAGTTAAAGTCGGGCGTGAATAAAGAAAACATGGATTTGACTGTCGATCCAGGTAACGACTTTTTTCAATATGTAAATGGTACATGGGTTGATAACCTTGAGATCCCAGCCGACAAATCAAGTTACGGCGCTTTCACGATTTTGCGTGACGAATCTCAAGACCATGTAATGAAAATTATCAAAAGCTCTGCCGAAGGCGACTTTGCAGATGGTACCGATGAGCAAAAAGTGGGCGACTTCTACCGTGCTTACATGGATACCGACAAGCTTAATGAATTGGGTATAAGCCCCATTAATGCCGACATTGAAAAAATTCAAGCTATCACTAATTACGATGAATTAGCTGCATACTTTGCCTATGCCATCCGTTACGGCTATGCGAGTCCCTTCAATGTTGGTCAAAATGCAGATTTTAAATCGCCTGAATCTTATATGATTTATACATGGCAGTCTGGCCTTGGTCTGCCCGAGCGCGACTACTATTTTAAAGACGACACCAAATCACAAGAAATTCGCGATGCTTATGTTAAACATATTGAAACCATGTTTACGCTCGCGGAATTTGACGCGCCGTCAGATAACGCTCAACTGTTGTTTGATATGGAAAGCCGTATTGCAGAACTTCATATGAAGAAAGAAGAAGTGCGCAATTGGGCGGCTAACTATAACAAAGTGCCGGTATCAGAACTAAGCACTCATATGCCTAACTTCCCGTGGGAATTATTCCTTAAAGAAATGGAATTAGACGATTTAGATAGCATTGTATTCCTGCAAACTGATTTCATGAAGCAAATGGATACGTTCATTACTGAAACCTCTCTAGAAGATTGGAAGGTATTTTTAAAATGGGGCTTACTTAATGCCTCAGCCAGTCGTTTAAGTGAAGATTTCGACACCGCTAATTTCAACTTTTACAGCAAAACATTGCGTGGTGTTGAAGAGCCTGAGCCGCGCTGGCGTAGAGCTGTTAGCCTTTCTAATGCTCATGTAGGCGAAGTTATCGGTAAAGTATACGTGAAACAATACTTCCCACCTGAAGCGAAAGAGCGCATGACCGAAATGGTGAGCAATCTTTTATTAGCCTACAAAGACAGTATTGAAAAGCTTGATTGGATGACAGATGAAACACGTGAGCAGGCGTTAGATAAGCTCTCTAAATTTACTGTTAAAATTGGCTACCCCGATACTTGGAAAGACTATTCTCAGCTGGTAGTGAAAGGCAGCGATTTATTTGGCAACTTAAAGCGTTCGTCCGATGTTGCCTACGAAGAAATGCTTAAGAAACAAGGCGGCCCAGTATGGAAGCATGAGTGGGGTATGACGCCTCAAACCGTTAATGCCTACTACAACCCAACGGCGAACGAAATTGTTTTCCCCGCAGCTATTCTACAGCCCCCATTTTTCGATATGAATGCGGAAGACGCGGTTAACTATGGTGGTATTGGTGCGGTTATAGGGCATGAAATTGGTCACGGATTTGATGATGCAGGTTCAACGTTTGATGGCGATGGCGCCTTACGAAACTGGTGGACTGATACAGACCGTCAGGAATTTGAAGCGAGAACGGCGAAGCTTGTCGAGCAATTCAACGAATTTGAAGCCCTGCCAGAGCTATTCGTTAACGGTGAATACACCCTTGGGGAAAACATCGGCGACTTGGGCGGCATTAGTATTGCGCTTAAAGCCTATCACTTAACCTTAGAGGGTGAAGAAGCCCCTGTTATTGATGGTTACACTGGCGATCAGCGCGTATTTATTGGTTACGGCCAAGTATGGGCAAGCAAGTACCGTGATGAAGCCCTACGCAGCCAAATTCAAACCGACACTCACTCACCAACAAAATTCCGTACTAACGGCGCATTGCGCAACGTGCCTGAATTTTACGAGGCGTTTGATGTGACCGAGGAAAATGATTTGTATTTACCGCCAGAAGAGCGCGTAAAAATTTGGTAATAGGCATTAATTAATATCATTAACGAGGCGGCAATTCATTGTCGCCTTTTTTTATATCTGCACTAAAAGTGTGAATTGTGGCTAAATTGTACGAAATCTATAGCCTTAATTCGCTAGCCACGTAACCCTGATATGTTCCCTAGGAGCAATGCGCGAGGCCTATGGCTTATGGCTTATGGCTTATGGCTTATGAAGGGTTGGCCAATTCAAGCAATACTGCAATGGCTTCGTCTGCTCGGCTAGCAGGAACGAAAATGTGGTCATGATAAAAGCCCGCTACCACATTAGCGCTAATGTTAGCCCGAGTAAGCCCAGCCGACATCGCAGCGGTCATACCCACCGCATCTAAACTTGAATGGACATTACACGTTATGCGCTTATAGGTACTATCTACTGCAAAGCCTTCATTACGTGCAAAGGATGATTCAAGAATAAGGGTTATCCCTTCATCTTCTTTATACACCATTAACGCATTAGCCAAATGAGTTGGCGAAACAGCATAGGGAACACTTACAAATACAAACGATTCAGGGCTTAGAGCCGGCTGAAGTGTTTTTAGCAATGTATTTAAATCTGTTTCGCCTGACATAAAACCGCCTTTGCTCTGCGTATCCAACACGTTAAATATATTTGCCCAAGCCGTGTGTTCCATACACTTGTGATGTTCGATGCTAAATCACCTACAGCTTACGCGCTCTTATGCGCTTGCCTTTAATCTTACCTTCGCGGAAATGATTCATAGCGCGCTTTACGCTTCGCAATTTAACCGCAATAAAGCTTTGGCTATTTTGCACCGCAATTTTGCCTACATCATCGCCTGGTATGCCTGCATCTTTAGTAAGCGCACCCACTAAGTCACCAGGACGAAGCTTTTGCTTTTTACCGGCACTTAACGAAATGCAGCTAAACTCAGGTTGTATGATACGGTTTTTATGAAAACGTAAGCCTTGTGCGCCTTTTAGCGGAATATCGGTGCCTTGCAACACTTCAATTTTACGCAAGAAATGCTCTTCTTCATCGCTCACTAGTGTTATTGCTGTACCCTCAGCACCCGCACGAGCGGTACGTCCAATACGGTGAATATGTGTTTCCGGCTCTTCACTCACGGTGTAGTTAATGACACAAGGAATATCATCAATATCGAGCCCACGTGCCGCCACATCAGTAGCAACCAGCACTTGTAGTGCGTCGCTAGCGAATTGGTTGAGTACTGCAGTACGCTCGTACTGCTCCATTTCGCCTTGCAAACCTGCTGCGCTAAAGCCATCTTCAAGTAATGATGCGACCACTTCGGTTACTTGTACTCTGCGGTTACAAAACACGATAGCAGTTTTAGGCTGAGAATCGGTCAGAATGGCTTTGAGCGTTTGTATTCGAGTGTGTGGAAGTACGTTGTAGCCAATTTGAGTAATCGACGGCTTGCTCGACTCATCACTTTCAACCTTACAAATTACTGGCTCGGTTAAATACTGATCGGCAATACGCTCAATTTCTTCCGTATAAGTCGCAGAAAACAGTAAAGTTTGCACACCTTTCTTCATTGGCGAAAAAATGACTTTTAAGTCATCTTCAAAGCCCATATCTAGCATGCGGTCGGCTTCATCAAGCACGCGTAAACGCACATTTTTTAGCATAAGCCTGCGTTTCTCTACATGTTCCATCACACGTCCGGGTGTACCCACTACAACATGAGCGCCGTGTTTGAGCGATTGAATTTGAGGGCCCATAGGTTGGCCGCCACAGATGGTCATGACTTTAATATTGCCAATTTGCTTTGCGGCATTTCTATACTGCACGGCAACTTGATCTGCCAACTCTCGCGTTGGGCACAGAACCAATACTTGAGTAGCAAATAATGTCGGGTCAATCTTTTCAAGCGCCGGTATTACAAAGCAAAGTGTTTTACCACTGCCTGTTTGCGCTTGTCCAATAATGTCGCTACCTGCTAATGCATGAGGTAAAGACTGTGCTTGAATGGGCGATAAGGCAAAAATACCCTGTGCATCTAACGCTTTTGTGATAGCTGGATTTATTTCCAACTGCTTTACAGTTTCAATTGTCATTTCTGTTTTTTCCAAAGATGCATATACGTAGCGTTAGTCTGCCGAGCGTGTTTGGAAAGTATCTTGAAGTTTCCATTGAAGCGTCTGCCCTGCATAGAAAGGGACCATATCGGTACCATCAGCTAACGTAACCTGTTCAGGTACTGTCCACGCTTCTTTCACTAACGTCATTGTTGTGTTGTTTTTAGGTAATCCGTAGAAGTCGGCACCATAGTTACTGGCGAACCCTTCTAGCTTATCTAATGCGCCCAACTGCTCGAACACTTCAGCATAAAGCTCAATCGCAGACCATGCGCTGTAGCAACCTGCACAACCACACGCATTTTCTTTTTTATGTTTTGCATGAGGCGCTGAATCGGTACCTAAGAAGAATTTGCTATTACCGCTAGCTACCACATCTTGCAGTGCTTTTTGATGTGTATTTCGCTTTAAAACGGGCAAGCAGTAGTTGTGTGGGCGCACTCCACCAACCAACAAGTCATTACGATTTAACAATAAATGCTGCGGTGTGATTGTCGCGCCCACGTTGGCGCTAGCATCAACCACAAAGGCTGCAGCGTCTGCGGTAGTAATATGCTCAAACACTACTTTTAAGTTCGGAAAAGCCGCCACAATTGGTGCTAAATGCGTATCGATGAATACTTTTTCACGGTCGAAAATATCTATGTGTGCTTCGGTGACTTCACCATGGATAAGTAGCAATAACCCGTGAGCCTCCATAGCTTCAAACACTGGGTATAAAGCTTCAATGCCTTTTACCGCAGCATCTGAATTGGTGGTGGCGCCAGCGGGGTATAATTTACACGCTGTTACGCCAGCTGCCTTCGCATCAGCAATATCTTGTACTGATGTGGTGTTTGTCAAAAAGAGAGTCATTAGTGGTTCAAAGTTGCTGCCTGTAGGGCGAGCCGCTTCGATACGCTGCTTGTAAGCAACCGCCATACTTGCATTTACCACAGGTGGAACCAAGTTAGGCATAACAATGGCACGCTGGAAACAACGGGCTGTAGCTGGGACAGTTTCTGCCAACATGTCGTTGTCACGAAAATGTAAGTGCCAATCATCGGGGGTTCTAATCGTTAGCGTTTGCATAACCGAAAGCTCTCTTCTTTAAGACCAATTAAGATTTTTTTGTATAAGCCGCAATAATGACAATGCGGGTACCATTCACTTTACCTTCAATATGCAAAGGATTATCGCTTAGGCTGATGCCTCTTACCGGCGTACCGCGTTTAGCCGTAAAGTTAGCTCCCTTAACGGTAAGGTCTTTAACAAGGTGTACATTATCGCCAGCTTGCAGAGCAGTACCGTTACAATCAAGCGTCGCTTCTCGCTCGATAAGCCCCGCTTCAGCCCATTGTTTTACATCGTCTTCTAAATAAGCCATGTCTAACAAATCTTGTGCCCAGCTTTCGCCGCTTATTTTGTTAAGCATACGGTAAGCAACCACTTGAACTGCGGGTGTAGGTGACCACATGGCGTCATTAAGACAACGCCAGTGGTTGGTGTCTATATCGGCTTCACTGTTAAGTTGCATGCGGCAGGTTTGGCAGGTAAGTACCGCGCAGCCAGCAGTTTCATCTGGCGACTCGGGTACCATATAAACGTCTAAATTTTCGGTGTTCTTACACAACTCGCAAGCGTTATCCGCTCGATTGAAAACAGCTTCTTGAAGCACAGCAAATGTCCCTACAATATTTTGCCGCAAAGTATACCACAATTCGGCTCAATAGGGGCTGGCAAAACGCCTGCTAATCACTGTCAAGGCGTGTCGTGAGAGACCCAAATCAATTTACTGGTATCGTAGCCGCTCTGTGTCGCTTGGGCTAAAAGGGCGTCAATAGTGTCTTGAGGTAACGTTTTTTCTCTGGCTAGAATCCACAGGTACTCTCTATCAGGCCCTGTTATCATGGCATATTGATAATCTTCTTTATCTAATGCCATCACGACATAACTGGCATAAAAAGGGCCAAAAAATGATACTTTTAAGTGCGCGGTATCGTCACTCGATACAAAATAGGCTTTCCCTTCGGCTTCATCCCACTTTGCCTCTTCTTGAGAATAACCTCGGTTGATAACCTTTACGCCCCCATCGTCGCGCATAGAGTAAGTGGCCGTAACATTAGATAACCCCTCTTCAAAACTGTGATCGTAGCGCGCTACTTCGTACCACTGACCTAAATAGCGGTCTAGCTCAAACCCTTCCACCGGCGTAACGCCATCTGGCACTGATGTACATCCAACTAAGGTAAATAACATGGTTGCACAAAACCATTTTTTACTATGCTGGCTAAACAATCGGTGGAAAATACCTTCATACGTATTCAATGTGTTAAACATCGACTAATCCCCTAGCTTCATCTATATATGGCTTACTTTAACAAAATAGCACGTTATTGTGGCTGCCAACGCAGTTGCATATTTATTTGGAGTATAAGATGCAAAACTATTTCCCAGACGCAAGCAGACTTGTTTATGGCTGCATGGGCCTTGGTGGTGGCTGGAACAACGAACCAGCAGCAAAAGAACATGTGTTACAAGCACACCAGTTAATAGAACAAGCATTGGCTCTTGATATTAATGTGTTCGATCATGCAGACATCTATACCTTTGGCAAAGCTGAAACCGTATTTGGCAAGGTTTTAAAAGAAAACCCTTCTTTAAAAGAACGTATGATTCTGCAGTCTAAATGTGCGATACGGTTCGAAGATGATTTAGGACCAAAGCGCTACGATTTCTCAGCAAAATGGATTGAATCTTCGGTAGAAGGGATCTTGCAGCGTTTGAACATAGAGCAACTTGATATTTTACTGCTTCATCGCCCCGATCCATTAATGGAACTGGATGAAGTTGCTACCACGCTCTCTTCCTTACAACAACAAGGGAAGATAAAGCACGTTGGCGTATCAAACATGCATGGGCATCAAATGGCGTACCTACAATCGGCGCTTTCAAGCCCAATTGTAGCGAACCAATTGGAAATGAGCTTAGCGTTTCGAGACTGGCTAGAAGACGGCGTTACCACTAATAGCCCAGCAAACCGTAACTCTGGCTATGCACCAGGCACCCTTGAATATTGCATGATGAACAAGGTGCAACTGCAGGCTTGGGCTAGCTTGGCACAAGGTAAATATACTGGCGCCAGTACCCACAACGAAGCGGATGCCGCCACTGCGGCGCTAGTGAATTCTCTGGCCGCTGAATACGAGACTAGCCCTGAAGCTATCGTATTAGCGTGGTTAATGCGCCATCCTGCCAATATTCAGCCGGTACTAGGTACAACCAATATCGAGCGTATAAAAGCTTGCCATAAATCGATGGATGTCCAACTGACTCGCGAACATTGGTACTTATTATTAGAAACTGCTCGTGGCCAGGAAATGCCATAAGGCAGGGTGTGTGTCACACTCTGGTTTCATGTTTTAACGGAGCTTATTTATGCTAAAAGGAATTCATCACGTTGCATTAATTTGTAGCGACTACCCTGTTTCTAAACGCTTTTATACTGAGATTCTTGGCCTTAGCGTTATTGCAGAAAATTACCGCGAAGCAAGAGAGTCATACAAGTGTGATTTAGCATTACCTGATGGCGGACAACTCGAACTATTTTCGTTTCCGGGTGCGCCAGCTAGGCCTTCAAGGCCAGAGGCTCAAGGCTTGCGCCACTTGGCGTTTAGAGTAGATGATATTAATGAGGTGATTGCACATTTAACCATAAATAAAGTGGAGTGCGAGCCCATTCGTGTAGATGAATACACGGGCAAACGGTTTACCTTTTTCGCCGACCCTGACGGGTTGCCGCTTGAACTCTATGAAATGTAACCTTGAATAAACCGCTTGTATGAGCAGTCTTGATAAAAAGTACTTGTTGACTCTTCTGATAAACAAGCAGGCTTGGCCTGCTTTTTTTCCAACTATATGCAGCTAATATCTAAGGGGTTTCAGTGCGCCCCAAACCATAAACGCAGAACGACTAAATAGATAAGTAGATTCCTTAACAAACCTAAACTACAATACAACTTAATCGATTAAGTTTGCCGTGATAAATTTCGCTTAAGCCACCGAAAACCATATTGAGTTTACGTTGCCACGCTTTTTTTTCAGGTAGTTTAAAGGTAATAAAATGGAACAAGCTATGAACTATGCCGCTGATAGTAACGTTTGCCTAGACCGAATTATGGCAAACACTGATTTATCCATGCTAACTAAAAAAGATGCCGCCCTATTTACTCGCCGAGTTAACGCGCATTTTGGCGACTTATTCGATAAATACACCACTATTTATGGCCACCAGTTCGACTGTTACTTTCATCTTCAACAGCTTATCAATGTGCTGCGCGATGGCGTTAAAAACCGTAAACCTGCGCTGAAAAAATTAGATAATCTTCGACTTAAATCTCCTAACTGGTACAAAGATGAAAACCAAGTAGGTATGGCGCTGTACGTAGACCTCGCTGGCCCAACCCTCAAAGATTTGCACACGCGTATTCCTTATTACAAAGCGCTGGGGATAACTTATCTACACCTAATGCCACTTTATGATTCACCTAAAGGAGACAGCGACGGCGGTTATGCTGTATCTGATTATCGCAAAGTAAACCCCAGCTTAGGCACCATGTCAGAGCTTGAATCGTTAGCGACCGCACTACAAAAAGAGGGCATAAACCTCGTTCTCGATTTTGTGTTTAACCATACATCAGACGAGCATCACTGGGCGAAAGAAGCATTAGCGGGAAACAAACAATTTCAAAACTACTATTACTTGTTCAACGATCGCACGGTGCCAGATCAGTTCGAGCATACGCTTCGAGAAATATTTCCTCAGGTAAGGCGCGGAAGCTTTACTTTTAATGAACACATGCAGAAGTGGGTATGGACAACATTCAATAGCTTTCAGTGGGATTTAAATTACAGCAACCCCGAGGTATTCAATGCCATTACCGGTGAAATGCTGTTTCTCGCCAATATTGGTTGTGCAGCACTGCGACTGGATGCCCTAGCCTTCATCTGGAAAGAAATGGGAACCGACTGTGAGAACCAAGAGAAAGCCCATCTACTTATTCAAGCCTTTAATACCTGCTTACAGATTGTTGCGCCAGCGGTGGTTTTTAAGTCTGAGGCGATTGTTCACCCTGACGAGGTGATTAAGTACATTGGTAAAAACGAATGCCAGCTTTCCTATAACCCGCTATTAATGGCCTTATTGTGGAACAGCTTGGCTACCCGTAAAACACGTCTGTTAACGCGCTCAATGCAAAAAAGTTTTTCGATTAGCGATGAGTGCACTTGGGTTAACTATGTGCGTTGTCATGATGATATTGGATGGACGTTTGACGATAATATTGCCAACGAGCTTGGGATTAATCCCCAAGATCACCGTTTTTTCTTAAATCAATTTTTTACGGGCAGATTTGAAGGCAGCTTTGCTAATGGTGTGCCATTCGCTGAAAACCCATCGAACGGCGATTGCCGTGTATGTGGCTCACTGGCTTCACTTTGCGGCTTAGAAGGTGCGCTTGATACCAATGACCAGCAAGGCATTGAAGATGCTATTAACCGCATGCTGCTTATGTACGGTATTACCTTTAGTATCGGCGGCATTCCTTTGCTGTATTCAAGTGATGAACTCGCTAAATTAAATGACTATGATTATTTGAATGACCCATCGAAGCGCCACGATGACAGATGGGTTAATAGGATTGCTGTTACCCAAGAAGATACTGAACTTGCGCTTTCTGAGCCAAGCAGTCAGCTAACGGCTGAACAAGATGCTAGCTTGCAAGTATTTCGAGGCTTGCAAAACATGTTAGCGATAAGACGCAATAACCCTATATTTGGGGCATCACGTACCACCATTTTAGACACCGACAATCAACATTGCTTCGCTTATGTAAGAGAAAACGATTCGGGTGAAAAGCTGTTGGCGATTTGTAATTTCAGCGAAGAAACCCAGCAAATTAACGGTAACTTACTCGGCGCGCTTGGACACACCCCCTCTATCGACTTACTTACCGGTAACACACTGAACGACAACAACACAGCAATCTTGCTTGCTCCCTTTCAGCAGTATTGGCTGAAGCAATAACATTGCTTTTATCCCCTATTCTTTTCGGCGGTAAGTTATAGGGCGATTATTTTTTGTTACTCCGCCGCAACTTAGCGGGATTTTAGCGTATTCCACAGGTAATCCATCAATTTGCGACTATACTTCAGTCAGATTAATCGATTTGCCAAAACTCATCGTATTAATTCGTGATGAGACTCAGTCTTTCACCACCGAAGCTTAAAATACGCAGTCACCATATGGATATGGGTGAAGCTTAAAAGGACAATACATGAAGACCGAAACAACCTTAGAATACATGTGCCCATACTGCGGCGCTTTCAACGAATTTTCTGAACACACCATTCGCGATATGTATCAAGAGCAGGTTGAAACTTGCGGATGTTGCAAAAAGAATTTAAGCCTTACCGCAGCTAATGGTGTCGAAGGTCGTATCAACCTCATCATCAGCGAATTAGAAACCGAATTCCATTCAAAATAAAAAAACCGCTTCAAAAGCGGTTTTTAGTGTTTGCCACAGTCGTTAGCATTTTTAGACACAACTAACTAAAAAATGCTCTTCGTAATTCTACATCGGACAAAAATTTGCCCCCTAAGGCAGACGTTTTGGTGTACGAGTTGGTATCCCGTATTCCCCTGGCTTTCACACAATAATGGGTAGCATTAATGCTTACTGCAACGTCATCAGTAGAGGCTAGTGTCTGGATGGCGACAAGCACTTGCTGCGTTAATCGCTCTTGTACTTGAGGGCGCTGTGCAAAGAAACTAACCAATCGATTTAATTTCGATAAACCGATAATAGTATCTTTGGGAATGTAAGACACGGTAGCGAGTCCGTCGATAGTCACAAAGTGATGCTCGCATGTGCTCGTTAAACTAATATCGGACACTTGAACAGGCTGATCAAGACGCATCTTATTTTCAATTTGGGTTATTTTGGGGAAGTTTCGGTAATCTAAACCACCAAACACTTCGTTCACGTACATCTTTGCAATACGGGTAGGCGTGTCGTGCAAACTATCATCGGTAAGATCGAGCCCAAGCGTATTCATCACATCACGCATTGCGATTTCAATCTTCTGACGCTTTTGTTCATCAGACAAACCATTCGCCACCATCGGTGTCTCCAGCCCTTTTTCTTCAAGCGCTGCTCTAACACGTTGTGCCGATTCAGAAATTGATGGCTCTAGTGCATCACGCACAATTACCGCTTCTTTTGCTAACATTAACCCTATCCGTAAATACTTCTTTACCCTTAAACGCAATCAACACGACTAAGGCTAACTTGATACCAAGATGCAAATGACAATACCGCCTGAAAGCCAACGCAAGACTATTGAATAGCATGATTACGGCCAAGGCATACAACCACGCTTTGGCAAAGGTTTGGCGACGTCTAACGGTCACATTTTAGCATTCTAGCGGCTATTGATCGAGCAAATGCTGAGATTAGCCTAATCTGAAAATGCTATTAAAGGCGTGTTTTATTGTTATTGAGATAAAACGGCGTTTAAACGGGAATGAGATCAAAAAACAAACGACTAAAATTAGCCACTAGCAATGGTAGCGCAGCTCAAGTCACTCAAATAGCGCTTCGCTTAGTAAAAACAAAGCGCTATGAAAAGCAAATTACGTATTAGTAAATATTAGTTGGCGCTTTCACTTGGGGTAGGTTGCCCATACTTCGGCGAGCGAGGACCGTACAATAACCCGTTATGACTTTCTGCCGACAACAAGCGGTTTGATGTTAAAGCTGCGATATCAAAACCTCTATCCGTTACTGTTTCGAATATTTGACTAACCGCGGCTTGCACTAACATCCCAACTAGCCCTCCAGCATTGCTGTTCTGGGTTTCTGCCGATGAAGCAGTTGCCATACCTTCCCACAGCACAGTATTGCCTTTCAAATCCACTAACGACGCAGAGACTGTCACTCTTGTTTCGCTCGAAATAACAACATAGCTAGTACCATAGTCTGTGATCGTGACATAAAGTGCGGTATCAGCACCAAATATTTCATGCAATTTAGTGGTAGGAACTGCGTGAATATCCTCTGCTACCGTAAGCCCATTATTTTTAAATGTCTGATCTACTACAGCCACAGGGAAAACATAAAAGCCAGACTCTGCGATTGGTCGACCGAGTTGAGACATTACGCTGTAAGGTGCAATAATTTCTGGTGTATTGTTAATGGGAGGTAATACCACCACTGACGCTGGGGACGCATTCTTAAATGCCGTGTAATCGTATGCGGGTGGGGCGCTGACACAGGCTGATAATAAACCTATCGCCATCAATGAAGCCGCTAATTTAAATATATTCATCTTACTAGGCTCCTTTAGCGTTAGCGGCATTTAACAAAAAGTCGATATATTGCGCCGACTCTGGAAATAACGCCTTTTCTTGTTCAAAATGCAGTGTTCCTCTATCCCCATTACCGCTTTCAAAATACAACATCCCCAAATGTGCATGAATACCTGGAGCAATGGCTTTATCTTGCGCAGCCGCCTGCTCAATAGCTTGTTGTAGCACCGTAATCTGCGCTTCTAACGAAACATCTTCAGATTTAAAGTAACTATAAACTGCGCTGTTATATTCGCCATAATAATAAAGCGGTTCGGTGGTTTTACAGCCGACTATCCCTAGAACAAGTAAGGTTGTTAGTATTATTTTTTTCATTATTTTTACTCACGACTTTTCGATTGTTTTAAATTGCCCAAGCACCAGACTCTAAGCCTTCAACTAAATTGTTCACTACTTCACGAATGGCTAAATCAAGCACCTTTCCATTAAGTGTTGCATCGTAGCTAGCGGTACTACCAAACCCAATAACTTCACGCTCAGACAAGCTATATTCGCCAGCTCCTGCTACTGAATAAACCACTTCAGATGTAGTGACATCTACTACATTAAGAGTGACTTTTGCATAAGCAATTTGAGATTTCCCTTTACCTAGAAGACCAAATAATTGCTTATCACCGATGGCTTTACGTCCAAATTCGGTAACATCACCTGTTACGACGAATCGTGCGCCAGCTATCGATTGCGTAGTACCTGAGCGAGATGCTTCTGTCGCGAGCAAATCCATATTGTCGCGATCGAGTACACTAAACCGATTTGTTTGCTGCAAATGGCCCATTAGGGTGGTTTTTGCTTGATTACCTAGGCGATCTTGACCGTTTGAAAAAATGCCATTCTGAAAGCTAGAGCGGTTTACAAATTGCCCCACAACCAGCTTACTTTTTGTGCCCGTATACTGAGAGTTGAAGCTTTCCACTTTTGGGGTTTCAACCACTTTTGAAGAAGTACTAGCGCAACCAGAAACTGCGGTAATAGCGACAACGGCTAAGGTAAGAGACTTAATACTCATTAATTTTTGAAATTGCATATCACATCCTTTTTTATTAATTTCACATTGGTGGAATTCACATTTCCTGAAAGCCAAACACACCCAACGCGTTATCGCGCATTTATAGCAGCCTCTGATAAAAGTGCCAATTAAAATAGGAGGCCTAATTCGTCACCGATTAAAGTCACAAACCTAATTGTCGAATTAGAGGCTAGAGTTACTAGGAAGCTCGCCTTTTAAAGTGAGCAAATCTAGGCTTCCAATAGGCAGCAAAAGAATTGTCACAAAATGTGTCCGTAGAACAAGTCGCTCTTCTAATTGTGACACTGGTCGTGACAAGAAAAGAATTTCATCAAGTTTGCTATTGGTAGGCATGAGTAGGATAGTTATAATCGTCGCTTTATTTATTTCTATCGAGAATATACATGCAAGGTAGTCGTAAGCTGGTTCCTGAATGGGAAACCGTTGATGCTGTGATGCTGGCGTGGCCGCATGCAGAAACCGACTGGTCGCCATGGCTAGAAGAAGCCCGTGAAACGTACTTGAACGTCATTGCTGCGGTCAACCGTTATCACGCGGGTGTGATATTGCTGTGCGCCCCTGACGATGTTGATGATGTGATATCACGCTTAGGCGATCACGCACGTGTGCTTATCATGCCTGCGTCATATAACGACACTTGGGTGCGTGACTACGGGTTTTTAACCTGTCGAGATACCGAAGGCTCTGGCGCGCCAGTAGAGTTTCGTTTCAATGGTTGGGGCGAAAAGTTTGACGCCAGTGAAGACAATATGGCTAACCAACGCTACCTTGCCTCGTTATGTAAATTACCCCTTCGAAGTAGCCCAGTCGTTGCTGAAGGCGGCGCGTTAGAAATTGACGACTTTGGCCACTTGCTTAGCACCTCTCAATGTTTGTTAAACCCTAAGCGCAACGGTGATATGACCATCGAAGATTACGCTGAAACCTTTAATGACATGTTAGGCTGTAATACGTTTACGGTGTTAGAACATGGTCATCTTGAAGGTGACGACACTGACGGACATATTGATACGCTTGTGCGTTTCACGCCCAATAAAGGCCTAGTCATTCAAGCGGCTGATAATCGAAAAGACGACAGTCATTATGCAGGGCTAAGTGCGCTGTGTGAAGAGTGCGCCACGGCAATGCCTGAGCATGAACAATATCGATTGCCACTGCCACACATTGTTAACAACGAGGGCGAGTGTTTACCCGCATCTTATGCCAATTTTTTGATCTGTAACCGTGCGGTGCTCTTACCTATTTATGGGCAACCTGAAGATGAAGCGGCAATTACCCAAATGCAGCAAGCTTACCCCGACCATATTATCGAACCTATTGATTGCTCGGTGTTGGTAAAGCAATTTGGCAGTTTGCATTGTATTTCAATGCAGGTACCCACAAATACGTTGAAAGAATCTGTTATTTCCACCTTTTCAAAAGGAGTGTCTGTACATGCAACGAACTAAGCTAAAGATAGGCTTGGTACAACAGTCTGTTGCTGATAACGACAAAGCGACTAACTGGAACAAAAGTGCTGAGCAAGTTGCAAAACTCGCAGCAGAAGGCTGTGAGTGTATTTTGCTACAAGAACTTCATAGCACCCTCTACTTTTGCCAGCAGGAAGATACCGACGCCTTTGATTTAGCAGAACCTATTCCAGGTGCTGCAACAGATTTCTTTGGTGCACTTGCTGAAAAACACAATATTGTATTAGTGACATCCTTATTTGAAAAGCGCGGTTCAGGCCTTTATCACAATACCGCTGTGGTATTTGATAGAAGCAAAGAGATTGCCGGCAAATACCGTAAAATGCATATTCCTGACGACCCAGGATTTTACGAGAAGTTTTACTTCACGCCGGGTGACATGGGCTTTACGCCAATTGAAACCAGCGTGGGTAAATTGGGTGTACTGGTATGTTGGGATCAATGGTATCCAGAAGCCGCACGCTTAATGGCAATGGCTGGCGCTGATTTATTGTTTTACCCAACGGCAATTGGCTGGGATACTACCGATACCGAAGAAGAGCAGAGCCGCCAGCATGGCGCATGGGAAACCATTCAGCGTTCACATGCAGTGGCAAACTCTGTGCCGGTTATCGTAGCAAACCGCACAGGGTTTGAAGCATCGCCAGTGGCGGGCGACCCAGGTATTCAGTTTTGGGGGCAAAGCTTTATAACAGGCCCGCAGGGTGAAATTTTAGCGAAAGCAGAAGCGGATGGCGAAACCACACTATCGGTAGAGCTAGATTTAACCCGCACGGAAAAAGTAAAACGCATTTGGCCTTATTTCCGTGACCGTCGCATAGATGCTTACGAAGACCTAACTAAGCGCTGGCGCGATTAGGCTAGTTTGATAGTAGATTCATAAAAAACGGGCAACTTTGTTGCCCGTTTTTTATTGCGCTCAGCATTATGATAATTTGACGATTAAGCTTTAAAAATCGTACCGTCATACAACATATAACACGCGCGTTTATTTTTAGATGCTAACGCTAGCATAACCTTTTCATCCACATCTAAGCCCCCCGTAAATTGCCCGAAAGCTGGCATGATAAACAAGTCTTCAGTCACCACGAAGCACTTACCGGAAAATCGTCGACGGGAAATGGTTTTGCGTATTTTAGGATGGTAGTGACCAATAACTTGATGCTTAGCTTGGGGTTTAGTTTTACCTACACCCTTCGTACTTGGCTCTTGTTCATGTGACTCTTTTTCATGCGGCTCTGGTTCACGTGATTCTGGCTCACAGATTTCTGGCTCATGGCGAAATACCACATTACTATGCACTATTTCATGGCAAGGGTTGCCAGGAATACCCTTAGGTAAGTCGGGGTCATGATTTCCTTCTACCCAATCCCAATTGGGAACGCTATTTATGATATCGCATAAGAGGCTTCTGTCTTCAGCAGTCATACGAGACATACTGTGTTTATCGTGGAAACTGTCACCTAAGCTAATCACCCGAGCAGGGTTGTAATCGCGAATAATCTGCTGCAAACGTTTAAGCGTGGCAACGGAATCTACACTTGGCAGCGGATTACCATAACTACGTAAATAACTGCCTTTTTCAAGGTGTAAATCGGATACCACCAGCCAATCAAGCGCAGGCAAATACGCCACACCTCTGGCATCTAACAACCAAAGCATCTCTGCAAATTTCACAATACTAATACTACGCAACGCCACCTGTACCGATAGCCACTGCTCACTGATTGCCACTTACTGACCTCTTTGAAAATGCTTTACTCAGTGCATTATACGCATTCCCACCCGATTATCCTTAAGCGGGTGAGTGGGGTTAATTCTTAAACATTGTGCAACCATGAATTGCAGTTGCTGACATGTGGCCTGCTATTTTACGTCGCTGGATTTCGACCTACTGGGGAAACTGTTATAGACCTTGAGTTTAAAGGGTGATAGTTAAAGAATATGAAATATTAAGTCAAAGCCTCTATGTTGGACTTGGTTTAATATGGTGAAAGACTATTTTAAAATAATGGACTCTAACAGTTAGAGTCCATTTATTAAACTTTGTGCGCAGTACATTTTTACAACATCTAATAGCAATAACGTAGAGCGTTAATCCATTTTAAAATTGATTAAGCATATTGCCACCTGAACCACCTGAACCACCTGAACCACCTGAACTACTATCTGAGGGGGCTGTAGGATCGCAAAGTCCCGCACTAGTAACCATAAATGTAGATGCTTCATCATTGAAGTCATAATCACTAAGCGTGCTCACATCATCATCAAATTCTACTTTAGTTCCACCAAAGTTTGCATGTTTTGTTAAAACCGCACACAAGCCAGAAGGTACTTTTATACTTGTTATTTCGTCGTTTAAACGATGAATCCCATCAGAAGTATCTGCTGGAGCAGCTAAATGACTACCTCCGAAATTACTATCTCTATAAAAATAAACTAAATCTGAAGAGTTGCAGGAGTTTGTTCTAGATAGTCCCTGAATCGGGTATACCCATAGTGATGAAATTGTATCATTGAAATTGTAGGCTCCAAGGCTCGAATACTCACCTTCGGAAAAAAATATATGATCACCTCTGTAGTCTGAATCTTTAAATACTACTAAACATGTCCCTGTGCTTACAATAACAGATGAAAATGAATCATTATCCACACCGACAACTCTGTACGAGTTATCGTATGACGACGCAAACAACGAACCGGCATTAATATTAAAGTTAGTGTCTTTATATAAGATGGCATAATTTGCCCAAGAAGTTGCGGAAGCTATCATTAATACAAATATAGCAACAAATTTAAAATACTTTTTCATATTAGTTCCTTTAACTATGTTAGTAGATATTTAACGGCATGCCAAAATAAATTAGGCATACAAAAAATAAACTAATTTCATTATGGATTTATGTAAAATAATTTACAGTTTTAGGGACTTATTATTACACTATTTTTTAATAAAGAGCTCTGTAGCAAGGGTCTAATAAATAACACCATTTAGAAAACAGACCTAAGAAAATCAACAGACGAGCAGATTTCTCAAGCGCAACTTTCTCTGAAATTAAGAACAAGGAAGTGCATTGATTACAAATAACCTGAAGTCGTCTATAGTGAATACGCGGAGCGGCCTAATTTAGTGAGTAGCGCTGTTCATTTCGGACTTTAATTCGCGACAATGTATTAATAACTGATTAATTTTTGAGGAATAATAACATGGGTTAGATATAGCCTATCTATTATTTTTAGCTTCTTGTAATTTCATTTATTAAAAGGTGAAACTTAAATTTCAGTAGATTTAAAAACTTTATAAGAGGATTTCCACGAACAGCACCTCTCTTACCAAGCCGGTCAATTTCGCTTTGTACCTTTCTTGTTTTAAACGGGTAAGGCTTTATACCAAAAGCCTTTATTTTATCTACTGACAACCATTGAAGTTCAACATCAACAGGTCTAGAAAAAGACTCTGTATATTTTAGTAATTTTACTGCACCGTTATAGGAGACTAATTGTGCAGAAGCGCCAATAGGTAATTTTTTATATTTTACTACCTCCCCCCCCTTAGCCGTGAACATAGTTTTCGTGGCCCGCTTCTCATGCACCTCATTAAGCTTAATATAATCCCAAGACTCGTTAAATTTATCTATCACTTCACCTAAATGGCGAAAGCTAGCCTCAAACATCACATCGTCTTCTAACACAATGGCGAATGGTAATCTCTGCTCGACAATAATAGACCAGGCTTTTCTGTGACTAAGAAAGCAGCCAATCTCCCCCTTAGTTAATTTTTTGTAGTAATCGAACTTGTTAGCGCGCTCTGAATACTCTTGACACATTGCTCTATCGGACAAGCTAATATTGATTCCGGTTGTTATCGAATAATCAGCTGAATAGCGCTTAGCACTTTCCGAAAAAAGTTTGAGTCTATCGACAGATTCAGGCAAATTAATTAGCAGAATTTTCATGCACTTACTACATTAAATTAATTTTCATTTATCTTACTAGTCCTCTATTACAAAAATATTTCAGCTTAGATTTTTAAGTACACATGTATTCATCATTACAGACACGTATTACTAACCTATTGGGTATGTTGATGCCTAGATACATAAAAACACAATGATTGCAATAATATTTCACTGAGGTCAAAGTTTAAAGAGGAATGGAGCTAGGGACGATATCGACAGGTAAATCAGCGTGCTGTTTTTACTATTTCTAAAAATGACACTGAGTTATGGACTAGCTAACAATTTCACGCATGATAATTACACTCATCATGCGTGAAAACATAATTTTCTTGAAAAATATTATTAATTAGAATTTGATATTAATTTATAATGTAGAATTTTACCTTTTAATTACTAGGCTTGTATTAAATATTGCAAACAGTATTAGTTACGTTAATAGTCAGCTAGAGACAAGGTATAGTCACTCGCATCCTATAAACGATAATTTAGGTTTTAGGATATGTGCTCGGTTCATACGCATCTCAGACAACAACATTTGATGTTTAGCGCTTTTGTTTCGATGTTTTGAGTACGCTTACTCTAAAACGAACACTCAGGGATTGCTTCTAGAATAGCCGCTATATTTTCTTCGAAAGACTGAACTGACATATCCAACACGATAACTATTGGGAGAGTAACTATTTCTAGAACAAATGATTTTAGCGTTCTTATTAGATTGGGCTTCATCCAAGCATGATGTCTGCATCCATTATGCTGATGGTACAAGGGAGTTAGCCGTTGTAAAACTTTCAGCTGAAGCTATCGAACAGTGGATTACAAAGCTACATCAACTGCACCCAGGGCAAATTGCTATTGCGCTTGAGCTGTCAAAAGGGCCAATCGTCTATGCCTTGCAAAAGTATCCTTTTGTCACCTTATTCCCAATTAAACCGACGATGCTGTGCCTATATCGTAGAGCGTTATCACCGAGTGGGGCCAAAGATGATCCAACCGACGCGTCAATCGCACTTGAGCTATTAGTTCGCTATCCAGATAAAATCACGCCGCTTTTAGCTTTTAGGACAACAAAGCTCGTACTTCGTCTAGCATA
The DNA here is from genome assembly GCF_001562125.1 of Alteromonas sp. Mac1. NCBI lineage: Bacteria > Pseudomonadati > Pseudomonadota > Gammaproteobacteria > Alteromonadales > Alteromonadaceae > Alteromonas > Alteromonas sp. Mac1. Next base: position 4,319,539 of record NZ_CP013932.1, read on the forward strand.
TTTTCTGCTTCGGCATATAAATCGGCTTGCTCGATGATCGCCTGAGCACCTGCCCCTTTTATTTGCTCACTGCGCATATTCAGCACAATCGGTATGGCCATGGGCGATACTTTTTCTAAGTTTACTAACGTGGTTTTATCTACAAAGCGAATAAGCAAATTCGCTAAGCGCTGTAAATCTAACAACTCCCGTTCAGCATCGGCCCGCGCGACCGCTAAAAGAATGTGATCAGGGTCGTGCTCACGCAGCGTGTCGTAAATTAAGTCAGTTGAAAACGTTACCTGCTTCATGGTTTTCTGGCTGGCATGATAACGCTGTTCGGTTAAGCCGCTTACTACTGCCACCTGCCTAAAAGAGCGTTTTAACATGGGCGCCTGTAACATCCAGTCTTCTAGCTCATCGCCTAATATATCTGGCTGAAACAGTTGCTGTAGTTGAGTGTCGGTAATCTGCTTCACTGCACTTATCGACAACCCATAATCAGTCACACTAAAGCTAAGCGGCTTAATCTCCATTTTTTCCATTCTACGGGTAACCAGCATGCCCAAGGTTTGGTTCGCTTTCCTACCTTCGAATGTGTAATACAGCGTATGGTTCACGTTGCGAAAAGGAAACTGCTCCACCAACACCTTTTCAGGTTCAGGAAGCTGTGAAAACTGCTGTTGTAACTTTAACCACTCTTGCACTTGTGCAGGTAAATTGCGCCAACTTTTTGGGTTAGCGAGTATGGCTCTAACCCCATCAGCCAAGTATGTCGACAGTGGCATTTGGCCACCGGAATAACTGGGGATTTTAGGCTCTTTGGCTTTAGCAGGGCGTGCATGTAATTGCATATCCCGAATGGCTTCGTACTTAAGCACTTCACCAGCAAAGTAAAACGTATCGCCTGGGGTAAGTTGCTGGGCAAAGTACTCTTCTACCTCACCAATAATTTTGCCCTGATTACCACGGCGAATCCGTTTTACTTTTAATCTACCCGCCTCAACAATTGTGCCTATGTTCTGACGATGACGTTGAATCACCCGCCTATTGGCCGGTGAAAAAGTGCCATCCTCGTTTTGCATTAGGCGCTGATATCGCTCGTATGCGTTAAGCGCACTCCCGCCATCTAACGCAAACTGCCATAATTTTTCAAAATCTTGTTTATCTAGCCCTTGATAGGGCGAGGCCATGAGTATTTGCTCGTAAAGGGTGCCTGGGCTGTCAGCATTGCTGCATAGGCAATTCACAATAAACTGGGGGATGATATCCAATGCCCCCGGCTGCGGGGCATCGCCATCTAGCTCGCCCTTATTAATTGCATCAATAGCCGCTTGGCATTCCAGCGCTTCAAATCGGTTAGCTGGTACAAGCAACGCTTCACTGGGTTCATCTAACCGATGGTTTGCTCGGCCAATACGTTGCAGCAACCGGCTAACACCTTTGGGCGCACCTACCTGAATGACCTTATCTACATCGCCCCAATCAATACCTAGCTCAAGCGCCGAAGTACATACTACTGCCCGTAACAAGCCGCTAGACATCATGGCTTCTGTTTTGCGCCGCTGCTCTTTACTCAAGCTTCCGTGGTATAAGGCTATAGGTAAGGCAGCGGTATTGTGTTCCCACAGCATTTGAAAAATCAGTTCAGATTGCGCCCGAGTATTAACGAACACCAAGGTCGTTTTTGCGTCTTCAATGGCCTTGTAGATATCGGTGATGGCATAACGCGCCATAAAACCACCGAAGGGCATGCGGTTTTCAGATTGCAGCATCTCTACTTTGGGTTTTTCACCCGCTTTCACGCTGATGATATTAGCAACGCCTTCTGTGCCAGCAAGCCATGCACCTAGCGTTTCTGGGTAAGCTACCGTGGCCGACAAGCCTACCCGTTTCATTTTAGGTGACAATACTGAAAGCCGCGCTAGCGCTAAAGACAGGAAGTCTCCCCGTTTGTTTGCCACCAAGCTATGGGTTTCATCAATAATGACTCGCTTAAGTTTGCCAAATAGTTTGTCAGCATCGGCATAGCTCAGCATCAACATTAAAGATTCTGGGGTGGTAAGTAGCAGATTGGGCGGTTTTTTTCGTTGGCGCTGTCGTTTATACGACGGTGTATCGCCAGTGCGGGTTTCTGCCGTTATCGGCAATTCCATCTCTTCAATAGGTTGTAATAAGTTACGATGAATATCTTGAGTTAACGCTTTAAGCGGGGAAATGTATAAGGTGTGCAAGCCTGGCTGTGGCGATTGAGCTAACTCGACTAAGCTAGGTAGAAAGCCTGATAAGGTTTTTCCAGCTCCGGTTGGGGCAATGAGCAAAGTAGTGTTATGGGAGTCTTGCTCTAGCATTTGCCTTTGATAATCTCGAAGCGCCCAGCCTTTATTTTTAAACCACTGGCTAAACGCCGGTGGCAAAATGTCACTACCGGTTTTAATTGCTTTGTTAAGTGGTGCTTTGGTCTTAGACATAAAAACTTCGCACGACTTTATGCCCTTGCCCGAACTTCTCCTGCGCCATGATTTTTCGTTACTCTGCTGTTCTATGATAAGCAATAGTAGATATACGTTAATTCACCAGAAGGGTTTAATTTTCCTCTACGCTCAACCAATTGCGTAAAACCACCGTAGTCATATGAAACGCTAACCAAGAGCATATGGGTTTTAATATGACGGCCAAAAATACAATGCACCCTTCAAAGTGGATGAAAACGGACGACGCTGGTTTGTATTGTGTGCCGGGCGATTTTCATATCGACCCTATGCAGCCTGTAGCAACCGCACTGGTTACCCACGGTCATGCCGACCATGCTAGAGCCGGCCACAAGCGAGTATTTGCCCACCCGCAAACCATGGCAATTATGACCACCCGTTATGGCGACGATATGGCTGAAGTACAAATACCAGTGCCCTATCGCGAGAGCGTAGAGTTTGATGAGGTAATCACTACTGATAGTAACAGTGCCTCAACTGAACAGGAGCAACGCAAGATAAAAGTCACTTTTTACCCTGCTGGCCATATACTAGGTTCGTCACAATTGCTTATTGAGTATGCGGGTTATCGGCTAGTGATATCTGGCGATTACAAACGTAGGCACGATCCCACTTGCCCGCCGTTTGAGGTAGTACCCTGCGATGTGCTCATTACCGAAGCCACCTTCGGTTTACCGGTATTTGCCCACCCACCAATTGAACAAGAAATCCAAAAGCTTCTTCACTCCCTTAATGTATTTCCGACACGTTGTCATTTAGTAGGAACCTACGCATTAGGCAAATGCCAGCGGGTTATTTTAGCGCTTCGAGAAGCTGGCTATACCAAACCTATCTATTTACACGGTGCACTACTAAAACTGTGTGATTTGTACGAACGAGAAGGCATAGCTTTAGGCGATATTATTCCAGTTAGCGAGGTAGAAGATAAAGCATTATTAGCCGGTGAAATCGTGTTGGCTCCCCCCTCTGCATTAGCCGACAGGTGGTCGAGAAGCTTGCCACATGTTCGCGCTGTGTTGGCGTCTGGTTGGATGCAAATTCGCGCGCGAGCTAAGCAGCGCAACGCTGAGCTACCACTTATTATTTCAGATCACTGCGATTGGCCAGAGTTATTGCAAACCCTTACTGAAGTGAACCCTAGCGAGGTATGGGTGACCCATGGCCGTGAAGATGCCCTTATGTATCAAGCACAAAAGATGGGGTTTAAAGCGCGAGCATTATCGCTGGTAGGTTACGATGAAGCGGCGCAGGAGGAATAGCAATGCAGGCATTTAGTGACTTACTTGAACAGCTTTACTATACCGCTGGTACTAAAGCCAAATCTCAGCTCATTCTGCATTACCTTGCTACTACGCCAGACCCCGATCGCGGCTGGGCTATTGCCGCGATGGCAGGTACTCTTCGATTTGATTTCTTCAAACGCAATACCGTTAAAAAGCTGATAACTGAACGGGTAGACCCAGAACTGTTTGCAATGAGCTACGACTATGTAGGCGAAGTCAGCGAAACGGTAGCCCACTTATGGCCCGAATTTACACTAGGTGAAGCACTGCCCAGTTTGTCTGAAGTGGTTGATACATTTGCGAATGTGAGTAAACAAAAAGTCGCTTCAACGTTGGCGAATTATCTCACCATAATGACCCCATCACAGCGCTGGGCTCTATTAAAGCTTGGTACACGGGGGTTGAGAATTGGCGTATCGGCTCGCTCTATCAAACAAATTTTGGCGGAATACGGTAACCAAGACATCACTGAAGTAGAAAAGCTGTGGCATGGGGTTACACCGCCTTATACCGACCTTCTCGCATGGCTTGAAGGTAACGGCCCTAAACCGGATATTAGCAATGCTGTCACCTTTCATCCTGTTATGTTATCCCACCCCATTGCGCAAGATGATATTGATGACTTTAGCCCCGAGCAGTGGCAAATAGAACACAAGTTTGACGGCATTCGAGTACAGCTGGTGTGTAATACCACCAAAGAAGAGCCAGAAAAGGCGCTGTTTTCCCGCACCGGTGATGACATCAGTCATGCTTTCCCCGACCTACTCGATAGCGTTGATGGCAATATGGTGATAGATAATATGGTGCTAGACGGCGAACTGTTGGTGATGCATAACGACGAAGTCGATACGTTTAATGCCCTGCAACAACGACTCAATAAGAAAAAGCCTACTGCTGCGTTAATGAAAACCAACCCCGCAGGGCTTATTGTTTATGATGCACTGATGTTAGACGGCAAACACTTAACCGAATCCCCTCTTACTACCCGACGTAGAGCGCTAGAAGCGTGGTTTGACAAAAATGGTATTCAGGGACACGACAATAAATCACGACTGCACTTATCTGAGTGCTTATCTGCCGATTCACCAACAGATCTTCGAGCATTACATAAAAAGGTATGTGAAAATCGCGCGGTAGAAGGGTTAATGATAAAGCGTTCAAGCAGCCACTATGTACCAGGCAGACCTAAAGGCCAATGGTACAAGTGGAAACGCGACCCGCTGGTGGTAGATGCGGTGATGATGTATGCCCAGCGTGGTCACGGCAAGCGTTCTAGCTTTTATTCCGATTACACCTTTGGCGCATGGCAAGATGAGCAATTGCTGCCTATTGGAAAAGCTTACTCGGGCTTTACTGATGAAGAGCTTAAGAAGCTGGATAACTGGGTAAGACGAAACGCCATAGGCCGTTTCGGGCCGGTGCGAGAAGTTAAAAAAGAGCTAGTACTAGAAGTGGCTTTCGATGCGGTTCACCCGTCTAAACGGCATAAATCAGGCGTAGCGCTACGATTTCCTCGTATACACCGTATCCGCTGGGATAAGCCAGCTAACGAGGCAGATACACTTATCAACGTGAAGGCACTTATCGAATCATAATCTTAATGAAACATTTTTTTTACAAACCCTGTTTTTAGCTTACACTTAAAGTATATTAGCTTTTTCTTTTCCATCTAACCTACTGTTAGAAAAGAAATTACAGAAAAATTTTTATGTGCGCCTGCATGAGTTAATGCTGCGCCAAGGACAAAAAATGTTGTTTTCGCGATCGTTCAAACATTGCCTTATTGGTTTCCTTCTCCTTTTTTCCACAGCGAGCAACGCTGGGCTAATTACTAATATTGCGACTGAAACGGTCAGATATAGTATTTTATCTCAAAATCCTTGGGGTAACTTCCGGTGGACAGCTAGTTACGATATTGGCTTTGTTAATCAAGATTTACTTATTGATGTCGATGTTTATTTAGACGGTTATGAACCCGGCAGTGCACTTCGAGACATTTGGGAAGATGGTATTGAATCCATATGGAGTAATGCCTTTGACTTATCTGACGGCACCTATTTTTACGACACTGTGTTTAATGTAGATTGGCTGAGCACGGATGTGGGCGCTGACCATACTGTTATTGTCTATGAAGGTGACGGGAATGTGAACTTAGTACAATGGTATACGGGTAAACCATCTGGTTACGCATATTCTCGACAGGGAGTGGTAGCTGCTCATGAATTTGGCCACATGATTGGCTTATTTGATGAATACAATGGCGGTGCACTCAATCCAGACGGGCTTATTAGAAATAACAGCATAATGGGCAGGAATCTATCCTCACCTCGCACCGATCACTTCGATGCTTTTTTAGAGTGGGCGCAAGTTAATTCGGGCGTCGCTTCTCTAGCGCTAGTTGCCGACAGTGGTGTAGATAACTACTTTGTTTCCGAGCCTAGTTCGTTAGTCATTTTGCTACTTTCGATCTGTATAGTTCTTTTCATCAAAACTGAGTCTAGACGAAACCATATAGAGGTAAGTGGACGTAGTCTCTTCGCATAAATCGTATCGCTATTTTTCGCGACAATAAAAAAGCAAGGCATACTCGCCTTGCTTTTTGAATTATGTATCTAGACTCATATCAATACACTATGTGCACCAATACACTACCTATTTCGCGATATTTTCCATAGTTGGCAGCGCACTGAAGGCACCATATTGCGTTACCGTATATGCACCGCAGCGAATAGCAAACTCGGTGGCTTCGCTTACGTTTTCAAAGCTACTTGCCCACTTATCGAATTCTGCGCTATTAGCCACTTTGGTAGATAAGAAATACAGGAAACCACCAATGAATGAGTCGCCAGCGGCAGTCGTATCTTTCACGTCCATTTTTGGCGAGGCCAAAGTGCCACTAAATTCTTTTGTAATGTACTGAATAGGTTCGCCGCCATCGGTCACTAATACCACTTTAACGCCGCTATCTAGCCACTGCTGTACGTGAGTCTGCGCATTTTCTTCACCGTAAAGCTCAGCCAGCTCTTCGCGACTTGCTTTTAAAATGCTTACTTTTTTAGCTACTTCATCAATTCGGCCTGGCGCATTAGCCGTGTCGTCCCAAAACGCTGGGCGATAGTTAATATCTAAACATACCAGCATATTTTCTTGCTTAGCTTTGTTTAGAATATAGTCGGTGCCGGGAAGCAATTCGGGGCCTGAAATTGAGCCAGAACAAAAGTGCAGCACGCTAGTATCGTCGCATGCAACCGTGGCCAAGTCGTCTTCACCAATGTGCTTATGTGCAGCATTATCAACATAGAAATCGAAAGAACGTTCACCGTCTTTATCTAAGTTAACAAAAGCCAATGCTGTATTCGCTTCTTTCGTACTCCAAACATAATCAGTGTTTACGTTGTGGTAGCTAAGCATGTCTTGAAGAAAACGACCAAAAGTATCGTCACCTACTTTAGACACCATAGCGCCTTGACCACCAAGTTTAGCAACAGCAACCGCGACGTTAGCAGGCGCACCACCAGCATAAGGCTGGAATGAATTCATTGCTGGCATTTCGCTTTGGTCCGCTGCACCCGCACTTAACATATCGATAAGCACTTCGCCTAAACATAAAATTTTCATAAACACCTCTGGCTGAAGCTTACAGCGATAACATTAGTCTTTAAACCGCTGCAGTCATGGATAATAAGCGTAGCCGAGGGACTTTCCGACGGGCACGTTAAATTATAGTTAATTAATTGGGGCATAGTATTAACTAGCTTCAAATATAAATCAACCTTGTTGATTTATTATTTTATCACTTTGACATTCCCGATGATGAATGCGTAATCTATCGGCTTGATTGGTAGAGAAAAACTCGCCTCGGTGAATTGTGTTAAAGATATTGAATTAGTATCTATCCATGACTTATTGATGCTGTTTGTTATAACATTCATTTCATAATGACTCAGGTACACTGTAAATGACAAAACCCCACGAGCACACAGATTCATCAGAAAGATATACAAACCATTCTGCATCTGGGCGACTAGACAACCGCACACAAAATGAACGGGATATACTCACCCTTATTCGTCACGATGGCGCTATTCCAAAAGCAGACATCGCTCAACGTACGGGCTTATCGGCACAGTCTGCAACGGTCATTATCAAAAAACTAGAATCTGACGAGCTCGTTAAGCGACTACCGCCGGTTCGCGGTGGTGTTGGGCAACCTAAAGTGCCTTTTGGATTAAATGCAGATGGCGCCTTTGGATTGGGTTTGAAAATTGGTCGGCGCAGTTTTGATATGACCTTGCTAGATTTGGCTGGTAATGTAAAAGCTTCGCTTCACGAAAAAGTCGCCTACCCCACCGTCGATCATTTACTTTCATTTACCCAGCGCGGTGTGTCGGTATTAACGCAACAACTCAGTAACGAACAACGAACGCGTATTCGCGGACTAGGCATTGCTATGCCATTTGAAATTTGGAGTTGGGCAGAAGAAGCGGGCGCACCTGCTGATGCGTTAGAGGCATGGAAAAGCCTTGATATTCAGGCTGCGTTATTTGAACTTCTAGACTTACCCATCTATGTGAGTAACGATGCGACGGCGGCTTGCAGCGCAGAAATGGCCTTTGGTAATCCACATCGATTTAACCACTTCCTCTATGTTTTTGTTGGCACTTTTCTTGGCGGTGGCTTGGTCATTAACAATCAGCTATTTACAGGAAAATCGGGGAATGCTGGCGCAATTGGCTCCTTACCTTTTTTATCTAACGCCCAAAGCCAACAGCAACAACTCATCACCCAATCATCGCTATACTTATTAGAAAAGCAGCTAAATGAAGCGGGACTTGATGGTAATAAATTGTATGAGGCACCGGAACACTGGTCTGGTTTAAAAACCAATCCAGAATTTATGCGCATCGTTCAAGTGTGGATGGAACAAGCCGCCCAAGGGATTGCCTTTGCCACACACTGTGCATTTAGCATGCTCGACCTCGATGGCATTATCATCGATGGAGCCATGCCACAGAATATAAAACAAGAATTGGTTACCTGCGTGAAAAGTGCGTTAAAAGACGCTGATCTTCGGGGCGTATATCAAGGTAGTATTAGTGCAGGTAACGTAGGGAGTAAAGCGCAGTCTATCGGTAGCGCAAACTTGTCGCTTATCGCGAACTACTATTAGCTTATACCAGTCCGCATAGATAATTACCCTCTCAGCGAGACTTAAAATGTTCGTAATCGCGGCGTGTTACCACAGGTATAGTGGTTCTACATCAAGGTAACAAAGGTCTGGCAAGCTTCCTAGCTTCATTCTGGAAATTTGAAAGGGAACAGCCATTCCTGCATTCCCACGCTTTGCTAGGAAACTTGCCAGCGCCTTCTGAGTGGGCGATTATCTATGCGGATTGGTATTACATATATTAAACAAAAGCAGGGGTAACGTGGTTACAACTTTACGCACAGCAAAGATCACAGACACTTCGTCAACAAATCCATCGTCAAACGTTTTAATTCTTGATGGGGGATTAGGCCGCGAATTAGAAAGAGTTGGGGCTCCCTTTAGGCAACCCGAATGGTCTGCTCTTTCTTTAATGAAAGCCCCTGATTTAGTAGCCCAAGTACATCAAAACTTTGTGGATGCGGGTGCAAAAATCATTACCACCAACACTTACGCGTTAGTGCCTTTTCATATAGGACAAAAACAGTTTGATGAGCAAGCATTCTTGCTTGCCGAGCGCGCGGCCGGTATTGCCAGAACTGTTGCTGAAAAGTGTGATGTGTTAGTTGCAGGTTGCATTCCTCCTGCGTTTGGCTCTTATAAACCTGAACTATTTTGTGCAGAGCAACTCTCTTCAATTTTACTACCATTGATTGAAGCACAAGCGTCCTACATCGACTTTTGGCTTGTAGAAACCGTATCTTCGGTAGAAGAAGCCATCGCGGTAACGTCTTTATTAAAACAGCACTCATCTAAACCAATTTGGCTTTCCTACTCGCTCAGTAATCGTCATGACTTTGCAACCCCTGTGACCTTGCGTTCTAGTGAGCCACTGAATGCAATACTGCCCACTCTAGATAACCTGGATGCCGTGTTGTTTAACTGCTCGCAGCCTGAAGAGATGGAAGCTGCCATTGCGTTTACACACTCGCACAATGCCCATATTCCTATTGGCGTTTATGCTAATAGTTTTTCAGAGCATGTTAGAAAGCATGATGCTAATGAAATGCTCTCTACGTTGCGTGAAGATGTCACCCCTGAAAAATACTTAACGTACGCACAAACTTGGGTGAACGCTGGCGCTTCAATTGTAGGCGGGTGTTGCGGTATAGGTCCTGCGCACATACAAGCATTGGCGCAGGGATTAGTTAACGCATTAGAGTAACGTGTTATCGGGTGACGTATTATCGAGTAACCACGTTTTTAGCGCCTTTTATTAACGCTTCTTTATCGATTTTATTCGGTACTTCAACACCACGGCGCGCCGCAGGGCGTGCCTCGATACTGTTTTTCCAGCGAGTTAAGTTATCTAGCCCTTCAATACTTACGCCCGACCATTCATAGGTACGCACCCAGCACCAGTTCGCCATGTCGGCAATGCTGTAATCACCGGCTAAATATTCGTTGTCTTCTAATCGCCCATCTAGCACCGTAAACAATCGGCGTACTTCATTTTGATAACGGTCGATAGCAATGGGGATCTTTTCTTCTAAATAGCGATGGAACACATTCGCCTGCCCCATCATTGGCCCAATACCCCCCATTTGAAACATAACCCATTGCATCACTTGGCTTCTGCCTTTGGCGTCTGCGGGTAAAAACTTACCTGTCTTTTCAGCTAAATAAAGCATGATGGCGCCAGATTCGAAAACCACATGGTCGCCTTCGCTTTTGTCCACAATAACGGGAATTCTGCCATTTGGGTTCATGGCGAGGAACTCAGTAGTTTTTTGCTCGCCTTTCATTAAGTTTACTGCGTGCACGGTATAGTCGAGTTCCATTTCTTCTAATGCTACTGACGCTTTCCAACCATTGGGTGTTGCTGCGCTGTATAAATCTATCATTAGGCTTTTGCACTCGCTCTGCTACTAACGTTGTCATACCAACGCTGAAGGTTGGTTTGTTCGTCTTTAATTCGAATATCCACCACCCGTGCAAAATCAATGGCACACAGCGCAGTAATATCCGCAATAGAGAAGGTATCTCCCGCTATAAACTCGTGTAATTCGAGTCGGCGTTCGAGGATATTAAAATACTTTGATGCATTGATACCGGCTTCTTTACCGTATTCCGGCACAGGTACCATTCTGTCTTTAAAGTACCCTGTGGTGTGTTGAAAACACATGCCTACTTGTAACATTAGCGCCATTTCTACTTGCCGCTGCCACATAGCGATGGTGGCTTTTTCAATAGGCGTAGAGCCTAATAACGAAGGCTCAGGATGAATGGCTTCAAAATACGTGCAAATGGCGTCAGTTTCAGCAATACAGGTACCGTCATCCAATTCTAAAATAGGAATCTTACCTAGTGGGTTTTTAGCGCGCATTTCTGCGCTTAAATTTTCACCCTTTTGAATATCTACTTGTACATACTCTATTTGTGATTTATCAATCCCTTTCTCAGCAAGGAACATGCGAACACGGCGAGGATTAGGCGCAGTTTTGGTCTCGTAAATTTTCATAGCCAATATCGTATCGTTAGAATGTTAACAGTCAGACTAGTGCTGCTTGCCCATGGGTTCAAATCATATTCGGTTGGGGTATAACTATTAAAAGGTTGAATGGTTATACCTGTTCACAGATTTACATCTACAATCACTCTCAGGCGCTTTTGTTCGGTATTCGAAAAGTGGGTTTGTTTGTAAGTTGCTAAGGCGTCTTGCTGTGCTTGCGCTTTCATTGCACTAGCGCTCACGTATTCTTGATAGTCTCGGTAGGCATCAACTCGTTGTTGCCATAGTGCTTGCGTCTCCCATAATGCAGAGAATCGCTCAGCTACCTGATGGCCAAATTCAGCGGCAATAGCGTGGTAACGAGACTCTGAATCTGCATGTTTTTGCTTAATTTGGTTAATTTTTTCCATGTCTAAGGTAGGTTCAAACGCCGCTTTTTCCTGCCCACCTAGTGCATTTAATTGATCAAATATCTCATTGCGTTTTTGCTCCCTTGAGAGGTCGCGATCTTGAGCAATAGCAAGACGAGCAAGTGCTCTTGCGTCAATCGCCGCATCAAGTGAAAACAAGTATTCATACTCTTGTTGGGAAAAGTAACTAAGACGCAACGTGTCTCTCATTGCTAGTTTTTGTTCAACTTCACTTAACGAAATACCTGCATACGTGACATCGGTAACGGTGTTCTCGATTGGTACTGTGAGCACTTTCTCGATTTCGGTATCAGTATCTGCCAATGCCACTTTATATACTACGTATCGAGTGAATACATCAGCAGCGTACGTAGCCGATCTTGGCTCATACATATTAGTAGCATTCACAGTAAACAGAGCCTTAACCTCATCTTCTGAAGCGCCTTCATTGGCAAAAATAAAGCGATCGAAACTGTCTTTTACGCCAAAATATAAGGTAAATACTGGTAGAGCTGACGCGTGGGAATTTACCTTTTTTACTGGCTGAATTGCCTTTTTAATTTCAGTTGCAGTCGCATCTTTGCTGGTTATTGCCGCTGCGGTAGCTTGAGGTTTTCCAAGGTGCTCACCATCAGAAGTATCACTATTTCCGCTTATTGAGATGCTAATTACGAGCACAAGAAAGAGGGCAGCGCCCCCTCCTATGAACAACCACCGGTGCATTATAAGCCCAGATTTTTCAAACGGTTTGCTTGGTCAACAAACACATCTACCGGATTGGTTTCAAACCAATGGGTAATACCAAAGCTTTGATTAACTTCATCGAGGTGATTCATCTTGTAGTTATCTTTAAGTACTTTACCTAAATGCGAACTACACGAAGACACTAACCCATCATTGGTTTCACCAAATGCCAAGCCTGTAATGGCAAGAAAAGGGTCGACCACGTCCAGCGCATTTGTGTAAGTTCTACCACCGCTCCAGGAGTAGTAGTACACGCCATTCTCGCCTAATTTTTTACCGTCATTTCGACAGTAGGCCGAGGGCATGCCTTCGGGGTAGCGAGCGTTAAACGCAATTGAACCAGCGGTTGATAGCGAGGTTAACGCAGCTACAGAATCTGTGGGTTTATCTCGGGGATCTGAGCCCGATGCTAGTTCGATAAGATTAGCAAAAGCGTCGGTGATCAAACCCACTGTACCTTCTTGCACAGACCCTTCAGTAAGACCACTTTTTAATACATCTGCCACAGCGCTCCCCCAGTTAACTCCGGCTACGGAGGTAACCGAAGCCACTTTACTGGGCGCTACACTTGCGGCATACCTTGCCGTAGGTCCGCCATGGCTATGGCCAATAAGGTTAACTTTTTCGGCACCAGAAAGTGCTAGTACCTCATCAATATAGTTAAGTAACTGCTCTCCCCTCACTTCGGTAGAATTAGAAGGAGACACTTCTGCGATATAAACCACCGCGCCGTTTCGAGATAGTTTTTGAGGCACTTTGTAAAAGTAATCTACAAACAAAATGTCATCAAAACCGAAGAGACCGTGAACCAGTACAATTGGGTATTGTGTTTTAGCGTAATTACCCGCCCAAGATTGAGAAGGTAATACTGCGGCAAGCAAAAACAGCATGAGTGTTGTTATTTTCGTTCTTAGTTTCATTGCATGTTCCTTGAGTGATAGACATTAGTGGTCTGAGGCCAGACCTGTGTTATTTTTATGTTAATTTAATGTGAATAACAAGGAGGAGAGCAGAAGTTTGTTGATAGACTTACGGTAAGGTTCCAGTAGTTAGAACGGTTTTCGCGAAAAATAAAATGTAAAACACTTTAGATTCAGCCGACTAGGTTGTTCTGAGAGTATACTCAACCATACCATTCAGAGTGGAAATAAAGAGAATATCGAACACTTATAATATCGATTATTGTCCACTGTCGTTCAGGAACATGAGTAAGCGGGAATGAACGGGAATGTGAGTTTAACAAAAGCGAACCGTCAGTATCGGCAACACTTAAAATAATCCTGAAAGGGGGACGTGCCTACCAACAGCTTTATAGTGAACGATGGTAAACCTGAAGATAATTCACACTCGGATTGGGTGTAAGCTTCCATACTTTGGTGAATGGATTTAATGCCATTCCGGTCTCGTGCTTAAGCGTAAACCCTTCACCTACCCATTGATTTAGCTCAGTGGGTTTAACGAACTTTTTCCAATCGTGAGTACCAACGGGTAAATACCGCATTACATATTCAGCGCCGACAATCGCGATGATAAAACTTTTGATGGTTCTATTTAATGTCGCAAGCACCAATAAGCCGCCTGGCTTCACTAAGCTTGCACACTCCTTTATTAACTGCACTTGATCAGGTACGTGCTCAACAACTTCTGCATTAATGACTATGTCAAATTGGCGGCCTTGGCTTACTAGGTCAGATGAAAGGCCGTGTATGTAGTCAACCTCCACATTGCTTTTCTTGGCATGCCGCTTCGCCACTTCGATACTCATGGCGCTTGCATCTATGCCAGTCACATCTGCCCCCTTTAACGCAAGCGGCTCACTAATAAGCCCACCACCACAACCAATATCTACAATTGAGAGCCCCGTAAAAGGCTTGGTTTTATGAGTGGCATTCGTCAGGGAATTTGCCGTAGGCGCATTTTGAGGAGAGCTCTGGGCTTGCTCACTTTTCAAAAAGTGACTGATTATTTGAGACTCAATCACAGATAACCGTGCACGATTAAAATCTAACGCGGTTTTATAATTACCATTGGGATCCCACCAGCTTTCTGCTAGCGCATCAAAGCGGTCAATTTCCTGCTGAGAAAAATTAATGGGCGCTGACTTTTGGCTTTTATCTAACATGCACTAACACCAGTTTAGAAAATGGGTAATTCATTCAAATCTATCTACGCTAGGTTCCCGTAATTAAAACACCTAGGATATTGTGCAGCCAACGGCTAGCAGATGCCTGAGTTTTATGAGAAATAGGTATACAATCAATGCTTATACGCGCAAAAAGAGGTATTCGTTTTGGCCAATGCTAAAAATGTCTATGGAAGACCATTACAACTGTGTTGTGGTAACACAGGTTTCACGAGAGAAGGCTTTTGCTATGTGCCCGATGCAGATGTGGGCAACCACAGTGTTTGTGCAGTAGTCTCCGATGAGTTTCTACAATTCTCCTTACGCCAAGGTAATGACTTAATCACGCCCTGGCCCAGTATGGATTTTGCAGGCTTACTTGCCGGCGATAGATGGTGCTTGTGCGCCGCCAGATGGTTACAGGCTTACGAAGCGGGTGTTGCACCCAAAGTGCGATTAGAAGCAACCCACGAACGAGCCCTTGATATTATTCCCTTGGCTACCCTTGAAGCTTTTGCGGCAGATTAAAAAAAGCGGGTGACTTCTGTTAGAAGCACCCGCTTTATTGTGGTTGATTATGTCTTGTTTGGCTTTTAAGGTTTTATTATCGTTGCCACCTTATAAGCGTGTCAGCTGCTCTAATTCCTAAGGCGTTCGAATAACCATAAGCCGTGTTTCTGTCATGTCTTCTATGGCATAACGAATACCTTCACGGCCAAGCCCTGAGTCTTTTACACCGCCATAAGGCATATTATCTACACGCCAGCTAGGTACATCACCTATGACTACTCCGCCCACTTCAAGCACATTCCATGCTTTATGTGCTTTGTAGATATCACGGGTAAAAATGCCCGCCTGTAGCCCATAACGACTGTTGTTTACTTCATCTAAGGCACTATCGTAATCATCGAACGGCTGCAAAACAGATAGCGGCCCAAAGGCCTCTTCAGCACTTGCGTCGCAGTCTTTTGGTACGTTTTCCATCACAGTAGCCTGCAACATGGCACCATCTCTTTCACCGCCGCATAGCACGCTAGCGCCAGCTTCTTTAGCGTCTTTAATCCAGCCTTCTAACCGCTTAGCCTCGCCCTCAGAAATCATGGGGCCAATGAAAGTATCTTCATCACTTGGGTCGCCAGACACCAAAGCCTTGACCCGTTCTACATAGCGAGATTTAAAATCATCGTAAATGGAAGAATGCACTAATAAGCGTTGCACTGAAATACAGCTTTGGCCCGACTGATAATATGCGCCAACAATAATACGGTCGATGGCATCACTAATATCTGCATCTTCATCCACCACACAAGCAGCATTGCCGCCAAGCTCTAATACCACAGGCTTTTTGCCCGCTTTAGCTTTTAGCGCCCAGCCCACATCAGGTGAACCGGTAAAGCTAAGCAGCTTTAATCGCTCGTCGGTAGTAAATAAATCAGCGCCGTCTCGGCTACAAGGAAGAATGGAAAATGCGCCTTTGGGCATTAATTCGCATTCCGCTAACACTTCGCCAATAATCAACGCACCAATAGGCGTGCGAGAAGCAGGTTTAAGCACAAACGTGCAACCAGCGGCGATGGCTGGAGCTACTTTGTGCGCAGCTAGGTTTAACGGAAAGTTAAACGGAGAGATAAACGAACAAGGGCCAATAGGCACTTTTTTCGTCATGCCCTGATAGCCTTTGGCACGGGCAGAAATTTCTAAGTTAACCACTTCACCATTAATTCTTACCGATTCTTCAGCCGCAATTTTAAATGTATCGATTAACCGGGCTACTTCGCCTTTGGCATCTTTAATGGGCTTACCCGCTTCAATACAAAGGGCTTTACCTAGCTCTTCCTCGCGTTCAGTAAAGCGCTTAACGCAATACTCTAGAATCGCTTGGCGCTCGTAAGGTGCCAGCGCTGTCATTGCAGGCTGTGCTTTCTCGGCAGCGGCTATGGCTTTATCAATAACTCCAGCGTCGGCTAGCGCCACTTTTGTAGCCACTTCGCCTGTGTATTTATTGGTTACGTCTAAATCGGTATTAGCAAAACAAGGTTCGCTTGCAAGGTAATAGGGATAGCTGTCTTTTAACATGATCACTCCTTATAATTTCGCGCTTAATTCGGCAATCGTATGGTTCAGCGTTTTGTCATTCATGCTGTAGTCAACCGGGCAATCAATCACATGCACACCCGGTGTGTTTAAACAGCTTTCCACCATAGGAATTAGCAACTCGGTACTGTCTACGCGCCAGCCGTGGGCACCGTAGCTTTTTGCGTATTTCACAAAATCCGGATTACCGTAGTCCAAGCCGAACTCATCAAACTGCATATTGGCTTGTTTCCACTTAATCATTCCGTACGCATCATCCCGCAGTATGATCACAATAAGGTCGAGTTTAAGACGAACCGCTGTTTCTATTTCTTGGCTGTTCATCATGAAGCCGCCATCGCCACACACGCTCATAACAGGCACATCAGGCTTCACTAACTTTGCGGCTATCGCCGAAGGTAATCCTGCGCCCATTGATGCTAACGCATTGTCTAACAACAAGGTGTTGGGGTGATAGGCGGGGTAATTACGAGCAAACCAAATTTTGTATACCCCATTATCTAAGGTCACTATGCCATCATCTGGCATGACCTTCCTGATGTCACGCACAAAGCGCTCAGGCAGAATGGGGAATCGATTATCGTTTTCTGCTTCCGCCCTATGTTTTTCATAGGCATCGTGTACATCCTTATAAAAATCAAGCTTCCAGTCAGTTTGAGGCGTAATCCCCTCTTTTATTTGCCAAACACTATTCGCAATATCCCCTACCACCTCAAGCTGTGGAAAATACACTGGGTCGACAGCGGCTGACTCAAAGTTCATATGAATGACTTTTTTACCATTGTCATGCATGAAGAAAGGCGGCTTCTCTACGACATCGTGCCCAACATTAATTATAAGGTCGGCCCTTTCTATCGCTCTATGGACAAAGTCGTTATCTGATAATGCAGTATTGCCTGCAAACCTAGGATCGCTTTCGTTTAGCACCCCTTTACCCATCTGTGTAGTCACAAAGGGGATACAGGTTTTATCAACGAACTCACGCAGCATTTTTGCGGTCAGCTTCCTGTTTGCCCCCGCTCCGATTAATAACAAGGGTGATGTAGCTTCTTCAATCATTGAAATGGCTGATGAAATGGCTTTGTATTCAGCAATAGGTCGCCTTGACGTACTAGGCGTTAATAAGGGGACTGAGGTGTGCTCATCGGCAATATCTTCAGGAAGTTCTATATGGACGGCACCGGGCCGTTCTTCAGAGGCTAATCTAAATGCTTCGCGCACTACAGAGGGAATACGGTCGCCGCTCACCACTTGCGTGGTAAATTTAGTAATGGGACGCATCATATCGACAATATCGATAACCTGAAACCGGCCCTGTTTACTGGTTTTAATGGGCTTTTGCCCTGTGACCATTAACATGGGCATCGCGCCAAGCTGTGCATACGCGGCAGGAGTAACAAGGTTGGTCGCACCTGGACCAAGGGTAGATAAGCACACCCCCACTTTACCGGTTAATCTACCGTAAGTTGCAGCCATAAAGCCCGCGCCTTGTTCATGGCGGGTAAGTACGAGTTTAATTGAGGAGGTTCTTAACGACTCAAGCAAGTCGAGGTTTTCTTCGCCAGGTATGCCAAAGATGTATTCTACACCTTCAGCTTCCAACGCTTTTACGAAAAGGTCAGACGCTTTCATTAATCCTACGCTCCATTTTACGTTGGTATTTACGCGGCAAACGCGTATTAGTAAAGGTTGCTACGCAAAGAGTATAGATTACGATTAATGTGGTTTTGTGAAACTACCAAACAACACCTAAATGTGAACGCTTACTGGCGCTCTAGTTTCTCTTCCCATTCCGTTAGCTTTTTCTGAGTTTGGGCATCTACATCGGCTTTATTTTCGCTGATCCACCACTTTTCCATTAAGCGCACGTTCTTTAGATTCGCTTTATAGAATACATCAACGATGTCGCCAATGAAGGGAACAAAGCCTAAGCCAAAATCGATAGCGGAGTTCTTTACCATTTGAGCTACCAATGCACTGGGCATTCCCAATGATTTCCCCAACCACACGATACGTAGAGAAACGAGCAGCATTAGCGCATCACCCGCACCTGGAATAAGGCCAACAATTGAGTCGAGGCCTATCCGAATAGGAATAATCGGTAACTTCACAGCAGTATCAAGTAAATTTGCTAACTTTTGCGCCTTTAACAGAGCCTTTGGGGCTTTACTATCCATGTTTAGCTACCTTATTAACGTAATAACATTACTGGCTATTTGTCAGCGCCTAACGCGCGCGCTAAGCCAGCTCGTAGTGCAGTATCTTTGCTTACTGTCCAGCCGTGTAAATTCTCTTTAACCAAACCAAACAACATATCAATGTGTTCTTCGTCGCTGTTTAATGCGGGAATGTATTCGTACTTTTCACCACCGGCTTCCATGAAGTATTCACGATTCTCTTCGCCAATCTCTTCGATAGTTTCTAGGCAATCGGCAGAAAAACCGGGGCACATAACTTGTATTGATTTCACCCCTTGCCCCGGCAACGACTTCATTGTTGCGTCAGTGTAAGGTTTTAACCACTCTGCTTTACCAAAACGAGACTGGAAGGTGGTCATGTACTCTTCGTGAGTTAGCCCAAGTTCTTCGGCCAACAAACGCGATGTTTTATGACATTCACAGTGATAAGGGTCGCCATTTAATAAGTAGCGCTTTGGAATACCATGGTAAGAAAGGATAAGCTTATCGGCTTTACCGTGTTCTTCCCAGTATGCCCGTACTTTATTTGCCAACGCCTTAATGTAGTCAGGCCTGTCGTTATAATGATTCACGAAGCGAAGTTCTGGTAACCAGCGGCGTTTAGTAAAGTCTTTCGCAATAGCATCAAAAGTAGACGCCGTAGTAGAGGCGCTATATTGAGGGTACAAAGGCAAGACCACTAACTTTCTTACGCCTTGCGATAACATACGTTCAATAGCGTCGCTAATAGCAGGGTTACCGTAACGCATAGCAAAATCAACCACGACATCGTCGCCATATTCTGCTTTGCAACGCGCCTCTATTGACGTTGCTTGGGCTTTGGTAATAGTAAGCAACGGTGATCCTTCATCCGTCCAAACGGTTTTATATGCTTCAGCCGAACGCTTAGGGCGAGTATTTAATATAATGAGGTTTAAAATGAACCACCAAAGCGCACGAGGTATTTCTACTACCCGCGGGTCTGAAAGAAACTCTTTTAGATAAGGGCGCAGGGCCGCCGCAGTTGGGCTTTCTGGTGTACCTAAATTGGTAACTAACACGCCTATTTTGTCTGACTGACTGTGAGTAAAACCCTGATTGCTTTTGAACTTCATCAAATATTCCGCACTGAACAAACAATATAACTAGTATACTGAATTTACGGCGATTTTGGGTGAATAGACCACAAATTTACCACGATTGATGCAATTAAATTTAGCGATTAAAAAAGGCGGCCTTAGCCACCTTTTTAGTCTTAATATTTTCAATCAGTTAAGGCTGATAGTAGGTTGCTGCACCTGGACCTACAGGCATGCCTAATACAAAGACCCATAGATAAAACAGTATGGTCCAACCCACGATAAATACCATGGAGTATGGCAACATCATCGCAATTAGGGTGCCCATTCCTAGGTCTTTCTTATACCGTGCAGCCATAGCCAAAATAAGACCGAAGTAGCTCATCATAGGCGCAATAACATTCGTTACTGAATCACCAATACGGTACGCCGCCTGAATAACCTCTGGTGAATAACCAATCAGCATTAGCATGGGCACAAAAATAGGCGCGGTTACCGCCCACTGCGCTGAGGCACTGCCTAACGATAAGTTAACCACACCACACATTAAGATGAATAAGATAAACACCGATGGGCCATCTAGGCCAGCCGCTTGTAGAAGCGCAGCGCCTTTAACGGCTAATACTGTGCCTAAATTCGTCCATTTAAAGAAAGCCACAAACTGTGCAGCAAAGAAGACCAATGTAATATAAAGCCCCATTGCGCCCATGCTTTTTGCCATAGCATCAATCACATCACGGTCATTTTTCATCGACCCTGTAACACGGCCATAAACAAAACCAGGCACAGCAAAAGAAACAAAGATAAAGGCAACAATACCTTTTAAGAAAGGCGAACCAGCTACCGCACCGGTCTCTGGGTGACGCAAAATACCGTTTTCAGGCACAATGGTGAGCGCTAAAATACCGCATACTACAACAAAAGCGATGCCTGCCCAACGAAGCCCTTTCTTTTCGATTTCCGAAGGCGTGTCCATTGATTGCTTACTTAAATCTACAGAAGCTTCTGATTCATCGAACTTGCCTAATCGTGGCTCTACCACCTTTTCAGTCACCAGAGCACCCATAGTGGCTACTACAAAGGTACTGATAAACATGAAATACCAGTTAACTTCTGGGCCTACCACATAATCAGGGTCAATCATGTGAGCGGCGGCCTCGGTAATACCCGAAAGCAAGGGGTCCACCGTACCAAGCAACAAATTTGCACTGTAGCCTGCTGATACACCGGCAAAGGCGGCTGCGAGACCAGCGAGAGGGTGGCGACCTAACGAATGAAATATCATAGCGGCTAGTGGTATTAACACTACATAGCCAAGCTCTGAGGCGGTATTTGAGATAATACCCGCAAACACTACGGCAAAAGTAACCGTACGCTTTGAAGCATTCATCACTAATGAGCGCATAGTGGCCGACAACAAGCCTGAATGCTCAGCAACTGATACACCAAGCAATGCAACTAATACGGTACCAAGAGGAGCAAAGCCGGTAAAGTTAGTCACCAGACCAGTAACAATACGTTGTAAGCCTTCTGCGCTCATTAGCGAAATGACTTCTATCATGCCATCAGCTTCGCGACCTTTTGCACCTTCTGGGCGAGGGTCGACTACTGCTAAATCGAAATAGCCAAGAATACCGCTTAACACCACAATAAAGCAGGCCAGCATGGCGAATAAAGTAACGGGGTGTGGCAATAAGTTCCCAAGAAATTCCACAGTAGCGAGAAATCGGGAGAATAAACCACCTTGTCCGCCCTGATTTTGGGCAGATTTATTTTTTGTATTTTCCGGAATCAAAACATTCCCTCTGTCGTTTTATTACCCAGTCACTACCAACTAAGCAGCAGGGATATCTGCCGTGCAGTTTAATAATGCTGCGTTTTATAATAATAAATGCTCGTCTATTTTAACGTATTTTGAGCAATTTTGGCAGTAGGTGGGCAAATTGGACAATTTAAAGTGTTCGTAAAGCGCGGCAAATATTCAGTAAAGCTTTTCACTTTCAGCTAATTACACAGTTTACAGCAGGCACAAAAAAGCCAGTCTAAAGACTGGCTTTTTAACAAAAAACGATGTTAGGTATTAATTACCTTTAGATGCGTTCATGTAGCGGAAAAAGTCGCTATCTGGTGCAATCACCATCACATCTTGCTTATTATTAAAGCTGGCTTTATATGCATCCATACTTCTTAAAAAGCTGTAAAAATCAGCATTTTTAGAATAAACATCTGCATAGATTTCAGCTGCTAACGCATCCCCTTCACCACGAAGTTGACGGGTGTTACGTTCAGCATCAGCAAGCATTACCGTTACTTTGGCGTCTATATCAGCGCGGATAACTTCAGCTTGCTCTTGGCCTTCTGAACGGTGCTCTCTCGCTACACCCGCTCGCTCTGCACGCATGCGTTGAAAGATTGAATTACTGACTTCCGTAGGTAAGTTAATCTGCTTAACACGTACATCAACAATTTCGATACCAAGCTCATCAGAAGAGGTTGAAGCCTGTTCCATAGCTTGGTTCATTAGTGCTGAACGCTCACCAGATACAATCTGGGCAATGGTACGAGTACCAAATTCAGAACGTAAACCGTTATTCACTTTTTGTTTCAATAGCGCTTCGGCTTGCAGCTTGTTACCACCTGTTGAGAGGTAATAGCGAGCGAAGTCATCTATGCGCCATTTTACATATGAATCAACGATCAAATCTTTCTTTTCACTAGTAACGAAACGGTCAGGTGTATCATCCAACGTTTGTACACGTGCGTCTAAGTGACGAACAGAGTCAATGAATGGCAATTTGAAGTGAAGACCAGGTTCGAATACTTTCGTATCGCCAGTGGCATCATCTCGTTGGATCTTACCAAATTGAATAACAATGGCACGTTCACCTTCAGTCACTACAAATAGAGAGCCTGAAGCAAGAACCGCAAGAAGTACTAATACTGCAATCGCTAAATTCTTCATCATAATTATCTCCCCTCTCTGTAGCTGTCACCACGTACACCAGAGGTGGACGATGAATTACGGCTATTTTGACCTTCGTCAGTCACCGGCATTTGTAACCCTTCTAAGGTACTGCGTGAGCGCGGTGTTGAACTGCCTTGTTGGCGTTCCATGATTTTATCTAAAGGAAGATACATCATGTTGTTTCCACCTTTACTGTCCACAAGGATTTTACTGGTATTGCTCAATACCTCTTCCATTGTTTCTATGTAAATACGTTCACGTGTCACTTCAGGTGCTCTCTCGTATTGAGGTAGCAACTCTTCAAAGCGAGCAACTTCACCTTGCGCTTCAAGTGTTACACGCTCTTTATAAGCCTGAGCTTCTTCGTTCATACGGTTAACTTGACCACGTGCACGAGGTTCAATTTCACGTGCGTAAGCTTCAGCTTCGCGAATGAAACGCTGTTCATCTTCCTGGGCTGAAATGGCATCATCAAATGCATCTTTCACTTGCTCAGGTGGGCGTGCATCACGGAAGTTCATGTCGATAATCGACACTCCCATGTTGTACGGTTCAATAATAGCTTGAAGCTCTTCCCAAACGCGTTGGCGAGCCACTTCACGACCATCAGTAAGAACATCATCCATGGTTGAATGACCTACTACGTAGCGGATTGCACTGTCTAAAGACTGGCTTAAGCTCGTTTCTGGGCTTTCAACAGCAAACGTCCAGCGGTATGGGTCTACAACGCGGAATTGCATTTCCATCTGTACGCTAACCACGTTCTCGTCTTCCGTTAGCATAGAGCCTGACGAAGATTGGTCGCGTATAGATTGCACATCCACAGGAATAACTCTGTCGATAAATGTTGGTGCCCAACGTAATCCAGGTTCAACTTGCTTAGCATACTCACCGAAACGTAATACTACGCCTCGCTCAGCTTCACGAATGGTGTAAAAACCGCTTACAGCCCAAATGATCACAACTAAGCCAATTAAAATACCAGCACCGATACCGCCCAAACTCTTACCTGAGCCACCGCTACCGCCGCCAGACTTTCCGAACTTACCGAATAAGTTCTTGAATACATCATCTAAATCGGGGGGACCTTGATCACGTCCGCCGCGATTTTTCCACGGGTCGTTATTATTGCCACCCGGCTCATTCCAAGCCATGCTGATACTCCATAGATTACAGTTTTATTTTTGAAATTCGCATGCATTGCCGTGCTAAAAATTAGCAGCGGTTAATGTCGCACAACATACTCTGATATTCCGTTCTCTAAACGCTTTTCAAGTCTGTTCCAATCTGCCATTGGCATTCGAACATCTACCACCCAATCACCTTGATTGTCGTATTCTTCACTGGATATACAATTCAATTCAAATAGTACACCACGAAGACTACTTTGCGCTGGGGGTATTTTAAGCGTGTAGTTAACCATACTTTTGCTTAAACACTCAGTTAATGCTTGCCCAAGCAACTCGGTGCCTTCACCGGTTTGAGCTGAAAGCCAAACTCGGGTTGGAACACCTTCCTCGTTTCTTTCAATACGAGGGTTTATGTCATCTAGTTTATCAATCTTATTACATATTAGTAATTGTTGAATCTCACTGGCGTCTATTTCTTCCAACACAGCGTTCACTTCATCAATGGTTTCACGATATTTCGCATCCGCAATATCCACCACATGAAGCAAGAGATCAGCTTCTTGGGTTTCTTGAAGCGTGGCTTTAAATGCCGCCACTAGGTCGTGTGGAAGATGCCTTATAAAGCCTACCGTATCGGCTAAAATGGCAGGCCCTACGTCTTTCAAATCTATTTTTCTAAGCGTAGGGTCTAACGTAGCAAACAATTGGTCTGCCGCATACACGTGCGCGTCGGTAATAGTATTGAAAAGGGTAGACTTACCAGCATTGGTATAGCCCACTAAGGATACTGTGGGAATTTCAGCACGCTTTCTAGACCTGCGTCCTTGCTCGCGCTGCTTTTGTACTTTCTCTAAACGGCGAAGAATAGCTTTTATGCGCCCACGGAGTAATCGACGGTCAGTTTCAAGCTGGGTTTCACCCGGCCCACGCAAACCTATACCACCTTTTTGGCGCTCTAAGTGAGTCCAACCTCGAATAAGACGCGTAGAGATGTGACGCAATTGAGCGAGTTCAACCTGAAGCTTACCTTCATGCGTTCTTGCTCTTTGCGCAAATATATCGAGGATAAGCCCGGTTCTATCTAGCACTCTACATTGACAAACCGCTTCTAAGTTTCGCTCTTGAGAGGGCGACAAACTATGGTTAAAGATAACGACATTAGCGTCGTGCGCTTTAACTGCTGCTGCGATTTCTTCCGCTTTACCCGAACCCACAAAGAATTTAGCTTGGGGTGCACTTCGCGAAGTTGTGATAACTTCTACCGCGTTTACACCCGCAGAAGACACAAGCAATTCGAGCTCGGCTAAATCTTCTTTGCTGTTTTCATCAGTAAAATTAACATGAACTAGTACAGCCTGTTCACCGGCTTCATAACGGTCAAACAAGCGCGTTACCTTTTAATTTATTCAGCTTTAGTATTTTCAGATTCTCCTGTAGCACTCGGCATAGTGATAGCGCGAGCTGGAACAACGGTGGAAATAGCGTGCTTATACACCATTTGGCTGACTGTATTTTTAAGTAGAATCACGAACTGATCAAATGATTCAACTTGTCCCTGTAATTTAATGCCGTTTACCAGATAAATAGATACTGGAATACGCTCCTTGCGTAATGCATTTAAGAATGGGTCTTGTAAAGATTGCCCTTTAGCCATTTGATATCCTTAGTTTTTATTATTCGTAGCCCTTACTCTCGGCCACTGCACGTCTAATGTATACCACACTCAACTTATTAGAGTGTGACTTTCGCTGTAATTTTAGTCAAATTATCTTTACAAAATGTGTCTAGCCAAGTGAGGTTTTCCCACCCCCTAAGCCACGTAAGCTGTCGCTTAGCGAGTTGCCTAGTTGCGATAATGCCCCTTTCGCGCATTTGCTCGTAGGACAATTGGCCTTCTAAGTATTGCCACATTTGTCTATAGCCAACCGAACGGATTGACGGTAAATCTTCGTGAAGATCGCCCCGTTCAAACAGTCGCTTAACTTCTTGTTCAAATCCATCATCTAGCATCATGTCGAATCGCTGGGCAATTCGCTCATGTAAGACGCTTCTCTCTTTTGGAGCAATAGCAAATTGGCTAATATCGTAGGGGCAAGGACTGCCTTTCTCGTTTTGCCAGTCTGTTAGCGTTTTGCCCGTTCCACGAAATACTTCTAATGCTCTGGTCAATCTTTGAGGGTCGTTAGGGTGAATTCTGTCACCGCTAATAGGATCCACTCGGCAAAGCTCGTCGTGCAATTTTTGCCAACCGTAAGCTTCTGCTTCACTGGCTATTTCACTGCGTATCTTTTCATCTGACTTAGGTAGTGGCGAAATTCCATTTATCAAGGCATTAAAGTACATCATTGTACCCCCAGCCAATATTGGTACCCTATTTCGACTATGAATTTCTTCTATAAGCCTAATAGCATCGTTACAAAACTGTGAAACAGAGTAACTTTCTGCTGGGTCAATAATATCAATAAGATGATGAGGAACTAACGATTTCTCGGCAGCCGTAGGTTTCGCCGTACCTATATCCATATTAGTGTAGACCAAAGCTGAATCAACGCTGATAATTTCACAGTCCATTGTTTCAGCTAGCGACAGTGACAAACCTGTCTTACCTGACGCCGTTGGGCCCATAATGGAAATAACAGGTAATTGAGACTGATACTTGTCCGATGTATTCGATATATTCGATATATTCGATGCAGATTTTATGCCATCAACCATGGTTATTTCCCCATATTGAAAGCAGGCCATCTAACGAGCGCACTTTACCAAATCGCTCTATACATTCCCATTGTTTCACGTCGTTTTTCTCATCCAACCAGTGCCACAATTGTTCGCATAATATTTCATCTAAATCTTGGTCGTCAGTTAACACTAATTGATAGCGCTTATCATCATTTGCAACGTCGCTCTCTAACAGCCTTTCAAACCAACGTATCCAAGGGAAGTGCCTTGTGCCTGCGGGTACTTGCTGCAATCTATACTTGCCCGCCACTTGGTTAATTTCAAAGTTAAGCGCATTAAGTGCTGCAATTTTATCAGGCTCAACATGGGCAACTTCAAGCGCCACTGGCATCAACAAAGGTTGTGAATGTTCAGCCGCCTCAAATACCTGTTGTAAGTACACATTTGCGAAAGATTTTACATCCAACAGGTAAACATTTTCACTGTGTACGTAAATTCTACAATATGAGTTTAGTGCAACGTGCTGACTTTGCTCACGCTCTGATGATGGCGGCGTGTCGCTATTTGGCGTCATTAAACGATTAAAATTAGATTGATAAGCCGCGGTTGGCGCTTTCGATTGTCTATGCCCAGATAAAGAAGCGCCACCTGAGCCGCCTAAACCTGATTGAGATGACGAGGCCGGAGAATGGCTTAAAGGTCGTATATAGTCATGACTTTGCTGCGGTGGATTAAAACTCACTGGTTCATCAAAGCTCTCAGCTTCGCCATGTTGTTGAGTTTCACTCTCATTGGTAATTGAGTGCAGTGCATCACACACTGTCTTACAAATGAAATCATGTACTAAACGCCCTTGCTGAAAACGAACTTCATGCTTTGCCGGGTGTACGTTCACATCCACATCTTTAGGGTCTAACGTAAGATATACAACAAAAGAGGGCTGTTCTAATACACCCCACACACTTTCGTATGCTTGCCTAATAGCATGCATGATTAACTTATCGCGCATGCCGCGCCCGTTTACAAAACTAAACTGGCAATCGTTACTGCTACGCAGCATTACTTCGCTACCTAGCCATGCATTCATGGTAATTCCTTCGTATTCCACATTGATGTGTACAGCGTTATCAATGAACTTTTGCCCTACTACAGCGGCAATACGAGAGGCAAGTGAGCCATGTTTATCGGCAATATAGCGCTTAGTCGTCTTGCCGTTATGTTTCAGAATAAAACTAGCATGAGGGTAACTAAGGGCAATCCGTTTCACCACATCTTCAATGTGTTGAAACTCTGTTTTTTCGGCGCGCAGAAACTTGCGCCTTGCTGGCGTGTTGTAAAAAAGGTCCGCCACATCAATGGTGGTCCCTTTGGGGTGAGCGGCTGGCTGAATATTAACTGCCATTTCCCGGCCTTCGCAGTAGGCCTGCCAGGCTTCACTTTGTGATTCGGTTTTAGAGGTTAACGTTAAACGGCTAACCGAACTTATACTCGCCAAGGCTTCGCCACGAAAGCCTAACGATAAGATTCGCTCTAAATCATCTAATGTTGAAATTTTACTGGTAGCGTGGCGACTCAGCGCAAGCTGTAATTCATCTTTAGCAATGCCTGCGCCGTTATCTTTTAAACGAATACGTTTATGGCCGCCTTTCTCAATATCTATTTCTATTCTATCGGCGCCTGCATCTAGGCTATTTTCTAGTAACTCTTTAACCACAGACGCAGGGCGTTCAACCACTTCCCCTGCGGCAATCTGGTTGGCCAATTGTGGCGATAATAATTGTATAGACAAAAGAAACTCGTAGGTAGAAATTGATTAACGTGATGTTAGGTTCTTGGAATAGTAAGTACTTGCCCTATTCTCACCACATCACTATTTAAATTATTGGCAGCTTTTAAGCGGCTAACGTTCACATTGTAGCGCTGGGCAAGAAGCGAAAGCGACTCTCCACTTCTTACAGTATGGGTTCGACTATCTGCACGTTCAAGTGCCCATAATGTACCATCTGGGGGGACTTGCTTAAAATAGCGTTTTGCTGCGGTAAACATGGCTTTCGCCAGTTTTTCTCTATGTTTACCCCAGTTGAGATTTTTCTCTTCTTGCGGGTTAGAAATAAACCCTACTTCAACCAAAATGGATGGAATATCCGGCGCAGTGAGTACAGCAAAGCTGGCTGCTTGAGGCGCGCGCTTGTGCAAGGAAGTCACCTGCTTCATTTCCTCAATCACTTTGTTACCCAAGTCATGACTGGTGGCCATACTATGATCCATCGATAAACCAAGGATGGTTTCCGCTAAATAACGCTCACTCGATTTATCGCTGATAACTTCTGCCGCACCACCAAGTAATTCAGAGTGTCGTTCTGATTTTTCTAGCCAGCGACCTAGTTCTGTATCGGCACGGCGCATCGACAGTACCCACACAGATCCCCCTTTGGGCTGTGGTTGGCTAAACGCGTCAGCGTGAATCGATATTAATAAGTCCGCTTTTTGCTTGCGTGCCAGTTCTGGCCGTTTGTTTGGCGATACATAGTAATCACCACTGCGCGTCATAATGGCCCGCATACCACGTTCACCATTAATCATGGCTTCTAGTTTTTTGGCAATGCTTAATGTAATGTGCTTTTCATACGTACCGGCTGGCCCAATGGAACCTGGGTCTTCGCCACCGTGACCTGCATCAATAGCAACAATAATATCTCGGTTTCTGTGGCTGCTCGAGCCATCCATGACAACCGAAGACGATGAAGCATTTGACGGTGGAGTACTTGATGCTGAATTATTACTACCAGCAGCTGGGGCTGCGCTATCTTTTAAATCAACTACTAACCGATGCCCATAGGGTTTAGTCGGCGTCATTGCAAATAAAGAAGGTGAAGCTGCACGGTTTAACTCAATAACCACTCGGGCTGATTGTTTATTTTTAGGTGTGGAATAGCGTACCTTTCGCACTAAATCGCCAGACTCAGATTGAAGAGATAATATCTTACTATCACTCGTATTCGATAAATCGATAACCAAGCGATGTGGATTTTTAAGGGGGAAGTAGGTGAATTCCGGCGCAGATGACATATCGAAAACTATTCGAGTATTATCTGGCGAGGGCCAAATCCTTAGTCCATCAATTTGATTTTGTGCAGCATGGACAGTTTGCACTACAACCCAAATGCACATAACCGATAAAATTTTACGTACCATGCTTCGCCTTTATTTTGCTTGTTGCCACAAGCTTATAGTCGTTATTGTTTATCAAAGCTTACTATTTATAGCGTTTTACAACCTTGCAATATCTTTGCGCCTTTCACGCTTGTCGCTTCAACACTGAACTGACGACCAGTTGGCACAATATTTATACTAATCACAATGTCTGGTGATGCCAAGTATTCAGCCCCATTTTCTGACCATTCTATAAGGGCAATGTTTCCTGTGCCGAAATAATCTCGAATACCCATGAACTCAAGTTCTTCTGGGTCGGCTAAACGATACAAGTCGAAATGATAAATTGAGACATTTTCTAGCTCGTAAGGTTCCACCAAGGTATAGGTCGGGCTTTTTACATTCCCATCATGCCCTAATGCTTGAATGAAATACCGGCTGAACGTGGTCTTTCCTGCGCCTAAGTCACCGTTTAAAAATATCACGGCATCTATTGGCTGCTGGGCCGCTACGGCATTCGCCAAATCCTTTGCCATTGCTGACGTATCTTCAGGTGTTGCAGCAAAAAATGAAGAGTGCGGGTAAGACATCTTTTTAAGGTTCCACATGACTAAACTAAAAGGCTGATATTGGCATTAAGCCTACACAGCCCATGCCAATAGATTTACTGATTAATTAACGCACGTACGGCATAAAATAGATCACTGGCTATCATACCACGTTGTCCGTACAGCTGGGCAATATCATCGCCCGCTTTAGCATGTAGCACCACGCCGTACTTAGCGGCAATATCAACACTAAGGCCTTGTGCCATAAGCGCGCCTAATATACCGCTTAGTACATCACCGCTACCTGCGGTTGCCATACCAGGGTTACCATGGCGACAAACCCACGTTTTCTTTTCATTGTCGATAAGCGTGCCGGCCCCTTTTAAAACACATACCGCATGGTAGCGCTGCGAACATTGTCTGGCGTAATTGAATCGGTCGCTTTCTACATCGTCAACAGACACACCTAGGAGTCGCCCCGCCTCTCCCGCATGAGGAGTCAGCACGCAGTGTTCCAGTGTATATGCGGTTGACTGTTTGCATAAAAGATTGAGTGCGTCAGCATCGATGACGATAGGTTTATTTTCACTTTGACAGTGTTTGAGTACGCTAGCGAACACACTTTGTGACCATTCATCTTGACCAAGTCCTGGACCAATGACTACGCATGACGCCCATGCTAAGGCATCATCTAAGTGGCTTGATGTCACCATCAACTCAGGTCGACCTGCGCTAACTTGAATAGTAGACGCCTCGTGGGTGTAGACCCGCACCATACCAGCACCACTTCGAAGAGCCGCTTCCCCAGCTAGCCTAATAGCACCGGCCGTTCCGCGATTTCCGCCCACACACAGCAACCTGCCATAGGTTCCTTTATGGCTGTGAACATCCCGAGGCCCCATGCCTTTGAAGTGCTCGATATTTAATAAGGTTGCGCTGGCTTTTGCTAAGGTCTGAAACGCTTTACCTATTTCTAAATCAGCGTACACCAACTTTCCACAAGATTGCTTACCTGCCCCTGTGACCAAACCAGGTTTGATACCTACAAAGGTAACAGTGACATCGGCTTGAACGCAGCGCCCTAAACTTTGGCCTGTGTTCGCATCTAATCCTGAAGGTACGTCGATACTGACCACGGGGGTTGTTGAATCGTTGATAGCGTCGATAACGTCGGCGAATTCATTGCGAATGTAGCTGTTAATTCCCGTACCTAATAGTGCATCGATGACTACGTCTGCTTTTTCAATCAGGGCAACATCGAAAGGTTTAATACTGCCGCCAGCATCTAGCCATTGCTTTTGTGCAGTGCCTGCATCACCGTCTAACACGCGGTCAGGTTCAATTGCGCAAACATACACTTTTTTACCCGCTTTTTTCGCATTTAATGCTGTAATATAACCATCGCCAGCATTGTTACCTTGGCCTAGTAAAATTAAATACACATCAGAATTAGCGAACAAACTTTGGCACTGTTCAAATACAGCACCACCGGCGCGTTGCATTAACGTGAACATATCACAGCCAGACTGAGCAGCCGCTTCGGCTTCATTTTCTCTGACCTGATCGGCCCGAAACAGTTTGTATGATAAACTTGAGGTGAGTTGAGTATCTAGCATAAGTACATGTCCACTATTAATTCTATCGACCTAATTCAATTGACCCAAGATATCAAGGCTTGGGGCCGCACGCTAGGCTTTCAGCAAGTTGGTATTAGCGACATTGATTTACATCAGCATGAAGCTCATTTAACTAAATGGTTAGAGAACGGCTATCACGGCGACATGGCCTTTATGGCTAACCATGGGATGAAGCGGGCCCGGCCCGACGAACTTGTGCCAGGCACACTGCGGGTTATTAGTGTGCGGATGAACTACCTTCCACCCGATGCCTCGTTCGCAAAACATTTAAGCCAACCAGATACAGGTTATATAAGCCGATATGCCCTTGGTAGGGATTATCACAAGGTATTGCGCAAGCGTTTGAAGCAACTGGGTGAGAAAATTACCACCGCGCTGAGTGACACCCAGTACCGCCCGTTTGTAGATTCAGCGCCGGTATTGGAACACGCCATTGCAGAAAAAGCGGGAATAGGTTGGACAGGAAAACACAGCTTAACCATTAATAAAGAAGCTGGTTCTTGGTTCTTTTTAGGTGAACTTTTTATTAATGTTCCCTTGCCCATCGATGCCCCCATCGAAGAAGGCTGTGGTACATGTACAGCATGCCTAACTATCTGCCCTACTAACGCAATAGTAGCGCCTTATAAAGTAGACGCTAGGCGTTGTATTTCCTATCTTACTATTGAATCAGATAAAGATATTCCCGAGGAACTTCGCCCGTTAATGGGTAATCGAATTTATGGTTGTGACGATTGTCAGCTTATTTGCCCATGGAATCGTTATGCCGATATTACTGAAGAAGAAGACTTTCACCCCAGAAAGGTATTGCATGGGCAAAGCTTAACAACCCTTTTTTCATGGGACGAAGCTACCTTTTTGACCAATACAGAAGGGTCGCCTATTCGCCGGATTGGGTTTGAAAAATGGCAACGTAATATTGCCGTCGCATTGGGAAATGCCAACTATAGCGAACTAACTGTGAACGCCCTTCAGGTAAACCTTGGAAAGGTGAGCGATAAAGTGGATCGACACATTACGTGGGCATTAGCACAACAAGAAAATAAAAAAGCGGGTTTAGCGTTAGAAGAGAAGGCAAATAGACAACAAAAAAGATTAACTAGAGCGGTAGAGAAAGGGTTACCCAGAGACGCGTAACAAGACAAAAGTACTCGTTAAATAAAGTAGGTTGGCTAGGGGCTGAGTAAATGGGGGGCTGGATAAATTAGCGCCTAGATTAAACTAACGCTTGGGCTAAATCAGCGCTTGTACTAAGTAGTTGCATCACTGATAAGCACGGGTCTAGATGAAAACTTAACACCAATTTGTGTGTTTCCCTCTTCAATATTGCTCACTTCAAGCATTTCACCAAATTGCCACCACGACTGAGCTTTCAAATCGTTAAGCATTCGCTCGAACCCCGCATGACTGCCAGAGTATTCCCCTGTAAATTCACATTCTGATTGCGTGCATTGAAACGTATTTAAGGTGAGTTTTTGCCCACTGGGATGAAACGCTAAAAATTCCGTTATTTCGTTTTGGACCTGAAATTCAGAGAGGTCTTCATTGGTAGCGAGTGTGTGCGCGCTTTTCGGGGTCTGGGCGTATGCTTCGCCAGACATTTGAGGGGTAGCTTTAATCACCCTAAGATTGCTACTTGCTGTGGTGCGCGAACGCTCCAGCACAGTATTCAAACGCTCTTTTTCCACGTTGGAATTAGCCAACTTACCGTGGTAAAAGCCGAACTGATAACCTGTCACGGCAATAAAGAGAATGAGTACAATAACAACCCAGGGTTTCATGATTTCCTTACCAGCTTGTTGGCGAATCGTAGCTAAACATTTAGCTACGAATATAACTACTTATGATAAGGCGCACTGAGTTCGTGAACTGAATTCACAAACACACCTGCATTTTCTGGTGGCACATCTAAGTGAATACCGTGACCTAAATTGAATACATGGCCAGAACCTTCGCCATAACCCGATAGGATAGTGCCAACTTCTTCACGAATTCTTTCTGGCGAAGCATAAAGCATGGAAGGGTCCATATTACCTTGTAATGCTACCTTGTCACCAATACGTGCACGGGCTTCAGCAATATCAATAGTCCAATCAAGACCTACTGCATCACATCCAGTCGCAGCAATTGACTCTAACCACATGCCGCCGTTTTTGGTAAACAAAGTCACCGGTACTTTTCTTCCATCGGCTTCACGGGTAAGTCCATCAACAATACGCGCCATATATTGCAATGAAAAGTCTTTATAATCACGTGGTGACAACACACCGCCCCACGTATCGAATATCATGACTGATTGTGCACCTGCTGCTATTTGAGCATTGAGGTATTCCGTTACGGAATCGGCCAGCTTCTCTAGCAAGGCATGCAAAATAGCCGGTTCAGCAAACGCCATTTTTTTGATTTTAGTGAAAGCCTTACTTGAGCCACCTTCCACCATATAAGTAGCAAGCGTCCAAGGGCTACCGGAAAAACCAATTAAAGGCACGTCGCCATTTAGTTCACGGCGGATGGTGCGCACTGCATTCATTACATACTGCAGTTCACCTTCTGGGTCTGGCAAACCAATTTTATCGACGTCGGCTTTACAGGTAATTGGCTTTTTAAAACGCGGGCCTTCGCCAGTTTCAAAGTAAAGCTCTAAGCCCATCGCATCAGGAATCGTTAGAATGTCTGAGAATAAAATAGCGGCATCTAATGGAAAACGACGAAGTGGCTGTAAAGTCACCTCACAGGCAAGCTCCGCATTTTTGCACAACGACATAAAGTCACCAGCGACTGCTCGCGTTGCTTTGTATTCAGGTAAATAGCGGCCAGCTTGTCGCATCATCCATACAGGCGTGACATCGACAGGTTGCTTTGATAACGCCCGTAGGTAACGATCATTCTTTAAAGCGGGTTTAGCAGCACTGGTAGCTTTTTGCGACATATATTCACCTGAAATTAGAAAAATAAAACGGCGAAATTATACCAGCATTCATTTCATTTTGTGCTAAAAAGCTGTCTTAATTTGGCAACTTGCGATACTTACCCTTTATAATGCGACGAACAATACTTGAAAAGGGGCTTGCACTACTAGTAAGTGTTTGCTACTAATATATACAGCAACGACAAAGAAGCCCGCAAAGGGACCGTGCTAAACTCATTGAAACCCTGCTTCGGCAGGGTTTTTTATTTGTCTTCTAATTGCGACAGTGTTTTGGCAATGAGTTGGCCTGCAATCGAGAATGGCGGTGGAATGGTTGGTAATGCATCAATACTAAACCACTGTGCATCATCAATTTCATTTTCCTGACACCGAATTTCACCACTTTCATACTCAGCAATAAATCCAACCATTATAGAATGCGGGAATGGCCATGGCTGGCTTTCGATGTAACGTAAGTTCTTAACTTTTACCCCCACCTCTTCGAATACTTCCCTGTGAACGGCTTCTTCTAAACTTTCGCCGCTTTCTACAAAACCAGCAAGGGTTGAATACATATTCGCTTCTTTGTGCCTAACGCCTTTTGCTAATAGCAATTTTTCATTATTGTGTATTGAAACAATGATGCATGGTGATACACGGGGGTAACTTCTGTGATGGCAGCGATGGCAATGCACGGCCATTTCCCAATTCACTCTTTCGGTATGTGAACCACATTGACCACAAAACTGATGAGTTCTTAAAAAATGGACATACTGCCACGCCCGACCTATGACTGAAAAACCGATTTCTTGTTGCTCAAACAACAATTGGCGTAATGACACCGACTCCCATTGTTCGTCTTCTATGGTTTCAGCACCAAGGTCAACAACAAAGACAGGTTCATTTTTCTGAGCTGACTCATGTAATGGAGGGAGTTGATGAATCTCTTCGCGATAATTTTCGAGAAAGGTAAATTCATTGATATGCGCTAAAGGAACGTTTATTTCGCCTTTACGAATGACAATGCGACCCTTGGAAAAAATGATCCATTGCCCAATCTCAGTCTCGATTTCACTATCGCTGCGCTTTATCATCATAAAACTGTCATCCAACCATTAAAGATATACAAGGTAAGATAACATATATTTAATTACGACAACGAAGTGGGTTCAATTTGTGTCGTATAGGCTGAGTGTTATACTAGGTTAAAATGCTGGTAAATAGCAGGTGCTGAATTAATAAAAAGCGCTGATTGAAAGGATCATGAAATGTTACAGCAGTTAGAGAAGGTAAAAGTAAAATGGGGCGGCAAAAGTGACACTGTCGATAATTGGCTGTTAGCCAGACAGTCACTGCTTGTGTCCTATTGCCATTTAGCCGGTTTAGACCAGCAAGGCGAGTCACTGCCTGAAGCAAATGACATCGCTAATTTTTGTGAAAACCTAATGGATTACCTTTCCGCTGGGCACTTTGAGGTCTTTGATATGTTGGTTGACGATGAAGCAGAAGGAAAAGCGTTAAAACAGCGTCTTTACCCAAAACTTACGCAAACCACTGACTCAGCCCTACAATTTAATGATAAATTCGCAGAGGCACTTACTATTGAACAAGCGGCTGTTTTTGACAGTGAGCTTGCGAATATTGGTGAAACTCTTGAAGAGCGCTTTGCTTTAGAGGACCAATTAATTGCACATATGTACGCCAGCGTAGAGTAAATAAAGCGGGTAAACATCTGTCATTAATGACGTCATTACCAATATAATTAGTAAAATAGCCACGGTAGCAATAAATGAATAAAGCCACGCTTATCCACAAGGCTCGCGCATACTGCGAGCAAAGAGGTGCGAGATTTACCCCTCTTAGAGAGAAAGTGTACGAAATATTAGTCGCAAAGCACGGTCCAATGGGGGCCTACGATTTGCTAGATGCGCTAAAAGAGACTGAGTCCGGTGCAAAACCTGCCACCGTTTACCGAGCCCTCGATTTTTTACTCGATTTCGGTTTTATTCATCGTCTCGAGTCGACCAATGCATTCGTAGCCTGTTATCATTTTGGTTGTAACCACCCTGTTCAGTTTCTTATTTGCGACAGTTGTGGTGACGTTGCAGAGATACAGTCTGAAGGTTTGAAAGAAACATTAGATAGTCAGGCAGAGGCCAACGGCTTCAAAGTGTCTAAACAAACAATAGAAGCGCATGGTCTTTGTGCTGATTGTCAACAAACGGAAAATACCGTTGCAAAGGAGCACTCCCATGAATGCTGAATTCGTTAATCCGTTTATCTCTGGTTTACTTAATGTATTAGAAACCATGGCGCAAACTAAACTTACTCCGGGTAAACCTAAACGTAAGCAAGGCGATGTAGCTAAAGGCGATGTATCTGGGTTAATTGGTATGGTAGGCCCTAGTGTGCGTGGCTCAATGTCTATTACCTTTGAAGAATCTCTTGCCCTTACCATTATGGAACGCATGGTTGGAGAACGCCCTGAAAAACTTGATGCAGAAGTTGGGGATATGGTTGGCGAAGTCACTAATATGATATGTGGAGCGGCAAAACGCGACCTTGCAGATCGTGGGTTTGAATTTGGAATGGCGACACCTATTGTTGTGTCTGGTAAGCAGCACACCATCAGCCATCAGGTCAGCGGCGCGAAAATCATTCTTCCGTTTATGTGTGATGAAGGATTGGCGCACTTAGAGATCTGCTTT
Organism: Alteromonas sp. Mac1; assembly: GCF_001562125.1. Taxonomy (NCBI): domain Bacteria; kingdom Pseudomonadati; phylum Pseudomonadota; class Gammaproteobacteria; order Alteromonadales; family Alteromonadaceae; genus Alteromonas; species Alteromonas sp. Mac1. Next base: position 4,357,305 of record NZ_CP013932.1, read on the forward strand.
GACAAATAATTCCTGGTACTCTGAAAAAATTACACTACCTGAATTTCCTCGTGGCTTTCATCTAGTAACAGAGTATATAATTAGCGCTTTACCCATGCTGCAAAATATTGAGGTAGGTCTTCTTCATTTATGGCTTAAACACACCAGTGCCAGCCTTACAATAAATGAAAATGCAGATCCGACGGTTAGGTCGGATATGGAGGCCTTCTTTAACTATAGTGTAAAAGAAAACTTGCCCTTTTTCCGGCATACTTACGAAGGTAGTGATGATATGCCGGCTCACTTGAAATCAAGTCTGCTGGGGTGTCAGGTTTCAATACCGGTGGAGAAAGGGAGGCTACAACTTGGTACTTGGCAGGGCATCATGCTAGGCGAGCACCGAGATATTGGCGGCCAACGAACGATTATTGCCACATTACAAGGGCTAGCGACATCGCCTATATAACAAAATGGCATATTAATTGCTTAGAACAACTAAGCACAAGCTAGAATTATCATAAATCGATAATCACTCAACGTTTAACAGGATGTGACTATGAAAAAACACTTTAAATTAGCGGCACTTTCGCTTGCCGTACTTTCATCAACTGCCTTTGCACAAGATTCTTCTGAGCCAGAGTATAAAAACTGGTTTGGTATTTCTGGTCTTTATTATAACACTGACGTTGAACGTCCTACTTCTGAAGTACTAGATGACGGCCAAGGCGTATCATTCGAGTACGGATTCCGCTTTACTCAAAGCTGGGCAGCACGTGTTGAATTTACTGCTCTAGAACTAGACTACGTTGGTGGTTCTAGTGATGACGGCGAAATGGTAGGTGTTGATGCACTTTACTTCATGCCTAACGATGCATGGTACTTATTCGGTGGTGTTAAACGTCAATCAGTTGGCGAATCAACTACTTTAGGTAACATTGGTATTGGTAAACACTGGGATATCTCTGAAGCTGTTAAAATTGTTACAGAGATTGCTACTTATCACGACTTTGGTGAAGATTATAACGACTACAGTGTGAAAGTTGGTTTAGCGATTCCTTTCGGTAAATCTACACCTTCTGCGCCTAAAGATGCTGATAACGATGGCGTAATCGACAGTCGCGACCAGTGCCCTATGACACCAGCTGGTGTTCGTGTTGATGCAACTGGTTGTAACGTTGATAACGACAACGATGGCGTGCTTAATAGTGTAGACCAGTGCCCTAACACACCAGCAGGTACTGCTGTTGACGCAATGGGTTGTGCACTAAAAGATGCTGACAACGACGGCGTTGTAGATGCGAAAGACATGTGCCCAGACACAGCTGCTGGCGTTAAAGTTGATGCTAAAGGTTGTACCGTATTTGACGAAGAAACAGTAGAAATTACACTACGCGTTCTTTTCGACAATGAAAGCTCTGTTGTTAAAGCACCTCGTGATCCAGAAATATCTGAATTTGCTGAATTCATGAAGCAATACACTAACACTACTGCGGTAATTGAAGGTCACACTTCTGCACCAGGTTCTGAAGCATACAACATGGATCTTTCAGAAGACCGTGCTGCATCTTTCAAAGAAGTAATGGTAGACATGTACGGTATCGACGCTAGCCGTTTAGAAACTGTTGGTTACGGTGAGACTCGTTTACTAGATACAGCTAAAAATGCCGAAGCACATCGTGTTAACCGTCGCATCTCAGTGACTGTTAAAGATACTGTTAAGGTTCCTGAAGAGAAGTAAGCTTCCCTCAGACACAAAAAAGGCGCCTAATTGGCGCCTTTTTTATTGCTCATTTGTGTTCATTCCAATAATTAACCTTATTGCCATGCATCGGTAGTAAACGTCTCTACTTGGTTAATATTCGTCAGGCATTGCTGGACCAGCATAATTGTCAAAACGAGAGAACTGGCCTTGGAAGGTAAGACGGCTGGTTCCAATAGGACCATTACGCTGCTTACCTATAATAATCTCTGCTACGCCCTTCTCTTCACTGTTCTCATGATAAACCTCATCACGATAGATGAACATAATAAGGTCGGCATCCTGCTCGATAGAGCCTGATTCACGCAAGTCTGAGTTTACTGGGCGTTTATCGGCCCGTTGCTCTAGGCTTCGGTTGAGTTGCGATAGGGCAACCACTGGTACTTCCAGCTCTTTTGCTAATGCTTTAAGTGAGCGGGAAATTTCAGCAATTTCTAAGGTTCTGTTATCACTGAGTGAGGGCACACGCATAAGTTGGAGGTAATCAATCATGATCAAGCTTATCCCCCCACGTTCACGAGCAAGTTTACGCGCTCGGCTTCTCACATCCATGGGGGTAAGGCCAGATGAATCATCAACAAATAATCTGTCTTTATCTTTCAACATCGCCATGGTGTTAGAAATGCGTGCCCAATCTTCGTCATCCAACTGAGCGGTACGAATTTTGGTTTGATCCACTCGGCTGAGTGATGCCAACATACGCATCATGATTTGTTCAGAAGGCATCTCTAAACTGAAGACTAATACCGGCTTTTCCTCAGACATCATGGCATTTTCAACCAAGTTCATCGCAAAGGTGGTTTTACCCATTGAAGGACGTGCAGCAACAATAATTAAGTCTGAAGGCTGTAGACCACTGGTCTTTTTATCTAAATCGGTGAAGCCGGTAGTGACACCCGTCACTTCTTTGTTGGTTTTAACCAAAACTTCAAGACGGTCGATGGTTTTACCCAGCACCGCTTCTACATCGCGGGGACCTTCATTTTCACCGGTGCGGCGCTCTGCAATTTCAAACACTTTGCTTTCGGCTAAGTCGAGAATGTCAGCGCTGTCACGACCTTCGGGATTATATCCGACTTCCGCGATTTCATGGGCCACACCAATAAGCTCACGTGTGATTGCACGTTCACTGATAATTTGCGCATATGACACCACGTTCGCAGAACTTGGTGTATTTTTAGCTAGTTCACCAAGATAGGCAAAGCCACCTGCATTTTCAAGTTCATCGTGCTTTTCAAGCTCTTCCGATACAGTGATAAGGTCGACCGGTGCGCTTCTATTTAACAAACGAGTAATGGCGCTATAAATGGTTTGATGCGAGCGGTTATAAAAGTCGGTATCAGTAACGAGCTCCGCTACTTTATCCCAACTTTCTGGATCTATAAGCATACTGCCAAGAACAGACTGTTCGGCCTCAATACTATGAGGAGGAACTTTCAACTTCTCTACATTATTATCGCCTTTTGGAGGGGATACCACTTACACTACCTACTCTGTTTACTTGAAGCACGGCTGACTATTATGCGCTTTTGCGCTTCGTTGAACAATGGAGTAAGAGATCATAAATGAAGGTTAACAAAAATTATTAACGGCTAATATGCCCCTACCATTTGTGAAGCGCTTGTCTAACAAGGGCTCTTCAAATATCACAACCCAAAGAACCTTTGCTTAGAGCGTTTTTTCAATGCGGAAAAAAGTGCCATCAAAAACGGTATAAGCAACATTGTGCTCTTGAAACAACAGCACTGAACCTAACGCCTGCGGGCCATTAGCACAAGAAAGCTCGACCTGCGTAATTTTACCATCATCGAAACCTAACGCGTTGCCCTCTATTTTGAAGCTAGCGGCTATTTGGTCGGAATCAATTTTTTCCTCGGCATACGTAGGAGACTCACATGCCTGCTGATTCAATTGTGCGCCGTCTGCATGGTAAACTAACGAACTACCTAACACATCGTTAGCTTCTGTAGCGCTGTGTGCTGAGATACCTGGCTGGTAAGCTTGGGTTACCACCCATGTGCCTTCAAAAAAAGCAGGATCTTGTACTGCGCATCCTAATGTTAATACGCTGATGCTTATCGCGCCGGCTATAAGGCCGTGAAAACGCCAAAAGCGTTTTAAATGGCTAAGAATATTCAAAGCTCTCTTCCTAATTATTGATTATTTAGCGCTATTTGCGGATATCAACTTTGCTATTTTGACGTGGGGAGAAACGTTACGTTCACTAGCGTGGGGTAAATAGACACAAAACTGCGGCGGACAGATTAATTGCGCGTGAATTATGCGAAATATGGTGTAGCACCGTGTAGCAATCGAGCGCTAACCAAATAGCAACCTGATAGCAATCTGCCCTAACTTAATCAATATGTGGGGGCGTTAGTGCTTTTTTCAAGCAGAAACGCCCATGTTTTAACTACCTCAACCCTTGTCGCTACTGCGTATCCAAGGTGATACGCCCATTCACCGTTGAAATATCAACATTTGCAGAACCGCCATTGTTGATAAACCGTAGCCAACTGCTAGGGCCATATTTTGGCTTTTTAACTGCGTCACTACTTACGTTATTAATAATCTTGCCACCTGCATGCGTCTCAATATCAAATTGTGCCGATACTTCAGGTTGAAGGTTAAAACGTAATTCTCCACCTACGGAACTGGCTTTCAGTCGTCCGTTTTCGTTTAAGTGCAAGCGCGCATTCGTGGCGCCATTCACAGTGGTCACACTAAGAGAATCTATTTTCTCTAAGGTTAAATCAATGCCCCCATTGACGGTTTCCACAGCTACGTCAGGGCTGGTGGTACTTAACCTTAGGTCACCATTAACGGCAACAAACGTCACATTTTCCTTGCCTGAATGAACGGCTTCTACATCGCCATTCACAGTTTCAATATCAAGTTTGCCTTTAACATTGTTCAACGCAATGTCACCGTTTACCGACTCTACTTTAACGCGGTTTCCAATGTCGGTTAGTTCAACATCTCCGTTCACCACTTCAACATTAACACTATGAATTATATCGTTTATTTTCACATCAGCATTAACCGCGGTGTAGTTAACGTCGCTGGATTTAGGCACAAAAATAACGAGGTCATCACCTTCATCTTTGTTTTTCCACCAGTGCTTGCCGCTACGCTCCACTTCAACATGAATCACGATAACATTGCCACGTTGCTCGAAGATAAATTCATCAGTGTTGTCTCCCAGTTCACCGGTTACGTGTACTTGCGGTTTATCCCAACCTCTAATTTCAGCGTCACCGTTAACGTGCTCTATATCAATTTTTACATTATTGGGGGCATCAAGTACGCGGTCTATTTTCTCACCTGCATGCGCAGTCAACGTCAACATTGTGCTACTTAAAAGCGCACCCTGAAAAAGTACACTAGCTAAGGTTTTGCGAATGATAGTCATAATAAAACTCCTTAAATTTGTTGCCATTTGGGCGCGTGCACTCGCTCAATTAATGTGATTTGCTGTTGATATACATGCTTCAACATCTTTAATAGTGCTCGATTGTTTGGATCATCTTTCAATGCTGCTTTTATCACGCCAGCAGCATCGTCTAATTCTTTTAATTGCGCCTGCCAGTTTTCACTTAATTCTGGCGCACTGTCGTAACTTGCTAGCAAAGTGCTCATCTGATCATCTTGCTGCTCACTTAGTGCATCAACTAACGCATAACCTGAAAGCTTAGGTTGCTCATCGCTCGTTTCACCGGTAGTAAAAGCAGGTGAGAAAAACCAAATAACACTGACCAGCATGGCACTTGCCGCCATAGCTAACCATGGTTTGGTAGATAAGCGGGCAACACGGCTAGGCTTATGATGGCTTAGGGGCGCATTATGTGGCCCATTATTATCGGCACCGCCGCTTACTTGGCTGTGTAGTGACAATTCAATACCACGCCATAAGTCTCTTTCAGGCTCACGGGTTTTAGGTAGGCGTTGAATCTCAGCATCTAAGGCTTTATCAAACTTATTCATCTTCACACCCCATCCAGGTTTTTAGCAGCTGTTTAGCGCGATGAAACTGCGCTTTGCTGGTTCCAACTGCCATATCTAACATTTGTGCAATATCTTCATGCCGATAGCCTTCAATGGCGTGCAGTACGAAAACCATTCGTGCTCTTTGTGGCAATCTAACCACTAATGCCTCTAAATCGACTTGACTACTGTCTGCCTCTGCTGGCATCTCCATCGCTGGACTGGTTTCAATATTAAACATACGTTGCACCCAATTGCGCTGCTTACGTAAATACGACACGGTCACATTGGCTGATACACTATGTAGCCAAGTTGAAAACTGGCTTTGTCCATCGAATCTGTCTAACTTTGACCATAACTGAATAAACACTTCCTGTGTGGCGTCTTCGGCGAGACCACGGTCGCCTGTTAAACGGAAACACAGTGCGTACACTCGCCCGACATGATTATGGTACAAGGTTTTGTAGGCCACTTTATCACCCTGTTTAGCCGCGAGAATAACCGCGGCTTCGCGCTGGCTTTCATCTTCACTAGTCAGGTTGGTAACCTTTGCTAAAGTGCGCTCCATGACAATCTCATTTTTTTTCGTAAACCGATTTTTTCGACATTTTTGGCTTACCATCTTGTTATTCTTAAAAGGTTAGTCGTACCCTATGCGATAAAGGTTTAAATTAGCAAAACTTATTTTTGGAGTTTATATGTCCTCATCCGTGAAAGTAGATGCTTTATTCGCCGGTCAGCCCCAACCCCTTGGCCCGCGAGGTGCCCCAAGCAGTATTGTAAAAAGTGCGGTGTCACAGCTAACCGTCCACCTTGATTGTACCGACGAAGATCAACAATCAAACAAGAAGCTTCATGGCGGACCTGAAAAGGTTTTGCATCAATTTAGCCCCCTTCATTACTTCACGTTACGTAAGCATTTTCCAGACGGTAAGTTCGAGCCTGGTAGTATTGGGGAAAACATCAGCGTGGATGGTATGGACGATGCCACGGTTTATATCGGCGACGTATGGAAGTTCGGTGAGGTTGTACTGCAAGTCAGTGCACCGAGAGCACCATGCAGTAAAATATCCCAGCGTTTCAATATTCAAAACCTAGATAGATTTGTTGGCGAGCGAGGGATAACGGGCTGGTACTATCGCGTGCTAGAGACCGGTGTCATTAACGTAGGCGACTCGGTAACCTTGGTTAGCAGAGAGGACGACACCGTTAATGTGCAAACACTTATGCGCTGTGCACACACTAAAACCGATGTCGAATTAGCAACCAAACTGGCAAACTTAGCCATTATTGATGATGAATGGCGGGATAAGTGCGCGCGTATAAGCCGAAAAGGCTAGTTGCGCGCTGTCAGGCTATCGCCTTCCCACTCATGACGCACCTTTTGACCTTGTTTTAAACGCTCGGCCCCACGAATAACAACCAGTTGCGTGGGGTCTACTTCACCAAATACTTCAATTCTACTCCCCATACCTACCCCCGTTTCTACTTTAACTTGCTGGGCCTCATTATCTTGATTGAGTTGATAAATATACGTACCGGATTTTCTTAAAACCAGCGCATCTCTAGGAATGGTTACACCACCATGCTCTTCACTGCTAGGCACAGCCACCCTTACTGCACTTCCAATGGGGAAGTCTCCAGGTTTAAGGGCAATACGCATTTCCATCATGCGAGAGTTTTCATTACCCACAGGAACAATAGCCCGCACCGACTCCATTACCCTGTGGGTTTTACTTAGCACATTAACCTGCATTCCACTCTCGATGAAAGGCAATACGGAAAGCGGCGCCTTTACCTGTACCTCTATATTGTTAGGGTTAACTACTCTAATCAAGGTTTGGCCAATACTGGTGTATTCTCCAGGGGCTTGTATGCGGTCGACCACCAAGGCGGTAAAGGGGGCTTTTACACTACTTTGGCGAATGTGATATTCGGTTAAATTTTTTGCCAACGTGGCTTGCTCTAGCTCCTGACGCGCGTTCTCTAAATCAGCCACTACGGTTTCCAGCTCGCCCCGCGACGTATTTCTACTAGCTTCCAAGTTTTCATAACGTGCTAAGCGCTTTTCAAATAAAGTCACCTGAGCATGCCACCGTGCAATGTTGGATTGATTTTGACTCAGCGTAATTTGCAATCGGGTATCATCAATTTTGGCTAAAACCTCGCCCGCCGCAACACTGTCACCTACATTCGCCATCCACGTGATTCGGCCATCAACTTCAGAGGCGACATCCGAATCAGTTTGACTCATTACGGTACCGGGCACCCAAGTCAATGCTGTTATCGCCTCTTCTCTGGCTTCATCAACTTGAACCAAGATGGGAGGAGGCGTTTTATCCGATTCTTGTGCAACAAGATTCAGCGACAAACAACACACGCTTATGCCTACTAGGCCTATTTTTATATTCATGGTGGTTGCATCCTTTAATTTAAGTCTGAAAATTTGCTCAGCTTTACGGTTTTTGTTGGCATGCCACCTGGCGTACCAACTACAGGGACTTTCGCTTTATCTTTGAAGCCAAAATCGGCTCTTGTCATTCTAAGCAAAGTGGGAAGTAACACTAAGGTGAACACTGTGCTAATGCACATCCCTCCCACAATTACCGCTGCCAAACCGCGATAGATTACGCTGCCAGCGCCAGGAAGTAATAAAAGAGGGAGCATGCCGAAAATAGAGGTGAGCGTGCTCATAAAGATAGGGCGAAGACGCAATTGAATGGCTTGCTCTACGGCATCGTTACGATTAAGCCCATGAGCTTGCCCCAATCGGGTTTGGTGCACTAACAAAATAGCATTGTTCACCACAAGCCCAAGCAAGATAATGAAACCAATCATGGTCAGTAAATCCATCGGTTGGAAGGTAAAGCTATTCATGATTTTAATGGCCGCCACCCCGCCCACTGTAGCCAGCGGAATAGACAGCACCACTAAGACGCTGTCTTTAAGCGATTTAAATAGCCCCGCCATCAACAGAAGAAGCAACAACATGGCAAACAAGAAGTTATCTGCCATTGAGGCAATTGCCCCTTTTAAGCTATCCGCACTGCCGCCATAGTGAATTGCGCCGTCAGTTGGCATCATTGCCATAATAGCCGGTTCAACATCGGCTTTTATCACCGTCATGGCATCTTCTAAACTCATACCGTCAGGCGGGTTAAAATTGAGTGTAAGGGTGCGTTTACCATCAATACGCTGAATGCGACTAGGCCCTACCCCTCGTTTCATCTCGACAAGTTCACCTAGTTGCACCACTTCCCCCATAGGAGTCATTATGGGCGTAGTACTTAACTCTTCTGGGGTTGACCATGGTTCTGAGCGAAAAATAATATTCATCCGCTTTGTACCATTAAAGTACTCGCCCACATACATTCCATCGCCCATTGCGCGCACTAGGCCCGCCATACTCCCGCGACTTAACCCTACTTCGACTAATCGGCTGTCGTTGGGATAAAATTGCAGTTCAGGCTCAGACTGTTCTAACGGAGGATTTGCCCGCGCATTGGCGGTGGGGAAAATATCTCTTAATTTATCAATGCCCGCTTGCGCCGCTACGCTCAGCATGGCTTGGTTAGTACCCTGTAAATGAATATCAATAGAGCGTCCGTTACCAAAGCCACCAAACAAGTTACCTTGTTGCGCGAAGGCTTGAGTATCGGGTAAATCTTTAAGTACCTCATCGCGAACAATAGCTTCTAATGCTTTTACTTGAGACTGATCTTTCGCCCTTACCCCTAAGGTGCCGCCGTTGGGCCATGTGATGATGTAGTAGTTTTTAAGCGCAGGGAATTTTTCGCCCTCCATGTAGGGTTTTAATCGCTTAACAATAACTGGCAATACCTCTTCAGCGACAAAATTTTCACTCGCACCTGCGGGTAGCATTAAGAAAGCATCTACCGCATCTCGTTTAACAGGTGGTAAATAATCCATAGATGGCATAAGCAAATAACTGCCTGTGATGGGCACACCCATCAAAGCCACCATCACTATAATTCGACGCATACCTGTTGATGATAAGGTCATAATTTTATCTGTGATGGCTTTCCACACTGGCAATAATTTGTCTTCGGGTACATCTTCTGTAAGCCAACGGCTAGCCACAACAGGTAAAACCGTTACCGCCACCACTAATGACATACATACAGCAATAGCGATGGTTAAGGCTAAATCTGCAAAAAGCTGCCCTTCAACATCATTTAAAAACATCACAGGAATAAAAATAGCAACCGTGGTGGCTGTCGATGCCATTAAGGCCCCGAAGACTTCTTTAGTAGCTATATAAGCACTTTCCTGCCTACACATAGCCTTTTTGTTCAAGCGAACAATATTCTCTAGCACCACAATGGCGGCATCCAATACCATTCCTACAGCAAAGGCTAAGCCCGCAAGAGAAATAATGTTCAGCGAACGCCCCGTGATTTGAAGTACAACAAACGTGCTAAGTAAAGAAATAGGAATAGCAAGGGCCACAATGAGCGTGGCTTTAAGTTGGCGCATAAACAACCACAAGATGCCGATAGCTAGCATGACCCCGATGAACAGATTACTGGTCACCAATTGCACCGCGCGCTTAATGAATATAGAAGCATCAAAGGACTGAACCATTATCAGTTGCTCTGCTTCAAGGTGGGTTTTGTTTATCTCGGCGACTTTTTTCTTTACCGCATCTAAGGTGGCGAGAACATTGGCGTCGTTACGTCTATCAACGCGAATAGAAATAGCAGGATTGCCGTTTTGCACGCTAAAATTAGCCCCATCTGCGCGGGTAATTGTAATCTCTGCAATATCACTTAGGGTAATGGGGCTGCCATCTCGCCACTCTAAAATCATTTCGCCCATTTTTTGCGGCTCGTAACGCCCCTCAAAACGCAGCGTATATCGGCGGCGCCCTACATCCACAAACCCGCCAGAAACATCGTTAGCTTGCCCCAATGCGGTAGTGATTGCAGTTAAATCAATACCAAGTTGAGCGGCCTTAAAAGGGTCGAAAACAATTTGGAATTCCTCTTCGCCACCTACTCCACTTTCCATCCTTGCTCGGGCGACGCCAGGGATAGACTCAAGCTGAGGTTTTATTACATCTGAGAAGTAAGTAACGTAGGTGTTTATTTCGTTGGGATTGCCAGGCAGACGCTGCATGAAAAAGTAAGTTAGCGCAGGGGCATCACCCCCACTGCCTGCCAGCATAATATTGGGCGACAGTGCATCTCTAGGCAGTGGCGGCACTCTGTTCATGCGGCTTATCACTTCAATAAGGGTTTTCTGCATGTCTGTACCCAAACTAAATTCGAGATTTATCCATGCATTCCCTTGATTCGACCACGCATTCATCGAGACCAACCCAGGTATTCCCTGAAGCACTTCTTCTTGTGGCTCTATTATTTCCGACTCAATTTCTTGTGGAGACGCTGCTCGCCAAGAGGTTTGAATATTGATATTAGGGCGCTCGATGTCTGGGAAAAGCTGAACTGGCAAATTAAATAAGCTATATAGCCCAAGAAAAACCAATATTGCGATGCCAATTCCTACCCCTGACGCATTTTTTATTGCTGCACGTGTAATGTCCATAATGAAGCACTATGCTTTTTGTAGTTTGGATTACTATAGGTCGCAAGGATGACAGGAAAAGTTTAAAGCTATATTAAGAACAATTTATGGGTTAACCGACATTTTCGCTGAATGCTGAAAAAAACAGCAGCTTGTCGACGACCAATGGTCGTGATTTATCATTAATTTAACGAAATAATTAATAAATCGTTACATGTTGGCAGCGGATTGAGTGAAGATCATATTGGTGTAAGAGATAAAATGTAGAAGACGTATCAAACCTTGAAAACGACAAATACGGCAAATAAGAAATGTAAGGTGATTTTTATAAAGGAAGCAGCGAAGTGTATAGCGTTGAGGTGCATGCAGATATAAAGCGTGCAGACATAAAAAAACCGCTCATAAGAGCGGTTTTTCGTATACGTCAGCGCTTATGCTTCAGCAATGATGATCACTTTAATAGAAGTGGTTACATCAGAATGAAGTTGTAAGTCGATGTCATATTCGCCAGTGTCGCGAAGTGTGCCAGTAGGAAGTTTAACTTCCGCTTTAGCTACTTCAACACCAGCTGCAGTGATTGCATCAGCAATGTCACGCGTACCGATAGAACCGAAAAGTTTACCTTCGTCGCCAGCTGGCGCCGCAAGAGTTACTTCAGCTAGTTCATTTAGTTTTTCAGCACGTGCATTAGCAGCATCAAGCTGCTCAGCGATTTTCGCTTCAAGTTCAGCACGACGTGCTTCGAACTTTTCAACGTTCGCTTTAGTTGCAGGAACTGCTTTACCCTGTGGAAACAGGAAATTACGAGCGTAACCAGCTTTAACAGCTACTTGGTCGCCCAGACCGCCAAGATTGGCGACTTTATCTAGTAGGATGATGTTCATCTTAACTACCCCTTAATTACGCCAAATTACTTGTGTGAATCAGTGTACGGAAGCAACGCAAGAAAACGTGCGCGCTTAATCGCAGAAGACAGCTGACGCTGATATTTTGCGCTTGTACCAGTGATACGGCTAGGGACAATCTTACCGCTCTCTGTGATATAATTCTTAAGAGTAGCGATATCTTTATAATCGATTTCAGTCACACCATCTGCAGTGAAACGGCAGAATTTACGACGTCTGAAAAAACGAGCCATGGGTGATCTCCTTAAGCGTTATCTTCAGTGGATTCAGGTCTTCTTTCTGCGCGCTCTGTACGAGGTGCAGAATCGTCACGACGCTCACGACGCTCTTCTTTAGTCATAGGAGAAGGCTCGGTTACAGCGTTTTTAGTGCGCATTACCATGTTACGTAAGATAACGTCGTTGTAGCGGAAAGCATTTTCCAGCTCGTCAACAGCTTCAGCAGTCGCTTCAGCATTGATCAATACATAGTGGGCTTTGTGCAGCTTTTCAATTGGGTATGCCAATTGACGACGGCCCCAATCTTCTAAACGATGAATCTGACCATCGTTTTGCTTAAGAATAGTGGTATAACGTTCGATCATACCAGGTACTTGTTCACTCTGATCAGGGTGAACCATAAATACGATTTCGTAATGACGCATTATTGCTCCTTACGGTTGTAGCCTCGACAGTACAGCCAGACTGTATAGAGACAAGGAACCTAGTTAGGGTGGCTGTAAGGGCGCGGATTATACGCACATACCCGCTTTTGTACAAGCATTAATCACCAGCAAATTTTACATTTGTACGTGTTTTGATGAAATTTAGCTAGATACGCTAAATGATGGGGGGTAGCGGGGTTCGTAGACGTTAAAAAGGCTAAGCGCGAGGCTTAACCTTCATGCTTACAATGCTGCCTTAAATGAAAACACGGTTTCATTTTCATCTGAATGCACCATCAGACTCCCCTTATGGGCTTCCGCAATTTGCGAGGCGATAAACAATCCTAGACCTAATCCACCGGTCTTTTTGTTGTTTTCGTTTCGCCAAAATGGATGAAATAGCTTATCTATGACATCCGCACTTATTGGAGTGCCTCCGTTAGATACGCTTAATGTCAGTGTTTCTTCTTCGATATTCGCCATGACTTTGATAGGTTGCGCTGCATCGCCATGCACTATCGCATTAATCAGCAAGTTAGACAGCAACTGGCTGATACGCTCTGGGTCACATGAAAATGTGCCGTCTATAATGATATCCGCAAGTATCTCTCGGTCTGGATGCAGGCCCGAAAGTTCACTTACGGTGTGTACTAGTACACTTTTTAAATCACTTGCTGGTTTAACGTTTAATTGAATACCTTTGCCCATTTGACCATGCGTAAAGTCCATCACGTCACTAATGAGCCGCGTCATACGTTTAGCGCTATTATCCATTCGGGCCAGTACTTTTTGGGAAGTCGCATCGCTGGCGTGATCAACAAGAAAGTCGACCCCCATTTTAAGTGCCGACAAAGGTGTTCTTAAATCGTGGCCTAAAATGGCGATATATTGCTCTCGCAATTTAGCGGCAGCTTGCTCGCTGATGAGATCGGTTTCAACCGCAGCTAAACGATCGTCAACTTCCATTTGCCTCGATATTAACTCAGCAAACGACTTAATTTGACTTTCAATCCTATCTGTTTTTAAAACTGCAGGACGTGGATCTAAGCCGCATAATGTTCCAAAAAAATCGCCGTTTTTGTTGTAAATGGGAAATGAAAAGTAACTTTCAAAGCCATACATCTTAGGAATTTCACTTTGGCGATAAACATCATCTTTCTTTGCGTGCTCAATGACGATGGCTTTTGTAGATTTTCTGACTTGGCTACAAAACGTTGTTTTGATATCGAGTTGATCGCCCGGAATTAAATTGAAGTTCACTTGGTCATATACTGCGCACATTGTCCAGTTATCTTCTGTCACTCTGGCTACGCAGATAAAGCGAAGACCAGTGACATCTGATAACATTTTCATTATATGTGGTACAGCTTCTATCGATTGAATAGTGCGAATATCACGCTCAATTGAAGAACTCATTACTTCCTCTTTGTATCTAAGTCACCCATATCACGCCGAATGTCGGCACTCGATTTCACGCTCTAGCAAGAAAGACTCTTGTGCCTAGTGATAAATTTACTGTTCTTCGTGGCTGTATAACTAGCTACAGGCTGCAACCAATGTGAACGAAACCGGTAAATTTTTGGATATAGACATGACGATGTGAAAGCTGTTTTCCAACGTACGTTTTAAAATACATCCAAGCGTACTTGGTCACTATACTTAAGTTGTAAAAAAATAATATCAAAAAACTTTAAATACTGTTTATTTATCCAGTTAAATATTGTACAGTTTTGTTGTCTATTCATTTAAGGGGACCTACCATGGCCATTACCACACAGTATGTTGTCACGCACAAAGGGGTAGAAAAATTGGTAACTACCGATAAAAAAGAAGCAGATCAGTACGATAAGATGCTCGACGCTGCCGACAACCTTGCTGAATACATTCAAGCAAAGGGCTTAGGCATTGACGATAGCATTGTTGAAGAACTCACAATTATGTTGTCGAAAAATAAAGACAAGGTGAGCAAGATTTTTAAAGGCGCGACAGCACAGAGTGTACTAGAAGATGAGAGTGCCGACGTAGTAAAGCTTAAAGCCAACGGATAGGCATAGCAGAAAAGCTCGGCGTGCTTTTAAGTGGAACGAACGTAAATAGAAAATGGTTAAAAGCACGCTAAAAAATAAACAGCACAGATTATCCTGTGCGTTTATCCGTGTTAAAACGAGCAATTAACCCGTTAACTTGATTTACGGTGTCACGAAGATCTCGACCCACTTTGAGCGTGGCTTCTGAAGACTTCTGCGTTTCTTCTGCACTATCAGCAACATCGACCAGCTGCTGATTAATATGCTCAGCCACGGTACTTTGTTCTTCTACAGCAGAAGACATTTCTACGGTAGCTGAGGCAATACCACTTACCGCATTATTGATTTCTTGTAGCGCGCCTCGGGTTTCTTCAACAATGGCACTACCGTGTTCAGCAGACACCAATCCTTCTGAAGATACCTTTACGGCCCGTTCTGTTCTATCAACAAGCTCTTGAATGATATTGTGAATTTTATCGGTGGACACCCGGGTTTTAGAAGCCAAGGTACGAACTTCATCGGCAACAACAGCAAAACCGCGTCCCTGCTCGCCAGCGCGGGCGGCTTCTATAGCGGCATTAAGTGCTAGCAGGTTTGTTTGATCAGCGATGCTAGAAATGATGCTAGCGGCTTCGCCTATATCACTGGTGGATTGGGCAAGCTCGGTAACCGTATCGGAAATCGACTCCACCGCGCCTTTTAATGACAGTATAGCCTGCATCGCTTCTTCAGCTTTGTGGTTACCCATTTGTACGTTAGTTGCGGCAGTTTTGGCACTAACAGCATTGCTCTCTACTCGCTCAGCCACTTCTTGAATAGCCTGACTCATTTGAGTTACCGCTGTGGCAATTTGCTGGGTGGCAAGATTTTGCTGAATAATCGTTTTGCTGGTTAGCTCGGCTTGGCTGTGAGTTGAAACCGCAATATCTTCTAACCCCACAGATGCATCTTTGATGCGGGTCAACGCCGTGCGCGTACGCGCGAGTTCGCAGCCCAACGCCAACTTAGCCTGAGCAATATAATCAACATCGGCATAATACGTTTGTGCCACGAGTTCATTACTATAACTAGCAGGGCTTAACGAAAGAAATTCCCGCCAATAGCTCCGACTTTTTGCCGATTGCCACGCCATCATAATCAGTAGCGCAATGAAAGTAACACCTAGGGGCACCAAACCCGCGGTAAAACCAATTGCTACCAATAATAATAAACTTACCACTATCATGGGTAACATGGGTGAAAGTGTTTGACCAAGCTTTGCAGCAAAGGGAATTGGCGATTTCCCTGCAGACAACCTGGCATATATAGCGGACGCTCGTATTATTTCTTCATCGGCGGCATGAACCCTAACTGACTCATAACCCACCGCTTGTCCGCCCTCGTACACAGGAGTTACAAAAGCTGACACCCAATAGTAGTCGCCGTTTTCTCTTCTATTTTTAACGAGTCCAGCCCAACTTTGACCCGACTCTAAAGTTCGCCACATTTCTTTAAACACACTTGAGGGCATATCCGGATGACGGATAATGTTGTGGTTTTTTCCTATCAGGTCTTCTCGATTGTACCCACTTGCCTCTACAAATTCGTCATTGCAGTGTTGTATGACACCCCGTTTGTCAGTGGAAGAGATAAGGCGGTAGTGAGAAGGGAATTTGTATTCGCGTTGGGTAACAGACTGATTTTTCTTCACTAATAAAATCCATTGCTATAGTGGTATCAAAGTAAATAGGAGAGCCCTATTCATCGGTAATTCATTAAAAGGGTAGACGATGATGGTAACAATTAATACTAAAGTAGAAAAAGAATTCGGTAATAATGAAGATTATACGAATAAAAAGATTACGCCAGTGGCAGGCGTACCTTAATTGTGGTGCCCTTATCGATTTCACTGGTCACTTCAAACTGGCCGCCGTGTTCTTCAATAATAGTCAGTGAAATAGACATACCAAGGCCGGTGCCATCACCAGGTGGTTTAGTGGTGAAAAAGGGGGTAAACATTTTGCCAATGACTTCCTCTGACATACCTTTGCCTTCGTCTTGCAACGTAATGACCGCCTCGCCTTCTAGGGATTCAACATCAAACTTAATGCATTTTCCTTCATCTGTGGCATAGATGGCGTTAGTAAGTAAGTTGATGAGTACTTGTTGTATTTGCCCAGCGTTGCCTAGTACTTCGATATCGGTTTCAGGAGGCGTGAATATGACCTTATTTTTATACTTGTGCAGGTTATTTGTGATTCGTAAGGCTGAGCTTATCGCTTCGGCAACATTAATGGCTACGCGCTTACCACCGCTAGGATAGGAAAACCCTCTTAGCGCTTTTACGATATCGATAATTCTTTCAATACCTTCTGAGGACTCTTCAAACATTTCAGAGATAGCCTCGGCACTATCTTTTAATGAATACGTGTTTTCAAGCGCTAAATAGCGGGCTTCTATTTCTCCCCCCGCATCCTCACAAAGTACCTTTATTTCAGACAAAGCACTCTGGTAATCTTTAAAGATATCGCCAGCCACCGAGGTGTTGCTACGTACATAACCAATCGGATTATTAATTTCGTGGGCAATACCGGCCGCCAACTGACCTAACATGGCCATTTTATCTGCGGTTATTAGCTTTTCTTGCAGATAGCGTTGGTCTTTTTCCATCGAGGATAGGGCGGCTTTGTGATGCTTAATTTCGTGTTTAGAACTTCGGTAGCCTATGCCAAATTGTAGATAGTGCTTATTTGCATCAAGCACATACAACATTTCTTCGTCTAGTTCGCTGTTTTGGGTCAATAGTGCTAGCCATGCCTGCTCGCCATTGCCCAAGTTCTGCATGAAATGTAATACGTAAGCCTCTTCACGATTATCTGGCCTTTCAACGATATTTACACACCATTGGCTATAATCTTCGGTTACAGACAGTGGCAGCTCATCTAACATAACCTTGGCAAAATCGCTGGCTTCAACCCAACCATTTTCTACTTGCCAAATTTTGTTGTCATCTCCTTGAACCACTTTCCCGGCTTTGGTAATGAAGGCTAAACCACAAAAGGCATCGCTGAACTCTACTGCTGACTCAATGGCGGAGAAAATGAAACTCGCCCCGCTATCGGAAGTTTTAAGGTGGGAAGCAGAGCGATTCAAAAAGATTAATTCTCGCTCTCTTTTTTTTGATTCATGCAATGCTTTACGCAAGGCTTGCGTTGCCGAATAGGCATCGCTTGAGTAGCTTTCTAAAAACCACTCAGCATTTGCCCGCGCTATCTTTTGGCGCTTAAGCTGTCGCTCAAGTAATTTTACTTGAGCTTTTAAGTCAGCAACCTCATTGGGGCTAGGGGGTATTGAAGCATCGCTCAATATATAAGCCTTTTAGTCTATACCTCTTCAAACGCATTTAGGTATATGAGAAAACAAGTTAGCTCACTATCTTGTCTAATAGCAGCATTACTTTCTCGCTAGAGCGTTCCATTTCAATCACTTTAGCTTCTAGTGTTGAAGTATCACCCTCTGCTTTTGCATTAATAGCAGCTACACCAGCACGATGAACCGCTGCATGAGGTGTTTCTAAATCTCTGAATGGTGACGACTTGCCAATAGCCGCACCCTGATTTTCGCTATACCACTTTCCTAAACGACAACTCGCGTGGTCAGCAAGATCACTTGATTTTTTATCGCTGTAACCAAATAAAACCGCATATACATCTGACTTCCATACTACGTGGTCTAGCTTAACCGTTTGTATAAAGGAGCTTAACGTCCCCTCATTAATGGTCGTTTTCATGCTATCGCAATGAGAAACCATGGTTTCATAACTGCTATTAAGGGTACTAATCCCTTCTTCTAGCTCTTCGTTATTGCCTCTTAATTCGTTAACACCTGAAACTGCTTTTGCCGTAGATTGAATAATATCATTTACTAGTTCAGACACTTCTGTCGCTGATTTATTGGTTTCAGTAGCTAGTGCACGCACCTCATCGGCGACAACACTGAATCCACGACCAGCATCACCCGCACGGGCGGCTTCAATAGCAGCATTCAATGCCAGTAGGTTGGTTTGATCCGATATACTGGTAATAGTAGATACAAACTTGTTGATGTTATCCGCTGTACTTGATAACCCAGAAATGCGCTCGCTCATACTCACCATTTGGGTATTCAAACCACTCATGTCTTTGACAATTTTGGTAAGTACTTGAGAGGACTGCTCAAACAATTCATTAATGTCTGATATTGATTGATTTTCGGTGTTTATTTTTTGATAAGACCCTAATACGGTTTCTCGAATACCTTCCACTTGGTTAAAAGAGTTAACCAAACACCGTGTTACCACATCGTCTTTACTTTTCTTTGAAGCATCGCTTAACTCGGTAACTTGCCGATGAAGTTCTGTATTTTCAGACTCTAAGGCTGATATTTTATCTAGGGCAACTTGATAGCGATTTTCAAGTTGCGTGGCCTGAGACTCTTTTTCTAAGTATTTGCTTCGAGAAACGAACATAGGGTGACCAAATTTTAATATGTGTGAAAATTCAGCATAACAGAAAAAAGCGTAACTTCACCATTCGTCGTTGGTTGAAGTTACTCGAATTTCCTGGTGGTTCCTCTAATAATCAATTTGGGCGACAAAATATGTTCCATTGTCAGTTTTCCATCGCCATAAGCCTGATTTAAAATCCAGCGAGATGCCATAGCACCAATTTCGCGCACTGGGTAGTTCACGGTAGTCAGTTTAGGGGTTAGGTAACTAGCAAAGTCAACGTTATCAAATCCGATGACAGAGATATCTTCCGGTACGCGTTTACCATGTTTTCTGAGTGAGTTAATAGCGCCTGATGCCATTTCATCATTTGCACAGGCGATGGCACTAAAACTTACGTTGCGACTAAACAGTTCATCCACACATTTTTCACCCGAGAAGGCTTGGAAATTACCTTCAGCCACGGACTCTTCATCAAAATAAAAATTGGCTTCTTCTAATGCTTTTTTGTGCCCAAGTAAACGATTAAAACCATCCGCTTTAAACAATGCGCCTGCGGCGTATGCAATTTGAGTATGGCCCAAATCGATAAGGTGCTTGGTGGCTAGATATGCGCCAAGGACATTGTCTAGACTAATACACTTTTCACCAATAGCTTCTATGTAGCGGTTAACCACAACTATAGGAACATCTTGGCTAGCAAGGTCGATTAGGTACTCATCGCTGACCGCCTCAACATGCAAAATAAGCGCATCGCAGCGGCGACTCAGCAAGGCTTCTATTTCTTTTTTCTCTAAGGCTTCGTCACTGTGCCCTGTTACCACAAACATATGTTTGTTGGCTTGCCTAAGTACTTTTTCAGAACCGGCCATCATGGCGCCAAAGAATGAGCCGTGTAATTCGGGAACCACATACCCAACGGTATGGGTTTTATTTGAGGCAAGGGAAGCCGCAATTACATTGTGTCGATAGCCAAGCTTCTCCATCGCATCAAGCACTTGCTGACGCGTTTTCTCTTTAACGGTATCTGTGTTGTTGATAACCCGAGATACTGTAGCTGACGACACGCCGGCTAATTCACTTACTTGTTTAATCGTTACCATATAGCATTAACAGTGCATACGTGCGCTGTGTATATCCTTGCTTTGCGTAATTATTGTTACGATGCGCGATGCGCATCGTCTGTGGTCAATCCAAGGCGCTGCTGAATTGCCATCATTTTTTGGTTATCTAATGTATACCAGCGCATAATAATCGCAACACCTATCGATGCAATTGCCGGCCCGATACAAAATAACGCCACAATTCCTTTTGCCACATCAGGTGAAAATGCGTCCGGTTGATAGTTAACTGATGCGAGTAACCACCCCGCAAGTGCGCCGCCCAAAGCTAGTCCAACCTTAATAAAAAAGACTACGGTTGAGTAAGTTAACCCTGTCATACGAAGCCCCGTTTTATCTTCGCCATAGTCCACCACATCAGCAATTTTTGCCCACAGTAGTGGCGTAGCCATTTGCAATATAAGGCCCCAAAGGAAATGCAGTGCAATGGCCGTAAACCACGCCTGATAAGGCACAAAATAATTTACGATACACACTGCTGCACTGGCTAACTGAAGCCAAGTGTAGACTTTGATTTTGCAAAATCGTTTAGCAATTGGGTTCGCCAACGCACAGCCTATAATGCTGCCTACCATACCTGCGGTAACAAACAATGTGGCCGATTCAGGCCGCTGCAACACGTACTTCACATAGTAAAGCGCTAGCGTGTTTCGCATCACCATGCCGGTAAGTAACACAATCGCAACCATACAAAGCACTCTGCATTGATCATTTTGCCAAATGGCCGCTAGCTGAGTTTTATAGGGCGCAGGCGTTTCATTGGCGGGTTTTACCCGCTCTTTAGTACCGGCAAAGCAAAGTAGAAAAAGTACCATCCCCACTATGCTCATCACTATCATAGCGCGCTGATACCCAAGCGCTTCGTTGCCGTTCCCTAAGTAATCAACCAATGGCAACATAAATGATGTCACCAACAGCCCACCACCCATGGCAAATACAAAGCGATAAGATTGGATAGATACGCGTTCTGAGGCATCGGCACTTAACACGCCGCCCAATGCAGAATAAGGAATATTAATGGCCGTATACATTATCATTAGCAGAGCGTAGGTGATAAATGCGTAGTACAACTTACCTTCTTCAGTAAGCCATTCAGGCGAGGTAAACGCCAGCACGCTACATAGCGCAAAAGGCAAAGCCAACCATAATAGATAGGGCCGGTATGCGCCCCACCGCGTTCTTGTTCTATCTGCTAAAGAGCCCATTAAAGGGTCGGTAACGGCATCAAATACGCGAACGAGTAAGAACATGCTCCCTACTGCTGCAGCCGGTATGCCGACAACGTCGGTATAATAAAATGTCAAAAACAGCATGACGGTTTGAAAAATGAAATTACTTGCCGTATCGCCTAACCCGTAGGCAATTTTTTCCTTTGCACTTACCATTGGCTTCACCGTTATCTTTATTATTTTATGCTTTTAATAAATTTCGCATCTATCAGGCTGCGTTTAACGCTTTTCGTCTTTCTTCTAGCAGTTGTTGTAGTCTTATTGCACTGGCTTTTAACGTTCGTTTTTGGGTGTCGTAATCAACGTAAATAATACCGAAGCGTTTCTCATAACCCAGCGCCCATTCAAAATTATCTAACAAGCTCCAAACAAAATAGCCTGTTATATTGACCCCTGCTTCAATTGCATCGGCTACCGCCTGCAAATGGGTGGTTAGATATCGAATACGCTGCTCATCGTTCACGTCACCATCCATTGTTAACGTATCATCACTGGCCAAGCCATTTTCAGTGATAATAAGCGGTGGCAGTTGGTAATCATTATGCAACTGTAGCAGCAAATCAGTTAACCCTTGCGGGTAAACTTCCCAGCCCATTGCGGTAGTTTCACTTCCCTCTGGGGCTGGCAACTGACAAGGGTCTTCAGAGCCATCATCTGTGACTTTAGCGCGAGTGTAATAATTCACACCTAAGTAATCTATTTTCTCAGCAATAATATCCATATCGCCATCGTGAATATCTGGTCGGTGAGCTGCTGGAATCTTATCGATAAGGGCAGGATAACAACCATGTATTAATGGTTTAATGTACCAATCGTTATGATGATCGTGCGCTAATTGTGTGGCACGAATATCTTTTTCATCATTGGTGTTTGGGTAAAACGGCGTAAAATTAAGTACCACGCCGGCCTCAATATTAGGTGCATTTTTGCGTAATACGCGCATGCCTAAACCATGAGCCAGCAACAAATGGTGTATGGCCTTTTTACCAAACTCTTTGCCCACTTTACCCGGAGCATGAATGCCCACTTCATAACCTAAATAAGCACTACAAAAGGGTTCGTTTAATGTGGCATAAGAGAAAACCTTATCACCAAATGCTTTACTCACCACATCTACATACTCAGCAAACGCATAGGCCGTTTTTCTATTTAACCAGCCTCCATCATCTTCTAGATACTGAGGTAAATCCCAGTGATATAGCGTGACATAAGGCTTTATGTTGTTTTGCTTTAGCTTGGCTAGCAAGGCAAGGTAGAAATCGAGCCCTTGCTGATTAATCGAACCATCTTTTTTAATAATTCGTGGCCAGCTAATGGAAAATCGATAAGCGTCTACATTTAACGAATCGATAATACTTAGGTCTTCTTCCAAACGGTTCACATGGTCGCACGCCACCAGCCCATGACTTCCATCGGCAATTTTTCCAGGTGTATTGCAAAACGTATCCCAAATACTTGGCTCCCTGTTTTTTGCATCGCCCTCAATTTGAAATGACGATGTCGCAACCCCCATAGTGAAATTTGAATGCATAAAGGGAGAGCCAGCTTGGGCTAAAATTTCCATGTGTACAAAACCTTATTAGAATATATGTATCAGCGCCTGTAGATAACAGGCGATAAAAAAGTAAATACCACAGGCACTAACAATATTTAGATTGTGTAAAGCCAAGGTTTATTAGCACTTTATATAAGGTGCGCTATCGGCAACTTACGGACAGAGCCAAATATATGAGGCTGCTCTATTAGGCACCTATATGAGACAAAGTGTAGCATTATATGTAAGCGCTTTCATACAATAGCAAACATAGTACAAGCATTGCCAAGAAAAACTTTTACATTTTATTCACAGAAGACAACCCAGCGACGTATTTCACTGGGTTGATATAAAGGTAGGGTGTCTAGTACTCGCCACTATCATGGAAGACAAGGTTCCAATAGTGCTAGCCTCTTAGCTCGCTTTGGGTATGTTCAATGCCGTGCGTGCATCATTAGTCAGTTTAACGAGTGCTTTTCGAACATCGGTGGAGGTTGCACAAAGGGTTTCAAAAGGAATAAACCATGTCGCTTTTTCACTACCACAATGCATGCCTTCGGGGAATGCGCTATGCATAACAGGGTGCTCTATATTCACGCCTACTTTATGTTGTAAAATTAGCTGCATGGCATCAACATGATCTTCATTCATGTGAGTAATCATGCCTTCTGGTGAACCATGCCACTCTTGCTCTTCAACCTGCCAGTACGCTTTATCTATCCAATGGATTTTCCCAAACCCGCCAATAAAGCGTACCCGCTCGGCGCGGATAACATAAAAGTTAAAGTCGTGAGTTTTTTCATACCCTTTGGCTTGTGGGAACAGCCGTAAATATTGCGCTTTAACATCCTCTTTATTAGCAAGTTCTGCATTACCCATAATAGTCACTCGACCATTTGCTTGAGAGTCATCTTCTGCAGCATCGAATATGGTTAAACTGACTTTATCGTTCGCTTTGATATTACGGGTATGCAGCGCAATATCACTAATATAGATAATGGCATCACCGGCGGGGGTAAGATAAAAAGGAACGACTGAACCAAAGGGATAACCCGGCATTGAGGTGGAATGAGTGCCTAACACACCACTGTGGCGAGTTCGGCTTAGTTGTTTTGCTGAAAATGCAATATCTTGCATGCTCATAAGAAACTCCGTTTTTTCAAATTAATGCGTAACAAAAACATCGTTATCTAAGTTACGAATAAGGTTTAATTGGGTGTGATAGCAGCGTGCCAATGTATCTATAGTTAATGCATTTTCCGGCTTATCATCGGCTATACACCCCTGCTCTGCCAGTAAAATCATCCTGCTACAATAAGGCGAAATTAAGTTAAGGTCGTGACTCACACAAACAATACAGAGCCCTTGTTGGCTCAGGCTGACTAACTGCTGCATCACCAACTTTTGATGGCGCAAGTCTAGCGCAGAGGTTGGCTCGTCAAGCAGCAACAGCTTTCCTTCTAGGCTGTCGTGTGAGCTTATCGGGAGTAATTGCAATATTGCTTTGCTTAAAAATACCCTTTGCCGCTCTCCTCCTGACAAAGTTTGAATATTTCGCGATAACAAATGCGTTATATCAAACTGCTCAGCAATCTCGCCGATAATATGATGTCGATTGGCAGGCGACTCTACAATATGGTGGCGAGCCAACTGTAATATTTCATCGACCAAAAAGCCAAAAGGGGTAGAAGCGCTTTGCGCCATAACTGCCCGATAATCTGCAAGCCTTTGCAGACTAATCTCACTTAACGGCTGACCATTAAATGAAAGCGTGCCTTTCTCTAGCGGTGCTAAGCCGCCTAATACAGTAAGAAGCGATGATTTCCCGCAACCGTTTTCACCCGCAAGGGCGATAAACTCACCTGCGTTAAATGCAAGGTTAAGATTACACAATAGCTGTCGCTTCCCTCTAGTGATGTCTACGTCCACGAGGTCGAGCAGTGGTTCTAGTGGCTGGGCTTGAGCAGGGTTAAAGTGAGCCATTGAATACCCCTTTTTGCTTCCACAATAAATACAAGAAAAAAGGAGCACCTATTGCGGATGTTACGATACCAATGGGGATTTCCATGGGAGTGAATAATGTGCGAGCCAGCGTATCGGCAACGGTTAACAACAATGCCCCCATTAACGCACAGGCAGGAATAAGCACATTGTGATTAACGCCAAATAGCGTGCGGCACATATGCGGCACGACTAACCCCACAAATCCGATAATGCCACACAAAGCCGTGGCCAAAGCGACAGCAAAGGCGACCAGCCATAATATGGCTTGTTTATAGCGCGCAACATTCAAGCCCATATAAGCAGCTTCACTTTCGCCCAAAGCAAGCAAATTAAGCGCATTGCGAGATACCATTAAGCCTGAAATAGCGATAATGCCCGCCGCTGCCACCAGCGCACATAACGTCCAGCTAGCACCCGCTAAACTGCCCATTGTCCAATAGGTAATTTGGCGAAGTGCATCGTCACTTGCTACATAGCTAATGGCACCAATAATAGTTCCGGTGAAGGCATTTATTGCCACCCCGGCGAGTATCAAGGTAGCCACCGATACACCCTGCGCACTATTGGCAAAGCGTAATACTGTCCACACGGCCAATAACGCCCCACCAAATGCCCAAAGTGCTACCCAAACAGAGGCTAGTGCAGGTACGAGTGGCGGCACAATAGCCATGCTAACGGCTGCTGCTGCGGCGGCACCACCGGCAATACCGATTAAACCAGGGTCGGCCAATGGGTTTCTCACCAAGCCCTGCATGGCACAACCTGACACCGCCAGTAGCGCGCCTATAAATAACGTCATGATAACCCGTGGTAAACGCAGCTCAGTAAGTACGTACCAGTGCGTGCTATTAAATGTACCCTCTCGATTAGCCCCGCCTTCCTCAATTAACGCGCCTTGAGAAAAAAGTGGCCTTGTTAATTGCGACAGTTCATGCCACAACAACTCGCTCACGTTAATAGATAAGCTGCCACTCACAACCCCCACGTAGGCGCTTACCAGCAATAAAGCCCCAAGTAAGGCTAAACCATAACGCTTACGCTTTGCTCTCGTTGCAACTAGATTTACCATCAATGCTGATGCGTTGTTGCCCGAGACATCTTTTCTAAGCACCTTATTGTTCGGCGTATGACTCGGGGCGTCGGGGCTCGAGGAAAACGCTGTCACTCGAACCTTCCCATATCATGACTATTATTGTCTGTATTTGTGTTTTTATCTAAACCTGTTCTCTGTGCAATATGCACTTGGCTAGCTGACTCTTGCATTACCGTGTTGGCGGCTTTAAGGGATAAAGCACGCAGCCCATGTTCAGCAACGGCTTTTAGCGCAATAGCAAAACGAGGGGATAAGCCCAGCCCAATACTGCTATCCATGGCTTTCACCAAACAGTGTTGGCCTGCAAATGTTGTTGCAATCGCATGGTGGGAACACAGTGAATTAAGCGCATTTTTGCCATGCAACATGTGCCCTGCGGCAAACACGACATCAGGGTTTCGGGCGAGCACTGACTCGGCATCCATTAACTTGTAACCGACAAGATCGCCTGCAATATTGGTCATGCCTAAGGTATCAAACAATGCTTGCGGTACAGTATCATTCCCGGCCACAGTAAGGCCTCTGTCGTTATTCGCAACCACAAAAAGCGCATTTACGGTGTTGGGATATTCAGTACTCTCGAAAGTTGCTAATGCTTCCGAATATTCTTTTTGCTGTGCTTCAACTTGGCGTTGTAAGTCGGTAACAAGCTCTTTGGCGTTGTCCTCAGCCGATACTCTATGACCAATATCAAGAATCATCTCACTCAAGCCATGCATATCTCTTGAGACATGATAAACGTGAACATCAACTCCGGCATTTGCTACCTGCTCTAACATCGGGGCAGGCCCTGTTGCACTTGCCCCCAATAACATTGAGGGCTGTTGAGCAAGCACACCTTCTGTACTAAGTTGGCGGAAATAACCTAGTTTTGTCACCTCAGTCGCCGCGGCGGGAAACATACTGGTGCTGTCAGTCGCCACCACCCAATCACCCCGCCCTAGCGCGTAAATTATTTCGGTAACACTGCCACCCGCGGCAATAATTCGGGGCGTTTCAGATTGCTTTTGGTTGTGAGCTGTGGGTGTTATAGGCGTAGCGGCAGCATATACGCTGCCACTACATAAACACCAAAGTACACTCATTAGACTTAGCACTTGTAGCAAAGTTCTCGCGCTGGCTAAGCGTGGTAATTTGGTTTTCGCCATTAATTACTCCTCGGTAACGGGGTCGGTGCGGAAGCTATAAGCGCCTGACGTTCCGTCTTCATCGTAGTAGCTAGTAATTTGGAATTTAAATACGCTATCACCCGCTGAAATAAGGTATACCCCGAACTGTGAGTACAACAAGTGACTTGTGCTGTCATAGTAGTACCAGTTGTTGGCTGTAAACGCATAGTCACTAACAGTTTCAGCACTGAAACCATAAAATGCAGCGGCTTCGGTATCTATGCCTGCATAGGTGTCAGCATCAGTGCGAAGTACGGTTGCATCATCGGCAATAGATAGAACAAACTCGCCAGCTTCATCCGCACAAGGTATTGTGATGTCCCATGCATCGGTTTCTGTTACTTCTTGTTGCAAATCGAAATCGATGTAGATTGACGACGTACACCCTACTGCGTTAACACTTAGCGATACTTCTTCTGCAAACGTGGTTTGCCCATCAAGTACACTTTGATGCATAACACCCAACGTGATTTCCCCAATACCACGCCCTTCAGTCACAATGTCAGTCACATGAAATTTGGTGTAGTTTTCATCTGATGAAACCACGTAGTAAGTATCGCTAGCTGCGGTAACGACATGAGTTGTGGTGTCATAATTATAAAAAGTATCGCCAATAACAGCAGACTCGGTATCGGTAGAAAATGCCTCTGCATCTGGCACATCGCTCGTGGTTACCGCGAGATAATCATCAAGTTCGCTATCTGCAGTCGCATTTAGAAATAAATCTGCCACAGCTGCGCCATTATCGTCGTAGAAATCACTGTTGTTGGCAGTGAAGTACACACTTACTGGCGTCTCTTGTGCTGTATTTAAGAATACCGAAGTGCGTTTAAAGCCGATATCCCATGTGGTGTCGCTTGCTGCTTCTTCTTCGGTTAGAGTAACTTGCGTCTGTGTATCTAAATCAAAATAAACGGCAACGGGTTCCGACGTACTCCCTGTGCCATACGGTCCATAAATGGTAGCCACTTCGTTGCTGTTTCCGCCTTCATCACCCGCACTATCATCTGATCCATCGCCGCTGTCTTCACCGCTTTGGTCAGGCGTTTCAACGATTGGATCACTGCTATCAGAGCCACCGCATGCAACAAGCCCCAAAGTCATCGCAAGTAATAATGCTAAATATGTTTTATTCATGTGTATGTTCCTTTTTAAGTGGTGTGTTTAGCCGCTGTTATTAATCGATTAAACGGCGCCTATGCTTACTTCTCTTATTTGCTTTTTTTGTTAGATTTTTCTGTCGTTAGGTAGTTGTTCTTGCGTACGTCATCGTTAAAAACGCATTAGTACTGGTAACTCACGCCTAGATAAACTCGTCGAGCTGAAATAGGGCGAGCATCAAAAGCCCCCGCCGAAAGTGAATCGGGTGAGCGATGTTCATCGGTAAGGTTTTCAACCCCCAAGCGGGTTTGCCAATGGCTAGAAAAGTCATGCTGCACCACGGCATTTAAGGTGGTGTAGCTGTCTTTCGCGGTAACGGTGTAACCAGAGGTGGGAGAAACGTCGTTTTCATGCACGCCATACAGTTGAACGCTGGTATCCGTTTTATCAAATTGGTAGGTCACTGAGGCTTTCACTAAATGCGTGGGTCGTTCGGGCAAGCGCTCAGAATCACCATCTTCGGCATGTAAGTAGCTATAGTTAAGTTGCCACTGCCAGTTATCGTTTTGCGCGCTCACGCTCAAATCCGCACCATACAGCGTGGCTTCATCGAGGTTTTCGTACACAGAGATATCAAGTCCGGCTTCTTGCGAAGCTTCTACATCTACCGCGGTGGTTATAAAATCTTCTGCTTCGGTGTAGTGGAAATCGATATCGGCCTGATACCACCATCGACTTTGTTTCGGGGCTAATCGCGCGTTCAACCCAATATTGGCACTTAGCGCGGTTTCTGGCACAAGGTCTTCATTACCTAATACCATGTAACCTAAGTTGCTGTGATCGAACACGTAGTAACGTTCTTTTAAATTAGGGACTCGATAACTAGAGCCACCGCCACCACGTACTTGTAGTGTGGTCTCATCAAGTTTCCAGCTTTGACTACCACTGAGCTTGGCCGCTGTATGCCAACCAAAATCTGAATCATTTTGTACTCGAAGGCCAAGCAGGGCTTGGGTGTCATTTTGCTGCCAATTGGCTTGCACATACGCTTCGGTGCTTTCTCGGCTAACATCGTCAACTTCTACCGTACCCGTTGCCACATTTTGCTGATCTAAGTTATCGGCATGGGCAACCAATCCCCCTACCCACTCAACATCGCCCAAGGATAAAATTTTCTGCGCTTCAATTTCCGCTAATTGAATATCGGTTTGGCGAAGGCCATTGGTATTCCCGCTTTGTTCATCATGAGACAAATAGCGCCCATTTATATGCCAGCTCTGTTGTTGAGCAAGTTTTACATCATGCTGCCATTGGGTAACGCTAGACACGTAACTGATAATGCTAGATTGCCCTGGAATAGAAGATTGAGGCTTGTCTTTCTGTTCATCCAGCCACTGGCCTTTATAACTAAAATCCAACCCGCTTAAGCGGGTAGATAGTGAAAACTGAACAAAGGATTTATCCACTGCCCCACCATCTTGAGAAACAGTGTCAGTGTCGTAGTCGAAACCCGGGTTAGTAATGTGCTGTGCGGTTAACCCTAGTTGCCAATCTTTTACTGCTTTTGCTGCGCTAACCTTGGCAGTATGTCCTAAGGTATCGCCGTCCAACCCATCATCACTGTAATGCGAAAGCTCATAATCGGCCGATAACTGAGAACCTTCCGGCACATCGGTTATTATATTGATAACCCCACCCATAGCAGAGCTGCCATAAAGAACCGATGCGGCACCGCGTACAATTTCAATCTGCCGAATATTGGCAACGCTAATTTGATCTAAATCGACTGAAGAGCCTGTTGGAGAAATAACTGGCTGACCGTTAATTAACACCAATACATGGTCGCCATTAAAGCCATTTAACTGTACGTTATACCCGTCTTTTTGACTGCGCCTAACCACAACCCCAGGCATAACTTCCAGCACTTGCCGAAGCGTTCCCTTGCTGAGCCTTGAAATTTCCACTTTATCTATCACATCGACTTTTACCGGAGATGCACCTAGAAGCTTGGGTGTACGTGTTCCCGTTACCACTACGCGTTCAACTGGCGCCTCGGCTTCGGCTAATACATATGCTGGCAGCAGCCCGCTCGCTAATAGCAAAGTAACAGAGTAAGGATGAGTCATTTAATTTACTTTCTAATCAATAATACAAATGATAACAATTTGCATTTAATCTTATTTATTTAAGGAGAAAAAGCAAGCGCTATTGGTAAATAATATTAACTTTGCGACGTCAAACTATTAAAAACGCGAGAGAACACAGCAGTGTATTTGTAATATTTCAATAAAAATGTAAACGCATACAATCAAATAATGTAAGCGCTTGCATTTTCATTTTCGCACCCTATACTGACCAACAAAGTGTTAACAAATACCGAACCAATTCGTTAACGCAAAGTAACCAACAAGCTAAATGCGAACACGACATTTCGTTTACTAACAAGTGAATTCAGGGCGTTACCTATGAATCAAACTATAAAAACCACGGCTGGTTCTACAACCACCAGTCAACTTGCACTCGCTACGCTAACGTCGTTATTTTTCATGTGGGGCTTCATTACCGCACTTAACGACATTCTCATCCCCCATTTGAAAGCCTTATTCTCGCTTTCTTACACCCAAGCCATGCTGGTGCAATCGTGCTTCTTTGGCGCCTATTTTCTTATATCTATTCCAGCCGGAAAATTAGTGAGTGCCACTGGGTATCAAAAAGGTATTGGTGTGGGATTAATCACGGCTGCAGTGGGCTGCGTGTTGTTTATTCCCTCGGCGCTATTCACTCAGTACTGGATGTTCTTAGGTGCGTTGTTTGTATTGGCTTCAGGCATCACTATTTTGCAAGTTGCCGCAAACCCCTTGGTGACCATTATGGGGAACCCAGATACCGCTTCTAGCCGGCTTACCATGACCCAAGGGTTTAACTCATTGGGAACAACTGTTGCGCCCATCATTGGCGGTATAGTCTTATTCGGCGCACATGAAGGTATGGAAAACGCAGCAGTAGATGCAAATGCGGTAGTACTTCCCTATTTAACATTAGCCGCTGTACTGGTGGCTATGGCGGTGGTTATGGTGAAAGTAAAACTGCCCTCACCCACGCACAGTGAAATGGATGTTGCCACTACGACAGATACAGGTTTATTAAAACATCGCCACCTATCATTAGGCGCACTAGGTTTATTTTTGTACGTAGGTGCTGAAGTCGCCATTGGCAGCTTCTTGGTAAACTATTTTGGGCTTGAAAGCATTAAAGGCATGAGTGAAAGCCAAGCGTCAAAATACATCGCCTATTACTGGGGTGGCGCTATGGTAGGGCGTTTCATTGGCGCTGCGGTCATGCAAAAAGTGGCCGCGGGTAAACTACTCGCCGTTAATTCATTTGCCTCATGTACACTCATTATTGTTTCGGTATGCAGCAGCGGCAATATCGCTATGTGGACAATTTTAGCAGTAGGACTTTGTAACTCTATCATGTTCCCAACCATTTTCAGTCTTGCACTTAAAGGGCTAGGCCAAAAAACAGCACAAGCCTCTGGCATGTTGTGTTTAGCCATAGTGGGCGGTGCTATTGTGCCACTACTACAGGGTGTAATTGCTGACAACGCGGGTGTACAACTTTCTTTCCTATTGCCGGTTATTTGCTACTTATATATTGCTTATTACGGGCTTCGTGGTGCCACCGTTAACTTGGCTGCTAGCCACAAATAAACAAGGAATTTACTATGAAACTAAGTTCATATTCATTAATTGCCGCAGCATTAGTTATGGCAGGTTGTCAGCCAGCGAAAGACGAGGCTAGCACGCCGAAAACTGCGCAGACTGAGCAAGCAGCACAAAAATCAGTACCCGATTTTTGGCCTGAAATTACTTTTAGCACTGCCAATAGCGAAGCGGTAGAAGAAAAAGTAGACGCTATTTTAGCCACCATGACCCTTGAGCAAAAAGTAGCGCAAACAATTCAGCCAGAAATTCGCGATGTTACCCTTGAAGACATGCGTACTTACGGATTTGGCTCATACTTAAATGGCGGCGGTGCGTTCCCAAATAACGACAAGCACGCCACTCCACAAGATTGGGTTGCCATTGCTGACGCCATGTATCAAGCATCAATAGACGATTCTGTTGATGGCAGCACCATTCCTACCATGTGGGGAACTGATGCAGTACATGGTCACAACAACGTGATTGGCGCTACTTTATTTCCGCATAATATTGGTTTGGGTGCTATGAACGACCCTGCCATTATTACTCAAATTGCCGAAGCGACTGCCAAGGAAGTGCGTGCGACTGGCATTGATTGGATATTCGCGCCAACGGTTGCGGTAGCCCGTGATGATCGCTGGGGTAGAACTTATGAAAGCTATTCAGAAGACCCGGCCATTGTAGGCGCTTATGCCAAAGCCATTGTATCTGGTATGCAAGGCGATATTGCCAGTGGCAGCATTGATGATAGCCATGTTATCTCAACGGTAAAACACTTTATTGGTGATGGCGGTACACAAGGCGGGGACGACCAAGGCAATAACATTGCCGACGAAGAAAGCTTGTTTCGCATTCACGCACAAGGCTACGTTGAGGGCTTAAATGCTGGCTCACAGTCTGTAATGGCGTCATTCAACAGCTGGCATGGTAAGAAAATTCACGGCAGCAAATACCTACTTACTGATGTGCTAAAAGATAAAATGGGATTCGACGGTTTTATCGTAGGTGACTGGAACGGTCATGGCCAAATTGAAGGCTGTACTAACGAAAGCTGTCCTCAAGCTATGAATGCGGGTCTTGATGTTTTTATGGTGCCTACCAGTGCTTGGAAACCTTTGTATGAGAACACCATTGCACAGGTTAAATCTGGGATTATTCCTCAGTCTCGTCTAGACGATGCGGTACGCCGGGTATTGCGGGTTAAAGTACGTATGGGTTTGTTTGAGCAACCTTCTCCGGCTAACCGCGCGTTATCGGGCAATAGCGAGATTATTGGTGCGCAAGCCCATCGCGATATTGCCCGCGCTGCGGTTCGCAAATCTTTAGTAATGCTTAAGAACCAAGATGCATTACTACCACTAGCACCAAATATGAACGTGGTGGTAGCGGGTGATGCTGCCCATAATATTGGCAAGCAATCAGGAGGCTGGACTATTACGTGGCAAGGAACAGGCAACCAAAATAGCGACTTCCCAGGCGCAACCTCTATTTTTGAAGGTATTCAGCAAACCGTTAGTGAAGCTGGCGGAACGGCTACTTTATTTGAAGGAATGACATTTGATGCACAAGGTTCAACAGACAATAAACCTGATGTAGCCATTATCGTGTTTGGTGAAAACCCTTACGCTGAAGGCAATGGCGATATTTCAAATGTTGAATATCAACGTGGCGACAAGACAGATCTTGCCTTGTTGAAATCTTTCCAAGCCAAAGGTATTCCTGTGGTGTCTGTTTTCATTACCGGCCGCCCGTTGTGGGTAAACCCAGAAATTAACGCCAGTGATGCCTTTGTAGTAGCCTGGTTACCTGGCTCTGAAGGCCAAGGTGTTGCCGATGTTTTATTCACCAAAAAAGACGGTGAAATTAACTATCCAATGCACGGAAAACTTTCGTTCTCGTGGCCAGCCACCCCTACGCAAATCGTGAACAAAGATGACGGTAACACCGCACAATTTGCTTACGGTTATGGGTTAACGTTTGGTGATACCGATCCCATCGAAGCGCCGCTGTCTGAGTCGACTGGTGTTGATGCTAACGCGCCGTTACCTGCCCATGATATTTACGTACTTTCTACACAAAAACCATGGCAGCTAATAATTAAAGACGCTTCGGGTGATACGACTGTAACAAGCAATACAGTGGAATCTGAAGGCGCTAGCGTGCGGACCACCGACCGCATGGTGCAAGAAGATAGCTTGTCACTCACGTTTACTGACCAAGCTACTGTCGGCTTCTATTCACCTTTCCCTGAAGATATGCGTGATTACAGCGACGATGAGTCGGCACTTGTGCTAGATGTAAAATTGGCACAAGGCCTAGATAACCTTAGTGTGTCTATTGGTTGTAGTAGGAGTGATTGCGGTGTGTCGTTACCGTTGAATTCCTTCGCAGCTAATTCAACCGAGTGGCAAACGGTTGTTATTCCTTCACGCTGTTTCGTAGAAGCAGGCGCATCATTTGCTGAGCTTTTCTCACCATTTGCGCTTAACGCTAACGCATCGGCATCGTTATTGGTATCAAATGTACGCTTTGAAGCAAATGCTCCTAGTGATGATGCGCTAATGTCAGACATTGCGTGTCCATAGCGAGTGATTGCTGGGCTAGCGAGTTAATGTTTAGTTTAGCTGGGCTTAGCTTCGCCTATCTGGGCTTAAGTTAACCTTACCTAGCATCTAGATTACAAACATCAAAAACGGGAGCTTACGCTCCCGTTTTTTTATATTTATAAACTAGATGTTTTAGTTTTTAGCCGCGATAAAACTAGTCTGATCCTTGTGGCATTAGATGAGCTGGAATAGGTGCACGTCGACTTTGGATTTTGGGCCCATACCACGTCGTAAGGTAATCTAAGATGACAGGTTCAGCCTCACCTAAGGGCCATAACTTTTGTGTGCTTTGCATCCAGCGAATAGTTTCAAGCCAACGTTCGCGGCTCATTTGATTTTGCGAAATAAGCTTAGCGGAATGACAGGCAGTACAGTGTGCAGCCACCATATTATGCCCCGTAGCATCAACAAGCCCTGTCGCGGGGTTGAGCTTATGTTCATTAGCTAGCGTTACTAGTGATGTAGCACATAACACCGATAGCATTAGCGCGCTTGTCAGCCTGCTCATTGGCTACACTACCTTTACTGCAATGCGATGACACGCATTGTTTAAGTAACCTTTGGGGTTCCAACCAGGTAACACCATTGGCTGAGAACGGCCATTTGCATCTTCAGCTCGCGCCCAAATTTCATAGTAGCCAGCCTGCTTGAAGTTAATTTCTGAATTAAAGTGCTGCCAAGCATGCCTATTAACTGGCTTCGACAACGTACTTTGTTGCCAAGTTTGCCCAAAATCAATTGAGGTGAACACCTTGGCTATTGAAGCTTCGCCGCTCCATGCATGCCCGCGTACTGCCAACGCTTTGCCCTTGTTGTGATCGGCACCGGACTTGGGGTGGGTAATCAAGGATTTCACCGGCATGGCTTCAATAATACACATTTCGTCTTCTGGCACACTCGTGCCTGGTGCGACTGGTTTGCACGGCACACGATAGGCATTGCCGCCCATTTTCGCGCCATCGTGTACCCGATCGCGAATAACAATTTTCGACAACCACTTGCCCGAGGTAGAAGCTGGCCAGCCGCCAAACATTAACCGCATGGGGAAACCGTTCATTAGCGGTAGCGGTTCGCCATTCATTTCAAAGGCAATTAACGATTCATCTTCTAATGCTTTACCTATAGGCACGCCACGGGAAATAGCCGCTTTACCCGGCGTGCGGCTTAAATGTAAATCTTCACCGTAATAACCTATGTAGACTGCATCGTCTTTAATACCGACGGCGTTCAGTACGTCTTTTAAACGAACGCCTGTCCATGACGGGCAGCCTACCGCGCCGGTAGTCCATTGATTACCGCTGGCCGCAGGGGAAAATTCAGCACGACCATTACCACCACACTCAAGGGTGAGTTGGTAGGTGTAATGTTTAAAGTTCGCTTTAAGCTCGCTTAAGGTGAAGGTGCGAGATGCAGCTGCCGACTCACCTTCAATAGTGAGTGTCCACGCGTTTTCATTAAAATCAGTGGGGATTATTTCAGGCACAATACCGTTGTTACGCACAAATAATTTAGACGCTGGCGTAACCTTATCGTCAAGTAAATGCGCGGGTGTCTCGGCGTTAATAGGCCTGTCGTTTAGTACCACTAACCCATCTTTACCTTCAATACTAAAAGGCGTTTCAGTTTGCGCTAATGCAGCCGGAATAAGCCCTGCTGGCATAAAACGGCCATAAACTATTTCTGCACCTAATAACAAAGAGAGGGTTTTGAATCCCGATAGAAATCCACGTCGTGTTAACCCATCGGTTTTACGTCCGAATACTTGCTCGTCTGCGGCAATAGGGTTTTCGGCGTACAAGGCATGAATACCGGTTTCGTTCGCCAAAGTCTGCTGCTTTGATGATTCAGAATGCGTGCTCACACCCTGCTTAGATTTATTTGAGATAGGCACGCATTGCCTCCTTTACGAGTGCATTTCTGTCGACAACTAATTCAAGAAAAACTGATTTAACAAAGTTAGCTTAAAATGACTTACTCAAGTTGACTAGCTTGAGTAGACTAACTTAAAAACAAGTACCCCAATATGAGCAGGGCTATCCAAAGAGTTTCCGTCACAATAAGCACAATAGGTAACATGCCTACTTCAGCCAGCTTACCTAAGTTTGATTTCATACCAATGGCAGTGATTGATACTACAAGAAAAAATCGAGATATCTGTGAGCCTGATTCGATAACCACTTCAGGTAAGGTAACAAAACTATTTAATAGCATTAGCGCCACAAAACCCACAAGAAACAGTGGTAGCTTGGGCATTTCGCTATCCACATCCTGCGTGCTGCTATGTGCACGTTTTATAACAACCATCATAATCATGACCACAGGCAATAGCATGGCAACCCGAACCAGTTTGGTTAGCGTAGCCATATCGCCCGCGTCTTCAGACACTGAATAACCAGCACCTACTACTTGCGCCACATCGTGAATGGTACCACCTAGAAAAATGCCCGCTTCGGTATCGTTCATACCCAATTGCCCAGCAATAATAGGGTAAACAATCATGGCAATGGTAGACATAGCAGTTACGCCAATTACCGTTAGCAGCGTATCCCGCTCATGGTTTTTGCCAGCAGGTAAAATAGTAGAAATTGCTAATGCCGCAGAAGCCCCGCAAATAGCTACCGAGCCACCGGTTAATGCGCCAAAACGTTTTTGCATACCCACGCTTTTTGCCATCACTACACCCAACACTATGGTTGAGAAAATGGCAAAAGCCAGCATGGCTGCGGTTTGCCAACCAAGAACAACTAAGTCTCCCAAGGCAATACGCAACCCCAGTAATACAACACCAGCACGTAATAGCGTACTGGCGGTAAAATCAATACCGCATTTGCACACCCCATCGGCCTGATACAAAAATGAAATTGCCATACCCAGTAACAGCGCGAACAACATGGCAGGTGCGCCATAATGTTCACTTAAAAACAGCGCTGCCATACCGGTTATTGTGGCAATACCAAACCCAGGCCAAATCGATTTACACTTTGCGGCAAACTCAGTCATAACAATTAACGCTCAGCAGCGACAAGAGCAACTAATACTTGGCGTTTTCTTTCACCAGAATATGGGCGACGGCCATGCATAGCACGATAGTTATCAACTAACGCCACATCGCCGTCTTGCCATTCAAGGTCGAAAGTAAATTGTTGCGATAGCTCAGCAATACGCTCTAAACCCTCTTTAGGAATGGCAGAACCGTCACCAAACGTAATGGCTGAAGAGGGATTTTCACGCACCCCTTTCCATCCCATATAAGCAGCAATAAGCTGGTTATAGAAAGACTGTGATCCATCACCTAATTCAATTACTGCCGGTAACACTGGTGTAATAGCGCGTAAGCTGCCATCTTCCATCCACTCCCAACTGTAGCCAAGCTCTTTTAGCTTTGCCTCGCCTTCGGCGGTGCTTTCTACGCTTAAGGTGCTTTTCCAACTTCGGCCTTGCCCAGAATTAGCATCATCTGCTGCGGGCATAGTGGTAGTGTACTTCAAGCCTTTTTCAGCAAACTCGTTAGCTAACGCTGGATTTTCCGCTTTTAGTGCTTCAAATAATTTATCTGAGCGACATAGTGGCGTAGCACCCCCATTATCAGCCGCTGACTGGCAGTAAAAGAACAACTTACTGGGTGAAATTGGCGTTTGTGCCATTTCGTGATGCAAGAAAATCTCTACATCTTTAGGGGCTTCGTTAGCGGTAAATACTCGCTCGGTAAAGTTAATGCGTACCGCGTTAGACAGCGATTCTTTGTAGGTAAAGTTTGCATACCCGAAACCGGCCGAAAAGATATCAAAGGTTTCCGCTGAATTTAAGGGAAAGCCTCTAAACAGCAACGCCCCCGAAATGGCGAGTTGCGCTTCTAACTCAGCCTGGTTCTGTTGAATAAACGTCACTGTTTCTTCTACGGTTTTACAGCCATCGTTATTTACCACAATTTGCGGAAAAACTTGACCGTTGTAGCTGTGTTGAGTTGGCACATTGGCATATTCGATTGCGTTGCTCATAGTACTCTCCTAGTCGTAAATAGGGTGAAAACGATTAAAGGCAGCTTCACAGAAATGACCTGGATCGTTAAAGCGTCGGTTCATGTTAAGCGCTGAAATAGCCTGCATTTCTTCATCAGTAAGTTCAAAATCGAACAACGCTAAGTTTTCGCGCATTCTTTCAGGCTTCGACGTTTTAGGAATAATCGCATTACCACGTTGTACACCCCAGCGAAGCACTACTTGTGCAGGTGTTCTACCATGGGCAGCGGCGGCTTTTTTCACTACGTCTTGCTCAAGTACCGATTCCGTTTTATCCGCCATTTCTAGCTCTAGATAAGACAGAGCACCTAATGGTGAGAACGCGGTAACTTTCATGTCGTAGTCTTTCGCTAAACGAATCAAACGCTCTTGTGTAAGGTAAGGGTGAGATTCAATCTGCAACATGGCAGGCTTGATACGGGCGTAGCTCATTAGATCGTGCAGTAGCCCAGTGTTGTAGTTACACACACCAATACGACTAACCTTCTTGCTATCTACCAAACCTTCCATGGCTTCCCATGTTTTATAAAGTGGCACAGGCGCAAGTTCCATAGTGGGGTTCTCTTGCGTAGTGTCGTAAAACCACTCAGGCGGATAACGGGTTTCTATCGGCACAAATTTTTGCGCTATAGGGAAATGAATTAAATACAAATCGAGATAATCGAGTTGTAAATCACTTAATGTTTTTTCAAGTGCTAGCGGCACATGCTCTGGTGCGTGAAAGGTATTCCACAATTTGGACGTGATCCAAAGCTCTTCACGGGTACAAAGGCCATCTTTGATAGCACGCTGAATGCCTTCGCCAACCTCTTTCTCATTGCCATAATCAGAAGCGCAGTCTAAATGGCGATAGCCCGCTTTAATCGCTTCGTATGCAGTATCAGCACAGATAGCCGTATCGACTTTCCAGAAACCAAACCCAACTTCAGGGATATTTTCCAACGCGTTCATATCTTTAATCCTGTTTAATAAAAAAGACTTTAGTCTTGTATAAGACATAAGTTATTATAGGAGGAATGCCATGTCAACAAAGTGTTAACAAAATTAATTTGGCCCCCACTTTTTGATACTCGCGAAGTTGTTTTTGTGTTTATTTCGAAGTGACATTGTTGAATGACGGTGTACCGAACCCCTTATTTCAGAGGCCAAGTGTTAAATGGCATAGTCTTAGAGGGAGCTGTTCCAAAGGATATAGCTTTAAAGAGTAGAGCCTTGATGGAGCAGCGTTAAAAAGAAGCGATACGAACAAAGCATAGCGATATTAAACGGCCATGCACTAAGCTAGCAGAGGGATTGCTAGCGCTAATTTAATCAAGCTCTACTTGGTAATGATAGTGATCGCTTCTACATTTGCTCTCACGGTATTCAATCAGTTTTCCGTCTATAGACTCTGTCACGCGTGTTACCAGCAACAGCGGCTCGCCGGCTTTTATTTGTAAAAGCTTGGCATCGTTATCTGAGGCTAGTACCGCTTTAATACCGTCTCGGGTTTTAAATACAGTTTGATTAAAGTCGGTTTGATAAAAATGGTACAAGGTATGGGGAATATCTTTGCGTTCATGTATGCCAGCAAAGTATTTAGCCGGCAGAAAAATCGTTTCCAGCATACAAAACTCGTTGTCTAAAATACGGCGACGCTCGAGTTTTGTCACTCGCTCTTTGCCGGATAGATTTAACGCGGCTTGTACGTTTTTATCGGGGGATATGAGTTCTATGCCAAGTAACTCGGCTTTGGGTAGGTCTGCCCCCTTGCCGTCGGCTTGCAGCGGGAAGAAGCGAAACAGGGCATCTTGTGCAGTATGCTCGGAAACGAAGGTACCTACACCTTGGCGGCGTGTTACAATTTTAGTGTCGGTAAGCAAGGTTAACGCTTTACGAACCGTGCCTTGGCTAACATTAAATTCATCAGCCAGTTTGAACTCGCTTGGCAACATTTCACCAGGCTGCCACCGACGTTCCACAATGAGCTGCTTTATATATTCGGCAACTTGCTGATAGAGCGGTTGGAACGCAAGACTGGGACCACTTAATTTGTGGTCGAACTGAGATGAAGACATGAAACCCTAACCTAATGCTTAATTTTTGTTGTTATATCATACACAAGAGTTATAGCGCATTTTTGATGTAAATCACATACAACTACAGGTGTAGATGCAAAATGTTACTTGAAACCCTAGTACCTATGTTCATTCTATTGGGCTTTGCTACTGTACTACAAACCTTGAGCGGGTTTGGCTTTGGGTTAATGGTGGTATCTAGTTTTACCTTGTTTAATTTACTTCCTCTTACCGCCACCACTTTTTTAATTAGCGTTTTAGGACTAGTGAATTCAACCAGTATTGTGTTGAAAAATGTTCACCTGATACACCGCAAAGCCTTCACGCTTGTGTTGATTGGCGGTATCCCTTTTATTGCCGTGGGCTACGCCTTGCTTGAATATCTGTCCGCGGGACTGTCGGTTTGGTTAAATATTTTGCTTGGATTGGCAATATTAACCTGCTGTTTGCTACTCATTGTGAAAAGAAGCCAATCTGCTGCCTCTGGCAAAGGGTGGGGCTTTATAGTATCAGGCGCATTGGGTGGCGTATTAGGCGGGTTATTTTCTACTTTCGGGCCACCCGTGGTATTTCAGTGTTATCGCCAGAATTGGTCTGTGCACGAAGTGCGATATACTCTGCTGGCTATCTTTAGTGTTACCGCGCTTATTCGTTTAGCTATGGTGCCTTTTGGCACGTTACCCGATCAGACTACAGTTATATCTACCCTCTTTGCTATCCCCCTGATCTTAATATTTACGCGTATTGGTAGGCTGCTAGCTGCGCGGATTGAACCAAGCGTGGTAAGATTATTGGCCATTAGTACATTAGCGCTTAGTGGGATAACGTTAATTCTTCAAAATGTGCCCCACTTGTTAAACTAAGCACTGTATTGACTAATCACTACGTTAACTAACTGCTACGTTTACTAAGGCAGCATGTAGATAGCCGCAACTGTCAGTCGCTACCAATAGTATAAACGCCATTCCCCGTTTGTAATACAATGCGCACTTGTAATAATTTGCACTTAAAACTGTAATTGCTCGTTGACAGCCAAGTTACATTTCATTAACTTATGTCTTATATAAGACACGAAGAGTGAAGTGATATGAGTAATGCATTTTCGGTAACCGAGCCAGACTGGAACAGCATAAAGGCGGCGGACATTACCGCGAGCCCTTATCTAGTAGACGATCACCACCTAGCGGTGCCTACTCAATACGGCAGCTTACTATTTTCTATCAGCCAATTCGGCTTACGTATTCAGTCGAGCGGTGATAGTGCGACCCTAGTTGATGGTTTTGACTATGGCATGCTGGTTACCACACCGAATGCTGAGCAACTCGTGTTTTCTGGAGACGATAAGCACTGCACCATTAATGCCGGTGAATACCGTTTAGAACTGTTTTCTGCCCCGCTTCATTTCAAGCTTTATCGAAATGATATTTTGGTACAAGAATCGGCTACCGATGGGCACTTTGTGCGTCAACATCGCCTTCCTCCATTCGCCAAAACTGATGCCGGTTGGGTAATTTGTTTAGAACTTGGTGACGATGAATCAATCTACGGCTTAGGTGAAAAATGGGGCAAGCTTGATAAACGCGGTCAGTTGGTTCGTTCATATAATCACGATGCACTTGGCGTAAACACTGAGAAGTCTTATAAAAACACCCCTTACGCGTGGAGCCCTGAAGGCTGGAACCTTTTTGTCCACACGCCGACGCCAGTGGCTCATGGTGTAGGCTATGCACCTTGGTCGCAACGCGCGTACATTTGTGTGGTAGAAGACTACTTATTAGATATGTTTTTGTATCACTGCGATAGTCCAGCGCAAAGTATTCATACTTACAGCCGCCTTACAGGATTCGCGCCTGTTCCACCTAAATGGAGCCTAGGTGTTATTCTTTCTAAGGCCTACTACAAAGATTCCCAAGAGCTATTAGCCGTGGCCCGAGAAGTGCGTGAAAAGAACATGCCTTGCGATGTCATCACGCTAGATGGCCGCGCATGGCAAGATACCGATACTCGCTTTGCCTTTGAATGGGACCCTACTCGCTACGCCGATCCTAAGCCGATTCTTGATGAACTAAAAGCCATGGACTTTAAAATTTGCGTATGGGAATACCCCATGATTTCAGTGAAAAACCCGCTGTACGCAAAGGCAGCTGAAAAAGGCTGGTTAATTAAGGACAAGCGCACTGGTGAAGCTTATCGTTATGAGTGGGATTTAAGCCCGTTCGGTGAAGTGCTTACTCCACTACCCGATTCAGGTATTTTAGATTTCACCCACCCAGACGCTTACGAATTTTGGAAAGAATCACACAAGCCCTTGTTCG
Source organism: Alteromonas sp. Mac1 (assembly GCF_001562125.1). NCBI lineage: Bacteria > Pseudomonadati > Pseudomonadota > Gammaproteobacteria > Alteromonadales > Alteromonadaceae > Alteromonas > Alteromonas sp. Mac1. The sequence continues at coordinate 4,400,566 of NZ_CP013932.1, forward strand.
AATTGGGTGTTGATATGATTAAAGCCGACTTTGGTGAGCAGTTAGAAGATGACAATATGCTCTCATACAGCGGCGATTCTGGCGACCGCCTGCATAACGTATACAGCATGCTGTATAACCGCTGCGTATACGAAGCGGCTGAGAAATATTGTAAAACGGGGCCATTTCTGTTCAGCCGTTCAGCATGGACAGGTAGCCAACGCTTTCCAGCCCAGTGGGGGGGCGACCCTCAAGCAGACTGGCATGGTCTAGCTGCTAGTATTCGCGGTAGCCTTTCTTGGGGCATGTCGGGCGGTCCATTTTTTGCCACCGACATCGGCGGCTTCTATAAAGATACTCGTGACGCAGAATTATACGTTCGCTGGGCACAAGCATCAGTATTTTCTGCTCATATGCGTCTGCATGGCATTGGCCCTCGCGAACCTTGGTCATACGGCGAGGCAGCATCTGATGCCGTATTCGATGCGCTAAAACTGCGATATCGTTTACTGCCCTATTTAGAAAGAGCCACACAACAAGCCAGCGAAACCGGCTTACCTGTGCAGCGCTCTATGGCCCTCGCGTTCCCTAACGACCCACTAGCCCGTCAGTTTGAACAACAATTTATGTGCGGTGAAAGTTTGTTGGTGGTGCCTTGCATTGTGCCTGGCGGAAAAGTGAAATTCTATTTACCAGAAGGTGATTGGGTTCGTTTTAATGCCGATAGCGCTTCACCGACAAACGATGACACTTACCAAGGCGGTAAGTACTACGAGCAAATTTTAAGTTTAAATGAGCTGGCGGTATTTGTTCGCAAAGGTGAGCAAGTGGTTTTAGGGCCTGAGGTACAACATACCGAAATGGATATGTCTGCTACCACTATGTGGCCGCAATAGCCGCCGGAGTATTAGCATGAATGTGACGCTTACCTTACTGACCTGTATGGCCTTTATGGCCGTGGTCGCCATTATTTCGTACATGAAAACGAAAGGCGAAGTAAATACACAAGACGGCTATTTCTTAGCGGGTCGGGGGTTAACCGGCACCTTCATTGCAGGCTCTATGATCCTGACTAACCTCTCTGCAGAGCAGCTCATTGGCCTTAACGGCTCTGCCTTTGGGTACAATTTAAGTGCTATGGCATGGGAAGTTACCGCTGGTATTTCCACCATTATCATGGCGCTGATATTTTTGCCCCGCTACTTAGCGGGTGCTTTCTCTACCCTACCCGAGTTTTTACGTGACCGTTTCGATGACAACGTAAGAAGAATGACGGTAGTACTATTTATGGTCGGTTACACATTAATTACTATTCCTTCAGTGCTCTATTCAGGCTCTATTGCGGTACTTCGGTTATTCGATGTGCCCGGGTTATTGAATTTAAGTTATGAAGCCAGCCTTATTGTTACCATTATAATGGTAGGCAGTATAGGTGCCTTGTACGCCATATTTGGCGGTTTAAAAGCGGTAGCAGTTTCAGATACCATCAACGGTGTAGGCCTTCTTATTGTTGGGTTACTAGTACCTATCTTAGGCTTAATCGCATTAGGTGATGGCAGCTTCGCGGCCGGTCTAACTACTATTGCCACAACCGAAACTGAAAAGCTTAACGCCATAGGTGGCGCTGATGATCCCGTGCCCTTTGGAACTATTTTCACCGGTATGATATTGGCCAACCTGTTTTATTGGGGTACCAACCAATACGTTATTCAACGTACATTAGGTGCTAAGAACTTAATTGAAGGGCAAAAGGGTGTGTTGTTTTCGGGGTACTTTAAAGTACTCGTGCCCTTTATGATGATGTTACCTGGGGTGATTGCGTATCACCTTTATCAAAATGAAAACCTGCAAACTATCGACTTAGCCTATCCACATTTAGTGAAAGAGGTGTTGCCGCAATACTTGTCTGGTTTCTTCTTAGCGGTGTTGTTAGGTGCGGTATTTAGCTCGTTCAACTCGTTATTAAATAGTGCAGCCACACTGTTTTGTTTAGATGTGTACAAACCTTTTAAGAAAGATAAAGTGAGTGATTCTCAGCTAATTCGCGTAGCCAAAATTACCAGTTTAGTTATTGCGGTGGTGTCTTTCATTACTGCGCCGTTATTAATGCTGGCACCGGAAGGGTTGTGGCAGATTATTCGTATCTTTACCGGTTTTTATAACATTCCTGTTATTACCATTGTATTGGTCGGTTTATTTACTAAAAACGTGCCTGCCCTTGCTGCAAAGGTCGCCATTATCTTTCACGTCATAGCGTATGCCTTGCTGAAGTTCGTATGGCAAGTAGAGATTAACTTTATCCATATCTACGCCATTTTGTTTGCCATTGAACTTGGCATTATGCTGGCTATTGGTCACTTCTACCCTATGGCACAGCCATGGCGCTTTGTACCTAAAGCAGAGGTGGATATGACTCCATGGCGTTATGCCATTCCTTGCGCGATTGTACTGGTTGGTTTAATTGTGACTCTGTACTTAATGTTCTCACCGGTGGGTTTCGTGGGCGGTATCAGTAACGCCTTTATCCCTTCTCTAGTTGGCCTGTGGAGCACCTGCTTTGTCGCCATCGGCATAAGCCTTAAATGGTGGCGTGCCAGATACGAATTAGGGTTAAAGCGCCTAGCGCATCAATAATACTAACAGGCGGCCTTGGCCGCCTTTTTTATTTAATATGAACATGTTCATGGTGATGCGGGTGAACATGCAAGTTGTCACTGTCATCACGACAAGGCTCACCAGGCAATTCAAATTCGATGGTAGTGTGGGCCAAATTAAACGGCGCTAGTCGGTCTGATACATCTTGCTTTAACGTTCTAAGTTTAGTGTTATCAATACTGCAATTAATTACCACGTGCGCTGTTAACACATGCTGTTCGCCATCAAGAGACCAAAAGTGAACATGATGCAGTTCTTCAACGTGTTCCATACTTAATAAAACATCAGAAATGGCCTGCTTTTGGGTATCATCTGGCGAGCCTTGTAAAAACAACTTCATGGTTTGCACTACGTATCGCAAAACGTTAAACAAGATAAATAGCGTAAACAGAATAGATAAGATTGGATCGAGAATAGGCCAATGTACAAAATGTAAAACAATAGCCACAATAAGTACCGCTACCCAGCCCATGGTGTCTTCAATGAGGTGCCAGTTAAGCACCTTTTCATTCATTGAATGGCCGCCACTTAGCTTATAAGCCGCAAAGCCGTTTACGATAATGCCCATTACTGCCAAGCCCATCATGCCCTCTGTCATCGGCATTTCAGGGTTTGCCAACCGAGGGATCGCCTCAGATAATATCCACGCCGAACCAGCAACAAGAATAAGCCCATTGATCATAGCGCCCAAAAGGCTTAACCGCTTAAAGCCATAAGAATATTTATCGGTAGCCGATTTCTGACCAAGCTTACTTAAGTACCACGCAAGGCCAATTGATAGGGTATCGCCCAAATCGTGAACCGCATCAGCCATAATAGCGACACTGTTAGTTAGCACCCCCCCGATAAATTCAATAATGGTGAAGCAGAAGTTTAACCAGAATGCCCAACCTATGCGGCTACTGTCGGTTTCTGCATGGCTATGTTCGTGCCCATGACCATGAGAATGCCCGTGAGAATGGTGGTGCATGATGTGTCACTCCTTTAATTGCATGTCCACTGCATACTGAAATTATAAACCGCTTCCATGAAAACACGATGTTAGTAAAAACACTTGGTTTAAAGTCAACTTAGTGGCGCGATAATAGGTTTTTATAAACATTCAAGACAGTAATAAAATGCAAAAAAACGCCTATCTACCCGACCCAAGCAATATTTTTTTTAAAAAAATTTGAAAATTATAAAATTTATGCTTGTATACAAAAGTATAACTTTAAAAAGTGCCTTAAAAAAAACTTAAATATAATCAACACGTTGAACATCTGATTTTTTTCATCTCTATAATAGTTATTAAATTCAATAAGTAAGCATAAGGTTTAACGCCTTTTAAAAGGGTAAAGACTGTGGTTATATATTTTCGCTGTCAATTGAGTACTGATAAAAGCTTCCCAGCAACTCACTGATTTTAGAACAATTGTAAAATAATTCGTTAGGCAGCCCCGACTAAAGGTATGAGAGGAAACAAAATGAAAAAAAGAATAATGACAATAGCGCTACTTTCTACTATCTCTGCGTCAACACTTGCAGCAAGTGAAACATTTCAAGCGAATGTAGACGCGATGTCCGATGCTACTATTGCAGAGACAGCAACACTTCACTTCGGTGCAATGCAGCCAACCGTAGGCTCTGTGTGTACCATGGATAATGCGGGCGCGGTAACGGGCGATTGCGATGTTTCTAATGCAAACATTGCTATTGGTCTAATTACGGTTTCAGGCTTAGCTTCAAATGTTCCTGTGAATGTCACAGTGACAGGTGCATCTGGTACTAATGTTACTTTTGAAGCGAACTACGACATCAATGCAGCTGTGGCAACACACGACAATATCGCAGACGGCACATTGACTGCGGTTACTACAGACGCATCAGGTACAGATCTTACTATCGATGTATATGGTGACATGACGGTTGATTCGGCGTTAACGCCAGGCGACTCTTATACCGCTAACTATGTAGTTGACGTTACGTTCCAGTAATCGTTTGAGGCGAGCCAACTGCGTTCGCCTATTCTTTTCTATACTCGAAATCAAAAGTAAATATGATACTGATACGGCTGTTAACACCTATTCGTCTTTCTGTTTTTCTTGTTATCTCTGCTGCGCTATTTTTTTCCAATGTTGCCAATGCAGATGTTTCGTTATCTAAATTTCGCATTTATTTTGATTCTAAATCCCGCTCAGACTCCATCCAAATACGTAATACAAGCTCAACGCCAATGTCTTATCAGGCAGAGTTATCTATTAATGCAATGACTGAAGAGGGGTTAGTATACGCGGTCACAGAAGATCCGCTTACTGCATCGACTTTTATTAGATATTCACCGAAACGTGGAAATATTCTACCCGGAGAGCGTCAAGCGCTGCGCTTCGCATTAAGAAAGCCTGCTGGACTTGTTGACGGTGAGTACCGAGCTAACCTTCGTTTAGTCACAGAAATAGCGCCTAGTACGAACGGGAATGTAAACCTTGCCAGCAAACTTGCATACAATATTCCGATTATAGTGCGTCATGGACGCATTACCGCTGAAGCTTCAATGGTGAATCCATCCACTATTATTTACAACGGAAAACCACACGTACAAGTTTGGTTAAAACGTTCGGGCAATCGTTCACTGTTTGGAAACTTCATCATTGAAGATGCTGAAGGGGAAGAAGTTGGTGTACTGAATAACGTAGCAGTCTATCGCCCACTTGAACGTCGAAAAGTACTGATCCCCCTGCAAAACGCAAAAAAAGGGCCTGTTGTTATTCGGTTTACTGAAATTGATAAATTCGGTGGCGACATAGCGCTATCTATTGATCACGTTATAAAATAGTAACCCGCTAACGCGTCATGAGGATACTATCCTTAACCTTCTTGTGTCTTACTGTGTTCGTCTCATGGGCTGAGCCCTGTCCTCCCATTTCTTCAACGGCTCGGGTGGCTTTAGATGAAGATCAGTTATTGATTAGTGTGTTACGCGTTAACGGCCGCCCCCTATGGGACGGCTTTGACGTTTACCCTGTTGGTGAACGATACCTCGTCCCTGCTTCTTTGTTTGCCGATGCACTCTCCCTAGATTGGGAAATATCAATGGCTCAAGGGACTATACAATCACCAGGTAGTAGTGATTTCTGCAGCTTCAATTATGCATTTAATCAAACATTGCCCACGCTGGATAATACACCTCCTGATGCGTTTCTTTGGGCAGCCGATGAATTCGATATTTATATCGATACACGCATGATTGCTACCTTATTGCAGATTGAACAACAATTTAACTATACGTTGCTTCAGCTTAACCTCACAGGCCGGCTTCCCTTAAATTCATCTTCAAACACAAGCGCTGATAATCCGCCTATTCATTTTAAGCCTAACGTAGTGCCTGTAAGTAAAGTTGTTGAAGATCGATATCAATTTTTCACATCGCCACTGGTGACTTACCGTTTATCACAACAAGATAGCGCCACCAGCGATAGTCGCTTTTCCGCTAATATAAATGCAGGGTTCGATTTCTTATATCATTCAGCAAACCTTCGCGTAAGTAGAGTTGATGACACGAGTATCCATTACCTGCGGTTTGGCAAAACCTTAAACGAAAACGAAAACGACACTAACAACGCCTTAAACAGTTTTGCCTATGAATTTGGCGATATACAGCTGCAAAGAGATGAACTTGTTACACGCTCTGGGCAGTCACTCGGCTTGATTGTACATAATGGGGATACGCGGCAGCGACGCAGTTTTTCAAGCACTAGCATTGAAGAATTCGTATTACCTGGCTGGCGAGTGCAGCTCTTCAGAAATGGGCAATTTATCGACGAGCAATTTAGTAACGAGGAGAACAAGGTACTTTTCGAAGATATAGAAACCTTCTATGGGGCAAACTTATTTGAGTTGAAATTATATGGGCCTGAAGGTCAGCAAGAGGTTAGAACTAAAACCGTCAATGTGGGTAATAATCAGCTAAGACAGGGCAAGTTCGATTTTTTATTTGGGCTTACCGATAATCAATTTCGCTTACTTGATGGTCAAGTATCTACAACGGGGATTGGAAAAGCCACTGTCGCTAGGCTCGGCTACGGTCTTACCGATAGCGCTACCTTATCTGCTAGCGTTCAACGCCTTTGGCTGGAAGATGAAATTGCCTCGTATGTCACTGCCGGTATCAATACCCAACTTTTCGGCTCGGCGCTCAAATTTGAGGTATCAGATCAGGATACTGGCGGTTACGGTATGTTTTTAGGCTGGAACGGTCGGTTCAGCAACAACCTCAACATGAACTTTGCTACCCGTTACTTCAACAACTTTTATAGTGATGCATACTCACAAGATGATGATATTAAGCACATTTCCTCGTTACGTTTGAACGGAAAAACTGAATGGCTGGGCCGCTTCGGCTGGAATGCCAGTATGACCCACAGAGCCTATGAATTCGATGACCCCCAAAGTGCGCTAAGCGTAAATGTAAATGACAACTTTCTGGGTGGGACGTTTGCTTCAGGGTTCAGCGTCTCTAACAACAGTAATGCTGCGGTCACTGGCCGATTGTATTACGCCAAAGACGTTAATGGGTGGAACCTTTCTAGTGCGTGGAACTTTATTCCTTCAGACCGCTTTTCAACTGATAATTTCTATGTGTCGATGCGATGGCCGCAATCGCTTTCCCAACATCGCGAAACTCGCTTACGTTATAGAAACGACACTGACAATGCCTTAGAAATTAGACACCAACACAACTGGCGCTTTGAGTCCTTGAATATTGGATTGGCAGCTAGCGTCATGGAGGGGGGGGACTGGTCAGTAAACCTTTCTTTAACCGGCAATACCAATGTTAACCCTTATACACAGAGTTTGAATTTTGAACGTTCGGCGGGTGCCACTGCTGGGCGTATAGATGCTTTTGCCTTCCTTGACGATAATCGAAATTTACGCAAAGACCCTAACGAAATGCCTATCGAAGGCGTCACGTTTACTGGAAGCTCACTATGGCGTGATAAAAGTACCGACACAAATGGAATGGTCAGGCTCAATACGGGAGCCAGAACACAAAACCTCACCTTAAAACCTGATTCGCTTCCTGACCCCTATATGTTGCCAGCCTCTGGCAAAGTACAAGTACTGACCCACGCAGGCGGGGTTAATGAAACTCAATTCCCAGTACATACCTTTAATGATGTTGAAGGAACCATTTATCTAGTAGGTGATTCGTCTAGCCGTGGCGCAGCTTATGTCGACATAGCGCTTATCGACAATACTGAACAAATAGTGGTTAAAACGCGAACAGAGAGTGATGGCTATTTCTATGTTAATGCTGTTCCTCCAGGGGAGTACCGCATTGAAATAGATGAGGACTACCTCATTCAGCAAGGCTTAACTATTCAATCCAGCACCCTTGCTTTTACAGCCCCAGCACAAGGCGATTCCGTTTTTATAGATGATATTTTGCTTGCGCGAGAAACCTCTTCTTCCAACGGAAACCTTGCGGCCAACGCTGCAACCATTGAGCCTGTTTCAAGCCCCGACTCCGCCCACAAATATGAAATACAAATTGGTATATTCAGGCATTCTCGCTCCATTTTTGAAGTGATGAAGCATTTACCCATCGCCCCTGAGTCAATTCAATTTCATCGCAATCATAGCGCCGCATTAACTTATGTAACAGTAGGAAGATTTGACCTATTTAGTGAAGCAAAAATGATATTACAAAAACTCAATCAACACCCCGCCTTTAGTCACGCATTCATAAGTCCATCAGCGCGATATACAGGCGCGCATTGGCGTTTAGAATCAATACTAGAGGATATACAAGAACTCATCAGGCACTCACTTCATCAAATAGAATCAAGTTCCGCCGAACGCCTTTGTCAGCTTGCCGCCTATCAAGCACTTAGCTCAATTAATCCAACCATTTTTATTAAGCATCCTGAACTAATGCTTTTGCCTAATAACAACGAATCTCCTTCGTTCTACCGCCTTATTGCTCCCGCTGCTACTTCAGTTTGTGATGATGATTATTACGATGCTAAATACCGTAGCGGCCCGTTTTCTGTCACCCGTGAAAGCTTACTAACAAAACAATAGAGGCTATTATTGAAGCCGCTATCTTGCACGTATTCCACCTTCTATTAGAAAGACAAAAACGCATTTCAACACTTAATGCTTCATAAAGTATCAAAGGCGCGTTAAGCACTGGCATGGACTACCTTCGCATTATGGTTTCATGGCGCAATATAGGTAATAAATTTCTGCCATTAACCTTCCGACTAATCAATTAACATTTTATTTTTATTCACCAGAATACAAGGTTAATTTTTTGTATTAATTACAGCAATTTTGCTTTTATAAAAATAAAAACTATATTTTACAGCTAGTTGAAATAACACGTTGCATAGTCACACCCGCACCAAGTAAACCAAATGTTAAAAATATCAAAGAGTGTTGTTGATCTTTCAATTAACGTGCATTAATCTTATGTAAGCGCTTTCAAACAGAAAAATAACAAGCTCAAATGGAAGCGCTTACAAAACATAACTCGACGTGGCCAACGCGGCGTTTTAGATAACCATTTACTTAGCATTAGGGCTGAAGATAATGACTAAAAATGTAACTCAACTTTCTCGGATTGCTGCCGCGTTAACGGTCACAACTTTGGTTGGCTGTGGCGGTGGAGCAACCACTTCTACAGATATAGACGCCATTGACACTAGCGCCCCTGCCACAGGGTGGGAACTAGTGTGGAGCGACGAATTTGAAGACGCGACCATTAACGATAATAACTGGACTCACGAGGTTAACTGCGATGGCGGTGGCAACAACGAGGCTCAGTGCTATACCGATAGCGACGAAAACGCATTCATTAGTGATGGTGCATTAAGCATTGTTGCATTGCCCGCTGAAGAGGGTGCACAAAAGCCTTATACCTCAGCCCGCTTAATTACTCGTTACAAAGCAGACTTTAAATATGGCCGCATTGAAATGCGCGCTAAAATGCCTTCGGGTCAAGGCAGTTGGCCAGCATTTTGGATGATGCCTACCGACGAAGTGTATGGTGGCTGGCCCCGTTCTGGTGAAATTGATATTTTTGAAGCGGTTAACCTTAAAGCTGCCGATGCAGATGGCAATCCTGAAGCGCATATCTACGGCACCTTGCATTATGGTCAAGAATGGCCAAACAACGATAGCTCAGGCCAAGCCTATTCGCTGCCTGATGGCGCAAACCCCGCAGATGACTTTCATACCTACGCGATAGAATGGCAAGAAGGTGAAATTCGTTGGTATATGGACGATTACTTGTATGCCACTCAGCGTCGCTCTGAAGTACGTTATAACAGTAATGGCGAAGCTACAGGCTTGTCACATCGTGGTTGGTACACCGAGTACTTCGAACAAGGTACTGGTGAGCTAGTTACCCACTGGGATAACGCACCATACGATCAAGAGTTCTACCTCATTCTAAACCTAGCAGTAGGTGGAAACTGGCCTGAAGCGGTAAACGAAACGGGCATTGATGCCAGTGCATTTGAAAATGGCCAAAGCTTTGATATCGACTATGTTCGGGTTTACGAATGTGCCTCAAACCCAGATACAGGCGCAGGATGTGAAACCGTTCGCCCGGGCTACGACTCGCTAGACGATGCATTGGTAGAAGGAGCTGCCCCTATTCCTTCGCCGCCTTCAACAGGCATTGCAGAAAATCTTACTATTTTTGACGGCACCACTAACCCTAATTGGCCGGCATGGGATTGCTGCGGTGGTTCAACTCCTGCACTAGTGGAAGATAGTGCTGAAGGTCAGGTATATGAATTCAGCTTTGGTGCAGAACCTACTGTGATGGGCTTTATTAGCCGCGAGCTATTTATTACCGACCCCGCAGGTCAAGCATCCCCTTTCGATGCCTCACCTATGGAAGAAAACGGTAGCGTAAAATTCGACCTGAAGATGATGTCAGCGCCTAACGATACAGCCGCGAATTGGTCGTTTAAAATAGAAAGTAGCGAAGGCACTACTGCAGCTACATTGCCGCTAGCGGATGGCTATGTAGGTCCTAATGATACGGCTGGCGATACCCCTGAGCAAGGCGTATGGGAGTCATATGAGTTTCCATTAAGTGCACTAGCAGATGCGGGACTAGATACCAGCGCTATTGACGTAATTATGGTATTCCCCGATTGGGGTGCAGGCGATGGCGCCGTTTATCGTTTAGCAAATGTTGAAATTTCGCAAGAGTCTGCCTATCCAGAATTGGTGATATTCGAAGATGAAATGAACCCTGATTGGCCAATGTGGGATTGCTGTGGCGGTTCAACTCCTACCGAAGAAATCGACAATGAAGAACATGGTTTAACCGCCGAGTTCCGTATTGGCGCAGAACCTACTGTTATGGGCTTTATTACCCGTTCAGCTTCAGGCGGTGGCGACACGCCATTTGACGCATCTGCTTTAGCAGATGGCGGATTGCTACAATTCGATATGCGCGTTGTTAGCATGCCGAACAACGCAAGTGCCGATTGGTTATTTAAGATTGAGTCTAGTGACGGTGCCACTGCGGTTGAGTTACCTATCTCTGACAGCGTTGAAGGACAAGTGCCCGCTGCCGGTGAATGGCAAACTTACACCTTCCCTATTGCTGATTTACAAGCTGCTGGCCTAGACCTAAGCGCCATTGATGTAATTATGGTGTTCCCTGCGTGGGGCGCAGGTGAAGGTGCAGTTTATCGCCTAGATAACGTGAAATTTTACCACCCAGATGGCGACACACCTGCGGCAACCGAGCTAACTCTGTTTGCCGATACAGCGGCTGATCAATGGTCTATTTGGGATTGCTGTGGCGGCTCTACGCCCACCGAAGAAGTCGATGATGCCGACCACGGCACAGTGGCTGAATTCCGTATTGGCGCAACACCTACTGTCATGGGCTTCCTTGCCGACGACGATGTTTACTTTGATGCCTCTTCGTTACTTTCAACAGGCGTAGTGCGCTTTGAAATGAAAGTAAGCTCGGCGCCTAACGATGCTTCCGCCCCTTGGTTATTTAAAATTGAGTCTGGCGATACATCAAGTGCTGTGGAGCTTCCAATTTCAGATAGCCTTGAAGGTGCTGATCCAGTCACTGGCGAATGGCAAACCTATACCTTCCCACTTCAAACATTGTATGACGCTGGCTTAGACATCAGCGCTATCGATGTTGTGATGGTATTCCCAGCATGGGGTGCCGGTGAAGGTGCGGTATATCGTATAGATAATGCTGAAATTGCAGCGCAATAGCAAAGCTTCTGCCGCTTGCACACTCAAGCGGCAGCAATAAATTGATAAAGATTTAGTAGGTCAATTATGAAAAATACAACATTTAAAAAGACCCAGCTCGCCACATCAATGGCTTTGTTGTTGGGTTCAACTTTGGCATTTTCCACTTATGCACAAGAAGTAGAAAGACCAGAAACTCAAACGTCAGAAACGGCTGCCTCAGACAACAGTGTACCGAGTGAAGTTGAAGTTATTCAAGTTAGCGGTATTCGTGGCAGTATGATTCGTTCAATGGACTTAAAGCGCAGTTCAAGCGGTGTTGTTGATGCTATATCGGCAGAGGAATTGGGGAAATTTCCTGACACCAACTTAGCAGAGTCGTTACAGCGTATTACCGGTGTGACTATCAGCCGTTCTAACGGTGAAGGTAGCCAAATTACCGTACGTGGTTTTGGCCCAGAATTTAACTTGGTGACACTTAACGGTCGTCAAATGCCAGGTACAGGTTTCACCCGCTCATTTAACTTAGAGAACTTGTCTTCTGAAGGGGTTAGTACCCTTGAGTTACACAAAACAGCACGTGCGGAAAACCCAAGTGGTGGATTAGGTGCGACGGTAAACATCATTACCATGAAGCCGCTTTCTCGTCCTGGTCAACAAGCCTCGTTTTCAGCGAAGGGCATTTACGATACCTCTAATGTTGAAGGCGATGATGTAACACCAGAAATTGCTGGTGTTTACAGCAATACCTTCGTTGACGATATGTTTGGTTTTGGGGTGTCTTTCTCTCATCAAGAACGCGATTTCCAGCAACAAGCCGCCAGCGTACAAGGTTGGGTTTTGCAAGAAAACGCAGACCTACCAGATTTAGATGCTGCTAACGTTGTAGATAACCGAACCAATATCACTGATGCTGCATTCTTTGCAAAAGACATGAATTACAGTATTAACGATGTACAGCGCGAACGCTCAAATGGTCAAGTTACTTTTCAATTCCGACCTGTCGATAATTTCACTGCAACCGTTGATTACACCGCTACCCGTGCCACTACTGGTACAAATACGGTTGGCTGGGGTATTTGGAATAACTTTGGCTCTAACATAAATGCCTATGAGTTAGATGCTAATGGTACCGCGATTTATGCTGATATTAGCGGCGACGATGCATCCTTTACTGCAAGCAGAAATACAACACGGGTTGATGCTCGCTCTTTGGGTATAAATTTAGATTGGGAATTAAATGACGACTGGTTTTTCACCCTTGATTACCACGACTCGTACAACGAAACAGACAATGGTTATGATGAAGGGCTAGGTAGTGCAGGCCAAGTTATTTTGGGTTCTGATCAGCTTATTTCTAAGGTATATGATTACCGTGAGGGCGAAATTCCACAGGTTTACGTTAACTGGAATAACGGCACCAACGAAATCAACCCAGGTGAAATTGATTCTAACTTCAGCCAGTTCATCTATTCTCCAGGCCGCTCTGACATTGAGCAGCTTCAATTAGATGGAACATGGTTCAACTCAGCCTTTGATATTCCATTGGTAAAAATTGATTTCGGTATTGCACGTACCGAGCAAACCCTAACAGGTTTTACGGCATGGAGTGGCTTGCGTGGCGGACCGGGCTTTAACCCTTCTTTCACCGAAATTTTTCCAGACGACATGTTTGTTAGAAACGATACTAGTGGCTTCCTAGATGCTTTCTCTGGTGGCGGCGCTAGCATGAACCCTGGCTATTATTACACCTTCGACCTTGATGAAGCTATTGCTCGTCAGCTCGCTTACCTTACCGCTGACGTGGTAGGTGAAAGCAATGCTTACTCGATTGACCCTTATTTTAGTGGCGACCCGTCAGTGAGTAATGTTGAAGAGACTACCGACTCTATTTATGTACAATCAGAGTGGGAATTCGAAGTTAGCGATTATTATGTTCAAGTGAACGCTGGCCTGCGCTATGAAGAAACGGAAGTACCTAGTGCTGCCGAAGTTCGCGTGCCAACACAGGTCAATTGGGTAGCGGCATCTGAGTGGATAACCCAATTTGAGGCTGACTTACAGCTTCAAGACTTCACGGGTGAGTACGATGTACTGTTACCGATGTTAGATATTAAAGTAGACGTGACCGACGACGTAGTCGCCCGTTTCTCTTGGGGTAAATCGATTACCCGTGCACCTATCGGTCTACTACAAGGCGGCCGTTCGTTCAGTGGAAGTCCTAAAATAGGTTCTCGTACGGCAACAGAAGGCAATACAAGCTTGAAGCCTTACGAATCAACTAACTTAGACCTTTCGTTTGAATGGTATTACGACGAAGCGAGTTACGCGTCTCTTGGTTTATTCAGAAAGTCAGTTAAGAACTATATTTCGTACTCAGCGTCGGAAGAAACCTTTGAAGGCTTAAATGATATTTACCAAGGCCCTCGTTGGAACGAAGCAGTATCAGCACTTGAAGCGGCAGGCGTGCAAGCCACTGACAGTGCTATCTATGGATACTTTGTAGATAACGGCTATGCTGATGCTGATGGGGTAGTTACCCCTAACGCCGATGACCCTTTAATTACTTGGCGTGTAACCAAACCTCGTAACCTAAGCGATACGCGCACAGTTGAAGGTATTGAGTTGGCAGTTCAACATACCTTCGGTGATACTGGCTTTGGTGTAGGTGCCAACGCGACGTTTGTAGATGGCGATGTGAAGTATGACCCTTACGATTTAAGCTCTGAGCAAAATCCACTTGTAGGTATTAGTGACTCAGCTAACTTCCAAGTCTTTTATGAAAAAGAAGGCTTATCTGTGAAGGTGACTTATGCATGGCGTTCTGACTACGTAGTGGGAATTGGTCAAGCGCAAGGGTCTGCAGATAACCCAGCCACCCAGTTCGATACTTATGGGCAGGTTGATGCCAGCGTGAACTACGATGTGAACGAAAACCTCACCGTGTTCCTTGAAGGCGTGAACATTAACGATGAAACTGAACAAGGTTACGGACGTTTTGAAGAACAGTTCTTATTTGCTCGTCAATATGGTCCTCGCTACACCTTTGGTGCGCGCTACACCTTCTGATGTTGTAGGCCCTATAACAGTAGTTAAGAGCCGTCGTTAAAAGCTGTACTTAGAAGCTAAAATTAAAACACTAGCTAGAAAAAATAAAAGCGGCGTAGAGTTAACCTCTACGCCGCTTTTTTGTAACTGCTTTTTCACGCTAGCGACTTCAAAGCCGACGTGTAAAACCTCGAAAGTGCTATTGCGCTGCTGGCAGTTGCTCTAACCTCAATCCTTTGGCAGTACGATGTGGGAAACCTTCCCAATACATATGTTCTACCTTCGGTTTTCCGTCGTCACCCATAGCCCACACGCCGTCATTTGATACCGGTACTAGGTCTAAATAAGCTTGCATACCACTATCATTTTTAAGGTATTTACCTAACCATGCGGTAACAAAGTGCTGTGCAATGTTATTCATACGAGCGTTATCCCACACCGCGTCGATATAGTGTGAGCTGACATCAAAACCTAGTGCTTCATCAAATACAAAAGACTCTTCAGGCGCTGGCATAACTGCACCTGCATTGTGGTTTGCGTTGTCGTAGGTTAGCAAGGTGCGATCTACGTTTTTTGCACCTTCCCAAATAGCGCGCACGCCGTTTTTATACCCTGACACATCATCTTGTGAGCCTGCAACAAGCATCATAGGAATAGCCACGCTGTCTAAATTAAACATGCGATAGTTCATGCCCCAAGGCGCAAAGCCAATGATGGTTTTAACACGAGAGTCGACCTTGTCTCTAATGCCAGTTTGATGGCGAGCTAAAGTACCAAATGGCGCACTCAGTTTACTATTTACCGCTTGTTCGGTAATGCCGGCTCCCGCGTTGATTACCGCACCGTAGCCACCCATAGAATAACCAATAATACCTGTGTTACTCGCATCGGCTAATTGATACAAAAATGAACCTTCATCTTTCGCCATGGTTTCAATTTGTGATAGCACGAAAAGCTGATCGACAGAGCGGTTCACTAACGTAGATGCAAAGGCCGCTTGTGTACGATAGGTAGAGTCGGTGTGGTCAATCGATACCACTACATAGCCTTTAGAAGCGATATTTTCCGCTAAATGCGCTAATAAAAAACGGTTACCGGGATATCCATGAGATACCAATACTAATGGAAAGGCTTTTTTCGTTTCTAAAGGCGCAGCATCTCTTACCGCTTTACCATGCAATTCAACCTGCTGTTTGCCATCGCGAATAAATGCGTTTAACACTGTATTGCCAGTACTACCCTGCTCTGCCGGATACCAAACCTCTAGAGTTAGTGGGCGGTCATAAGTAGGAAGTGGGTTTGGCTTAGCCTTAGTAGCATCAAGAGCAAGAATATCAATCTGCTTAGGGTTGACCACCTCAAGCTTGCGAACCCCAATAGCATACTCGCCATAGGCTGAAAGTGCTGGTGCATCAGAGCGTTGAGTATCAATTCTATTCTCTGCATAACTGCCTGTCGCACTACCTATGCATAACACAATACATAGGCCTTTAAACAAAATACTTTTACTAACACCCATACCTAACTTCCTTCCATACATTTTGATATTCCTAGTTAAATCAATAATTATGCTCACATAACTGTGACACTTTAGGGATAGCATTAAAAGCACATTAACCAAATTACCTATTAAATTTGGCCCACCCTACTTTTATGCCTCTACACCCCCTAAATTTACCGGTCTAATGCAAGACAAACCAGCAGCCTTATTGTTATAAACTTGTATAAATAAAACATATAACGACTATTCACGAACTAACAAAATCCACCAACAACAAACTTAAACCCATAAATAACATGAACTTAACCAAAACGAATTAAATTCAAACTGACTTTGCAGCCACTAAAGACTTAATTAACAAAAAGATTGCAATTGATTTACTTTTTGGTTAAATTTTGACTATCTTCTGTCTTATATAAGACAAATGAGCAAGACAAAAAGATAAACAGGCATTACGCGTTAACTACAACGTAAGCGAAATTGAAGAGAAGACCGTCGGACACACGGCAAATATAACTGGACTAAACCCATAAAAAAGAATTCGTGGAGAACACCATGTTACTAAGACCTAGCACACTACATTCAAGTATTACTCGGGCATTAGCCATTGGTACTTGTATGACCATTGGCTTTGCTGCCAGCGCACAAGAAGCAGAACCTGCTGAGCCTAAAGGGCTCGAAAAAATAACCGTTACCTCACAAAAGCGTGTAGAAAGCTTAAATGAAGTGCCGGTTGCGGTTTCTGTTTTACGCGAAGACCAAATTAACGCTGCATTTTCTAACAACATTGAAGGTCTACAAGCATTAGTACCATCGGTCAGTTTCCGAAAAGGTAACACCACTCGGAACTCCGCCATTACCGTTCGTGGTATTGGGACTATTTCATTTAGTGTGGCTGCTGAGCCGAGTGTCTCTACAGTAGTAGACGGCGTTGTGTTAGGTCGTTCAGGCCAAGCATTCGTAGATTTATACGACCTTGAACGCATTGAAGTATTGCGAGGCCCGCAGGGTACCTTGTTTGGTAAAAATGCGTCTGCCGGTGTGGTTAACATTACTACTAAACGCCCTTCTGATGAATTTGAAGGCACTGCGGAAGTATCCTTGTTTCAAGACAATGAATACCGTTTAAAAACCAGTGTATCTGGAGCGTTAAACGATAATGTAAACGGTAGCCTAACCGTACTTAAATCACAGTTCGACGGCTATATTAAAAACGTTTACAACAATGAAATGACCAACGGCTACGATAAAGAAGGCGTTCGTGCCATGCTTGATATCGAAGCGGGTAACGACACTGATGTTCTTTTCATCTTTGAAAACGTGAAATCTGATGACAGCTGTTGTGCCGATTTAGAACTTACACCAAGTAACCGTCACCCTGATTCTGAAGCACTACCTAACAGTACTGGTAATGGTGACTTAGATTTAGAACAGCGCCTTATTGATCATGACTTTGAAACGCGCACATTAGATGAAACCACAGGTTTCTCTGTTCAAGTTGACACCATGTTTGGTGACCATCAGTTCACTTCAATTACGGCTTACCGCGATTGGGACAATACAGAATTCCGTGAAGGTGACTTCACATCAACAGCAGGCACACGTCCTTTCCCTGTGTTTGGCGAACCGTTCCAGTTACATGATATTGGCGCACAAAACTGGAAACAAACCTCACAAGAATTCCGCATTGCATCGCCTGTGGGTGAGGCATTCGATTATCAAGTGGGGGCTTTCTGGTGGACCCAAAAATCTGAGCGTAACTTTACCCGTGATGCAAGTTGTCAAAATAACGATACCCAATTCCCTAAGGCTATCAGCGCATACTTAACCGACACCTTCGGCATTGCAGACCCAACTGACGATCAAGTGAATCAGTACATTGCTGATGAAGGCCTAAGCTGTAACTCAAACGATATTGTAAGCGCAACGGCTTACATGGAAACGCAGTTTGATAACTGGGCGTTATTCGCTGATGGTAAATACCATATTAATGACGATTTACGTCTACTATTCGGTATTCGTTATACTGATGACGAAGTAAGCTACTCACATAACCGCAGCAGTAATGACCAATACAGTCGTACTGGTGTAGGTGTACGTAGCTTCGATACAGACTACAGCGGTAAGACTGATGAAACAAATGTATCGGGCAAGTTGGGCGCGCAGTATGACTTAACCGACAACAGCATGACGTATTTTACCTTCTCACAAGGTTATAAAGGCCCTGCGTTTAACGTGTTCTACAACATGTCAGACAAAGATACCTTACCTATTGGTGAAGAAACATCAGATGCCTATGAGTTGGGGTATAAATACGCAGGCCGTAGCGTAATCTTTAACGCCGCTATCTTTAGGACTGATATTGACGGTTTCCAAGCAAATAACTCAGAGTTACTTGACTCAGTTACTATCACTCGCTTAACCAACGCAGGGTCGGTGACCACCCAAGGTTTCGAGTTTGACTTCATGTGGCAAGCAACAGATAACCTATCGTTAACTGGTGGTTTATCGAAAGTAGATGCTGAAGTAGATGAGTTCTTATGCCCAGTAACCGATACCGATACCGAGTGTACTGGTAGTTCAGGCGCTGATTTACCTTTCTCTCCAGACCTAAAATACTCTGTAACCGGTGAGTACATTTGGGAAATGGACAACATGGACATCATTTTAAACGGCTCGTACGTTTACACTGATGAAATGTTCGTGGGTGCACCTGGTGCATTTGCCGAAGAAAACGACCCGGCAGTATTACCTGACTACGCTATTGTGAATGCAAGCTTAGCGTTTTCGTTCCAAGATGATGACTACCGCATCAGCCTTATCGGTAAGAACTTAACTGACGAAAGCTATGTAACCACCTACAGCGGCGATAACTTCCGTTATCAAATCCCTCGTGATGCAGACCGTTACTTCGGTGTGCAGCTACGCGCTAAGTTCTAAAAACAAGTTATACATGTGTGTTTAAGGCGCCTATACGGCGCCTTTTTTTTGTTCGCTTTTCACCCTTTGGGCCCAGTTATTAAGAGTGTGCATACCTTTCAACTGGGGTCTTATTTCCTTCGCGGCTTAAAACCAAAAGCCGTGTTGCGCTCGTGGTGTTGCAGCTCTGCCAAAGCCTGTTGCTGCTGTTCACTAGGCGTTAGCGTCGTGCAATTCGGCGAAGTTACCTGCCATCCACCTTCGCCAACCGTGTTTTGGTGGGCATGATCTATTTGGGTATGGCTTAGTTGGTTGTATCTTGGTTGGTTGTATCTTGGTTGGTTATGACTTAGTTGGCTATAACTTAGCTGGGTGCCATTTAGTTGAGTATGAAGGCTGGGGTGAGATTTACTCTGATAACCTTTTTCATCAAGCGAGAAGGTTGTATTAGGTTGAAGGGCCGCAGGAACAACATGGGTAGCAACAATGACTAACCGCGAATGCGCACTTTCATTAATGACCTCGGCGACGCGCTGCTGTGCTTCGTAGTCTAGCCCTTCAAAAGGTTCATCAATTAACAACACATCGGGCATCGCTAGTAAGGCTCTGGCCAATGCTAAACGCTTACCTTCACCGCCAGATAACGCCCTTCCTCCTTTACCAACCCATTCAGCCAAGGTAGTAAGGTGCTGCAAACCAACCCGGGCTAAAACATTATGCATGGCATCTTCGCTTATTCCAGACGCTGCCGGATCTAAATTGAGTTTAATAGTACCGGCCAAAATGATGGGTTGCTGTTCAACATAAAGCCATTTTTCTAGCATGCCTTGCGGCGTGGCAACATTGTCTATAGAGCGTCGACCTTCAAAAGGAAGGAGCCCGCATATTGCTTGTAGTACGCTCGACTTACCGCACCCCGAATAGCCTTTAATCACATTCAGCCCTAACGCCGCAAACTGCATATTGACCGCTGGTAGGTTTCTTTCTTTAGCGATAAAACCCGTTAAAGAAAGTGACATGCTGGGTTTATGGGCATTTAGTAAGGGCAAAGGCTGGGTGTGCATTGCTTCTAGCTCTGCCTTGCTATGTCGCCACTTAGCGAACTTCACGACACTGCTGAAAGTGGCGCTCGCCCAGTCCGGTGCAGCCAATAGCACCATTGGCGTAATGAGTGCTAGCGGAACAAAATAGGCTGCCGTATTGGCAGTAAAAACAACCAGCGCCACTAAAGTGAACACGCCACCTTGGAACAGCCACATAGCTTTAGACACTAATGCCTGCTCTTTTAGTTGTGCATCTTGTACGCGCTGAGTAGAGGGTGCATTAAACAAGCCCTTTACCGTTTTTGACTTAAGGTGCCATAAACTACTTGCTTGAAAAAACGTCGCGCTGTGTTGCCGAAATTCAAGCTCTGCCTCAGCCGAACTAGCCACGGCTTTCAGTCCGTAAACCGCAGTAACAACACTAATTACCAACCACACTATGGCTAGGGCTATGAAAAAACCATAACCTGGCACATTCATGAAATACCCCGTGAGCAACAAGCCTGTCATTAGCAGCATAACCGAGGCTAATGGAGAAACCCACGCAATAAAAGCTGAGGCAAGTTGCTCAGTGTGGTTCGCGAGCGCTTCAACTGTCCATGCTTTGCTTTCAAGGCGTTTTGCCGCTAATTGCTCAAACACAGCTAACCGTGCTTTGGCAATTCGGGTTAATAAATCCTTGTGTCCTAGCCACATGGTGGTGTAACCAGAAGCGATACGAAGTAGTGCGAGCCCACGAATCACCACCGCAGGGATCACGTAGTTAAACCCTAAAGGGGCTATTGCGCTAATGGCAATAAACCAAGATGAAATGATAAGAATACTCAAACCCGCTATACCATGAAGCAAGGCTAAGCCCAGCGCTCCATACGCTGCTATTGACGTCTGCTCGGTGAGTGACGAAGACGCTTTTGATGCAGCTATACCTTGCGCAGATACAGCAGGCTGTAACGGTTTGGATTTCATTTCACTGTTACCTCGCCTTCTGCAATATGCCAATGCGCATCAAACCAGTGCGCTGGCAGCAACTTATGCGACGCCCAAACAACCGTTTTGCCTTGTGTAACGCGCGCAATAAGTTGTGAAAGACGATGGTGTTGTTCATCGGGAATATGCGCGGTGGGCTCATCTAGCAACCAAATATCAGGGTCTCTTAGTAGACCGCGCGCCAACGCAAGCCGCTGCGCTTCGCCACCGGAGAGGCTAGGGTACTCGGTCATCAAGGTATCTAGACCATCAGGCAGTGACGAAAGCCAATCGGCTAGCTCAACTGAACTTAGCACCTCGCACAACGCACTATCGCTATAGTGGGCATCAAGTAAAAGGTTGTCTCTCACGCTGCCAGGTAAAACAACTGGAGTTTGACTCACCCATACGCAGTTTCCATCAAAGCTATGAGAAGCGTTGCGATGACCCGCTAAGGCCTCTAGCAATACCGTCTTACCACTACCAGAAACACCGTTTAAGCGAATGTGGTCTCCTGCTGCAATTTTAAGGTGGTTGGCACTTAGCAAGTTAGAGACATGAAAATCTTGCGCATCAAACCCCGAAAACGGTTTGTTCTTCACTCCCCTCTTTTTTACTTCCCCTTTCTTTGCCGTCTCATCGTCATTCAATGTATTAAACAACGAAAATAAACACTCGCTGGCCGCCTCAGCTTCGGCTTTTTGGTGATAAACCTGCCCAAGCTTTTTCATTTCGCTTAAAATTAACGGTACCGTTAATAACACCCACAGCCCTTGCTGCAAGGAAATATCCGGGCCCAAGCTAAGTTCGCCTAATAATGAAAACCCGATGAATACCGCGACTAAGGCTACCGATAAGGTGGCAAAAAAATCCAATACTGACGATGACAAAAAGGCGACACCCACCACCCGCATGGTGCGTTGATTGAGTTGTTCGCTGGCATTATTAAGCAGCCGCATCTGAGTATTATGCGCACGATAGCTCGCCATTAAAGGCAGTGCGTTGAGCCTATCGGTAAAAAGCCCACCTAGTCGCTCAAGCGCTACGAAGTGCTTGCGATGTAAGCTGGCTGCGCCTTTCCCCACAACGATCATAAATAAAGGAACAACAGGGAGTGCGATAGCTAACCCCAAACCTATTACGGGATTAACGTAAAAAATAACCACTAACGCCATCAAAGGGACAAGTACAGCAACATATTGCTGTACGCGATAATCGAAAGCCCAATTGGCGATAGAGCGAATGTGCTTCACCCAAAGTGTTTGCCAGTAAAAAAGCGAATGCTGACGAATGAGGGCATGCTGTTGCTCTGCGAAAATAAGTTGTAACTTTTGCTCCATAGCCTGCACCAACTGGCTCTTACATGACAATGTAAGCGTATTTACCAACCCTTGCGCTAACCAACTTATAAACAGCGCAACGGATAAACCTATAATATGGAATTGGCTTGCTTTATGGGTATCCACTACCCATTCATGCATGGCGTGAGCGAAAAAATAAAAAGCGATAATAAGAGAAAAAAGAGACACACACTTCACTAAAGTGATTATCAAAACCTGTCTTCGCACGCCAAGCTTATGCATGTTATCAAGTTGATTAAACCCAGCTTGCAATGTCTGTCTGTTTAACTTTTTCATTTACTCTATCGCACTGTCTTTCGGTCAGAAATACGGTTCAAAAAACCGGTTTAAATGGCGGGTCAAATCAGGCAACGAGCATTAAAAGCGTTAGCTCGTTGCCATTTGCGTTTTAACTACGCCATAAATATTATTTAGCTATTCGGCATCTTCAGGGCGGTCCATGTCTTCGGTAGACTCAAGCCACATAGCATTTAAAATACCCAAAGAACACGCTAGCAATACGCCGAGGATCCAAGTGAAATACCACATATGCCACTCCTTAATAGATAGTGTGAGACTGGTCTAAATCGCTATTTTTAACTCGCCCACGCATCACATAGTAGCCATACGCGGTATAGCACAAGATGATAGGCACAAAGATGCAAGCCACAATGAACATGATATTTAAGGTTAAGTGACTAGAAGTGGCATCCCATACCGTTAGGCTAGCTTCTGGCATAGTGATACTGGGCATTAAGAACGGAAACATTGAAAAGCCCGCGGTTAGAATAACGCCAGTAATCAGTAGTGCACTTGAAACAAATGCCATTCCTGCATTCCCTCTACGGGAAAACATCGCACATGCAAGCCCTGCTACTACGCCTAAAACAGGCGCAAAAACCATCCAAGGATATCGCGAGTAGTTAGACATCCATGCACCGGCTTCAATAGCGACTTCTTTTTTCATTGGGTTCGAGGTGGCTAAGGTATCTACGGTAGAGGTAATGACGAAACCGTCTAATCCAAATGCTACCCACGCACCGGCAATGAGAAACAAGGCTACTGCCACTAAGCTCAATATGAAAGACGTGACACGAGCTCTGGCTTCAATGAAGCCATCTGTTTTCATTTGTAACCAGGTAGCTCCGTGGTTAAGCAAGATAGCCACTGACAACAACCCAGAAACAAGTGCGAACGGTGTAAGCAGGCCAAAGAAAGAGCCTGTGTAAGTTGATTTAAGCGTGTTGTCGAATTCAAACGGTACACCTAGTAACAAATTACCAAACGCCACGCCAAAAATAAGCGCAGGAATGAAACCACCAGCAAACAAAGCCCAATCCCATGCTTTTCGCCATTGGGTGTTAGGCAACTTACTGCGATAATCAAACCCAATTGGGCGCATCCACAGTGCAATTAGCGTTAGCGCTAGGGCTAAATAGAAGCCAGAGAAGGCGGTAGCATAGATCATCGGCCACGCGGCAAAAATGGCACCACCTGCCGTGATGAACCACACTTGGTTTCCATCCCAATGCGGCCCAATAGTATTAATCATTACGCGACGTTCTTTGTCTGTTTTACCAATTATGGTCAGTAGTGAACCTACGCCTAAATCGAACCCATCCGTTACCGCGAAACCAATGAGCAGAACACCGATAAGGCACCACCAGGCTACGCGAAGAAATTCATAATCAATCATGCGTTTGCTCCTTTAGCATCAAAGTCGATAAGGTCATCGTCTTCATTCGTCGTGTGATCTTCAGGAGGCACTGGCCCTTTTTTGGCGAATTTTTTCATTAAGTAAAAGGCCACAATGAACATCACTGTGTAAAACGCTGAATAAGCAACTAACGTGGTGACAATGTCTGAGATAGACAGATTAGATGTTGATGCATGCACCGGCAGAATCTCTGCAATAGACCAAGGCTGGCGACCAAATTCAGCCACAAACCAACCGGCTTCACACGCAACCCAAGGTAGCGGCAAGCTATACAATGACGCTTTCAACAACCAGCGAGGCTGGGTTATTTTATGTCTAGTACTGTAATAGAAGGCAGCTAAGAACACGGCTAACATAATAAAGCCTGATGCCACCATTAAGCGGAAACTCCAAAATAAAGGGGCAACTTTAGGAATACTGTAATCTACCGCTTTTTGTAAGGCCGCTTCCGAAGGCTGTGTAACATCATCCGTAAATGGCTCTAACAGCATGGCATAGCCCATATTATCTTTGTGTGCTTCAAATTGCGCGAGATCATCTGCTGAAGCGGTTCCATCTCGAACACTATCTAGCAACGCGTACGCTTTGATACCATCAAGGATACGCAAACGATTCTCAGCTTTAATTTCTTTTAAACCTTTAACTTCCTCGGTAAATGAACGAGTAGCAATAATGCCCATCGCCCAAGGAATTTGAAGTGCGTATTCGGTTTCTTCTTTTTCATCGTTGGGAATACCGAATACGGTAAAAGGCGCAGGTGCTGGATGAGTGTCATACTCCGCTTCAACAGCAGCCAATTTTACTTTTTGCACTTCACCTAATTCGTAACCACTTTCATCACCAAGCACAATAACTGACAAGGTAGCGGCTAGGCCGAAGCTAGCAGCAATAGCGAAAGACCGACGGGCAAATGCGATATGCTTGTGGTTAAGTAGGTAATAACTAGAAATAGCCAATACAAACATAGCACCGGTTACATAGCCGGCTGAAACGGTATGCACAAACTTAACTTGCGCTACAGGGTTAAATATAACCTCAGCAAAGCTTGTCATTTCCATGCGCATGGCTTCAAAGTTAAATTCTGCGCCTACGGGATATTGCATCCAACCATTCGCAATGAGTATCCATAGTGCTGAGAAATTAGAACCAATAGCCACTAACCATGTGGTCATTAAATGTCTTCCCTTCGACATTTTGTCCCAGCCAAAGAAAAATAACCCAACGAAGGTTGATTCTAGGAAGAACGCCATCAAACCTTCAATAGCCAGCGGCGCCCCAAAAATGTCCCCAACATAGTGAGAATAGTACGACCAATTCATCCCGAACTGGAACTCCATAGTGAGGCCGGTAGCCACACCAATGGCGAAATTAATACCAAACAACTTTCCCCAAAACTGAGTCATCTGTTTGTAAATTTCTTTGCCTGTCATCACATAAACGGATTCCATAATGGCAAGCATGAAACTCAACCCTAAGGTTAAGGGCACAAATATAAAGTGGAACATTGCAGTTAGCGCAAATTGCCACCGCGATAGTTCGACTAACGTATCGCTCATGGGTTTTCTCCCTAGTTAAAAACAGTACGGCAAGCCGCTAAAAATTATATTTAAATCAACAACCTTAATTAAAAGACCGCACCGTAAGACTTATACTTCTGTATGAGGTTTAGCAAGCTTTGCGCCACCTAAGGCACCACTACCCCTAACCTCTGATTTTCCCTACTGTGCGGCGCAATTATTCCATTAAGTCGAATCAGCCGCGTTGATCCATCTCAAACAAGATGAGAGGAAACTTCGCCAAAAATGACAATTAGCGCCATTTTTGACATAAAAGTTAAATTAAATGATAAGTGGAGAACAGAGCGTGGGCCTTTGTAAAAAACACTGCTAAAAAATAAGAGAGGAAAGACAATAGAAGAAAGTGAAAATGATAGGAGTTAGGGAATAAGCGGTAGGAAACAGGGGATAGGGAACAGGGGATAAAAAGATACAACGGATGGCGATAGAGACCCGTTGCACCTTCTTAAAATAAAAGCTATTCGGCTGAATAGGTAAGCGTGAAAGCACCTCTTAAACTGCCAGGAGTAAAGCCCGTTGCGGTATCTTCTGGGTATTTTTCTTTAATGATATCAATTACAGCAGGTGCCACATTGTTACCATGGCACGCCGTACACACTTGCCCTGTAACAATCGCTGACATATAGCGAAATTCGCCCGTTTCCTCATTCCACTGCGATGCTTCTAGCGGCATAGGCAATTGCTTAGATAAGGCGTTTGCAAACTCATGCAATTTGGTTTCCTCCCACGCATCAGGTTTGTTGCCTTGATTACGTACACGAAGTGCTGTGCGCCCTACCGTCCAACCATCTTTCTTGAGCGCTTCTGCAATAGGCCCAGCAGCCACATAGCACTCCTCTACCCCGGCTTCTAAACCACCTTTTGAAATGGCTTGTTTAAGCCTAGCTTTTAGCGCACCACCTAATGCTTTGGCGTTACTACGTGCTTGGTTTAGCTTATCTTCGGGGCCTGCCAGGGTGGTTTCAGTTGCGTGTTGTGTCGCTATGCTGTCTTGCGGCTGCGGCATTTCAGCCGCTAGCGCGGTTGATAGTACGATTAATAATGAAGCCGATAAAAAGAACCCACTTATTACAACAGCCGTTAATCTCATTTTCATATTCTTTTCCTCAATGGGGAGCATTACCTACCAACATACGTACAAGGCGCGTGCCAATGTGATACCTTAAACCTAGATTAGTTATCTTTCGGGTATAGACTATGCGCATACGTCATTCATACCCACCCCGTATCGCTAGGTGAAGCTGTTACATGAATATCTCGATTGTTCAGGCAATGATAGATGCCATCGATAAACCCGCTATTTTCATTAATCATCAATATGTAATAGAAGCGGTTAATCAGCCTTATCGTAATACCTATCCTGTGGACATTTTTCCGGGGAAAAGCCAGTGCTTTAAAGTGTCCCACGGGAATACCAAGCCTTGTGATCAATGCGGCGAAAGTTGCCCTATACAGCAATGCAAAGACACCGGCCGAGCAGCAAGCGTAGTACATATTCATACCACCAATAGCGGCCAAAGCTACTGTGATATTCTCATGCGCCCAGTGCACGATGCTAACGGCGACCTACTTGGCTACTTAGAAATATTGGATAAACTCGCGTTTGCCTCTAATTACCCTAACAAGGGAAAAATGATAGGTGAATCTGCCGCCTTCAAAGCCATGCTGAATAAAATTAACCGAGCTGCAAAATCCGATATAGCCGTGTTACTTCAAGGAGAAACAG
Source organism: Alteromonas sp. Mac1 (assembly GCF_001562125.1). Lineage (NCBI taxonomy): Bacteria > Pseudomonadati > Pseudomonadota > Gammaproteobacteria > Alteromonadales > Alteromonadaceae > Alteromonas > Alteromonas sp. Mac1. Next base: position 4,428,262 of record NZ_CP013932.1, read on the forward strand.
GTACAGGTAAAGAGCTGGTTTCTCATGCCCTACACACCAGCAGCCACCGCGCCGAAAAGCCTTTTGTTGTAATAGAGTGTACGGGGTTAGCTGATTCACTTTTTGAGTCTGAATTATTCGGCTATGAGAAAGGCGCTTTTACCGGCGCGCAGTCAAACAAGAAAGGGTTGGTTGATGCCGCCAAAGGCGGAACGCTATTTTTTGACGAAATTGGTGATGTACCCCTTACCATGCAAGTGAAGTTATTGCGGCTGCTTGAAACCCAAACCTACCGACCTGTAGGAAGCGTTCAAGTTAAAAAGGCCGATTTTCGTTTAGTGTGCGCGACGCATAAAGACTTAAAATCCTTAGTGGAAAAAGGCGAATTTAGACAAGATCTCTACTACCGAATTGCGGGCTTCCCTATACATCTTCCGCCGCTTCGCGAGCGCCAAAGCGATATTGCTATGCTGTGCAGCCATATGTTGCACGAACTGCCCTCGAAAAAGCGCTTACACAAATCCACTATTGAAGTGCTAAGCCATTACACCTACCCAGGTAACATTCGGGAGCTTAAAAATATTGTAGAACAGGCGTATTTGTTGGCAGATGAAAATGTAATTTACCCAACAGACTTACCTGAGCTTGTCAGCGAGCCCATTGCTCAAAACAACGCGAGCATTGTTACTCTGGAAGCTGCTGAAGCTAAGTACCTTGAAGAGGTGGTAGCAAAGCACGAAGGCAGTATAGATTCCCTTGCCGTAGCTCTGGGTGTCAGCCAACGAACCTTATATCGTAAACTTCAAGCGCTAGGGTTAAAGGTTAAATAGCTCGCAGCAAAAAGCCCTTTCAACATCCTATTTTTAACGTATTATTAAATAAGTTCCGGTAGAAAAAGAATACTGCTTTGCCATTGAAGTCATTATTTACACTGCTAGTATGCTTAACCCTGCTATTGCAAAACGCAATGGCTTTGGGGCTTGCGGCCGTTTCAATGGAAAAGGCGCAGCGATTTACTACTCAGTTTAATGACAGCAGCAACGATATAGAACTGATTTGTACCGGCAATACCATGCGCTGGATATCATTAAGCGCGACTGAACATGCTGGTGAGTTTGTTTATGTTAGTGTAGATATCAGCAAGATACCGGTAGTACACATCGACTGTACCAATAGCCTGCTTTCTGACTTACCCAACGCCGTCACGGCGCCTGATTTTTCACTTCCTTTAATCACCCTTGTTCGTTTTAACAACCTTGCTACTGCAATTGCACAGCGCCCCTACACGGCATACGCCTACGCAACTGGGCTCTCCCGCGCTCCACCTCTTTCATAGTTTCACCATTACACTTTATTTATAACGCGCTTTTATCAGCTTTATCGCTGACGTTGTTTAATTAAAAATGGACTAATTATGAAAAAAACAGCCATTGCACTAGCAGTATGTACTGCTGGTTTTTCCCCTTTTTTGTATGCTCAAGACACCGCTTCAACCGAAGTTATTACCGTTATTGGCGAGCCACTAACCCTTACCAATAATGCACGAGTTTCTGCCTCTACCAATACCGAAGCTGACTATGGCGACCAACTTGCTACGCTACCCGGCGTGACTATTTCTCGAAATGGTCCGGTGACAGGGTTAATACAATATCGCGGCCTATACGGTGACAGAGTAGGCGTGACTATTGATGGGGTTGATATCGCGGGCGCTGGCCCTAATGCCATGGATTCCCCGCTTTCGCATGTATTACCTGAACCTGGCCTTCAGGCCGTATTGTATCGCGGAATAGTACCGGTAAGCGCAGGAGTTGAAACCTTAGGCGGTAAACTAGACATTCGTGCTGACGCTCAGCACTTATTTGCACAAGCCAATGGCCTGCAGTTTAATGCTAGCGCCAGTGCGTATTCTCCCGGCAATGCACAACAGTACCAAGCCAATGCTTTTTACGGCGCGGCCAATGGTTTTATCAGCGGCGCATTCACCCACCAACAGCGTGACGAGCGCGAGGCTGGTTCTAACGATGCAGGCTCAAGCATTGCCATCCCTAATTCTCAGTATCAAAGAAACGGCGGAAAGCTTCGCGCGGGTTATAGTTGGGGCAAGCATAGCCTAGATGTCAGCTATCAAGCGCTGAATACTAACGACAGTGGCACTGCGGCGCTTGCGATGGATATCGCCTTCATAGATGCTGCCTGGTATCGCTTAGGTTATCGATATCAAGCCGATGACGAGCGCATGTTGAAGGTAAGTGTGTTTGGGAATAGTAATCAGCACGCCATGGATAATTTTTCACAGCGCGCGGTTTCAATGGCTAGTATGGCCAGGCAAAACGACGCCGACTCTGTCGGTCAGGGTGTAGAGGCGACCTATGTTACCCCTGCCCTTGATGGTGAGCTTGAAGTAGGTTTTAGCCATTTACACAGCCGAAATAATTCGGTTATTACCAACCCAAATAACAGCGCTTTTTACATTAACAACTACACCGATATTACCCGCGATACCTTCAGTGGCTTTACCGAGTGGCATCGTGTGACCAATAGCGCTGACTATTTAATTGGCCTTCGCTATACCCAAATTGACATGGATGCCGATGCGATAGGCTCTAACATGGTTATGATGAACGATGCGGTAGCCACGCTCGCGTCAAACTTCAACAATGCCGAACGTAGTGAAACCTACAATATGCTAGATGCAACGGCCACCATCCAAATACCCGTTAGCGACACGGTGACGGTATTTACGGGTGTATCGCAAAAGAACCGTGCGCCCAACTATTACGAACGTTACACCTGGTTACCATTAGGCATTACAGGTGGCATGGCTGACGGGTTCAATTATATTGGTAATCTGGAACTTGATAATGAAACCGCTCGCCAGATTGAATTTGGTATCAGCTACAGCGAAAATGATTGGACCGTTTCACCCCGGCTTTATTACCAAGACATAGAAAACTACATTGCTGGCACACCGAGCAGTAATGCGGCTGCTATTATGTTCTCGACTATGATGGGATCAGATACGCCGTTTCAATGGATCAATACAGACGCTGTTATTAAAGGACTAGACGTGACGATTAACGGTAAGCTAGCTGACAACCTGCTTCTAACGTCTACAGCAAGTTTGAGCCATGGTAATAGAGACGACATAGACGATGCGCTATTTCGTATTGCACCTGAGCAATTGACGACGCGTATAGAGTGGCAAAGCGAGTTTATGCAATCCCCACTTATGTTGTCGGTCACCTCGCATTTAGTGGGCGCACAAAATCATACCTCTGCCTTACAAAACGAAAGTAGTACAGCAGGTTACGGGCTTATACATTTGGGGGCACGCTGGCAGTTTACTCAAACCTTTAGCGTGTCGGCACAGCTTCAAAATGCGCTTGATAAGTACTACACCGCTCATACAGCGGGGGTTAACCGCGTATCAGGTGCCGATATTGCGGTAGGGGATAAATTACCGGGTACAGGTAGGGAATGGCAGGTATCAGCGAGCTACCGCTTTTAAATTCCGCTACGCGCTAGCCCTCACAATTAGCGGGTTAGCGTGAAAAATAGAATAACAAGCATAAAGAGAAAAAGGCGCGAGCATGTGCCTTTTTCTCTCACCCGGCGAATTCATACAGAAAAACTAACGAATAAGTTGGCCTACACTAAATCAGACATTGCCTGCACAATTAAGCGGATTGCTAATAAGGTAACGATAACTTTAAACAGCACGAGAAATTTATCGGCTGGAATTTTCTTGAGTACTTTTAGCCCCACGTAAGTCCCCACGGCACCACTTATAATCATGGCAAAAATTAATCCTAACCATTGAAAAAAGGAGAACCCTACAAAGGTAAACACAAACGCTTTTAAACCATGTTGAAAGGTAAGGCACGAGGCCATGGTGGCGGTTATCTGCATTTTATTGTAATTGTTCCGATGCACAAATGCGGCAACTAGCGGCCCAGTAGCGCCAACAAACATGGAGATTAACGTGGTAACTAACCCTGCTAAACTTCGCCCTACAGGTTGCATTTCTTGCGCCTTCGGTTTGCTGCCCCACACCAAAAATAAGATAAAACCCGCCACAGCAAATTGAATAACCACTAAAGGCAATTGCACCACAATAAACGTCGCCACCACAGCCCCTAACAGCGCCCCAAATGAAAAGAACTTCACCATGGACCAGTCAATATACCGAAAGGTCATTAACGCTCGGTTGCCGTTAGAACCTAGCTGTACTAAGCCATGCACAGGAATAAGTGCAGAAACTGGCAAGCTTCCCGCCATTACCGCAATAAGCAAAACACCGCCGCCAATCCCAAAGGTGGCAGTTATTAAGGACGTGATGGTAGAGGTGGTAATCAACACGGCTGCGGTAGTTAATGAAATAGCACCATCAGCGGTTAGCCAATAAGTAATGAGATCCAAGCACAGCCCCTTTTCGGTTTATTCATTTGTATTGGCCCCAGCGTAAACAAGTTGAAGACAGCGTATTACAGCTTGTCTTTTCTGAAGACAAATTTAAGGCACCTAGTAGCAATTCGTAACAAATTATCTGTTATTTGAACTTGTATATGCACTTTAGCGCAGGCATATTCTGCAATCTTCACTGCGCAACGAAACGGTATGTCTCTACATCGTTGATGCGAATTTACATGGATTTAGTTTAGGAAGTGACGTTGTATTCCTTTTTCACCCGTTGTTGCATTATATTTTTTTGTACCGTAACGCTAGCTTACGCTAACAATGCGCCTCAAAATATAAATAACCTTGCATCGCACAGCGTGTGGAAACAGTTATTACATACTGAACAAACAGCGGTAACACTTAACCACAATAACAGTAACTTCTATTTAGCCGAAAATGGCTTTGAAGATCCACTTTCAGAACTTGAAGCAACTATTCGCGCCTTTTCGCAAACCCCAAAACGCCAATGCCAATTTCCCGCACGTAAGCGTTTTATCGAAAAACATATACCCTCAATTAGCTTCCCTGACGTGGCATGCCCAAAGTATCAAGAATACTTAAATACGTTCTCTACTCACAGCGCCAGCCTAATTTTTGCTTCCGGTTACTTAGGTAACCCAGCGTCGATGTTTGGCCATGTATTTTTAAAGTTTAATGGTGAGTCGGCAGATGGATTACTCGATAACACCTTCTCTTACGGGGCCAAAGTGCCCGATAATGAAAACAAGTTGGTTTACATTACCAAAGGCATCTTAGGCGGCTATCAAGGCAAGTTCTCTAACCAGCAATACCATCATCATCATTTAACCTACAGCGAAACCGAGCTTCGCGATATGTGGGAATATAAACTTGCCCTATCGCAACACGATATTCAATTTCTGCTCGCCCATTTATGGGAGCTAGAAAATGCCACCATGACCTATTACTTCTTTGAGCAGAACTGTGCCTATCAATTGGCAAAGTTACTCAGCTTAGTTTTTGATGAACCCCTGATTGCCCCTAACAAGGTATGGGTAATGCCGTTTGATTTAGTGGTAATGATGCAGCGTCATCAGAGCAGCCGGCCCATGTTTAATGAAGTCATCTACCATGGTTCGCGTCAGCAAACACTTTACGATCGCTGGCAGCAACTCACGGACAAAGAACAGCAAACTTTATTGCAAATATTAAAAAGTGAACCTGAAGACACACAAGCTAAGCTTACTGCTTTAGGTGGCGCATCGGCAATACGGGTTATTGATACCCTCTACGACTATTTTGCTTTTATAGAACAAAAAGAAGACGACCTCACCACTATACAACAAGCACAAAAGCGGCAAGCCATGATAAAACGGTTTGCTATGGCACCCGTTAAACCAAACTGGAAAAGCGTAGATAGACGCCCTCCTCATGAAGCACAAGATACCACGCGTATTGGTCTTGGTTTATACGACACACCATCAGGCGACGTGGCGGGAGAGTTGAACTTTAGGGCCAATTATTACGATCTGCTCACGCTGAATGCGGGGCGAATTCCTTACTCTGAGCTAACCACCTTTAATCTTCGTCTTCGTTACCTAGAGGGTGAAGGGTTGGCAGTAAAAGAGTTTACGCCGGTACGAATTATTAACCTTAATGCGTCTGAATCTGGATTGCCACTTGATAGCAATTGGGCTTGGAAACTGGCCTTTGGCTACAGAGAACAGGCTAACAACTGTACCCACTGCGGCGCAGGTTATATCGATAGTTTTATTGGGAAGTCTTGGGCCTTTCGTCACAACCTTGTAGGTTATGCCGCGCTCAGCACTTCTATTACCAGCTCTAATCTGAATGGCGGCTTTATCGCTGTGGGTTCAGAAGTGGGAGGCGTAGCACATGTTACGTCTGAAATAGCAATGTCATTGGCAGTAGGACAACAATGGTTTGTGAACCAGCCATCGAAGGATCAACATTACCTCTCTATTACCGCGCGATATTCAATTAATCAGCGCTGGGATGTGAGAGCCAATATTGATAACAAGCATGGTACTGACTTCGGCTTGCTCATTTCACATTATTACTAATAACAATCAGAGGAATATAACAATGTTTAAAAAACTAACGCTTGCTGCACTTCTTACGACTACTGCCATTGCTGGAAACGTATCGGCTGACGACAACATCAACCCGTGGAAACACTGTGGTATTGGCGCGGCTATTTTTGATGACAATGGCACAGCTGCTGCCATTTCAAACATCATTTGGGATTTAGGTACGACTGCGGTTTCTTCAAAAGTATCATCTGCTGATTCTTGTGAAGGTAAAATGGCTACTGCGGCGGTATTCATTCAAAATAACTTTAACAACGTTATTGAAGAAACTAGCCAAGGTTCTGGCGCGCATCTAACGGCAATGCTTGATATTTTAGACGTAAACGAAGCGGCTCGTGCTGATGTTGTTACTGCTGTTCGTGCTGAAATGGCGCTATCAGTTGCAGCAAATGAAGCAACTAGCCCAGAAGCTTTCTACAACGCAGTTGTAGCAAACATCTAGTTGAATGGGCAGTGGCTAAATTGCCGCTTGCGGGAATGCCACTGCCTTATATAGTTGCACTATTTCATTAAGCTAAGCACAGATCTAAGCGTCTTATTTTACTTCTTTAGCAATGGTCATAATACTTTGCCCTTGTTTTACTGAAGGCCCTGATAACCCATATAGCGCAAAGCCGCTTTCAGGTGCAATCACGGTTTCAACCGTATTGCCGAAATAGTCTTTTACTACCCCTAACGTATCGCCCTTTTTCAGAAATTGCCCAGTGGTAACTACAGGAAACCATAAACCCGAAAAGTTAACCGGCACCGAAAAAGTCCCTTCAAAGTAGCGACTGGCAGACGCGCCCTGCGAGGTAAGCTCTACTTTACTGCTGTTAATAGTTGAAAGTGAAGTAATACCCAAAATACGAGTGGCTTCTTCAAGCCCTTTTACCATCGCGTTTACGTGTTCTTCTTTTTTCGAACCGTTTTCACCAATTTCGACCAAAATGGTTGGGGCACCATGAGCTACCGCTTGGCGATTTAGCGAACGGCGGGTATCTACTTGTTTTTGTGTATTCATTTTGTAAGTCACGATATTTGGGAAGTTAAACCCTTCTGCTACTAACATGGCTTGGTTGTAATTACTTGAAAGCGGCCCACCATACACCCCCACAAAACCAGCCAGCCATTCAGCTCCATCACCACTATGAAGGTCGATAACAAAGTCGGCTTTTGCAATAACGTGGTTCGATAGATTCCATGCTATTTGCTCAGTCTGCGTTCCATCTTCCTTGCCAGGAAAACTTCTATTAAGGTTTTTCCTATCATGAGGGTTTACGTAAATACTTTTTTCTTCAAACGCAGGAATGTGCGCCACACGCACCGCAATAATAGTGCCGGTTAATGTACTAGGGTCGATATTCGCCAGCCATTTTTCAGTGGCTAAAATTGAATTATATTCATAGCCATGAACGCCAGCGATGGTCGCAAGTACAGGTCCTGATTTAACCCCATTAATAACGGTTACAGGAATAAAGGTTTCTAGTTCTGCGCTGTTATTTCCACCAGCACCCACAGGAATGATTATGTCTTCTCGGCTACCTTCGGCTACTAAAGTGCCTGCAACGTCTATGTCTTTTGCGCTTGCCCCGTGACCAGCTAATAAAATACAAAAAGAGACAATACTGACCCAAGGATACGTTTTAAAATTCATATTTTTACCTAGCTTTTAATATAAAACGGATTGTTTTTGTAACGCTATAACATTGCTGTTTAATCAATTATACACTGCCCTGTGCTGGCTTAAATGACTAATTTACTAAGGGGTAATTGCGTAAGTGAAAACAACTTATGGGATGAATGTGTTTTTGTATTTTGCGTTCTGACAGCGCGTAGCTTTGACTTGCGTTGCTTTGGTTTACAGAGCTTTGGTCTATGGAGCGATGGCTTCTATTGAGAGGGAATAACTTGAAAGGCAATAAAGTATAGTTTTGGTACGCGTTTGATTTTTAAGCTAAAGCGAGGAGCTCACAAAAGTACGAGATAGTTGCGCCTTAATATTCTCAACAAGGCGCAACTAATAATCGTGAACTTACGCGCGACTTTGGAATTTACGCTCTTCGGTATTTACCTTTATCCACTCACCAGTACTGATGTACTCAGGCACTTGAACCACTAGGCCAGTCGATAAAGTAGCAGGTTTAGTGCGCGAGGTTGCAGAGGCACCTTTAATTGAAGGATCGGTTTCAGTCACTTCAAGCTCTACACTCATCGGTAAATCTAGCGCCACTGGCACGTCGCTTACAATTAACACCTGAATAGACTCGGTCTTTTCATTAATAAACAAAGCTTCATCAGCAATGCTTTCTTTGTTTAAATGGTACGGCGTGTAATCTTCGTTATCGAGGAATACATACTCGTCGCCATCAATGTAAGAAAACATCACAGGGCGACGAACCAAATCAGCCATTTCTAGCATGTCTGAATCTTTAAATGTTTCATCAAACTTAGCGCCGCTAACCACGTCGTACATACGCATGCGATAAATACTACCACCCGCACGGCCCTGAGGTACTGAACGTTCGATATCTCTAACAATACATGTTTTTCCACCATAAACGATGGTGTGATTCTTTTTAATTTCACTTGCCTTTGGCATGGTCTTACCCTGTTATTAATGGCCTTTAACGATTGGCAGGCCATGTTAAATTATCGCCCTATCTTCCGGTAATTGAGTGTTATAGTCAAAGCTATAAGCTTAGCTCAACCCTAGTTCTTTCTGTTTTTTCTTAGTTAGGCCTAGCGATACTATTTTGTAAGACTCGTGTAAGTAGTAGCTAAGCTCTTCGTCGAGATCTTCTGTACTTTGTTTACCGGCCATTTTAGTTTGCGCTTCAGCGCCACCAAATTGCTGGATCCATTTCATGCCCCGAGACGCAAAATAAGGCGCGGGGCGATACCCGGGTTTCTCACTCAAAAAGTGGTAGTTAAGATCTGAGGTTTTAAAGATATACGCGGGCTCACCAGTCTTACTCAAGCCACCTATGGCAAATACTTTACCCCCCACCTTCCACACATGGGAGTTATTCCATTGCATTACATAAGTTGTAGCCTTTAAGCCACCACAAAAATGATTAAACACATCGTAGGTCATGGTGCTTCGCTGTGGTTGTTTGAGGTGTACATGGTTTTGGCTCCCCAAAAGCTATCGTACAGGGCTTGATGACTTTGCTTGGAAAAGGTATCCGTTCTATTTTCATATTCCTTTATCCAGTCTATCAACATGTCTAAATTCGCATCTTGCGCTTGCTTAGATTCATATTTATGAGGCTCCCAAGGGCGCGCCTTAGCGTTTTCAACACAAAGCTTCATGGGTAGATTTAAGAATATAAGTTCATCGGCACGAGGCAGTACTTCAGCGAGTAAATCGGAATAACACCCTTCAATAACCCACGATGTATTGTCAGTTAAAAAACGTTCAATAAGCACTGTCGATTCGCTGATAGGCATACGACTAGGTGGGCTTGTGATCGAATTTGAGGGCGCCCAGGCCACCGAGTCTAAATCTAAATGCGCGATGTGGTGAACCTTTACCAAGTTCTTGGCCAAGGTCGACTTTCCTGAACCTGAATTACCGAACACGACTATTTTTGTCATAAGAATCCTTGTTGTGACTTTACGCTAGCTTTGTACAACCACAGTTTCAGCAACGAACAAGCCCCACATTGCCAAAACAGCCAAGAAATTAAGCATGAAAACAATGCCTCGTAATTTTATGTTCGACGTCATTATTTGCACCATGCTATGTACTATTCGCCCTACAACAAAGACCCAAGCAAGAGCTATATAAATAGGCTGTAACTCAAGCCCTTTAACTATTAATACAACGCAAATGACATGAAAAAATAGCGGCCACTCGAATTGGTTACTTAAATTAGCGCTGATTTTAGATTGAATAGCATCGAATGGATTGGAGCCATCGTCATTGCGGCCTATCCCCCACACCTTTGGCGCTCTCACGAAAGTTAAAAGCATATACAGAAAGGCACACCATAAAACGTGGGCAAACATAGGTACTACTAGGTTATCCATTAGCTAATACTCTCGTTATATTTTTGCTCTTTTCGCCACGCCATGAAAATACGCAGGGCCACCAGGCATTGATGGTTATCTTGACGTTGCGCTGAATAATTCTACATCTACAACTCAATAACACTAACATACACAGCAGCCCGTTTGCTGTCACCATCCCCAATGACAAAATCACTTTTACCATCTTGTTTTATACCACCCATGGCGTTTTGTTTAGCACCAGCTAAAGGTATACGTTGATACACACTGTCCCAGCGTGTGACGCTTTGACGGTTCACACCGCAAAGTAAAGTTTCCGAGTGAGAGTGAAGAGTATGCTTCATGACCCTCTGCCGCAGGGATGCGGCAGCGGAGCATGCGCTTAAACAAAATTCCTGAGGGCGGGTGAAGAGCCTGCTTCATGACCCTCACTAACCAGTGTAGTAAAACAAAGTCGTTGACTTTTTATTCGGCAAATTAAATACTGCGGGTATGACATTGCGCACATTGCTGTTTTTTGCACCGCGCCAAGGTTTGGCGTTAAACTCAATTATCCTCCTCGCTATTATTATTAATAATTGGCGGGAAAGTTAGTGCGTACGTAAAACATCACTAAAACCCGCCGCCAAGGCGGGTTTTTCTTAAGTCTGTCTTCGCGGTAAAAACAAACGAGACGACAGCCATGAACAACATCACACAGTTATTAGCCCGTTTGCACAACGCGGTAAACGACAACGATCCTGATTCGGTTAGCGCATGCTATGGCGATAACGCCAAGGTAATATCAACCCCATTAAAGGGCACAGCCCAGCACGATTGTGTTAGCGCACTACAAACCTTCCAACACAAATACATGCCAGAGCATATCGTTACCACCGGCGATGAGATTGTGATTGAAGCGGGCGATGTGGCGTTAGTCATCGCTAAGCTTTACTTAGTGCCAAAAGCCGCTCCTCATGCATTACCTTGTGACGGAAAGCGAGCCGTCTATGTGATGCAGCGAAACGACAGCGGTGAATGGCGGTGCATTATCGATAACTTCTTTGGTACCGACTTACTCGACTTTGCCTAAGGTGTTTAGCGCTTGGCCTCATATACCATGTTGTAAAATATGGCGAATTTTGTCAGCAATACGACAAAACGATGCTCGGACAAGTTACCTTTATTTTGAAGCCGGAAGGTTTTGTGTCAAAGTAACGCATCAAAATTTTCATTGGCGAATACAGACTGTTAACGCTAAGCAAGGACTATAAACATGTTTACCACTGCTTCTACTTCTCTTAAGACCGCACTGCGACCTATTGCCGTGTCTTGTTTGGCGCTAAGTGCGCTATCGGCATGTGTCACCACAAAACAGGCTGATACCGCCGCGGCCACCGCACCAGAAGCGTCGTTTTCTCTATCAAACTCAGTGAAATACCAACGTCAGAGCAAAGAGTATCCTCTTCTTAGCGCCTATGTTTATAAACAGGCTACTGCCGCACTGCCTGCGACCTTTGAAAGTCAGCAAACGCCGGCCGTAATTGTGCTAGATGTAGATGAAACCGTGCTTGATAACAGCCTTTATCAAGAAGAGCGTGAGTCAAAAGGCTTGGGTTATTCAAGCGAAAGCTGGAATGCATGGATAAAGAGAGAAGAAGCCACTTTGGTTCCCGGTGTAGATAAGTTTCTAGCAACGGTGATTGAAAGAGGTGGAAAGATTGCACTTATTACTAACCGCGATAAAACCTTAGACAGCCACACGTGGAACAACCTATTGGCTGTAGGCTTGCCGCTTACACCAAGCAACACCTGTATTATGGGCAGACTACCTGCAGACAAAGATGCCGTTGATCATAAGTACATTGTGAACGATAAAGACCGTCGTCGTAATGCCGTAAAACAAGGCTCGCCAGCTTGCTCAATAACTAATGACACTGCAATTAATGGCTGGAACAAACCACATAATATTATTATGCAAATTGGCGATAACATTGAAGATTTTCAAGGCGTAACGCAAGAAGATGCTTATCTTCCAGCAATACTGCCTGAAGTCGGTACTAGCTTGTTTATTTTACCTAACCCTATGTATGGTTCTTGGTAACTCGCGTTCTGTCACTGCTACCGCATTCCGGCTGTAGCAGTGCTTTTCCACTCCTTAATAGAAATACCTAAACGCAAAATAGACGTTACTGGCGTCTTCGAATTGCGCAAAGAAAGTATGCGGTTCATCACCACTAAATAGGTTTACTCCGCCTCGAACCTGCCACTTATCAGTAGGTGAATAACTTGCGCTAGCTTTCAAGTAACCATCGTTGTCGGTGGGGGAGTAAAACAAAAAGCTATTAAGGGTAAGGGTTTGTCGCCACGCCTGCCATGTAAGGCGAGTAGTTACCCAATGGCGATACGCTTCTTGCTCAAATTCTGGGTAGGCTGAATGGGTCAATAACGCATCATGATGTTGAATGGCTTCGGTATACCACTGCACACCGCCGGTTACGTTCACCATCACTTCTTGGCTGTACCCAAGTAAGAAGCGGCTCTGCGAATTACTCACTGATGGTAACGTACCTTCGCTGTCTTCCACACTCCGGTAATATGCATACTCTGCATTTGCAATCCCTTTGCCCAAGGCCATAACTACGCTGGCGCCAATGGCATTTAAGCGGCTATAGCGCGGCGCACCCAATTCATCAACGGCCGTGGGTTGCTTGGTATAGCCTCGATAGCCATATAACGCAGCCTCAACACTCCCAAACGAACTGCTAAACGTGCGATGCGCCCGCAACGCCACTTCACTACCGCTTGGCGTATTAGCATGAGTTACCGAATACGCTGGCGCTACATTTCCATTTACTTCGGGGCTAAAAAAAGAAAACACCTCTCCTGTAATACCAATATCGGGTTCAAAGTCAGGCGTCACCACAACATCTATATTTATGGCCTCCCAATAACCCGATAACTTAATAGAGGCACTGGGCGCTTTTAAATACTCATCATCACGGCCTGAGAAAAATGACTGGTAATCTTTTGGGAAAAGGTCGTTAAGAAACACATAGTCGCCAGTTCCCCAAGTAAGTACTTGCTGCCCGACTTTTAAGTCAAAAGCATTGCCCCATTGGCCCAAAGCAGCTAGGTTGCCTTGCCATGCTAGCTCACGTATCTGAAATTCTCGTTGATGTTTAACACCGTCATACCACGCATCGCCACGAAAACTGAGTTTCGATGCTGCTAGCGTATAATCGGCGCGCAGTTGCACTCTTGCATCTCGTAAGGTGCTGCTAGAAGCAACGGTAGTATCATTCGCCACTCGGTTTCCTGCCGCTAGCTCGACAAATCCACTAAAGGTATAAGCGGTGGCGTTTTTGCCCTGCTCGCCCCAGTCTTCGTTGTCCCAATTATCGTCACTCCAGCTGTCATCGTCCCAGCCTTCATTTTCCAAATTATCGTCGCTAGTAGCCTCTGGGTTATCAACTTGTTCAGTTTTGACGGGTACGTCTTTCGCAATTTCATTCTTGAGTTCTTGTGAATACACTGGAAGTGAAACACTTGTTTCCAACAACGCTGCTGCCAGTAGCGCTAGTCCACGTAATTTCTTTCCCCGCATCACGATTACTCCACAAACTCTCGTGGTGGCACGCGTAAACTACGCTCACTAAATACGCTGTCTGGCAACGCAATATCGTATTGAATACCGCGAAATTCCATTAGGGTATAGCCGCCTGATGCTAAATCAGACACCTTGCTTCGCACTACCGTCGGGTAGCCTTGAACTGTTTCTACTGACACGGCTTCGACTCGGCGGTAATTATCATCCCCTTTGAAAAAGTTGATCAGCGTGGGCAAATAGGTTTGCTTATCTATCTCTACTATATAGTGGGAAAACTCTACGCTACCTACATTTTTAGGCGTTGCGCGCAACACATAGTGAGTGTCGGTAGTGTTTTGCATTGTGAAGTTGTCTTCTGACACTGCCCGACCCGACACATCTTCATAGAAAAAATGAGAGCCGACAAACGAGGTGCGTTTATCACCCGCGGCTATTCGCTTCACCAAATCAAGGGCGGGTAAATACAACCAACGATCGTCATCAGTATTAATGTTGGTGCGCTTTTCAACTCTAAACACCGTACCTTTTACTTCGGTTGGACGGCTGAAAAACACCAGCATTTTTTGATCGCCCGTTTCAGTGCCTTCATTGTCTAGCACGTCTTTGCGCAGAATCGTGAATTGGCGCATTTGCTTGCGGCCCTGGCTGTCTACGATAATCATTCGAGCCATCGATTTACCGTCACCACCAGCGTAATAGGCGGCCTTTTCTGACTTTGCAATAATACTGGCGATATCCTCTTCAACGGCAGATGCACTAGCACTTCCAAAAATACCTAACACCATCATAGTAGCGGCGAGTATACGAACTGCCGTCTTGCTCGCCGTTATGTGAGAAGAAACATAACTAACTTTAGCGATTTGAAGCATTGAATTACGCATATTAAGCTCCTTTGAAAACCCAACGTTTTAGAAATACCATGGCCGAGGGTAAGACCAACAAAGTCACCAAGGCAGATACCGCCATGATGCTCGCTAAGAAAACACCCACCGTTATGTAAGGCACTAACGGCGCTAGCAATAAAGGCGTGAAGCCCAGTGCTATTACCAACGCATTGCGCGTTATCGCACTAGCTGGCTCATCGAACATAGCGTCTAATGTTTCTGGCACACTGCCCGTTTCTTTATAAATTTCCCGCGCCCTAGCAAGGAAGTGAATAGCAAAATCGACAGATAAGCCTAAGGTGAGCGCCGATAGCACGGCAATAGGCATGTCGTAGTCCTTGCCTACAATGCCAATAAGGCCATAAATAAAGGTAATAGTGATGGTAAGGGGGAGCATGGCAAGCACACCAAAAACAAAAGAACGAAACAGCAATACCATCATCACAAACACAATGACAAAAGCGCTAAGCAAACTTTCCAACATGCCTGTTACCATGTTTTCCTGCCACACCACATTTAAGTAAGCTTTACCTGCCCAGTCGTAGCTTAGCCCTTGTGGTAATGGATTCTTCGCAAAGTAATCTTCTACAAGCGAAATTACATTCGTCATATCTTGATTATCACCACTGGTTAGCTGCAACCAAATCAGCGTTTGGCGATAATCCGGCGTAACAAAATGCCACAAGTCTTGCGGACGGTGGGAAGACTGATATTGCATTAAGGTTTGTGCCACGCCTCGGTTGTTGGCGGGTAATGCATAGTCTGTTTCGTTGCCTGAGCGTAACTCACGGTTCACCACTTTGACGACATCAACCAAAGACTGGGTTTTACCAATTAAAGGTTGGGTAGCCAAGTACGACTGCAACCCTTCAATATGCTTAAGCACCTTGGGCTGTTGGAAGGTATTGGCATGCCCATTTGCGGCATCAACGACCTGCAATAAACTTTCTAACGCCGTTTGTTCATCATCGTTGAGGTTGCTAAACAGCGCATCATCAATACGCATGGCAAGTTCCGACATTTTGTTAGCATCGTCGCTCTCGTTTATCGTGGCTTGGGTTTGCTCAACCCACTCATCTAAACTAGCAGGTAATTGTGCCTCGTTTAACATCTTGCTTGCATCAGTGCTTTCATTGGTATCTGTAATCACCAAATAGGCGTTATATGTGCCCGCAAACTCTGCATTTAATGCCTTGTCTGCCACTCTTATTTCATGGTCTTGCTTAAACCAACGCACAGGGTTGTCGTTGATATTAATTTGCGTAATACCCCACGCTGATACAAGGGTGATAGCACCAAATACAGCAATAATTAGCGCTCGGTGGTTCAGCGCAATATAGCGCAGTTTATTAACGGTACGCTTTAGAAAAGTACTACTACCCTCACTATTGCCTACTTCTTCACTTTGATGCAGCGCTACTTGAAGCTTGTTTAATGCTGCGGGCGACATTCGAGATATATAAGCAGGAATAAAAGTAAGGGTAATCAAAAATGCCAGCAAAATACCAAACCCAATATAAGCGCCAAAGATTTGCACAGGAGGAATGGGCGTTAGCATTAAGGAGAAGAAACCTGCTGACGAGGTGAGCGACGTAAAAAGCATGGGCTTAAATAAGTGCTCAACTACTTGAGTGATCACTTTGCCCGCGTTTTCACCAGGTTTATAACGGTCGGAAAATTCAGACAATATGTGTACTGAGTCGACTACCGCGATAGGCATTAGAAAAATGGCGATCATGGAAGACATGATGTGCACGGTGAACCCCATACCAATGAGAGCCCCCATGGTAATGATAACCGTGCCCATCGCCACTATCATGGGTGCCGTAACAAGAGACCAATTTCTAAAAAATAGGAACAGAAGAATAAAAATCATAGCACCTGCTGCAGGCGCAGCAATGGCCATTTGCACAAACATTTCCACCCCAAATTGATCTTCAGCCACAGGTAACCCTGTGATGTGCCATTGGCCAGCCGTGTCAACATTCGCTAAATAAGCGCGAATATCTTGGGCAATGCGATAACTTTCATTTTTATCGGCAATGGGAATATAGATAGCAGCAGCGTTGCCTGAAGAGGCAGCAAGTGTATCGTACAATAAAGGCAGCTTTTCGATAGAATCTCGTAGTTGTGCACTTGCACTTGCGGTTTCAGGTGGGCTGGCCATTAGCCATGAGAATTCCAGGCTACCGTCACTACCTTGCTTAATGTTGTCTACCGTTGAAAACGCCATGACGTCTTGGCTAATAACACCCTCTAAGGCGAGCACATGGTTGGTCACTTGGTGAATGGCCGCCAAGTTTTCTGGCGAGTATATGCCATCTTTGACCTGATCGTCTTTAGCCTCGCCGTCTTTGGCCCCGTCGCCTTTTGCAAGATCATCCGCTACCACCAGACCAACCACTATCGCATCGTGCATGGCGAAGGTTTGTTTTACCTCATTGTGAAAGGTGCGAGCACTATGAGATTCGGCCAACATGTTTTCGGGGTCGGTATCAATCTGAATCAGGCGCATTTGAAAAGCGGCACATGCCGTTAAAACAGCGAGAAAAAAATAAACCCATCGCCCTTTGTGCGTGCTTACATGCAAAAGCACATCGATTGCTAATTTCATATCAAAAACCTCAATATATTAGATTTTTATTATATTTATGGTTTGTTCAGTAAACAAGCACATTTTTAGGCAAAGTAACCTTAGGTGTAATTTTGCGTGTACATGTCGGTAAGAAACGACATAGCGGTAGGAAAAATTTTCCCACCCATTTTCTTAAACATACGCTTATAAAGTGCCAACATGTAGAAATACAGAACAAAATAGATATATATCAATTATTTACAAATTAATTGAATTGCCTTTAACGATTGGCACGAGTTTAGCATTAATTAGACTAACGGATAACAACAGATGTAAACATGATGCTAGGAAGGCATACCGTTACCACGAAGGTAACCATGGCATTACAGACTTTATCTGCGCAGGCTGACAACATTGGACGTAAAAGGAAATTCGTCGGCCAAGGATGCAAGGATTGATAGCAAGGTTAAAGTCGCTCTGTTGTTTATCGGAAAGTTAAATACGTTTAACACCAACACGGATGTTGAAAAGGGATACGTCTTAATGACGCGCAAGGTTGACATTGATGTCGACAAAGCAATCACCACGGAGTGGGTTGATTCGCTTAAGGAAGCTGTTGACGTGAATGACCGATTATCTGTTTTTGCGCCAGTTGAGTGTGATGGTGACTTGGATTAAGTCACAAAGGCCTGCAGGATGCAGAGTTGCAAACGCTATTATCGCGATTGCTGCTGGATACCCACATCACTGGCACAGACATTGATGTCCATGTGCAACAAAGGATTGTAACCTATTTGGCTCTGTTGACCCGGCATTATGCCTTCAGCAATGGCCATATTGAGGAACACTAGTAATGTCATCGATATTATTAGTGTGCTGTCACCCGACAGCATGCCTCTCCCCTCTAAGGCCCTTCCCGGCCTTTTATATACCTCTGATTTTGGCCCGCCTTTGGCGGGCATTTTTTTGCGTGTAGCTTTATTTACTTACTTATTTTTTATTCCTTGCCCTTCTTTTGAAAACAATGAGATATAAGGTCAAAGAAGCCCTAAAAATCATTGTTTCAAAGTTTTTTTATTTATTTTTCTATTTTGCTGAACTTTTCTTTATTTCCCCGCTCTTACTAATACATGGAGTCATTTAGTGTGTTGGCTTTGTGAAGTGTAAATGTGTTTTCCAAGTTATGTTGTGTTTTTCTTAAGGGGCTCTTTAGCCCCTTTCTTTTTGCCTGTAATAAAATTCCTCTCTTGCGTATTACTACCTACTTTTCTAAAAACCAGAATTATTAGCTAGGTTTCATCCCAATCTTAGAAATGGAAATGAGAACCATTATCAAATAGACTCTTGCCACTGTCCTATTTGGAGAAAATCATGTCTAAACCCGCACCTCGTGTTGTTGAAGTTATCGATTCCTTCCGCGTAACACCCAACATGCAACGTATTGTCCTTGGCGGCCCTACATTAGAAGACTTTCCAGAAACTCGTCCTGGCGCCTACGTTAAATTACTTTTTGATTTAAATGGCAACCCTATAGTAAAGCCTGCGAAAGATAGCCCCGTTGCGATGCGAACCTACACAATAAATAGCTTCGATAGACAAAAAGCTCAAATGACCATCGATATGGTAGTGCATGTTAAAGATGGGGTGACTGGCCCCGCGGCAGCATGGGCGCTAAGTGCAAAAGAAGGCGATAAGCTAACGATTGCAGGCCCCGGCAGCAGTAAAGCGTTAGCTGAAGACTACGAGTGGGTGCTCTTCGCAGGCGATATGACTGCACTGCCTAGTATTCGCAACTATTTACAAGCGCTTCCCAGCCATACTAAAGGCATTGCCGTTATTGCTATTGAACATGAATTGGATGCCACGGTGCTAGAAAAACCTGAAGGCGTATCGATTCAGTGGGTATCTAAAAAAGAAGCAACCTTGTCTGACGCCTTGCAGCGCACTAACTGGCCACAGGGAACGCCCGCGGTATGGGTTGCGTGTGAATTTTCACAGATGAGAAAAATTCGTTCGTGGCTAAAAGACGAAAAACAGGTACCTCACAGCCAAGTTTATATCAGTAGTTATTGGCGTGAAGGCCGCAGTGAAGATCAACATAAGATAGATAAACGCCAAGATGTTGAAGCCTTTGCGAAACAGCTTGCCTAATTAGCATTTAAGCAACGATTTTGCTGTGCCGCGTAAGCATAAAACCCTGTACGACTTTCAGCGCCCTGTAAATAATGCAGGGCGCTGGCAATAGCTCCTTTATAGAAATCAACGAAAGTCCATATTGATCAAGACGTTAATCTTTGGAACGAGGATTGCTACTTATTAAGTGCAGTTCACAATAACCACTCGGTTATTCTTTTTAAAGGAGCAACATATGAACAATGATCGTATCGAAGGCAACTGGAAAGAAATGAAAGGTAAGGTACAACAGCAATGGGGTAAACTTACCGATGATGACCTAGACGTGATTGACGGTCGTCGTGAAGAGCTAGTAGGCAAGATTCAACAAGCGTACGGCAAAAGCCGTGAAGAAGCCGAAAAAGAAGTGGACAGCCATTTCAATTAGGCACTTCACCCAAGCCCTAATGGCTTGCAATACAAGAAAAGCCCCATTTGGGGCTTTTTTTATGTATAAAAGAATCTAGCCTTCAGGGTTAAAACCCTTTGTCAGGACTTAGCATCAAGATTCCGTATCAGGCTTTAAGTTGTTGCTGATTTCTCTCGCATCAAAGCTGGTAGCCGAGGTGGGTCGAGTACCCTTTCCCATCTCAATATTCAAAATACTTTCGATTTCGCTTTTTTGTGAGCCGCCTACAAAGATACCAGATTCAAACTGGGTTGTAGGATGGTAAGAGGTTCTACAAGTAATAACGCCACACTCAGTTACCCTTGCATAACGTTGGCTAAAGCCAACCTGAGGTGATGTTTGAACACGCTCTTTATCTACCATGGTTTCCCGGTCGGTTACTACAAACCAATCGTAATCTTTTAGTAAGGTCAATTCCGCCGAGCGGTACATGGCATAATCCATGGCTTTACTCTTATCCGACCCTCTGCCTTTGAAGTGAACACGGTATTGGGTTTCGCTTAATTTGCTTTCGGTATACCCAAAACCGCCGTTAGACGCCTGTCGGTAATCGGGTTGGCTCGCACACCCTGTCATTACTATCGCTGCTAGAAACGCTATAAATTTAGTTTTCATTAACTACTCCTTCGGCAGCCTTAGACTGCCATCCATGATTAATAGCTTGCTTCTCTTGCTCTCTATTTAATGGTGTGGACACCATTAACAAACCTATCTCTTCATCAAGTACTTTGTTGGCACTTGCTGTTTGATACTCACTTTTATCGCGACCCGCTGTTATCAGCTTACTGGCGTGAAGTTGCCAAATGCCCTGACCATTTTTACATGCAATCATGATATTCAGTTCATCTTCACCTTGTATCTGCGCCTGCCTACACAACTGAGATTGATTATTCATAAACGACAATTGTGGCACTATTTCCATACCCGCATCGGTCACCATCATCTCGCCCGTTAAATTATTATCGAGGGCTTTAGATACATTCGCCCAATGGCTATTCGTTGACGAAGTGCTTGCTGGGTCAAGGGGGGCTGTCTGCTCCGATTGCATCCAGGTTAGTCCTGCCACTAACGCCACACCTGCCGCTAACGATAAAGGTACTTTCCACTTCCCACTACGTCTAGATTCTTTGGGCTTGCGATTAAGCGAGGTTACATTGCGTGGCATGCGCTCACCTGCATGACTTGAACTTACATGATCTGAGTCGAAGTCCGCTTGCTCAAGATAGGCTTCTGAAGAAACATCGTCTGCAAGCATAGCCACTACGCTATTAGGTAAAGGTTTTTGCGTTGCCGCATCAGCTGCCGCTTTCACCATCATGTCTACCTGTGCCAAAGACGCTAAACGGTCTGACAAAGCGAGATCACTGGCAATCGACGCTCTCACGTATTCCATGTCTTCATTGCTAAGTTCTGCATCTAAAAATGCTGAAAGCATTTCGTCAGATATAATCATAGCACCACCTCCTGTTGTGGATTTAGCACATTACTGAGTTTGCTTCGTGCCCTAGCAAGCCTGCTCATAATCGTCCCCGCCGGTACCTCAAGGACCTCTGAAGCATCTGAGTAGCTCATGCCTTGAATCGCAATAAGTGACAAGGTCTCTCTTTGCTCTGGGGGTAATTCCCCCATAGCTTTACTCACTTGCTTTAACGTAATGCCGCCTGAAAGCGCTTCATCCAAGTGCGCCTCATCCTGCGCCTGCAATTCAGGGTTAACCGCCGCACTTGCTCTTACTTTTTGCGCTCGATATTCATCTATCCATAAATTGCGGCAAACTCGAAATGCCCATGCCATTAACGTGGCATCTTGTGGCAGAGGTTTAGTCAGTAGTTTCTCAATTGTATTTTGCAGTAAATCGTCAGCATCATGTATATTGCCCGTAAGTGAAAACGCAAACTTTCTTAATGATGGAACGAGTTCAGACACTTCTTCTTTCATACATTTTCCTATGAAATTACGCTTTATACATGGTTAACGTTTGGCGCCGTGATTTATTCCCAACGGTAGGGAATTTTTTTTACCAACAAACGTTAACTAAGTACTAGAAAAGGGTTATCCATCGATAAGGGCACGTTTTATGCCAGCTTTATTTATCGATTATGTGAGTCACGCGTGGTGAGCAATACGCAAGCAAGGCTGTGAGTTGCCTGTATAGACTCAGCCGCAAAGCAAGTGAGGTAAAATGATGATGTGCAGATCGCTTTGTCAGTTAATAGTAAGTGGCTTAATACTTTCATCAAGTAGCATAGTAAGCTCGGATGCTCGTGCCCAGTTAACTATTGGTCGTCAAATAATCGAGCCTGTTAATCCTATTATTGACAAAGTACCCGTTGATGTTGGGACCGTGCGAGATGTGCTTGAAAACCAGGTAGAGCAAGGTGTTGACAGTACTTTTAAAACCTTAACCGACATACCTGCCCCGCAATTTACTGTTCCATCCCCCCTTAGTCTTACTTCGCCTGCGGGCAATCTTGTACTAAAAGAAGTAAAAGCCTCTGACGGATTTTTAGCGGTAAAAAGCGAGTGGTTGGTTGTGGGTAGCGAGGCTGACAAAACTCACTTTTCTCACCCCGACATCACGATTGAATCATCTCACTATCTAACCGCCATAGACCAGTGGGTTTACCGTTTAAAGGTTAGTGCTAACCTTGATGAACTGTCTCAAATAAGAAACAACTTACCAACATCACTAAAAGAACAAGTAGGCCGAAATCACATCTATTTAGCGCAAAACATGGGCGAACTACAGAGCCCAGAGACTTACGAAATCCCTGAAAATCCTGCCCCCCTTGAAAACCAGAAAAACAGCCAAGACAAGCAAGCTAGTATTGCAACTACTGGTAAGCCAAAAGTTTGCCAAGTACCTGTTCGAATTGGAATGATAGATACCAACATTGCGCACAACCACCAGACACTAAAACACCTTGTTATTGAACAGCAGTCTTTTCTTCCACAAGCGTTGCCGACTACCCAGTTACACGGTACATCAGTGGCCAGCTTATTAGCAGATAACATGCTCACAGGTAGTCATCTTTATAACGCCAGCGTTTTTTATACGCGTAACAGTATTAGTCAGGGCGCGACCTTATTATCATTAATTGATGGTCTTAATTATTTAGTCGCCAAGCATGTTGATGCGATTAATATGAGCTTAGCGGGGCCAGAAAACCCCGTACTTGCTAACGTTATAAAAAAAATTAGCGAACAAGGGATACAAATTATTGCAGCCGTTGGAAACGAAGGACCAGCCTCACCACCTTTGTTTCCGGCAGCATACCCGTCAACTATTGCGGTAACGGCGGTAGACAGAAAACAGGCTATCTATCGATGGGCCAATCAAGGTAACTATGTTGATTTTGCGGCCAGCGGCGTTTCCGTCGAAGTCGCACATCCAGATGGTACGATTAGCCGTGAGACCGGCACATCGATGGCAACGCCTTTCGTTTCAGCCCGCTATGCCTGCCTATTTCGTGCGAGCTCAAATCAGGCCCAAGCGTTGGCCACATTACGCGACCAAGCCATAGATGCTGGAGCACCGGGACGGGACCCGGTGTTTGGAGTAGGTATTCTCCAGTAATGAAACCAAAAGTGAGTGCCAATGCGCGATTAGAAGTGAAACCTAACACCAAGTTCAGCTAGTGTTTCTTGATAGTCTGCTGACACTAGGGTTGATCCATAGTCTTTGTATTGCGTGCTTACGATAAAATCTACGTTTTCCATAGCCGCATATTCTATGCTCGCTTTGAAGACATGCCTATTGTCCTCTCGTCGCCCATCTTCTTGTTGTTCAAACTCACTAAAAGGTGCTCCTGAAGCGGCAGGTTCACTGCTCTGGCTACCTTTACCATAATGCCTACTCTCCATTTCATAGCCGAGCTTGATGTCGAGCGCTTTACCCCACAAATTGGCCGGGTAGGTATAGCTGGCGCCAATACCATGGCTGGTATAGTCGAACGCTTGAGCCAACGCATCTTCATGTTGATATTTCGCGCCTAATTGGATAAAGCTTTGGTTTTTAAAAAACCAAAAACCATCAAAGCGGCTAGATAGCGACTCAGCGTCGCGCTCTGGCACCGATTCAAACGACTTATCAATGGTATCTACACTTAGACGCCAATAACCTTGGATATACGCACTGTTGGCCAGTGAAATGCCGCTTTGTTGATAAGTAAGAAAGGCATTGTTATTAAGGTCGGCGTTTGCATAGTAGTGATGAACACCAATTTTAGCCCAGGGCGATTGATAGCTCGCCTCACCCGACAAGGTCGTAATAGCTAGGTCAAAATCCGGCAGCTCGTTGTAGCGAGTTTCACTATGCTGTGCAGACGCAGTGATTTGCCATTTATCGCTAGGCGTTAGGGCTACCTTCAGCTTCGCATTTCCTTTTATTGCTGAGTCTGATGTGTCGGTATTCGTATCAAGTTCACTAACGTTAACGTTTGAGTCGTGATGAGCACCAATATAGGCTTCTCCATTCACTATTATCATCTTGTGCTCGACAGTTTCTGTGCTGTTTTCTGACTGACTCGCCATGGCAATTTTGCCAATCAAGCTCAAGGCAATAGATACACTTAATAATGGTATGGGGGTTTTAAGGCTCATGCAGGTTTCCTACTAAATCGAATAATCGCGGAATTAACGCACGGAATTAACGCATGGAATTAAAGGTGGGGCTGGGAATAGCGCCACCCTCCTACTTTTATAACCTTCATAGTGGTAGGAATAACGAGGATGGCGGCTGTTCACGGTGCGTCGAACACATTAATCTGCGTGATTGTTACTGGTTTAGAATGCCAGCAATATTTCCGCTTACTGTGTTTTCAACAGTGGTTGAAACCGTATTTTCGATTTGCCCACTTACTTGACCAGATACTTGGTTAGCCACACTACCTTCAACCTGTGATTGCGCTACCGCTTCAACCGACTGGGTTAATATTGAAGACACCATGCCATTGACATCAGCCGCTTGCGATACACTGCTATCAACTACCCCTGATACCACGTCAGTGGCGGCAGAAGTAGCGACATCTAAGGCTCCTGAAGCATTTGTAGCAATGCTCTGCGTTGCCGCAACACTACCTTCAAGAGCACTTTGCGTACTGGTGAGCTGAGTGAGGATTTCACCGCTTGTTTCATCAGATGCTTCTGATGTGTCGTTAGTAGTGGCAGTAGCATCAGCTTGGTCTGCGTTTTGCGTTTCGCTGCCAGTTTCAGGGCTAGCCTTAGTGTCGGTAACCGCATTTGACTGTGCGTCTACATTTGCCAAAGCGGAAGTTTGTGAAGACATTGACTGGGTAAAACTTGCTTGCTCACCAGACCCATTGGTTGAAGTTCCGGTGCTATTAGACACTGAAACAGATGCAGCTACAGTCTGAGCCAACGCCACGTTTGAAGTAACACCTAATGCAACAATTAAAGCAGTATGTAGTTTGTTCATTCGTTTATTTCCTGTTTTTCATCAAAGACACTTAAATAACGAATGAACCTCATCGTTTATTCCAAACAAACAATTAAAAAATTTTCACAAACAAAAACACCCCGCTTTAAGCGGGGTGTTTTATTCAATTCATTATATTTTAATCGTTATATAAAACGACGCTATAAGGGGTTTTTAGTCACCAGAAGCATTTAATCCAGCTTCCCACCAAGGCGATGAATAATCGATATTTTCTTGGGGAAGCACATTAGAGTAACGCATTCTTACCGACTCCCAAAAAGCCGCTTTAAATACAGGATCGTAAATAACAAACTCGCCTTGTGAGCGATATTGCTCGAACAAATCCTTATAGGCACCAACGGGGGTAAGCGGGTTACTTTGCTGGAATACAACATCTCCACCAAAGGTTTCATACAGTGACTTAGACACTTTCCAACTTTTAGCCATGCCTTCTGCCATGGCTAGACGGTAACGTTCAACTTCTTCATCTGAATATTCAGCATTGTGGCTTAAATCGACTGTCCAAGTTTTAATAACCGCATAAGCGGATTCAACTTCGCTTTCTGAAGGCTCAATGTTGTTTTCGTCGGCAAAGTCAGCAATAACAGATTCACTAATTTTTGTGCCTAACGCACGCTGAGCTAAAAGTTTTCGGATCTCAACTTCAGATTTGTCACTAAGAATAGACTGGAAGCGATCTACATCACTTTGGCTAGGTTGTAGTTCGCTATTTGAAATAGATTTACCGAAGAGTTTCGCTATTATTTCGTTAGCCGCTTGTGGCGTATTTATCCCAAGCGAGACAACGATGGCAGCGAAAAGTACCATAGGTATAATGTCAGACCGTGTCATTGAAGAAATTCCCTTATATCCATAACAGCTTGAGCGTAAAACGTATTCTTTAATCGTATATTTTTCGTATTTAACTCATTAATACGTAGAATGTTCCATTCATTTTACGAAACGACGTCGCTGAAGACCTATACTTTAGGCTAAAGTAGGTTAAATATCCACTTTTTTCCGCATAGATTTTCTCACACTTTGTTGCTTTTTGGCCTCGCCACGCCTCGCTTTTACTGCTCGACTCATGCGGGTTGCCTTCCTTGGTTTTTGTTTTTTAGTGGCACTGACTATCCATGCTTTTAGACGCACAATGGCATCTTCCCGATTCTGTTCTTGAGTTCGAGAATTTTGCGCTTTCAGAACAAACACACCCTCGTTAGAGATGCGGCTGTCTTTTGTATTAAGCAGCGTATCTTTTACCTCTTGAGGCAAAGACGAGGCAGGTATATCAAGGCGCAGATGGATAGCACTGCTCACTTTATTTACATTTTGCCCGCCAGCACCTTGTGCTCTGATGGCTTGCATTTCAATGTCGCTATCTTCTAGCGTGATAGTAGGGGTAATCGTAATCATAGCTTAACGGTTATATTCTTCACTTGTGAGTTATTTGACAGTTTATAAATTGTACTTAGCGCCATAGAAAAAGGCTTACATTGACTGTCTATTCATTTCTTATTAGTTTACTAATAACGCTAATAAAAGGAACACATTGTGGTGGTCATTTATATTGTTGTCGCACTTATCTTCTGCCTTTTAGTGGCGTCGTGGTTTTTCACTCAGCATATCGATAAGAAAATCGAAAAAAACTTCCGTCCACCGGGCCAATTTTCAAACGTACAGCGAGAAAAAATTCATTACACCAAACAAGGACAAGGCCCTGTCCTTATTCTTATTCATGGACTTGCGGGTAATGCACTTAACTTTACTGCTTTAGCGAATCAGTTAGCCAAGTACTATACTGTGTACAGTATTGACCGCCCTGGAAGCGGCTTTTCTACACGTCATCGTAACACATCGGCAGATTTTAGCGTTCAAAGCGCCACCATTTTAGCCTGGATGTCACAGTTAAATTTAGGCGAAGCATTTGTTGCAGGACACTCTATGGGGGGCGCAATTGCTTTGCGCATGGCACTAGATGCACCAGATAAAATAAAGTCTGTCTCGCTGCTTTGCCCGTTAACGGTTCCCTTAACAAAAGGGCCTGGTCCTTTATCTGTACTGTACATTCCCTATCAAAGGTTGCGCAGTTTAATCAGTAAAACGTTGGCCGCGCCGCTGCGTATAGTTTTTGGTAAGAAACAGGTTGCTCAAGTCTTTTTTCCAGAACGTGTACCCTCAAATTTTGGAAGTGAGAGCGGTGGTGCACTTGCGCTGCATTCAGAGAGCTTTTATCAAGCTAGCTGTGACATGGTAGCTTCAACAGAAAGTTTGTATAAACAGTTTGAACACTACAAGACTATTTCGTGCCCGGTAGGTATTTTATATGGTGAACAAGACGCCATCTTATCACCCGATGCGCATATGTCTTATATTGCTACGTCGCTTCCTAGTAGCATGGCTGAAATTATTCCTAACGCTGGCCATATGATTATAAATACTCAGCCTGAAGCTTGTTTTAACTTCATAAACAAAGTGAACAAAGTAGGCGTTCAGCTAGGGCTCGCTTAACAATGTTATGCATTTTATCTATTTATGCACCGAGTCATTCCTTAATGCGTAACCACTCTGGTAGCAGAGCTTGCCTTAGTATTTCGTAAATGCGATAGACTTGGTCTTAGTTCAACAGTTTGCTTTAGTTCTCGTAAGTAATCAGTGACCTTTTCAATACCGTCTGAAGTAAAACACAGGTTTTTAGGCGAGGTTTTTATTTCACTTTGATATTGCTGAAACCATGTTTGCATGGCCTCACTGTCCCCTTCTGACAACGCAATGAGTAAATGATACATACGGATGAAAGAAAGCTGTCTACGGTACTCGGTCGTGCCATGCTCGAACCCAAGTAGGGTGGTTTGCGATAGGGATGTTTCAGAAACGCCAAGTAAATCAGCAGCCTCTGCTTGATTCAAGCCAACTTCTTGGTAGGCCCAAGTGAAAGCTTTTATAACAACACTGGGTGGATAGGTGCTATGGATCATAGTTTGGCCTCGATTTCAGTCGTTTAAAACATCTTACTTATCGAGAATGTTGCGAGAATCATTCCAACTTGCTGAGGTTCACGCAACTACTGGCAATGTTGTTTAGTTTTCACAAAATGGGCGCGCTCTGCGTCTTTATCAAGAACATAACCAAGATGAGTTAACCACGCCCTTGCTTCTTCGTAGGTATCAAAGAAAGAAAAGTCTACACCGGTTTGACGATATACCGCTCCAAGTTGATTTTGGGTGGTTGATTTTACTAATGACGATTCAAGTACTAACGCTAAATGACTTAACCCAAGATGACGAACTGCAGATATACGCTCAGTCAGAAGACTCTCAGCATCGGGAATAAGCAGGGACTCCCCTTCAAGAACCACAATATCACCCCAGTTACTGCCATGCATATCGATAGACTTATCCCGATAATCAAGCACTAAACCATCAACACACTCACAATTCCAAGGGCCGTAAGCTTGGGTAAGCATAACGTTACCGCACCGAGTAACTACAAATGAGCCATGTACTGGTTTCATAAATCTCTGCTCTTCAATACTCCATAATCAAACTATAGACAATGATTTCGAAATTCGAAATGTAGTAGGCCATCGCGCCCTCAATGCTGTTGAGGGCGCGATGGTAACGCGGAGCTATTGCAAGTGTGATACTGGCAAAGTTAACCCCCTCTACCGTGGCATTGGCAGCGGTAAATAGAGTAAGCTATGCAGCTAACACCCGAATTAATTGTGAAAACGTAGGTTTATCTTGAACATCAAGAGGGGCTCTTAATTCACGAGCAATATCACTCACGCTAATAACACCGCGTACCTCGTGGGAATCTCTGTCGAGCACCAAGCAATGATGCTGCCCATAATCTTTCAGGGTTTCTACCACATCCCCTACCGACGATTTTGTCAATTCAGTGAAATCAAATGACATTAATGATGTTTTCGCCTGCATGAAGTCACGTACCACTAACCCATCTCTAGGCACTTTTAATTCAGCAATTCGTTGTACAATATGCTGTTCGCTCACGTCTTGTGACGTAATTATGCCGGTGAATGCATTATTGGCATCTACCACCAGCATCATACGAACATGAGATTGGCGCATGATTTTTTCGACTCGTGTCGCTGGTGCATTTTCGTCAATTACATGTGGCATGTATTGTTTGAAGTCTGTAAATACCGTCATCGCTGACGATGTGACAGACACTTTATTTTCAACAACAGGCCAAGCTAGACGATCGGCGGCATCGGTTTTATGAAGTTGTAAGGTATGCATTACCTTCCCCTTAAATTAGTTAACAAATTAAATAGATAAATGAATATTTTGTTTAACTAAGGTGGGGTGGAGCGCGAATGGGATGCGCTACATAGTCTGCATCGCTGGGCAGGGTGTAAGTAAAAAAGCGAGTATTGGGAACAATGCTACTCGCGAAGAAAGCACTTAAAAAGTAGGCGCCATCATCAAGCTCGTCTTTATCACTGGCTTGCTCTAGATTTGATGAGGCTAAATATTGAATGCTAATGTCATTCGATACTTGTGAAATCTCTTTGCTCAATACATTACCAGCACCATTTTCAGGTACTAGGAATGACATTGTGAGTAGCAAAAGCAAAAGATTCAAAAGAAGAACTCCAGCGACATTTAAAAAACGGGTTAACTCACCCTTACTTAATACTATATGGCTTTTTTATTCACTATCACTTAAACCCGCCTCAATTTTTAGACGATTTATCGCTTATTTTCTAATTACTAAATTTAAGTACCGTTTCAACTTGTATATTCATTCTAATAAATAGAACGCACTGTAATAAGCTTTGAAATATTCACTTTTTAATTGCTCCAGTAGACTCGTTTTAAAATTTGGTTCTATTGCTTAGTTCACTTATGAAAAAACGCTGGCCTCTTTGGCTGATCTTAATTCACTGGCTCACCTTACTGGTAGTAACAGGTATGTTTGCCTCTGGGCTATGGATGGTAGATTTGACCTACTATAGCGATTGGTACAAAACCGCACCCCACTGGCATAAAAGTGTAGGGCTACTGTTGTTCGCAATGACTTTAGTTAGGCTGATTTCGCGCGCATTTACCCAGAGACCACCGACTTTTGGCACCAAATTTGAGAAGTTAGCGAGTAAGTTAGGACACAGTGCTATTTATCTTGTCCTTCTAGCGCTTTTTACCTCAGGCTACCTTATTTCAACCGCCGATGGCAGAGCCATAGAGGTATTCAATTGGTTTGCTGTTCCTGGGTTAGGTGAGTTTATTGAAAACCAGGAAGACCTGGCCGGCGAGGTTCACTTTTACCTAGCTTGGACACTAATCGTGCTGACTTCTTTACACGGGTTGGCGGCATTGAAACACCATTTTATTGATAAAGACGACACACTGAAGCAGATGTTAAGGCTTCGCTAAATACTTATATTAAGGAGATTTTATGAAGAAGTTAACTCTTGCAATCGTGACGGCTATAGCACTAAATTCTGCGCTAAGTTCAGCTCACGCGGCTGATTATATTATTGACTCAAAAGGTGCTCATGCATCAGTTAATTTCAAAATTCAGCATTTAGGTTACTCATGGCTGACAGGGCGCTTTAACGACTTCAAAGGTACCTTTAGCTACGATGAAAATAACCCTGCTGCTGCGTCTGTTTCGGTGACTATCGAAACCGATAGCGTAGATTCAAACCATTCAGAACGCGATAAGCATTTAAGAGGCGACGACTTTTTGAATGCAGATGATTTCCCAGAAGCCAAATTCGTTAGCACTAACGTGGCTGACAAAGGCAACGGCTTGTTAGACATTACGGGTAACCTTACGCTGCATGGTGTGACTAAACCCGTGACTATTGAAGCTAAAAAGATTGGTGAAGGTAGCGACCCGTGGGGCGGTTACCGTGCTGGCTTTTCAGGCACCACCACTATTGCATTAAAAGACTATGGTATCGACTACGACCTAGGCCCAGCATCACAAACTGTTGAGCTTTCGCTTCATGTTGAAGGCGTTAAACAGTAACCCTGTAAGCTTAATAAATAACAAAGCCCGCTGATGCGGGCTTTTTACGTTAATAGGTTGAATATACTTACCTAAGCATGACTCATACCTTATAAATTAATGTAGCTTTAACTTAGGGCTAATGGCATAACTCAGCTTCTTGAGTAGCAGCTTTAGTGCGCCCCTTAGTTTTCCGTGCACAGCAAATTGGTGCATGTTGTACAAGGAGATATAAACTATCTTCGCTAAACGCCCTTCAATAAACATGCTTGAATTGGATAACGAGCCCATCAAGCTGCCCACCGTGCTGTAGTTACTTAAATGCACGAGTGAACCATAATCTTTATAGACATAGCCTTTTAATTCTTTACCCCGACGCAATGCAATAATATTGTCTGCCGCCGTGTTTGCCATTTGATGCGCAGACTGCGCTCTTGGTGGTACCCACTTACCATTTTCTTGCTTGAATCCACAGCAATCGCCAATGACCCAAATGCTACCGTCGCCAGTGCTTTGCAAGTGTTCATTAACAAGAATTTGGTTTGCGCGATTCGTCTCAAAAATGCCCATTTCGGTGACAAAATCCGGCGCTTTAACACCTGCCGCCCACACCATCAAATCAGCATCTACGCGGCTGCCGTCTTTGGTAATAAGGCCATTTTCGTCAGCCTCAGCTACCATGGTGCGTTCTTTAATATCTACTCCAAGCTTATGCAGCGCCTTACGGGCTGAGTTGGCGATACGCTCTGGCAATGCGGGCAGTATTCGCTCACCGGCTTCTACAATAGTGATTTTTAAACGAGACGCTGACATGCCTGGCATGCCGTAGGTTTTCGATAAGTTAGCAACATGATGAAGCTGAGCGGCTAATTCAGTGCCCGTTGCACCCGCGCCCACAATAGCAACTTTAATAAAGCTATTCTCATCTTCTTGCTGATTAATACGAATAAGCTGATTTAACAAACCACGATGAAATCGCTCGGCTTGCACCAGTGAATCTAGAAAATAGCAATGCTGTGCAACACCTGGCGTACCAAAGTCGTTACTGACACTACCAATCGCCAATATCAGTTGATCGTAGGGTATTTTACGTTCGGGTAATATCGCCACGCCCTCATCATCGAATAATGGCGCGAGAGTGATAGTTTTGGCCTCTGCGTCAATGGCACACATGCTCCCTAACTGAAAGCGATAGTGATGTGCAGCTGCGTGAATAGCGTAATCAACGCCATCTGAGTGCTTGTCTATAACGCCTGCAGCCACTTCATGAAGCAAGGGCTTCCAAATGTGAGTGCGACTTCTATCAACTAGGGTTATTTCTGCTTCGTTCTTTCTCCCGAGGGTGCGGCTTAAGCGGCTTACAAGTTCAAGACCTCCAGCGCCACCACCGACAACAACTATTTTTTGCATGGGTTTACCTATAATTTAATCATTCCACGTATCTCATCTTTCATAATCCACGATTATTGAAATGATATACCTGGCGCGACTAAAGGTATTCGCTGCATATATGGGGTTAACAGTACGCCTGAACGCATTTTCTCGCAAGCCTGACAGGTTGGTTCTAGCAGGGCGTACGATAAAAAAGGCAAAAAAAACGGTAACCGTGAAATACACGCTACCGCTTTTTATACCAGAGTAGATAATGCTTTTAACTAATACTGATAATCAACGCTAAACATTACGTTTCTTGGCCGCCCTGGAAAGTACCTATCTGCGGTAAAGGTTGTGTAATCGGCCCGTTCAGCATAGGCGGTATCGAGCAAATTATTCACTCTTGCGTACACTGAGACTTCTGGCGAAATTGCCCAAGAGGCCCGTAGATTCAATAAATCATGACCTTCGTACTCGTTAAGGTTTTCAGCATCGGTATAGTATTCATCAACATGCTGCCACTCAATTTCAGCCTGGGTGCTTTGCGTAAAGCTGTACCCTAGGCGAGCGTTGAAGGTAAGGTTTGGCGCAGTATCAATATCGTTGCCCTCAATATCGACTTCACCCAAAAGCTCACTGTGCTCATACGTATGTTTGGCATAGCTGCCTGCAAACGCAAAATTCAGACCTTGGCTGATGTGATAGTTAAAGGTTAGCTCTACCCCTCTGTGCCAGGTTTCTCCATTGCTTACATTGAAAAAATCACTATCACGATAAATCACATTGTCTTTAGTTAAGCTATAAGCAGATACCACATAGCTAAAGGCTTTGTGCTGCCCTTTAACACCCACTTCTACGTTGGTGGCGGTGACAGAGTCTAAGTCGGCAATTTGTTGACTGCGCTGAAGTCTGTAAAGCTCAGTTGCTTGCGGGGCACGATAGCCTCGAGATAAGCCCGCATACCATAACGTTGTTTCACTGCTTTGAAAACTCACCGAGAGTTTAGGGCTAAAATTACTGTAGTCGTTAGTACCACTTTCAGGTCTTGCGTATCGACAGCCACCAAAGCCACATTCAGTGCCATCATCACGAGTACGACCCGATATCATGTTGTTGGTGTAATCGTAATCAATATACTCATACCGCCCACCCAGTGAAACCGCCCACGCTGCTTGTTGCCAATTAAGCGCAATAAATGGCGCATAAAGGGTAGCGTCTACTTGGTAGTCGTAATGAAGCCCTTCAGGCACGGTTTCCACTAGAAAAGCAGAGCCCACAGTTTCGCTATCTTGGGATTGTACCAAGCTTCCTCGGGTATACTCAGCATCTAACCCAGCATCAATACTTAACGTATTGTTCACCACATGATGATATTGGGAAAGTACACCAAAGCCTTCTTGGTCGTTTTGTTCAAGAGGTGAACCGGGTAAGAAATGCATGCGAAATTCCATGCTTTGGTCGCGGAAGTATGGCGTAACTGACAGTGCATTGGCGCTGCTTAATGCTACATCTACTTTACTCCACACTCGCAAACTTTTCGCTTTTCGAAAGGCTTCAGGGTTGTCGTTACCTTGGGCGATATCTTCATCTTTATAGCTTTCAAACCCAGTAATGTAACCAGCGGTTTCTTGATCTAAGTGGGTGTACGTCAGCCCACTGGTTACCTTTAGGTTATCAACTTCGTAGCGGTGGCGAAGGTTAACCTTTTCTTGATCCACACTTTCTTCGTCTCGATACCCGCCGTCGCTGGTAATACTCGCGTTTATACCTACACCCGAATTACCAAAGTCTTTACCTTGCCTTAGCTTCAGTCTGCTATAGCCGTAAGAACCATAATCAATTCCGTATAAAGCGGTGTCTTGGGTAACATCGGGGGTAATAACATTTATCACGCCGTGAATAGCGTTAGAGCCATAAAGGGGTGAAGCAGGGCCTTTTAAGACCTCGATGCGTTCAGCCATTTCGCCATGGGCTTCGAACAACTCGTTAATGTTACAAAAACCGGCTGCGCGTAAAGGAATGTTATCTTCAGCAGCCAGTATACCGCCACAAGCCCCAGCCCCTGTAAGCACTGGCGAGCGTAGTGCAGGCAAATATTCCTGCCCATTTCCTCGCTGAACACCCGCGCCTGCAATAAAATTTAACACTTCTTGTATATGGCTTGGTGATACAAAGCTTATGTCATCGCTTGAAACACTAGATACCACATATCCTGAATTTGAGGTGGAATTAGCAATTCGGCTTCCTGTTGTCACTACACGTTCTATTGATTCTATGCTTTTGGCGGTGTTTGCGCCTTCTGGGATTTGCGCGGCAGCATGAGAAGAAAACGACACGACAGTCACGGTGCTAAGGCTATGTAAAAATAACCTGAATGTGGAGCTCATTGCTTGTCCTTTCTATAGATTTGGCGAGATTAACATACGTATAATATGTGTCATTTGACCACAATATTAGTGCTTGCTATAACGCCAATTGTATCGCTAACTATTTAGCGATTAATAGTGAAAGTAATAACTTACCCAGCAAAAGCGGGCATTGCTTAAGTATGGAAACGGGTTAGAAGCCTTAACTCACCGCCGGCACTTATACACGGCACTTATACACGACACTTATAACCAATACTTATACTCAGCACTTATAAACAACACCCGCGTTACGCAAGTGGGCTAAGCTGTATATAAATTACGTATAAGCTTCGTAAAGGCGATAGCACAGCAGTAATACCGGAGGAATTTTTGGATACCTTAATACCTAGCCTATCTCAACTTATTGAATTTGCGGTGGCTCCTGTTTTTTTACTTACGGGTATAGCAGGTTTTTTGAATGTTATGTCGTCTCGGCTTGGCAGAATATCTGACAGAGTAAGGGTAGCAGAAAGGCAAATTCATACCCTCTCAGACCCTCATATTGTTGACCGTTCAAAACGAGAAATAAAAGTACTTTGGCGCAGAGTAAAGGTCATCAACTGGGCCATTGGCTTGTGCGTGGCCTCGGGGCTAATGGTGTGTACCGTTATTGTGGCTTTATTTGCGGGCTCTCTGTGGTTTGTCGATTTAAAAACACCCGTCATTTCACTTTTTATATTGGCAATGATGTTTCTAATTTGTGCCCTTGTTGTCTTTTTAGTGGAAGTGAAACTGGCTACTACCACCATCAATATGGTGCGTACTATTCGCTAAAAAGCTATCGAGAAAAAAGCGAGGCAAACGCTACAACTTAATAGATTTGCCTCGCTTTTTGTAGGTTGGGCGATGTTATTCATCCGCAGCTACCAACCTGTGTAGCCTTCTGATTAGATCAGAACCTATCTATTCAGCCAACTCATCAAGCACAGCAAATAAAACGTTAGCGCCTACTCGCGAGACTTCTTTATCGTACATGTTTTCTGTATTCACACCCTCTTGGCCACCCGCTAAATCACTGATAGCACGAATGATTACCCAGTCTACATCGTTAATCGTGCATACTTGGCCAATCGCCGTAGATTCCATTTCGGTGACTTCAGCCGTGAAAACATCCCGTACCCATTTTCTGTATTCTCGGTTATCCATAAACACCGAACCGGTAACACCATTTCCGCCAACATGCAGCTTGGCATTACGTTCATTCAAAATACGTTGGGCAGGCATTTCTGCCATTGCTGTTTTTGCCGCATTCAACAACCTAGGTGATGCGGTGAAATAAGGCGTATCTTCTGGTTTATCCATACCATCTTTTACAATAAGCACTTCGTCTGGGTGGATAAACTGGAATGGCTTATATTTAGGATAATGTGGGTCTTCTGCTAGGCGCGCTGGCTGCTCTTCCATAAACTTAGCGTAGTACTCAGGTAGCACGTACTCACCTGGGTTTTCAGCGTCTTCATTGGTGTAAACACTTTCATCATGGTAGTACCAACGCTCTGGCACTATAACATCACCTGGTTGCCACTTGGGATTTACCGCGCCAGCAATGCCCATATAAACCACCTGTTTAACAGGGAAATAATCTAGCGCCATTTGTGTCGACATGGCCGCATTGGCAATACTCATACCGGTAGCGAAAACAAGAATAGGTTCATCGTGATAGGTCCCAATACGATAAGTAATACCTTTGATTGTGGTAGTGGTGTGTATTTGTGCATTAGGATCAGAATCGATTTTGCCCAAAATACCTTCCATTTCTGGGGCGTAAGCAACCATCACAGCGGTAAATTTATCGCCAGTAAAAGACGCCGGACCATATTGAGGCTGAGTGATAGATGAAGTGTTGGCACACCCAGTTATCACCACAGCACATGACATGCACAACAGAAACGAGATAACACGAAGTTTCATAATCACCATTCTTATTTAGTTTTTTATTGGAAGGGGCAGAGGCAAAAGCCTGTACGCTCTGCGTTGTTTAATTCTTAACGTACCAGCTTTCGGTATGAAAGAAAGTGTTATATCGGCATTTTACAAATATTAAAAACACTGGATACACCCCCCTAACAAATGACATCAAGCAAGAGCCGCCTTACTTTGTTTTTAAGCTAGTTCGCTGTCCTCAATAGAATAAAACACGCTTAGTTGCAGTTTCATAAGCTGAACACGGATGTGCCGTTACCCTTATTGGATTACATTTATAGGACATAAAAGGACTTAAAAAAGCAACACGAGACCAACTTACTCGTATCGATGAGGATACAATTACCAATGAACATGAAACTACTTCGCTCTCTGCAAATATTTGTTGAGGTCGCTGAAAGCGGTAGCATGAGTATTGCAGCCCGAAACCTGCATATGACCGTTTCGGCAATTAGCCAACAACTAAGAAAACTTGAACAAGACATTGGGCTGAGTTTATTCAATCGTAATACCCGAAACTTGAGCCTTACCGAGGCTGGAAGAATCTATTACGACACCAGCAAGAAGATGTTAGACACCGCTGTTGAAGCACAAGAACGTATTGAAACGCTTCAAGACGCACCTTCAGGTAAAGTAAATATTATTGCTCCAGAAGGTTTTGGTGGCGGCTTATTGAGTCAGCCCTTGCAGAAGTTATGTGAGGATTTTCCGAAAATAAATGTATCGTTGACCCTAACCGACCAACCTACAGATATTATTGTTTCAGGTGCAGACTTACTGCTTGGCTTCACCCCTGTGTCTGATACCAACTTCAGCAGTTTAGAGTTGGCCACGTGGCGACGAATTCTGTGTGTATCGGCTGACCACCCTTTGGCAAAAACGCCTCTAGAGTCACCCGAAATTCTTCAAGAGTATTCCTATATTTCTCACCGCCATATAGAAGAATACGTCATGAAGCATGACAAGTTTGATAAAGTGCCGCTAACGTCTAGCCGTATTGAGCTTGATTCAATGCAAACCTTGATTCAGCTTACGCGTGATGGACTTGGGTATGCAGTGCTGCCTGAACCAGAGGTGCGCCACTTACTTAGTGAAGGCTCAATGAAGCAGCTATTCACTGACTGGTCGTTACCTGATTACACCGTATATGCGGTTACCCCTAAACGTGAATTGGTGCCTGCTAAAATCAGTGCGGCTATTACATGTTTGCAAGACTGGTTCTCTGAGATCTAGGTTATCCGAATTAGTCGCTTTTTGAAGCATAAAAAAAGGGCATCATGATGATGCCCTTTTTCTTGTCAAACTTGCTTAGAAGCTTGTATTAACCTGCAAACTAAATACGTTCGCTTTAGCATGCTCAGTAGCCGTAAGGTCACTTACGATAGTACCAATAGAGCGCTGCTGGCTAACTGCCGCTTCACGACCTTTAATATAGGCATAAGCCATATCAATGCTGGTGCTTTCAGTTAATGCGTATGTTGCACCTACCGTGTACCAATGACGATCGGTATCTGGAATACTCAATGAACGGTGCTCGTAGCTCACTGCGCCATCATCGTACGCATAGCCAGCACGAAGCGTAACCTTGTCGCTATAAAGGTAAGTTCCACCCACGCTTAAGCGTAATGAATCTTCAAAATCTTCTTCTTTAAGTAGTAAATCATCACCACTATCAAGCTCTGCATTCAACTTATCAAATGCGCTCCATTCAGTGAATACAACACTGGCTTGCACTGACCATTCATCGTTAAGCTGTTGGTTAATCGCCACTTCAGTGATTGCAGCTAAATCTAAATCTAGTGAACCGCCTTGGTTGTATAGCTCTGCCACTGCAGGAATGATAGCGCCTAGGTCTGATTCAATTTCACCTTCAAGATTTAGCTCTGTTTCTGCACGGTAGCTAAACGCCAACTTAGTGGTCTCTGTAGCTTGCCATAACGCGCCAACATTCCAACCAAAGCCAACATCGTCACCAGACATTTTAACAATAGTTGCATTACCTAGTGCATCGCTACCAAGTAGCGCACCAAATGCTTGAGGAATAGCAGTACCAATTTCGGCTTCTGCGTAAGTCACGTTAAGACCAAAACCTAAGCTTAATGTATCGTTTACTTTGTAAGCCACAACAGGGTTTAGCGTAAATGAGGTTACTTCGGCGTCATCAGCAAAGTGCAAACCGTTATAGCTATCGCTGTAGTCGGTAGCAAGGCCGTAGTTAGAGAATGCGCCAATACCCCAAGATACTTTGTCATTCACAGGTGCAGTGTAGAAAAAAGAAGGCACAGCTGCCGAGGTAGCAATATCTTCTTCACTGGCGTCATATGTATTTGCAAACAGCACTTCACCGCTTTCGTTGTACACAGCAACATCCATATCACCACGAATATCAACCTGTGGATTGATGTAGCTTACCTGCGCACTGAACTGAGCCGTTTTAAACTCAGTAATTGCAGCAGGGTTAGTAGCAAGAATTGATGCATTTTCAGGCGTTGCCGCTTGGCCCGCCATCGCGCGACCAAAACCATTTGCGCTATGCTCGTTTACTTGGAAACCAGCAGCTAGCACAGAAGAAGATGCCATCGAGGCTAGTGCTAAGCATACAGAGGCACGTAAAGAAAAATATTGCTTCATAAAAATACTCTTATAGAACAGGAAATATGCAGTGGCGCATTCTACGGATACGGTAAGTTTTGTTCAATGCAAGTTAACGCCATTTACGCTGATTTATCGCATTTTTTACAACTTTAGCGGCATAATTAAAGGAGATGTAAACATTTTGCAAATAATAGATTGCAAATATTGGCGCTATTTGTAAATTCTGACATTTGCCATTCATCACAAATAAATGAGGAAGGCTTGATAAAACACGCTATTTTTGACCTTTCTAGTGATTATGCTTGTATAAGCAGTTTCTAGCCCCACAACTGTAGTACAAGATAATTTCAACAGCCTAAGGAGAGATTCACATGTCTAGCAATAAAGAAATTCTATTGGTCAATCGCCCAAACGATAGAAAAATAGGCTCCCATTTGTTTGAAACTCGTGAGCAATCCATTCCTTCTCCGGGTGAAGGTGAAATACTGATTAAACAAACTTACATGTCACTCGACCCTGCAATGCTAGGGTGGATGAGTGAAGATCGTGAAAGTTATATTCCGCCTGTCGAGCTTGGTGAAGTCATGCGCTCAAGCGGTGTAGGTGAAGTAATAGAGTCGAACAACCCTGATTTCTCTGTTGGCGACAAAGTCATGGGGATGACTGGCTGGCGAGAATACTTGGTAAGTAATGGTGAAGGCTTCAATAAGCTGCAGCCAGGTGTTACCGAAGAAATGGCGCTTTGCGTATTCGCCCTGCCCGGTTTAACTGCAACCACAGGCTTATATAACTTTGGTGAGCCTAAAGAAGGTGAAACCTTGGTTGTCACTGGCGCTGCTGGTTCAGTAGGCTCAATCGTAGGTCAGCTCGCAAAAGCTGACGGCCTTCGCGTTATTGGCGTAGTTGGCAGTGACGAAAAAGCAGATTGGATTGTTAACGAGCTCGGCTTCGACGGTGCAGTAAACTATAAAACTGACGATTTAGAAGCGAAATTAACGGAGCTCACCCCTGACAAAATTGACGTGTTCTTCGAAAACACCGGCGGCCCAATTCAACAGCATATCTTCAATCGTATGAATACACATGGACGTATTGTGGTTTGCGGTATGATTGCCGACTATCAATCAGAAAACCCGGCTCCTGGCCCAAATTGGATACCGTTAATTAAAAAGCGCATTAATGTTCGTGGGTTTGCAATGCCTGATCATTGGGGAGAAGTACCTCAGCTTATTGCAAAGCTGTCGCCCTACGTACAACAAGGTAAGATTCAATATCGTTCTCACATGGTTGAGGGTATAGAGTCAGCGGTAGAGGGTTTACAGATGTTATTTTCTGGCGACAATAAAGGGAAAATGATCGTTAAACTTTAAGCCTAAGGCTTATATTTTTTACGCTAACTATCGACGCTGATTTAACTTAGCGTCGATAGTAAATAAGTACCCTTCCCCGCAGCCTTTGCTTGATAAAGTTCATTATCAGCTTGGTTAATTAAGCCTTCTAATGTTTGCCCTTTAATATTGGTTACTACCACTGCACCAATAGAGCAGGAGACGGTTTTTGCTGATGCATTTGATGCATGAGGTAAGGCTTTTTTATCCCAAATATCGAGTATTTGCTGGCAACTTTGTTCTACTTGCCTTGCTGAAACCCCACTGACAATAACCATAAACTCTTCGCCACCATAACGACCCAGAATATCGGTTTGTCGTTGAAACACGGCGCGCATCACATCAGCCTGCGCCACAATGGCATCATCCCCTTGTTGGTGGCCAAAGGCATCGTTGTATTTCTTAAAGTCATCTAAATCGAGCATAAATACTGCGAAAGATAGGTTCTGCCTTTTGCTGAGCGACAGTAATCTCTCGCCTTCTTTCATCAGTGCACGTCTATTAAGGAGATTGGTTAGCGGGTCTTCCCGACTTAAGGTGTTTAGCTTTTTGTTCGTTGATTTTAAGAGGATCACTATTCTGTCTAAACGGTATTTTGCATAAGCACATATAAATAACGACCCCACCACAAATGACGTTGAAATCATGACGCGATCGCCATACACAGGCGCGATTACCATCAAACCAATAAAACCAGCAATGCTTATTATCGATGCCACCAACGCCAGCTTATAGGTAACACCTAACGCAAATACACAATAGAATGCATATAAAATGGTGCCCTCGTAAGGAAAGGCAAATTCGTATAGCACCCAACTTTGGTAAATGAGCACAAAATTGGCAAAGGTTAACATCACCATCAGCCCTGCAAAAATCCAGCTTCTGGCAGCATAAAAGAATCTAGAAAACGAAAGGGCGATGACCAAAAAGATAACTGGAATTTGGTATATAAGGCGGTTTTGAAGATAAAACTCGTACAAGGGGGAAGGTAACAACACCATATCTGCCAAGATGAAAGAGGCGAGCAACAAAGCACCGATAAGAAGAGCAACACGAAGTCTTAAAATCTCTCTATGCTTTCCTACCACTTCCACCTTCTTCTCCCGACATGGGTAACATCTTTCAGTAAGTATAGACGCTTCTATAAGGCTAGCTTAAGTAGACTACCTTTTAATGCTTCAATGGTGATAGGTTTGGTGACCACGTCGTTCATACCGTCCTGTTTAAAGGCATCATGGCGCTCTTTAAAGGCTTCTGCTGTAAGCCCAATAATAGGAATTTGGCTTACGTCACTTGGTAAATTTCGAATACGCTTAGTGGCTTCAACACCATCCATCACTGGCATATGAATATCCATAAAGATAACGTCGAACGCCTCTTCTTCAACTTTAACGGCCGCTTTTAAACCGTTGTCGACATGAGTAACAGTACACCCAAGCTGCTCTAATAGTGCCTGAGCAACCACGGCATTTATCGCATTATCTTCTGCCAGTAATACGCTAATACCCGGTTTGAGGATTGTATTTTTATTTAGGTTACTTTGCGCTTCTTGCAGTGACGCACTGTCGATAACTCGGGCGCTTAC
This sequence comes from Alteromonas sp. Mac1, assembly GCF_001562125.1. Taxonomy (NCBI): domain Bacteria; kingdom Pseudomonadati; phylum Pseudomonadota; class Gammaproteobacteria; order Alteromonadales; family Alteromonadaceae; genus Alteromonas; species Alteromonas sp. Mac1. The sequence continues at coordinate 4,471,079 of NZ_CP013932.1, forward strand.
AATGGCAGACATCGTAAAACACGACCCTTCACCCACTCGGCTCGTGACTTTGACATCGCCACCTAATATCTGCGAAAGCTCTTTGGCAATGGATAAACCTAACCCTGTACCACCATAACGACGTGAAATTGAAGAATCAGATTGCGTAAACTTATCAAAAATATGTTCAAGCCTATCTGGCTCTATACCAATTCCAGTATCTTTCACAGAAATGACCAAGCGATTTTCTTCTACCAACTTCCCAGCGACTTTTTTCAGACTCGCAGTAACCGTCACTGTGCCTTTGTGTGTGAACTTGATGGCATTACTGGCAAGGTTAATCACTATTTGGCGCAATTTAGTTACGTCACTGGTGACCATTACCGAGTCTAAATTCTTACTTTTATATTCTAACCGCGTATGGTTTGCACTCGCATTGATGCCTAGCAAGGTAATAAGATCGTTCAGCATGTTATCTAAATTAAATTCGGTAACATCAACTTCTGACATACCAGATTCAATCTTAGATAAATCGAGTACATCATTGATTACATTGGCAAGAATAGTAGCTGAAGAACGTAAATCTGACGCATATTGCTTTTGCTTGTCGTCTAACGGCGTATCTAGCAGTAAAGTAGCAAGGCCTTGAATACCATTTAACGGCGTGCGAATTTCATGGCTCATAACGGCAAGAAAGTCCGTTTTGGCTTTATTAGCAGCTTGTGCCCGTTCCACATAATTTTCGATGTCTGCAGACATGGCTTCTACATCTTGGGCTAAGTCACTCAGTTCATCTTTCCCGCTAACATCGATGCTTACCCGTTTATGATTACCGGCGATACTGCTCGTTGCATCTTTAATTTTGCCAATAGGGGATATCACAAAATACTGAGTGATTTTCCCTATGGATAAACTCACTAAAATGACCGTAAACAGGGTAATAGCAATGGTTAGCCACGCTATTTTTGATAATGACGATTCTAGTTCATCGGTAGATTGGCTAACTGTAAGTTTCCAGTTCCATGGGTCGAACTTGCTACAGGCAAAGAGGACATCTTGATCTCTCCACTCAGATTCACCAAATGCAATATCGGTAGCATTAATGGTGGTGATAGTGGCGTTGGCGGTATTGATGGGCGCCCACGCTTCATAGGTGCTAAATAGCTCAGCGCCAGTAGACTTATCACTTACCGCAAAATGCTTACCGGTGGACTCATGAAGCTCTGCTAGCTCGTCAAATACCTCTTTTTGATAAGCATCTCGAAATACCGGCACATTCTCTAAACCCGAATCCACCAGCAGTTCGTGCCGCTCTCGCACAAACTCAATAAAGGTGAGTGACAAGGTTTGGGTAAGTAACTGATACTCTCGCTCTCTCACTGAGTCATAAGCCGTCAAATAGGCCCAATAGCCCGTTAGCGCCATCCCTGTAAACAGAATGGGGATATATATAGCTAAAAGCTTCGACTTAATTCGCATAGATATCTGGTACTACTCTTTGTTGGTAAATTAGGTCTTTATTGATAAACGTGATTTTTCGATAACTTTAAATACGATGACGGAATAGGAATATGCATCTTTATGGCGGTAGATACATTCACCCCTATGGTGTATTTATCCATTCTAGTGACAGGCATGCTATTGGCCTTCTCGCCACTTAAAATTCTTTTGGCCCGTAAGGCACCTGATTTCCCAATACTTTTTTCATCTGCTACAACGCCAAGTAACGCTCCTTGCTGCACTGACTCTATACTTTCGGCAAAAACCGGCAATAGTTTAGTTTCTTTGTAAATAACATTGATGAGATCGTTGGCTTGAAGCAAGGGGCCAGTGGAAAGCCAATAGGTATCAACGCCGGATGTTTCTACTTTTTCTTTGAGCGCTTCCACAACACCATCACGCATAGCGTCTAACCCTGAGGTGCCTTCAACGTAAGCGGTCCTTACAGCCACGAACTTCACGTTATCATACTGGCTCTCGAGTGCTAATAGGCTTTCTACAGAACTTTTTGAAGACGGGTAGTCAGAATGCACTAACCCAATAGTAATCGGCTCTTCCAGTGCAGAGGCTTTTAGTAAGCCATCAAGCATATCCAATTTTACTTTGGCATCTAATACGTGAGACTCACCGGTTATGTTTGATACGCTACGTTCGCCAAACGCAGTGACTATGCCCTCTTTAACTGGGTCTGCCACTGTCATGAATAAAGTAGGGATTTCAGAAGCCGCTGAAAAGTTGTAAACCGCTCTTGTGGCAAGCGTTGCGATTGGCACTAGCAGGTCCGGCGCACCGTTTTCCGTAATAGTTTGCACTATGGTTCTCGCTTGCTCTTCTAATCCCTGAGCGTTATATATTTCTATGTCTATTTCATGTTCAGGCATAATCAATGTAAGTTCATCGATAAATGCATCTCTTGTATTTGTCACTATGGGCAAGGGGCTTGTTTCAATGATCGCCACCCGTAATGGTTGAGCTTCTACTTGAGCGTGAAACATAAAGCAAAGGAGTATACTCGTGACGAGTAGTGACATTTTTTTCATCTTTATTTAGCCCAACTGTTAAGCTAGTGAGTAGGTGATTAGTTTGAAATATCATAGTGTTAATCGACTCCGCTGCATAGCCGAAGTTCGTATAATATAGGCTTAAAATACCCATAAGTTTGTTTTAGATAGTTTATGCTAGGTAAGCGTTAAAAATTGCCCTCGCTGACTAAGCTTTCTATGGTTCAGACCCACTATGATTAAAGGGTCGCTATGATTAAAGGGCCATGCAACATGGCTAACCCGTTACGGCCAAGTCTATTAAGGATAATAACCATATTATGAGGCGAATAAAATCTCTTATGCCTAGTACTATACAAAATACATGCAGTAGCAATAAAATGACAACGTTAGGTCTATGTTTAAGCCTGTGTCTGGCAAGCTTTTCGCCTTTAGCTAGCAACGAAATTATGAACGAAACATTCAAGGACGGGAGCATGACAGACAAGACAGTGACAAACGAAAAAATGAAGACCTTAACGAAAGAACAAGTCATTGAACAGCTCAACCTCTCTCATCATTTTGAAGGTGGTTATTTTCGCCAAAGCTTTAAAGCAGATCACAGAGACAAAGTAACAACGTCGCGTGGTGAACGCACCACCATGACCGCTATTTATTACATGCTTACCAACGACAACAGTATTGACCACTTTCATACTAAGTATTCCGATGGTATTGAGTTTTATCACATGGGCTCGCCCATTACTTACCATATGATTTACCCAGATGGTCATTACGAAAAAGTGGTAGTAGGGCCTGATATTGCCAACGGCCAGCAGTTGCAGCTAGCTGTACCTGGAGGCACTTTTAAAGCGGCCGAGTTAACTGATGGCGACTACGGGTTGGTGAGCGAAGCTGTATCCCCTGGGTGGGAGCCTGAAGATATGATTGAAGTTTTTCAGCATGAATTGTTAGAAAAATTTCCGCAGCACAAGGCGCTTATCGAACGCCTTGCGAATAAGAAATAGAAACGCCAATTCAAATAAATAAGCCTGTTAGAAACAGGCTTATTTATTGTTACTCAGGTTTGCTTTAATCCCTATTTCAGCTAGATGTTTATTTCAGCCAAAAGTGCCACGCTTTTCAGCCTAGCTTCTAGGTTATGAATTGGCATTGAAACAATCACCTCATCCACTTCAGTTGCCTCTACAAATTTAGCTAACTGTGCGGCAACCGTGGCTTTTGAACCCACCAGTGCATAACGTAATACATGAGACAACATGGCGTAATCTGCTTCGCTGCAAATTGCCGATAAATCGTCTACGGGTTTAGCAAACGGCTTGTTAAGCCCTCGGCGCATATTCATAAACTGCTGTTGTACCGAGGTGAAAAGATACTGTGCCTCTTCATCGGTATCGGCCACTACCGCCATTACCCCTGCCATCACATAGGGTGATTCTTGGGTATCTGATGGTGTAAACATAGAACGATACACATGCAAGGCATCGAACAGCTGGTCTGGCGCAAAGTGTGACGCAAAAGAATAAGGCAAGCCTACCGATGCTGCCAATTGCGCACTGTATAAACTTGAACCTAACAACCATAACGGAATATGTGTGTTAGCACCCGGCACAGCGATAATTTTCTGCCCAGGCACTGGCGTACCTAAATAATGTTGAAGCTCTTTTATGTCATCGGGGTAAGTGTCGACATGGACGTTGCCATTAAGGTTGCGTCGTAATGCTTTTGCGGTAGCCATGTCGGTACCTGGCGCTCGGCCAAGCCCTAAATCAATACGCCCAGGATATAAAGTTTCAAGCGTACCGAATTGCTCGGCAATCACTAAAGGCGCATGATTAGGCAACATGACACCACCTGCACCTACACGAATATGATTGGTAGCGCCGGCAATATTGCCTAACATAATGGCGGTAGCAGAACTTGCCACGCCATGCATGCCGTGATGTTCAGCCAACCACACACGATGATACCCACTACGCTCAGCTTGCTTCGCTAACTCCCTAGAGTTACTTAATGCATTGCTGATGCTCTGCCCTTCACAAATAGGGGCAAGATCGAGTAGTGATAGGGGTAATGACATGGCTAACCTCATAAACGTTTTTTGCAGTGTATCGCAAACTCAATATACGCCGAAGTGCTTTGCCATGGTTCACCCCAGATTCGCGATATCAGGCATTACTTAGCAAATTTTCAGACCCAGTACTTTGCACACCCAGTTACTTTGCCAACCCAATTACCTTGCTGAAAGTGAACTGTGAAGTGCATTTTTATACGCTTCAAATGCCGGTATCGCCGAGGTAACAATAGCTGCTAAGGTGATCACACTTACCACTTTCAGCGTTTCTACCGTCAGAAAATTAGCACTTAAAAATAGACCATATTGCGACGCCAGCCAATCGCTCGATAAGGTTAACGTTACGCTAAGTAAAACTATTGCTGCCACAATAGCTAACAACACTAAAATGAGCGCTTCTACTAATACCAAGGTAAAGATAACCCTAGGGCCTGCACCTAATACACGCAAAACAGCAATCTCGTTTTTCCGTTGCTGCATAGACGCTAGCAACATGGTCGATAAGCCAAACAATGAAGATATGAGCACCAAGATACTGATAACGCGCAGTAGGTTTTCTACCGTGCCCATCATTTGCCAAAGCTCGGTCAGTGCCACACCAGGAAGGATAGCCATAAGCCTGTCGGTTTTATAGTTGTTGATATCGCGCTGAAGTTTAAACGTAGCAAATTTTGAGGTAAGCCCAAGCATGACCGCCGTTACACTGTCTGGCGTGGTATTTACCGAGGCTGCATCATTGAGTAATTGGTTTTGCTTTGATGCCGACAAATGAATAGCTTCAATTGCGTTTAAGCTTACGTGCACGGTTTTATCCACCGGTGTGCCAGTGGCTGCAAGTATGCCGGTAATAGTGAAAGGGGTGTTATCATGATTGGTAAAACTGGTGTTACCAATACCATGAGATATCACCACACTATCTCCCACTTTATAACCCAGCACTTTGGCCACATCGGCGCCTATCACAGCTTCAAATAAGCTCGCGAAGGCCTGACCGTTTTGAAAACTGAGCGCTTGCTTGTTACCAGACTTAAAATGCTGAAAATAGTTATCGTTTGTTCCCATTACCCGAAAGCCGCGGTGAGAATCCCCTAACGAGATAGGAATTGCCCAGTCCACTAATTGACTTTCTTGCAGTGCTTCATAGCTTTCATATTTGATGTTACTGGTGGGGCTTCCCATCCTGAAAACTGAATACAATAAAAGATTTAGCTGACCGCTTGGTGCGCCAACGATAAGGTCAACATCTGAAATAGTTCGGTTAAAGCTCTCTTTTGCCTGCTGGCGAATGTGCTCAACGCTTAGCAATACGCTAATACTAATGAGCAGCGAAAGAAACGTTAATACCACTGATTTTCTGCGACTACCTAAGCTACTCCACGCTAAAGACACTAACATTACTTGGTCTCCGCTGGCTGTATTAGTGAAGACTGTTTTAGCGAAGACCCTTTTAGCGAAGACATCTCTACACTAGTTTCAAAAAACTTTTTCAAATACATATCGTGACTTACAAATATGAGTGTTGTGTTGTGCTGCTTACACATGTCGATGAGAATGGTCATAAAGGCGTCTCGTGCGGCAGCATCTAAAGCAGATGTAGGTTCATCAACAAGCAATATTTCGGGCTTGTTGATTAACGCTCGGGCAATGGCTACACGCTGCTGTTGACCTACACTCAACGCATTAGCAGGCTGCTGCAAAATAGTAGCGGGCAAATTAAGCCCGGTAAGCAGCGCTTCGGCTGCATCGGTTATATTGGTTTTGCCCGCTTTTGCAAAGTAAGTGGCCAGTTCAATATTTTTAAGCACGCTTAGGTAAGGAATTAGATTGAATTGCTGAAATACCACGCCAATATGCTGCGCGCGAAACTTATCTCTTTGCCTGGCTGATAGAGCTGAAAAGGGCTTGCCAAGTAATGATAATTCGCCGCTTTGTGGCGTTAGCACCCCCGCTAGCAAGTTAAGCAAGGTAGTTTTGCCAGAGCCTGAATGACCATGTAAGAAAACACGATCACCGTAATTCACCTTCCACGTGGGTATATGCAACCCACTGCTGTTTGCATCTGCATAATGATAATTAACGTCATTTAGCGCAATAGCATTGCCTTGGTTAGGCGCTGCTTTATTGGAGTCTGCTTCATTTTTCAAAGGTTGCTCTGGTGCTGCTGACAATGTAAATCATCTCCTTTTTGCATTACGCCATGTTTGCGTAAAAGTTGATGTAGCGGCCTCTCATTCTATTAGGCCGCCATTTAAGCCGAAACTAAGCCTAACTTGGCGTAAGAGTATGCTTAGCTAGACTTCAAATGTACAATCTGAAACCGTTATGTTATAACGTTTTACACTAACTGTTATAATAATTCTTGGCTAAATAAAATGATGAAGTTCTTCTTAAGCGCCCGCATTGGTATTTTTGTCGCGATAGCAGGCATGCTTTTTTATCCTACAACATATGCAGAAGATATCGAAGCGCCTGACTATCAAGAAGTAGAATGGACACAGCTAATGCCTGAGGAAGATTTGGCAGCACTGCTCAATCCGCCGGATTATTTAGCCGGTATTGAAGATGGTTCTCAAGAAGATTCAGTGGAAGCCTTTGGTAACCAGGAATTTGACAACGAAACCACTAACCGTTTTCAACAGGCACTGACATCTACGCAAGTTGTTAAAACCTTTGAGAATAAGCCTATCCGTATTCCTGGTTTTATTGTTCCGCTTGAAAGTAGCGAGTCGAAAATGGTCACAGAGTTTTTTATCGTACCTTACTTCGGTGCGTGCATTCATATGCCGCCACCACCGCCCAATCAAATTATTTACGTAAGTGTTGAGGAAGGTGTTGAGCTAGAAAGCTTATACGATCCATTCTGGTTTGAAGGTACCTTGGCTATCGACACTACTGAAAATGCAATGGGCACCGCAGCGTACCGTTTAGAGCACGTTAATGTGCAACCTTACGAGGGATAAATGATGACACGATTTAATAAACTATTATCTACCCTGCTTGCCTCTTTAACGGTTGTTTCTGCCGCGCATGCGTGCGACCTGCATGGTGGTGGTAATATGGGTTTTGGCTTTAACCGATTACACCCCCTTGCTCAGCAACATTATCAGGCGTCAGCTTTTAAGACCCTGTCGGTTAAACACGCTAAACAGGTGGATGTTGTTGTTGATGAGGCCGCCACAGCCAAAATATCTTACGTAATACCGCTACGCTATCGTGATGTAAATGTGAGTTTTATAGGTAGCGATGACGTAGAAATAGTGGGCGAAAGCGCGGTATTGCTGGAACAAGATTCTGGCGTTTACAACTTAACATTTACGGTAAAGCGCCCAGGCTCGTCGCACATTTCAATTCAAATAAATGGATTGAGTGACGGTAAGCCTTTTTCACTAAATCAGAAAATTGAACTGCGCTCAGCATAAAAAGTGGATAAAGGTGTGAGTAAAGTCACAGCTAAAGATAAGAGGCAAGCTGCAATTAACGCTAAGCGCAAGCCACTTAAGACCGTACTACTCCTTTTACTTTTCTTAGTGGCTGGCAGTGTGTTCGCTAGGCTAGTTCAACTTTATTGGCCCAGCATAAAACACCAATTTACCACAAGCGAAGCGCTGTACCAGACCAGCACCCCTAGGTTACAGGCCTTATTCAGCCAAGAAGTTGAACAAAAAAGTGTGCTACGTTTAGGTTGGCAAGACTTACTGCCTGAACAAGAAGAAGCTACGTTACGTCAATATCAATCGGGTAATGCTGCAAGTGAATTATCGCCGGCTCAAATCGGCACCGTTCAGTCTATAACGAATCAGCTGCTGTTATCTATTCAAGCCAGTAGTGATGAAAATTACAAATCAGCCCTTCACTCAACCAACATAGTACAAACCGTTTTAGGCAAAGCAATTTCTATTTCTGGCTTTATTGTTCCGATAGAAGTGAATGAAGATCGCACATTGCAGAGCTTTTTCGTAGTGCCTTACTACGGCGCCTGTATTCATTTTCCACCTCCCCCACCCAATCAAATTATTTTTGTACAACTGCCCGATGGATTTGCTCATCACAATTTGGCCGATGCATTTACCTTAACGGGTATTTTAGAACAAGGCATGTTTGAAGACCCTCTTGGAACCTCAGCTTATACCCTAAACGTATACGACATAAAGGCTTACCATGGTCAGCCCGATGACTTTCGTGCTCACTAGGCTTATTCAGAGAATAGGCGTTATTTTTCCAAAAACGCTGATAAATATTTGTTAGCTATGTTCATGGGTGTTTATAGCGTCTAAAGGGCATTTAGTAGGTGTTTTGCGAGCTTCTAGTTTTCATCTAGTTGGCAAGCAACTAATTGTTGCTCCCACATACCACTAATGTCATCAGCGCCCGCCTTAGAAGCAACCTGTTCATTAATAATCACTTCTATACGGCTTTCTAAACAATCATCCAATTCTTTTTCTGATATTGCATCATCTACAATGTTGTAGCTGAAAATACCTTCACTAGTGATCATAATTGCTTTAAGCCTTTCCACTTTTAGTTTGTCTAGTCGGAGCTTGTCTAACCAGTCATGCAGCGCGCTTCGGTTAAATACAATGTAAGGCGAAAAACGCCACCCCATACTTTGAAAGCCTTCTCCGCTATTTTCAATTTTAACAAAGCCGCTTTGTGGTAGGGGCATATCGTTAATATTGCGCGCTTGATTGTACTTGTGGTGATGATCGTGATCAGCGCTATCAGTGTTTTCATGAGTATGATGTTCGTCATCATGAGAATGGTGAGGTATAGGTTGCTTCATTGCTTTAACCACATCAGAAGCACCGTCTAGCAACGATGGCGCTAACTTTCCATGTTGTGCAAAAACAATATCAGGCATGGGATTGCGGCGGTTAGCAACATAATCAATGAGCAGCTGCTTAGATTCCTCTTGGTACAAATCTTCTTTATTACCTACGACAATATCCGCAACATCAATTTGCTGATTAAACGTCTCATGCAGGGTATAGCGTATATCTGTAAGCTTTCTGGCATCAACCAAAGTGATATTCTTTTGAATATTGAGCACCTCTTGATAATGCTCGGCAGATAACACTTCTAATACTTCTCTTGGGTGCCCTAGCCCCGTAGGCTCTATTAATAAACGATGGGGTCGAGATCGCGCAAGCAACTGATTAAGCGCAATTTGCATAGACAATCCTGATGCACAGCACATACAACCGCCTGGTACTTCACGCACAAACACACCGCTTTGTTCGGTATGAACGCCCTCAAAAAAGCCACCATCTATACCAATTTCGCCAAACTCATTGACTAAAACAGCCCACCGCTCATTTTCTGGCTTAGCTTCTAGTAAGGATAAAATGGCGCTTGTTTTTCCTACACCCAAAAAACCACTAATAATATTAGTTGGAATAGCACTTAATTTTTCAGGCTTACCTGTTGTCATACACACCCTTCCTGTACGCCGTTATTTATGTGTAATGATGTGCGGATAATCGGTTTCATTATCTGTTTGGCTGCGCAGCCTAAGATTTCGAATATGACTAAATGCGATGAAGCTAGAGCCTATTACCGTTAACACCACTTCGCCGTATTCGCCTAACACGTCATGTCCTAATACAACGGCTAGAATAAGCAAAGAGAGTCCCATACCACCGATTAACAGCATGGTATGATTTCGGTGATAAAAGTACCCCATCATGAGTGCAATGACACTAATGGGCACAACAAAGAATAACAACGTTTTATGAAATAACTCATCATCAAAAGCTAAAGCCCCTGCTAACGGGGGAAGCAGAATTAATAAAACAGGCAACAATAAGCAATGCACCACGCATAACATAGACAGGGCTATGGCAGCTTTATCGCTTATTTTTTGAAAATTCATTCAGTATGGTTCCTTATCTTTAACCTACCCGATTTTTAGCTTACCAGCTTAACGTTGGCTTACCGGCAGATAACTCTGAAAGACCTTGTCCACGCTCGGTGATCCACTGAGCTTGAATAGCGCTTAGCGATGGCATGGATTCAAATAGGGCAACAGTAATGCCCGACACCACATCATCACAATGAAATTGATATTCAACTTCTATATTTTGATGATTTTCTTCTTCGTGTTCTTCATGATCTTCGTGCTCGTCATGTTCTTTATGCGAAGCATGTTCGCCCTCGTGAGCTTCGTTATGTGCTTCGTCGTGGCCGCTTTCATGATGATCATCATGCGTTTCTAATGTGTGCTCAACATTCACTAATTCGCATTTACCCTCTACATCAATCACATTGGTATTTAATGTGAAACGTTCGGCAAGCAAATTTTGACTATTAAGTTGTTCAGTGGTTTCAGGCTCGTGCTCAAAACCAAGGGCGTCTGCTGCAGGTAATACAAGCTGAAGGTGAAGCATGTTTCCCTCTTGAGAAACCAAAAGCTCGCCTTGCCCGTGTACATGCTGCTGCGCATTTACTGTAAATCCTAAACTAGAAAATAAGAGTAAAGAGACCGCTATATGGGGCTTTTTCATGAATCTACCTTCTTATATATTTTTCAATGATGAGCGACGACTTTTGACCGAAGTAGTATGTATACACGCTAGTCCAGTATTGTGAATCCCTGCATAGAATAAGTCAGTTAACATACGTGAAATTTTCACGCTTCTTGAACTATTTCTGAATTATCTATTGATTTCATTTTGATACATTATAACATAACACAAAATAAGATTGAAATTATAACTTAGTATCGGGGTTAGGAATGATTAGGGTCACCAAGGTAGCAGCATTAGTAAGCGCATTGTTATCAACAAGCGCGTTAGCACAAACCATAGAAGGCACTGTGCTTAATAAAAATGGCAATGCCGTAGCAGGAGCAAAGGTTGAAGTAGAAGGAACTAATCAAAGCACGGTAACCAACAGTGATGGAAAATTCTCGCTACGTGATGTGAGTAACGGCAAAGCCGAGTTGCATATTTCGGCACCCAACTTTGCACACCTTCATCAAGATATTACGCTGGTAGAAGGCGAGCCGCTGCAACTTTCATTTACGCTAAATCGTTCTCCAATTGAAGTGGTGGACGTACTTGCTACGCCCATTCATTTGTCAGTGATGGAATCTGCATCACCGGTTAGTGTGTTGGCAGGCGATACGCTTCGCCGCCAACAAACATCTACCCTAGGCGATAGTTTAGAAAAAGTGGCCGGTGTACATACTAGCTTTCACGCAAAGGTAGCCAGTACACCTGTTATTCGTGGGTTAAGTGGCCCAAGAGTACTTATTGCGCAAAATGGTTTAGATGTGAGCGATGTTTCACGAGTAGGCCCTGATCATTCGGTGGCATCAGAGGCATCAACGGCCCAGCAAATTGAAGTTCTTCGTGGCCCAGCAACCTTGTTCTACGGTAGTGGCGCAGTTGGCGGTGTTGTGAATGTAGTAGATGGTCGCATACCTACCGACAGTACAACGCGAGGCGAATGGTTACTTGAAACCAACTCGGTTGATGACCAGCAGCTTGGCTCTTTCAATGTAACCACGGGGAATGAGTCTTTCGCCTTTTATGCCGATGGGTATTGGCGCGAATCTAATGACTACGATGTTCCTGTTTCACCTGAAGTAGAGCACGACGATCATGACGAAGAAGAGCATGATGAAGATCAGGCGCGAGTAGTAGAGAACAGCAACGAAGCGTCGAGTGGCTTCACCGTTGGCACCAGTTACTTGTTTGATAAAGGCTATGTAGGGCTTTCAGTTGAGCAATTTAATCGTGAATACGGCATTCCTGGTCACACCCATGGCGAAGAAGAACATGATGACGACCATGAAGAAGGCTTAGAAGAAGAGCACCATGAAGAAGAATCCGTTTTCGCCGATTTAGAGCAAACCCGAGTTCAACTTCAAGGTGAGTACAATGTTGAAGGCAGTTGGGTAAAACAAATTCAGTTACGGGGTGGGTTTACCGACTATGAACACGCTGAAATTGAGCACGGTGAAACGGGCACCTTGTTTGAAAATGAGACCCATGAATTAAAACTCGATGTTTTACACGCGCCAATGAATGACTGGAACGGCGCGGTAAGCTTTCATTACAAAAACAGCGATGCATCAGCCCAAGGTGAAGAAGCCTTTACTCCCCCTTCGGTTACTGAAACCTTTGCGATGGCCATCATGGAAGAAAAGCGCTTTGATGAAGTACTTGTTCAACTCGGTGCCCGTATAGAGCATGTATCGCTAGAAGCTGATAACGTTTTATTGCCTTCTTTGGATACACATGATCATGACGAAGAGCATGATGATGATGGCCACGATGAAGATGCCCACGACGACGATCATGATGAAGAGCATGAAGACACTCTAGTATTTCCTATCGATGAATCCTTTACTGCATTAAGCATCTCGGCGGGTTTGGTATGGGACTTTGCACCAGGCTACAACGTGGGTATCTCAGTATCTCGTTCAGAGCGTGCGCCATCAGCCTCTGAGCTACTGTCATTTGGCCCACATATTGGCACCAGTACTTATGAAGTCGGGGCTTTATTCGCCTTTCATGAAGAAGAAGGCGAAGCGCATATAGAGCTTGGTGAAGGCAGTATTGAACTTGAAACTGCTAATAATATCGACCTTACCTTACGTAAAACCGAAGGTAACTTAGGGTTTGTATTAAATGCGTTTTATAACCAAATCGACAACTATTACTACCAAACCAATACAGGCCTTTTCGCTGAAAGCGGACATGACCATGATGAAGAAGATGGTGGTGATGATCACGACGAACACACTGATGAACTGCCAGTTTATATTTTCAAAACTGACGATGTAATATTGCATGGTTTTGAAGCACAAGTTGCATGGCAAACCACAGATGAATTCAAAACCACGGTATTTGCCGACTACGTGAGAGCACGTTTACAAGATGGCGGCGATTTGCCTCGCACTCCACCGCTTCGGGTTGGTACGCAGTTTAGCTACCAAACTGAACGATTAAGTGCCCACCTCGATATTACACGTTACGAAGAGCAAGACCGTATTGGTGAAGGTGAAACAGCTACCGATGGCTACACCCTAGTAGATGCCAGTGTGTCTTACGACTTAGATGTACTTAATCAAGATATTTCAGTGTATTTGAAAGGCACAAACCTGACCGATACCGAAGCCAGAGTACATACTTCATTCTTAAAAGATATTGCGCCACGACCTGGCCGCAGCTTTGCACTTGGTGTGAGGGGGTATTTCTAAAAGTCGTTTTTAAAAGCAGCTGTTAAAATTTGACGTGTAGAATGGCAGTATAAACACTGCCATTCTTGTTTTTGCTAACGTGCCTTATCACTTTAATTTTTAGGCGAAAGTTACTTTCGCTCTCGTTGAAAATGACGCTCTTTTCCTTCATTGATTTGTTTAACATCTGCGCAATATTCTGAAATTGGCCTGATCAAAAGCCGAGGTATGCCTATAGGTTCACCCGTTTCTTGGCAATAGCCAAAATCACCTTCGGTAATGCGTCTAAGTGATTTATCAATTTTAAGTATTAGCTTTCTTTCTCTATCAAGAATACGTAAGCCAATGCGTGAGTCTTCTTCATATTGTGCACGATCCACGTCATCGTTTATCTCCGGTGGGTCGCTCAATTGCACCTTCATTTCTTCTATGTGCAACATCGTCTTTTTCTTTAATTCGGTGAGTAACGCTTTGAAAAACTCCAATTGAGCATCATTCATATAATCTTCAGCCGGTGCATCTAGAAGCTGCTGCTTATCGAGTATCTGATTCATGACAAGCTTTCCTTTGCCTGAGTAAGCCAACGCAGCGTGTTTTCATAATGATTTTTGCCGTAACAGATTAAAAACTGTCGTGTGTACTCGTTTTTTACATCGCTCATGGCAGCGATGCGCTCATCGACAAAAGTTGCGGTAAGGGGAATACCACACTCTACTATTATGCAATGTTTCCATTGCTCGTAACTTAATGGAATGATTGGCGTTTTCATTCTATTACCTTATTAAAATTAGACCAAGAATATGATTTCAAAGGTTGTGTACAACAAAACCATGCTATTATAAATCCACGCACGGATATGTTATAACATCACATAAATAAGATATGCAAATTAGCTTGCGTACTTAATGTGTTAGTACTTAGTTTCTTAGCACGCGTATTTAGGAACATGCCTCAATCCTAACTACACGCATTAATGCAATAGCGCTCGATTTACTCAAGTACAAAGCAAAATAGAATGCAGACAGACATAAGTCGGAAATATTGGCTATTCTGTCGTGCAAGCTAAACTATACCTACACGGCAAGGTATAGTGATTAACGTGGTATTTATTCAATTAATAACAACGAAAAGAAAACGCGATGAACTCAATAAATTCAACAATTAAAAGCAAGGCATTGTGGTTTGTTTTAGTGACATTGTTCGCTATTACCGCGAATGCAGCAGAAGACACACATGAACGTACTATCGATATCGATAGCCATGTAGTGACCGAACATGAAACCAAAATATTAGGTAAGCGCGTGAAATACAGTGCCACAACAGGCACACAACCGGTGTGGAATAACAAAGATGACGCAGTCGCTACATTGTTTTACACCTATTACCAGCGCACCGATATAAAAGACAATGGGTCTCGCCCACTTGTTATTTCTTTTAACGGCGGCCCTGGTTCAGCATCAGTATGGATGCACGTAGCGTATACGGGCCCTCGAATTTTAAATATTGATGATGAAGGCTACCCCGTACAGCCTTATGGCGTGCAAACCAACCCGTATTCAATACTAGATGTGGCAGACATCGTATTTGTTAACCCCGTCAATACTGGGTACAGCCGCATACTGGAGAATGAAGATGGTGAAATGCCGTCAAAAGAAGCACAGAAGAGCATGTTTTTTGGCGTCAACGCTGACATCAGCTACCTTGCAGATTGGGTCAATACCTTTGTGACTCGCCATAACCGCTGGCGTTCACCGAAATACCTTATTGGTGAAAGCTATGGTACTACTCGGGTTTCGGGCTTAGCCCTTGAATTACAAAACCGCCAAT
Organism: Alteromonas sp. Mac1; assembly: GCF_001562125.1. Classification (NCBI taxonomy): domain Bacteria; kingdom Pseudomonadati; phylum Pseudomonadota; class Gammaproteobacteria; order Alteromonadales; family Alteromonadaceae; genus Alteromonas; species Alteromonas sp. Mac1. The sequence goes on from NZ_CP013932.1 coordinate 4,486,644, forward strand.
GGATGTATTTAAACGGTGTGATATTAGTATCACCTACCGATATTGGTATTGAGCGCAATGGGCCAGTAAAAGCCGCAAATCGACTACCGTATTTTGCCGCCACCGCGTGGTATCACAACAAGTTAGCCCCTGAACTTCAAAATAAAGACTTAACCGAACTGCTTCCGGAAGTAGAAGATTTCACCATCAACACGCTTATTCCAGCGCTGGCGAAAGGTGGCTTTATTGGTGCTGAGGAAAAACGTAGCGTGCTTGCAAAAATGGCGCGTTATTCAGGGTTATCGGAAGACGCAATTTCACAAAACAATCTTGATGTAAGCACCGCCTACTTCTGGAAATCGTTACTTCGTGATGAAGGTAAAACTTTAGGCCGATTAGATAGCCGCTATTTGGGTATCGATGCTAAGCAAGCGGGTGATAGACCCGATTACTGGGCCGAACTAACGTCGTGGCTACACTCGTTTACCCCCGCGATTAACTACTACTTGCGAGAAGAGTTAAATTACAAAACTGACACCAAATATAATATGTTTGGCGATGTTCACCCATGGGACAGAAGTGGCAATAAATCTGGTGAAAATTTGCGCCTTGCCATGGCACAAAACCCCTATTTAAATGTGATGATTCAAGCAGGTTACTACGATGGCGCCACCAACTATTTTGATGCCAAATATACCATGTGGCAGCTTGATCAAAGCGGCATTATGCAAGACCGCCTAAGCTTTAAAGGCTATAGAAGCGGGCATATGATGTACTTGCGACGAGACGACCTAAAGCAGTCTAACCAAGACTTACGCGATTTCATCAAAAACAGTACACCTGAAAAGGGTGAACCCGCGATGTATCGCCGTTAAAAGGCGATAAAAAATGGGGTCAGTGTACTTTTAGCCTTAATTAACACTGCCCCTATTTACACTCTTCTTCTATTCACATTTGGCCCCTATTAAGTCGCTAACCCCATCAATGCTCGGCAAATGTGCTATTCTGCGCGCCTAGAATCAGTTCAAGCAAAATATTCTGTTAAAAGGACAAACCTTCCGATGGTTCCATGGGTTAAATTGGGCACAGCTCAAATTCCAAATAATGGTGGTGAACTAACGTTCTCTCAACGAGACGAAGAGTTCAGTATTCGACTTTCCGGTATTCGTGGCGAGTTGATGAATAGCCGTGTGTACAACTCAGAAAAAGAGCTGTCACAAATGGGCTGCGAACACCTTAAATCCACACCTAACGCACACGTTTTAGTGGGCGGTTTAGGGATGGGATACACCCTTGCAGCAGCGCTAAAAGCAGTGACGCCTAGCTCACAAGTCACCGTGGCAGAGTTAATTCCTGAGGTTGTGGAATGGAACAAAGGCCCACTGGGTAACTGCGCTAAGAACCCACTTCAAGACCCTAGAACGAATGTTAAAGTAGGTGATGTAAAACATCTTCTGAATACTAAAACGCCAACCTACGACGCCATATTATTGGATGTAGACAATGGCCCTGAAGGCTTAACCCATTCTGACAATAATTGGATCTATTCAATCGAAGGTTTAGAAGATATCTACGAGGTGCTTAAGCCCAATGGCATGTTAGCCATTTGGTCTGCGGGGCCTGATTACTTGTTTTCCGTTCGCTTAAAAAATGCAGGCTACGTAGTAAGTACTCGTATTGCCAGAGCACGAAAGGGTAAAGGAAGTAAGCACACCATTTTCTTGGCTAGAAAACCCGGTTAACTCACACATTTAATTAGCCCCTTTAACTCACACTGGCCCCATAATTTTTGATTTTATTCATTTGAATCAGCAAGCCGCCACGGGTAATTACGCTGGCCCCATTAAGTAAAATAAGGGGCCAAGCTACTGCAAACGGCATGGTAAACGCGAACGCGAGTGTAGTGACATCTTTAATTAGAATACTGCGGAATAAGGCTGGCGATAGCGCGCCTATAATCCGACTGCGCCTTAGCACCATTATTTGATGTAACGTACCTTGTACTAATAGCACGGTTACTGCCAACATTAAGCTGTTTGCTCCAGTCTTGGCAAGATTAGGGTAAGGCCGAAAGCCTATAGAGCATAGCCCTATTACCAAAGCACCAGCACACAAGCTAACTACAATACTCGTTGATATTGACCGCCTGTCTCGCCAAATTTGATAAAGGATGGCCAATATCAGAAGAAGAGCACCGAAACGAGTCCACACTAAATAATGACTAAGCGGCTCTATCGCAATACCGAAAATAAAATTGGCATAAAATGCAAAAAAGCTTGAGGTAAATTGATTTACCGACAAGCTTTGAGTAGCACTCTGATGACTTTTGCGAAGCGCCTCTATATTAGAAATTTGCTTTGCAAGTCCATACCAGGTCAGCAAAAAAGCGACTGCGCTCACGGTACCTAAAATGTGGTACAACAAAAGAGATTCCTCAGCCGCTTTATCTAAACCCTACTCTACCGTAACCGACTTCGCCAAGTTACGAGGCTGATCCACATCGGTACCTTTAATTAACGCTACATAGTAAGACAGTAGCTGTAACGGCAAGGTATAGATGATAGGGGCAATAGGTGCTTCGCAGTGCGGTACATTGATTACGCGCATGGTGTCGTCACCTTTGAACGCGGCGTCTTTATCGGCGAACACATACATAATGCCACCACGAGCGCGTACTTCTTCTACATTCGATTTAAGCTTTTCTAGCAATTCATTATTAGGCGCAACTACGATTACCGGCATTTCATCATCGATAAGTGCCAGTGGGCCATGCTTTAATTCGCCTGAAGCATAGGCTTCTGCGTGAATATAAGAAATCTCTTTTAGCTTAAGCGCCCCTTCCATAGCAATAGGATATTGGTCACCACGGCCTAAAAACAGGCTGTGCTGTTTATCGGCAAATTCTTCGGCTAAATCTTCAATACCTTGGGTAATGGTAAGGGTTTCTTCTAATTTCGCTGGCAAGCTTTGAAGAGCACTGATGATATCTTGCTTGTCACTCTCAGCCATACCGTTTTTCTCGCCCAATGCTAGGGTTAGCATTAAGAATGCAGCTAGCTGCGTTGTAAATGCTTTGGTAGATGCCACGCCTATTTCAGCGCCAGCCCGTGTCATGAAGGCTAAATCTGATTCGCGCACTAGCGATGAGCCCGGTACATTACAAATAGCTAAACTTGCGCTATACCCAATTTCTTTTGCTAAGCGTAGTGCCGCTAAAGTATCGGCTGTTTCGCCCGACTGTGAAATGGTAATAAGTAGGCTATTTGGGTGCACTACTGACTTGCGGTAACGGAACTCAGAGGCAATTTCGATATTGCACGACACATTGGCGTATTGCTCTAACCAATAGCGGGCGGTCATACCTGAATGATAGCTGGTACCACAGGCTACAATTTGAACGTGTTTAATTTTACTGAAAATATCATCGGCACCGTTTCCAAAAACATCTGCCGCTAATCCATTTTCGGTTAGTCTGTCTTTTAGTGTGTTACGCACTACTACCGGCTGCTCGTGAATTTCTTTCAGCATATAGTGGCGATAAGCGCCTTTGTCGCCGGCGTCGTGTTCAACGTTCGACTCTATAATTTCACGCTCAACGGCATTGCCGTCTTTGTCATAAATAGCAATGGTGCGGCGAGTAATATCGGCAACATCACCTTCTTCTAAAAAGATGAAGCGGCGTGTTACTGGTAATAACGCCATTTGGTCTGATGCGACAAAATTTTCACCCAACCCTAAACCAATGACTAACGGGCTGCCCGAGCGCGCTACAACCATACGGCCTGCATCTTCTTTATCGATAACCACAGTGCCGTACGCGCCATGGAAGGTTTTGACTGACGTTTGAACCGCTTCTAACAAGTCTTTACCAGCATCTAAAGCTTCATGCACGGTGTGGGCAATGGTTTCGGTATCGGTGTCGCTACTGAACACGTAACCTTTTGCTGAAAGCTGTTCACGTAGGGCTTGGTAGTTTTCAATAATACCGTTGTGCACAACAGCAACACGATCGCTTGAAAAATGAGGGTGAGCATTGGCTACCGTTACGCCACCATGAGTGGCCCAGCGCGTATGCGCAATACCGGTAGTCCCTAGCGCTTCGTCGTTGGCAATAATATCTACCAACTCTTGTACCTTACCGGTACTTCTTATGCGATTTAGTGTGCCATCTTGTTGCAACAAGGCCACGCCTGAAGAGTCGTAACCACGGTATTCAAGCCGCTTTAGCCCTTCCAATAAAATTTCGACAACATTACGTTCACCAACAGCACCGACAATTCCACACATAATTACTCTCCGTTTTGCGCAGCGACCAGCACCGTTACGCCTTGTTGTTCAATTAGATATTTATCCTCGTCACTGATGCCATTATCAGTCACAAGAGTAGAGATATTTTCCCAGCCCAACTCTAAATTGGGCATTTTGTTCGACAGCTTATTCGACGTTGCCATTACAACAACTTCATGAGCAGCTCGTGCCATGGCGCGAGTAAGCCCTGTTAATTCATTAAAGGTCGTAGTTCCGCGATTCACATCAATACCCGCTGCACCAATAAACGCCATATCAAAACTATATGCCGATACCAATTGTTCGGCCATTGCACCTTGGAATGAACGAGATGCGGGATCCCAGGTGCCACCTGTCATCAAAATAGTGGGTTCGTTATTGCTTTTGGTCAGCTGACTCGCTGCATCTAAGGCATTGGTCATTACTACCAAGTTGGGTATATCACGAAGGCAGGGTAAAAGCGCAGCGATGGTACTGCCGCAATCCAACACTATTTTTGAGCCTTGTTGAATGCGACTAGCAGCAAGCTTACCTATATTCTGTTTTATTGATGAAGGTAAGTTCACTACATTGGTTTCGCCTTGAGAAGCAGATAGGGGTGTGGCACCGCCAAATTGGCGAATAAGCTTTTTTTGGTCTGCCAAGGCGGCTAGATCTTTTCGAATAGTCACTTCAGACGTGCTGAACTGGGCCGCGAGCAATTCAACTTGCGCGTAGCCGTGAGTATTTACCCATTTAATAATGCCAGCGCGGCGCTGATCTACAGAACGACTCGTTTTCAAACTCAATTCAACCCCAGCATGACGGAAACTACAGTGCTTCCTCTAAATTATTTCTACACTATTCCTGAATCATAACTTTCAAAACGAAAGTTATGATTTACAAAGTGAAAGAAATGTAAGCTATTCACAGCTATTTCGCAAGTTTTTCGTACAATTTTTACTAGTAAGCTATCAACGTATAAACCGGCAGGCACAAAAAAGGACAACCTTGGTTGTCCTTTCATTTAGCACTAAACCGCGCTAAAGCTATTACATGCTAGTTATTTTTTTGTTGGGCGAGGCCAGTTCGCAATATTGCGCTGCTTCCCTCGTGCTACTGCTAATGCGGCGCTTTCTACTTCGGTGGTAATGACCGAGCCAGCACCTACCGTAGCATTGTCACCAATGATCACAGGGGCCACTAATGAAGAGTTCGAACCTACGAAGGCATTCTGACCTATTACGGTTTTAGATTTATTCACGCCGTCATAGTTACAAGTAATGGTGCCAGCACCAATATTAGCATTAGCGCCCACTTCAGCATCACCGAGGTAAGTAAGGTGATTAACCTTAGCGCCTTCGCCTAGCACGGTTTTCTTCATTTCCACGAAGTTACCCACTTTAGATTTTGCGTGCATAACCGCGCCAGGGCGCAAGCGACCAAATGGCCCTACAGTGCAGCTTTCACCCACTATGGCTTCTTCGATAATAGAATTTGCTTCAATAACCGCGTTATCGGCAATTTCACAATTTTTCAATACGCAGTTTGGCCCAATAGTCACGTTATTACCTAAAATAACGTTACCTTCTACCACCGCGTTAATATCAATGGTGACGTCTTGTCCCGTGGTTAATGTGCCTCTAAGGTCAAAACGTTGAGGGTCGGCCAGTGCCACACCATTGGTCATTAGTTCGTTTGCTTGGCGAAGCTGCAGTGCGCGCTCTAGATGTGCTAATTGAATGCGGTTATTTACCCCTTCAACCTCAACTACCTCTTGTGGTTGTGCCGATTGAATACGCTTGCCTTCTTTAGCAGCCATTTCAATCACATCAGTAAGATAATACTCACCTTGTGCGTTGCTATTACTTAACGCACCCAACCAACGTTTTAAATCGCTTCCGGACATCATCATCATGCCGGTATTGATTTCGCAAATTTGCTTTTGTGCATCGGTAGCATCTTTGTGCTCAACAATGGCGGTGATGTTGTCGTCTTTACGAATAATTCGGCCCATTCCTGTAGGGTCGTCTAATTCAACGGTAAGCAAGGCTAAATCACACTCGGCTTTTACTGCTTTTAGTTTCGCCAAGGTTTCTTCGCGAATAAGGGGGGCATCGCCAACTAATACAAGTACATCTTCATCATCGTTAATGTGCGGCGCGGCTTGCTGCACCGCATGACCCGTGCCTAATTGCTCTTCTTGCAAACACCAATTTAAGTTTTCGCCAGTTATTGTGGCCTTTAGCTTGTCGCCTCCATGACCATAAACTAAATGAATACTATCAGCCTCTAAGGCTTGAACGGTGTTGATAATACGCTGCACCATGGGCACTCCGCCCACTTTGTGAAGTACTTTTGGTAACGAAGACTTCATGCGCGTGCCTTTACCTGCGGCTAAAACTACCACTGAAAATGCCATGCTATTCCTTTACGAAAATCGATAATACGAACTTTTGCCTAGTGTATCTAAGGCGTGGTTATATGTCAGCGATTGATTTTTGAGGGCTCATTCTTAAGTCTAGATCTGAGTTAAACAGCCTAGTAGTTCATTAAATCAACGGGTATACTTTGTTTTCAACTGAATTGGATTGTAGCAGCAAAGGAGCTTGCGTAGTCAGTGAATACTTTTCGAACACTTCACCGAAGTATATTGGTGCTGTTTGCCGTCGTGGTTTTGGCTATTGTTACCTTGGTACATTTTAGTATTTCTAAAATTGTAGCGGAGCAAAGCAGAGCACAGCAACAGTCATTGTCGCCAGCGGTGTCTCTTATTGTCGAGCAGTTATTAAAGCCTCTTCACACATCTGAAGCGTTAGGCCATTCCACTGAATTAGTTACCTTGATGGAAGGCGACGAGGTTGACGAAGCCGCAATATTTAACACCCTAAACCGACTTGAAAGAGAATTCGGTTTATCTTTTTTTATTGCCAGCGAAAATGCCAAACGCCAATTTAATTCTGATGGCACTACCATCGATTTAATTGAAGGCGAAGTCAGTTGGTATTTTAAATACCGTGACGGGCCACAAGATGCGGTGGCAGATATTGGTAAATGGGAAGACACTCATTTTTATATCGACCTGAAGGTTTTTGATGACGATGGCCGATTTTTAGGTTTCTTCGGCGTAGGAAAAAGCTTACGCAGCTTCATTAATGTCTTCGATTCTTATAAAGAGCAGTACGGCTACGATTTTCTTTTTGTCGATGAAAAGGGAGACATCATGCTGTCTTCCGATCCTTCTCTTGTGGCGTCATATTCTGATTTTACCAATCTTTCAGAGCTACCTTGGTATGCCAGCCTCCCGATTACGGTACAAGACGAGCAAGCCCTTAATAACAAGTTGGTGACTATCGATCAAAAAGACTTTTTGATTGCGGAAGTTAAATTAAACCAGTTTGGATGGACGGTGTTTTTGCTAAGTCCCTTAGAAGACCGGCAAACCGAAATATCGCAAGCCTTTATCTTCAGTGTAGTAACTTTATTGGTAGTGGTTTTCTCGCTCTTTTTGCTTATTTACAACTTACTTTACTATTTCAGACGAGACATGCAGCCCGACTTAATTGTGCGTCATGCTAATCGTTTGCCCGACCGCACTAACCTAGAACTTATCTATCAATCGTTATTAAAAGAACAGCGTTCTATTAGCGTTATTTTAATCAGCGTAGACGACTTTGGGCATATTATTGATGCCCATGGCCGAAATGCAGGCGATGACGTGTTAGATAAAGTGGTGGCGTACCTTTCTGATCACTTACGTGAGCAAGATGTGCTTGGTCGCTGGAGCAGTGAAGAGTTTATTATATTGCTGCCTCAAACAGGGCCGCACGAGGCCTTCGATACTGCACAAAACTTGCGTCATGGTATTGCCACATTAACGCCCTTAAGTGAGTCGCCGCAGCTTCAATTGACTGCCTCTTTTGGAGTATCATTTACTGCTACCACTCGTAGCATGAACGAAGTTACCGCTCATGCAGAAGATGCGCTATATCAGGCGAAAAGAGATGGGCATAATTTAGTGCGTATGCAGCTTATTGAATAATAAGCTGCCGAGCTTTTATTTTTCTATTTGAAATTTAACGGACAGATTTCTATATAACGCTTAGCATCACCACTGTATCAGTCGCTCTTAGCTATTTTTAGCTAAACAATGGGCGGTGATGCTAACGTTCTTTCGAACCGAGCAAACAAACTTCTTACACCGTTTTGGCTGCCCGGCTACGTTTTATCATACCTATCACACCGGTAGTGAGTGCCACACCTGTTAATATCATTACCCCACCAATAATGGTTTGTAACGACAAGTGTTCTTGCAAAAACAATACGCCCCAAATAATACCAAATAATGGCACCATGTAGGCCACCGATATCGCTTTTGCTGGGCCCACATTCGCTATTAGTTTGAAATACAAAATGTAAGCAATAGCAGTACCTAAAATGGCGAGCGCCACGGCATTTAACCATGCGTTAGTACTTGGCATAGTGGCTGGTAATGTACTTAGCGCGAAAGGCGCTAACATAATAGATGCCATTGCTTGGCTTCCAGTAGCCACCACTAAAGGCCGCACGCCTTGCAGCCACCGTTTCATCATGCTGGCCGCAATGCCGTAGCAGGTAGTGGCAAGTAAAGCGGTTAGAATAGGCACAAAGCTAGTATCACCTTCCCCTAACTTTTGCTGGCTTATAACCGTTACCCCTAAAAACCCAAGCGCTAATCCGGCGATAGCAGTGGGAGTAAGCTTGTCACCCAGCCATAGCCACGCCACTAACGCGCCAAACATTGGCGCAGTCGCGTTTAAAATGGCATTAACCCCAGCTTCTAAATGCAAACTGCTGTAATTAAATAATACAAAGGGCACAGCAGTATTCGCTAGCCCTACTAATGCAATGGGGAACCAATACCTAAAAATTTGATTCACGCCACCGGTCATCATTAAAATAGGTAATAGCACACAGGTAGCAAGCACGGTACGAATTGCTACCAGTACATAAATACCAAACTCAGGCGCCGCCACCCGCATAAAAATAAATGAGCCGCCCCAAATAGACGCTAATAATAATAGTGCAGCAATATCTCTTAAGCCCATAGTACGCCTTGCGCCCCTTCTAATTTCAATAAATATTGCTTACGTTCAAGCCCACCTGCGTATCCCGTTAGGGTTTTATTGCTTCCTATAACTCGGTGACATGGTACCACTATCGCAATAGGGTTGCGCCCATTGGCCATACCCACGGCACGGACCGCTTTAGGATTATTTAGCTTATTGGCAATATCTGCATAACTGGCGGTTTCGCCATAAGGGATATCGCATAACGCCTTCCATACCGCCTGCTGAAATGCAGTGCCTTTGGTATCAAAAGGTAAGTCGAATTGGGTGAGGCTACCATTAAAATAAGCCGCTAACTGTGCTTTCGCTGTTTCAGTAAGGTCATTACTGTGAACGCCGCCATCAACGTCAGCATTAACGCTATCAACAAAAGTAATGGCACTAATTCCTTTGCTAGTAGCTGCTATTTCAATAAGCCCTTGTGGTGACTCAAGGTAGCTTTTGCATACTGTCATGACTTATTCCTACTGATAAATGTATACCCAAAAACACGTTAACTATTACTCAACTGCCACAATTGTAGTGTTAAGTAGCTTTGCCATGGCGCCGCCTCTTGCGGCAACACCGGATACTTCTCGGCCATTTTTCTTATAATAAGGTCGCCAGCCAAATACACATCAGGATCACGTTCACCTCGCATCTTAAGGTAATCTAGTGTCCATTGACCAACGCCTTTGATTGACAATATTTCATCATAAGTAGGCTGGTTACCGTTACAAAATAGCACCGCAAAATTACGAAGTGCATGCTTACGAGCATTTGGCATGCGCAAAAAAGCTAAATCACTGTTTGCCACCGCTTCGGGTTCAGGAAAGCAATAATGTTGGTTTGGCTCAACAGGCTCCTCAGTGACTACCGCCCCTAAATGCTGTGCAAGCAGCCCCGCTTGATTGATTGCCGCTTTTACACTGACTTGTTGCCCTACAATAGCTCTGCATCCACTTTCAAATACGGTCCAGGTACCAGGAAGGCGCAACCCTTTAGTCAGTAAGTTATCAGGCAAGCCCGCTGCTAATAGCGATTTTTCAATTAACTCTGGGGCGGCATGTAAATCGAGCAGCTGCTTTATTTGTTCAACCGTTTTGTACACGTAAGCTAAATTTGGCAAACGCATTTTTACATCGAAGCCATTTGCGCGGTCGTTGAAAGTCGCACTGATAAATCCCGATTCGCCTTTAACACTGATATACCGGCTATAGGTATTTTCGAACACCATTTCTACGCCCCGAATAGCCCGCAGGGCAAGAAAATCTCTGACTTGCGGCCAATGGTAAGGAGGCCTGAAGTGTAACCTAAGGGATATTTCAGGTAGTGCAGAATGGCGTTTACTTCGTAATTCGGTAGGCGTTTTTTTGCAATAAGTTTGCACTGCCCGCTGAAGCTGCCTTGTAGAGGCGTACCCCGCGCTAAAAGCAATATCAGTAAGCGTCATGGTGGACTGCTGGAGCAGCTGCTTTGCAAATAACACCCGTTGCAAATCTTGATATTGTTTAGGAGACAACCCCGTATGCGACACCATGAGTTTATTTAAGTAACGCTCACTTATACCCAATCGGCTTGAAATGGTGGATATAGACTGCACGGGTATATCACTTAATAGCGTTAGCGCTCTTGTCACTGTTGTGCCTACACCTAACCATGCAAAAGAAGACGGGGCGCTATCTGGCCTGCATCGTAAACAGGGACGAAAGCCATCACTCATGGCTTTAGCAGCATGGTTATAGTAGGCCACGTTCTTTTCATCAGGCAATTTGGCAGGGCAAATTGGCCGGCAAAATATACCTGTGGTTTTCACCGCCACAAAAAAGCGGCCATCAAAACGGGCATCTCTACTTACCCTAGCTTTAGCGTAAGTATCGCGGTGCTCATTGTCTACATGCGCTGAATCTTTTATGTCCGTGTTCATACTATCGCTCGGGTTGATGTGCGGGTTTAAACCGTCACTGCGCTATTACGATTCAATTGTATCCTGTTCCCCTGGTAAGGGTGCGACAAAATCGGAACTGACAGTAAAATATCAGTAGAGTTGATAATCGCCACTAGCAACCGCATAATGGTGTAAAAATAATAGTGCCTGCCACCTTTGGGGTGCGCCCTTACTGAGCCCAATTCATGTTGCAAACCACGCGCAATTTAGTACCGCGCCTGATTAGAATTAGCCTATTCTTTTTCACGCTTATCGTGACATTTCCCGCATTAAGCGCCGATTGGCTTTCTGATTACGCCAACTATGTGCAGCGCGAAGCCGCAAAATATAATGTGCCCGGCTATACCTTTGTTTATTACGAGCAAGGCAAGACACCACAAGTATATGTTTATGGCAGAACTCACAAAGGTGGAAAGCGCATTACTGAAGACACGGTCTTTCGCCTAGCCTCGGTATCAAAAACTTTCACCGCCCTACTTTCTGCCAAACTGGTTGAGCAACAGCGCTTACATTGGGATACCCCCATTTCTACCCTATTACCTGACATACCTTTCAATGTAGAAGGTATGGAAACATTGCAGCTTCAGCATATTGTGGGGCAATCTAGCGGCTTTATGCCCAATGCCTACGACAACTTAATTGAAGCTGATTATTCATTGCAGCGGGTGTTAACCTCATTGAGTGAGCTCGACCCATTGTGCATACCTGGCGAGTGCTACACCTACCAAAATGCGCTGTTTGGGGCGCTCGAGTATTATCTAACGAACAACTACTCATCTTATTCTCGGGAAGTACAAACACAGCTCTTTACTCCGCTGGGCATGAATACAGCAAGCGTAGGAAAAGGCGGATTGCTTGCGTCTGCTTCATGGGCGCGCCCACATATTGCTATTGCTAGAGACAGATGGCGTGAAGGCGCAGTTGAAAGCAACTACTACCGTTTTTCACCTGCTGCGGGTGTAAACGCCAGCATAACTGACATGACTATTTACTTGCAGGCTTTGCTCGGCGAATTCCCTACGGTGATCTCACCTGACATGATTGATGAAGTCACTACACCACGAGTTAAAACCCAGCGGGAAACGAGACGCAGGGGTTGGCGTGGCATGCTAAAAGACGCCCATTATGGACTAGGCTGGCGAGTTTATAATTTTGACGGCAAGCGTATTAACTATCATGGTGGTTGGGTAAAAGGGTATCGTGCCGATGTGGCATTTGCGCCGGATTATAAAACCGGATATGTGATGCTAATGAATGCCGAGTCGAACATGATTAATTCCACTACGGCTGAGTTTTGGAAGCGGTATTTTAAGCAGGCTGAAGCTAAAGATTAGAATGACGCTTAAAACCCATTTTCTATTACGGGTTAAAAGCGCCATCATGCGTAAGGTTTACGTTAAAGCGCCTAAATTACGGCTTTAAATAGGTATAACCGCTTAAGCAATTTTCATAAAAATCGGTCCAGCGAACCCCTTCTTTCGGATTAATTTTCCCACCCGACACTTGTCTATCGATAAGACGTTTCACATCAGATGCCATGGCACGTGGGTTGTATTGCATAATGTTCAGAACATCTTCTACTGAAGAGCCTTTCACCACTTCTTCAATGTAAAAGTCTTCTGGATCGTCATCGTAACTAAAGATGTGAACTTCATTCAAACGACCAAACAAGTTGTGCATATCACCCATTACATCCTGATACGCGCCTGTTAGAAATAGGCCAATATAGTAAGGCTCATCTTTCTTAAGCGGGTGCATCGGCAATACATCGGTAATTTCACGGCCAATCGAAAACTGATCAATCTTGCCGTCACTGTCACAGGTAATATCAACCAATGAACAGTTCACCGTAGGCTTTTCATTCATACGCGTAAGCGGCACTACGGGAAGCAGTTGGTCAATGGCCCATGTATCAGCGGCAGACTGAAATACCGAGAAGTTACACAAGTATTGCGACGACAAGCTGTAATCTAATTCTTGCAGTTCTTCCGGTACATATTCTTCTTTGCGATACCATACTTGCAAACGCGCCATGATATCCCAGTAAAGGGTTTCAATTTTTGCCAATTCTTCCAATGACAATACGCGCAACTTAAAAGCACCGAGCGCCTGTTCTTTATATTGCGATGCATCGTTATACACTTCGTGCATATTGGTTTGATTTTCGAAATCGTCTGACAACTCACGCATATTTTTTAGAAATACATGTTCGTTTTCATTTTCAGATGTATCGATTTGTGCCGCATTCGACTTAATTTCGCCTACAATTTCTGTCACTACACAACTGTGGTGTGCGGTAATAGCTCGGCCACTTTCACTCACTAAATTAGGATGCGGAACGCCTTCTAGGTCGCACATCTCTTTCATGCCGTAAACCACGTCGGCGACGTATTCTTGCATGCTGTAGTTGCGTGAAGACTCGTTAGTAGAATTGCTACCATCGTAATCAATACCTAAGCCGCCACCTACATCAACATAATCTAGCGGGAAGCCCATTTTATGTAAATCGGCATAAATACGCGCGCCTTCGGTCATAGCCTCTTTTACTGCGCGAATATCGGTTAGCTGACTACCAATGTGGAAATGCAGTAACTTAAGGCAATGAGACATGCCTTGTTCTTCAAGATAACGGGCAGTTTTAATAATTTCTGTGATGGTAAGACCAAATTTGGCGCGTTCGCCACCCGAGCTTTCCCATTTACCACGGCCTTTAACCGTCATTTTAGCGCGCACGCCAATAATAGGGTCTATTTTCAGCTCTTTAGACACTTTTACCAACAGCAATAGCTCACTGTACTTTTCAACCACCACTACTATTTTGCGACCAAGCTTTCGACCTAATAATGCTAGGCGCATAAACTCGTCGTCTTTATAACCGTTTAGGATGGTCAGAGAATCTTCGTTGGTGTTCATGGCCAGTACGGTAAGCAGTTCAGCTTTTGAGCCCGCTTCTAAACCATAGTTAAAAGGTGCACCTGCCTCTACAATTTCTTCTACCACTTCACGCATCTGGTTTACTTTTACCGGATACACACCTTGGTAAAGGCCTTTGTATTCAGCTTCTTCAATAGAGCTGCGAAATGCTTTGTTCAAACTAGCGACTTGAGAGCGCAGAATATCGTGAAAACGAACCACTACAGGGAATTGAACCCCTTCTTTTCGAATCTCTTCGACAACCGATTTAAAATCGATACGAATACTGGGATCATCAGGAACTGGAGTCACATGCACGTTACCATTTTCACCAACTTGAAAATAGCCGCCACCCCATTGAGACACGCCATAGACGCGCTCTGCTTCTTCAATGCTCCAATCTGACAATGTAGTCACCTTTTTAAAACTATGCTGAACGCTGTGGTTCAGAAATTAATGCGAAATAGGGCGGTATTATAGACAACGTATAGTGTGGCGCTACGTAAAATATCGATTGTCTCGACTAATTTTGTTTATCGACAGCACTCGCCGCAACCCAATCCTGAACATAGGCCTTAGTTTCAATATCAAACACCAAGTCTACCCGTGACATAAACGAATCATGGTCTTTGGTACGGTGCAATGTGAAGTTTTGCTCATTAAAGAATTTTGCGGCTATGTGGTCGGCTACCGTTTCGCCATCTTCAAGCCATGTTTCACTAAGTTGATTGCGCCTATCTAATTGTATGGGTGCTTTCATTTTCGCAAAAGACACTGAATTAGGCACTTCCCACGTACGCATATCTACGATGATATGAAAGGCTTTTCCTCGCCTCGCTTTAAGTGTGTCACCAAAAGCTGCTAGATATTGAATGTTGGTATTCATATCCCAACGCCCGCGCAGTGTTACCAAAATAAGATCTTGAAACACTTCAATGTGATAATGCTGTTTTGACATCTGACTAACTGCAATCCCTTTCAATAGCTCGACTAAAGTAGCATGTGCAATGGTAAAGGTGATTATTGTCGTTGTACAAGAAATGTCTCATCTTTTTCGCTGAAAAAAATGGTGCTTACTGGCAGGTAAATTTAGTGGAAAAAAATAAACTAAATAAAAAAGAAACAAAAGCTTATATGTAGCATCTATCACTGAGAGCATAGACAGTAGCAGGCATTTTCATACCTGCCACTGATATTTTATACCTTAATCGTCACCAAACTCTCTCACGATGCTGTTAATGGTTTCTTTTGCATCGCCCAATACCATACGGGTGTTATCTTTAAAGAAGAGCGGGTTATCTACACCAGCAAAACCAGCATTTGCAGAACGCTTAAGCACAAACACGGTTTTAGCCCGATACGCTTCAATAACCGGCATACCGTAAATGGGGCTACCTTTCATTTCTTTCGCGGCAGGGTTAACCACATCGTTAGCCCCAATAACAATAACCACGTCGTAGTTTTCCATACGCGGATTAACGTCATCCATTTCGTACAATTGGTCATACGGAACATCGGCTTCGGCGAGTAGAACATTCATGTGGCCCGGCATACGCCCTGCTACCGCGTGAATGGCGTAATCTACCGTGCATCCGTTCTCTTCCAATAATGACTGCATTTCACGAACTGCATGCTGTGCTTGCGCTACCGCCATACCGTAACCTGGAACAACCAATACTGACTGTGCCGCTTCTAATACATAAAATGCGTCTTGGGCAGACAAAATCTTAATTTCGCCTTCAATTTTTTCACCCGCTTCTACAGGCTTCGAAAACCCAGATAACAACACGTTCATTAACGAACGATTCATCGCCTTACACATAATATTCGTGAGAATAAGACCTGAAGCCCCCACCAATAGGCCCGTAACAATTAAGATTGTATTACCGGTTGCCAAACCTGCCGCCGTAGCTGCTACCCCTGAATAACTATTCAATAAGGCAATAACCACTGGCATATCGGCACCACCAATAGAGATAGTTGCCCACAGGCCGAAGCTTAGCGCCAGCGCAATAGCGCAATACAGCCACAAGGTATTTTGAGGTTCTGTGGTAAAAAAGTACCCTACAACCAGCATAGCAATAAGATGCAGTACGCTAAGCTCGCGAAGACCGGTGAAAATAACGGCTTTAGATGACATTTTGCCTGACAACTTACCCCACGCTACCACGGAGCCAGAGAAAGTAACGCCCCCCACTAAAATAGTGAAGAACAAGGTAATGTATGTAAACGCAGTGGCGGTTTGAAGAGCAACCATGCTCATACCAGACAACGTAGCCCAACCAAGCAATAATGAGGCTGCACCACCAAATCCGTTAAACAATGAGACCATTTCTGGCATGGCTGTCATTTCAACCGACTTGGCTTTCCAAGCACCAAAGGCTCCACCAATCACAACGCCTAATATAATCCATTGGTAAGTGATAATTTGCTGGTCGAGCAATGTCACTACAACAGCAATCAACATACCTACAGCAGAAACAAAATTACCTCGTTTTGCTGTATCTGGATGGCTAAGTAATTTTAGACCTAAAATAAATAACGCTGCGGCTACAACGTACGCAAGATTGATTATGGTTTCGATATCATTCACTTGCATACTCCTTATTTTTTATCTTTCTTTTTGAACATGCTAAGCATGCGATCGGTTACCAAGTAACCACCCACAACGTTTATGCTAGCAAGCGCTACTGCCGCCGTCCCTAATACCGTGGTCAACACATTGTTGTCGCCACCAGACGCGGCCAATGCGCCCACTAACGTAATACCTGAAATAGCATTAGAGCCCGACATTAATGGCGTGTGTAAAGTCGCTGGTACTTTGCGAATTAACTCAAACCCTAGAAAACCAGCAAGCAGCACAATAAACAGTAAATAGATAATCTCCATGATTACGCTCCTTTGTAGGCGTTGGTTAACATTTCGTTGGTAATTGCGCCGTCATGAGCAATAACACAGCCTTTTAAAATATCGTCTTCTAAATTCAAACCAAAAGTGTTGCTTTCGGTGTCGTAAAATTCATCTACTAAGTTATAAATATTGTTCGCGTACATATCGGTGGCTGCGCGGGCAACCGCTTGGCTCCAGTTACCTGTGCCTATCACTGTTACGCCATTCACTTGTGCTACTTCACCCGCCACCGAACCTTCAACGTTACCGCCAGATTGGGCTGCCATATCGACCACCACACTACCGGGCTTCATTAGTGCCAAGGTATCTTTGCTAATTAACACCGGTGGTTTGCGACCAAATAGCTGTGCCGTGGTAATAACAATATCTGAATCAGCAATTGCATCACGCTGCGCGTCTTGCTGCTTGGCTTTTTGTTCATCGGTGAGTTCTTTGGCGTAGCCGTCTTTAGTTTGACCGGTTTCACCAATATCAATTTTAAGAAACTTGCCGCCCAAAGATTCCACTTGTTCTGCCACCACTGGGCGAGTGTCGTAAGCCAACACATTTGCGCCTAAGCGTTTTGCAGTCGCAATGGCTTGCAAGCCAGCCACACCGGCACCAATAATAAACACCTTAGCGGGCTTTATTGTGCCCGACGGCGTCATCATCATAGGTAATATAGAAGGTAGGTAGTTCGCCGCTTGCATCACCATGACATAACCGGCAAGGCTCGCTTGTGAACTTAGCGCGTCCATTTTTTGGGCTCGAGATGAGCGAGGGATCATTTCAACTGAAATAGCCGTTAAGCCTTTGTTTGCTATTGACTCAACCAGCGGTTGCTCAAAGAAAGGGTCAAGATGGCCAACCACAATGGCCCCTTTTTTCATCACCGACAGTTGGGATTCAGCCGGCTTGTTTACGCTTACAAGCATATCGGCTGTTGATAATGCACTATTCACATCATCAATAATAATTCCACCTACATCCACATATTCTTTATCGGCATATCCCGATAATAAACCCGCCCCACTTTCTATGTGAAGCTCAGCCCCTTTTTTAACCAAGCGTTGCACGCTTGATGGGGTTACTGCACAGCGCTTCTCCACATTTGATAGTGGCATCGGTATTTTCGATTCGTTTAATACTATGATTTTCACACGCTTCTCCTCACGTCCAGGCTCCACGAGAATGACATCCTTTATAGATGAACAAGCCATTTTATTCACTTATGCTTAACATGCCTTTTGGAAATCAAAACTATTTTCATCCCTCATTTACGCTAAAACATTATTCTAAAAAGCCATAAATGTTGCATCAATCGATGGCCACTTTTATGACTCAGCAAAGGAACTTACGGCATTTGCACATACTCAACTAGTATTATTTAGCTACGAGTCATAACTAGAATTTATATAGGATTGGCATAGCGGGAATTAATACAGTTCGGCTAGAGTATTAATTTTATGAATTAATAAGTATTGAATTTAGTATTAGTAGGCAGTGGAGCTAGATTTTCATTACAAATATTTAAAACATGCCACGTGATCGCGCTACACTCAGCTAATGTAATAACCCTATTCGTTTATAAAGAGAAGCTCCTATGTTCGGCATGTTTAAATCGAGTCCAACTAAGAAGATGCGAAAGCAGTACGATACTTTGCTAGAAAAAGCCATGCTGGCACAACGCAACGGTGATATGAAAAGCTACGCTAAAATAACCGAAGAGTCGGAAACCTTATGGAGTGAAATACAAGCTATAGAGAAAGGCGCCAAATAAAAATAGGTTCGCTATCGACCGTACTCTCTTACAGGTTACAATAGCCACATTATTTTACGGTATTGCATAATGCGAATTGTGTGATGCCTAGCTGTTGCGGGTTTGTGTAATGAGTAAGTGTTTTCTTTTTTGTTTAGCAACTATGGTTAGCCTAGCAATGTTCCAGCCTTCTGCGCATGCAATGAATGCTGGACGTTACTACTATTTTATTTCTGATAGTTGCATACCTAAAGGCCCACAAACCCCGGAAGAGCGCGGTGTTGTTACCCCTGATATAATGCTTTTTGAGGTGCTACCCGCCGGCATCAGCGATTACATGATAAACATGAATACCGCAGCCTTGATTAACTACAATAAAGAAGGCCAAGACTACCTGACAGGGCTAGAAGAAGAGCAGGTATACACCGCAGGCCAAGTAGCGCAAAACACAAAGTATACTCAACACGATTTTATGTTGCAGCGCGAAGCCATTGGACTAAAAACGCTAATTAACATTCTTAATGCGTTTTCTCAGCATCAAGCTGACAAAGGCTATTTTTATAAAAAACTGCTCTCAATTACCGACCCCAGTACTCGATTTAAAGCCGTTACCCGAGTGCGCCTTACCGACGTAGCTCAAAATAATAAGATGCAATTAACAGAGTATGCCTCACGCTACTACGTATTAGATAGCCAAGGTACAGCGTCTAGCACTCCATTTATTGAAGTAGACCACGGCAAAGCGTTACGTGAAGATATTCATAGCACTAACAGCCCTTACCGTATATATACCAAACATGGCGTTTGCGGCGAGCGCTGGGTGCCGTAACGTAGGATGTGAGTAGTTGGGTTTAGTTGCGATGCTCCTGATTGCTATAAGCCTAGTTTCGATAGAGGGTTTTTATTAAATGGTAGCCAAAGCGGGTTTTAACTGGCCCGTGTACCTTTAACACTTCTTTTTTAAACACCACATCATCGAATGCTTTTACCATTTGACCACGGCGGAACTCACCTAAATCGCCGCCTTTCTTCCCCGAAGGACAAGTAGAATGGCGCTTTGCTAAGGTACTAAAATCTTTGCCTTTTTTAAGCTGCTCTAATATCGCAAAAGCTTCTTTTTCAGTCTTAACCAGAATATGTAACGCGGATGCAGATGCCATGAAGATGCCTATTATTTAATTGCTATACCGCGCAAGTATACCGCATTCGCTACCTTGCGTTTGCACGAGCTAAAAAGATACTTCTATAGATTAATAATCGCGCTTCACACTGCCATGTAACCTCATTGGGCAAGCAAACTGCCAATACCACGCTAAAATTGTATTAAGGGTATTACTTACGTTAAGGCAGGAGAGGCATTGTGGGCCAGCAAATTGTATTGCGATATACCTGTATATGCGCCTAATTGTTTTCCTATTATTTTTCGCATTGTTTTTTGCGCCTTTAATCGTGCAAGCTGACAAGTGCGGTGACACAAGCTGCCTAATGACACGCCCTAACCCCGATGGCATAGAAATAAGAATACGCCCCATAAACCCAGGCGCATATACGTGTTTTATTCGCTGGGAAAACTACCAATATATCGAGACCATTAACCTAGAATCTAAGCCTTACCTTTTAAAAGATAAATATGATTTAAGCGGCGTTAGATGGCGCTGCGACGATGCCAACACCTGCCCAAATTGGATGAAATACGCCGGTTTGTGTCGTGGTAAATAGGCACGTTTTTTTTTGCGCTTAACCATGTCTTTTGCTCCCTCGTTGTGCGGCGTCTTTTTTAATCAGAACACAAATTCACTATTCTCAAACCACCCACTTATGATATGTTATATTATAACAATATAAACCTTAATAATTGTGGGTGAATTCTGATGAACAACGCTAAACTCCCCGTTACCGTGCTGTCTGGTTTTTTAGGCGCAGGCAAAACGACGGTGCTCAGTCACATTCTTAATAACCGCGAAGGCAAACGTGTAGCCGTTATCGTCAATGACATGAGTGAAGTGAACATAGACGCATCCATCGTTAAAAACGGTGTTTCCCTGAACCACAGTGAAGAAAAGCTGGTTGAAATGAGCAACGGCTGCATTTGCTGTACTTTGCGTGAAGATTTGCTGCTAGAGGTCAATCGGTTGGCGGCAACGGGCAGCTTCGATTATTTGTTGATTGAGTCTACGGGCATATCAGAACCACTTCCTGTGGCAGAAACCTTCACCTTTGCCGATGAAGACGGCGTGTCGTTATCAGATATTGCTAGCTTAGATACTATGGTGACCGTGGTTGATGCAGTTAACTTCAGTAAAGACTACGAAGAAGCCAAATATTTACAAGAAACCGGTGAGTCTCTTGGCGAAGAAGACGAGCGTAGTGTGGCTGATTTGCTTGTTGACCAAGTAGAGTTTGCCGACGTTATTCTTATCAGCAAAACAGATTTGGTTGATGAAACTCATTTAGCTAATTTAACCGCCATTTTGAAAAGCTTAAATACGTCGGCAAAAATTATTCCCATAAATAAAGGCAATATCGATATTGATGAGGTGTTAGGCACACAACTATTCAATTTCGAAAAAGCCCAGCTTGCCCCAGGCTGGCTTAAGGAAATGCGCGGCGAACACACACCTGAAACCGAAGAGTATGGCATTAGCAGCTTTAGCTATCATGCACGCCGCCCCTTTCACCCGCAAAAATTCTATAACTTTTTACATACCACCGAAAATTATGGAAAGTTATTGCGCTCTAAAGGTTACTTTTGGTTAGCCTCGCGGCCTGAGTGTGCAGGTCAATGGAGCCAAGCGGGTGGTATTGCCCATTACGGCTACGGCGGTATGTTTTGGAAGGCGCTTCCTAAGTCTGAGTGGCCTGAAGACGAAGCGTACTTAGCCTCGATAGAAAAGCAATGGATGGAGCCTTTTGGCGATATGCGCCAAGAGTTAGTATTTATTGGGCAAAACCTAGATGAAGCTACCATTACCAAAACCCTTGATACTTGCCTGCTAGACGATGAGAGTCTTATAAAAGGGGTAGATTATTGGCGTACCCTGCCCGATCCATTTCCGCGTTGGGAGAGACTATAATGACACAAACGCTAGCTGCTAGCCCTTTAGCTGAAAGCGCCCCTGCAAGTACTGATACGCGCATTAAAAAGTCGAGTACATCAGTAGAGCCTATTGTGCTCACCGATATCTACAACGATGAGTGTAATATTGCAATTTGGCAGCGACATTTGGATTTCCCCTTTTTAGCCTCACTAACTACCTTTGTAAAAAATGGCGGCAAGCTCACTGCCGCAAGGCAGTTAAGTTCAGATTCAGCCGAGGCCTATATTCGCACCTTAGCCGATGACCAACCTTTTGCGCCTCAATTACATGCCTATATAGCAGAGCTCGTCGACATGTTTATCTGCCTGTTTGAAGCTAAAACCGTTGGCTTTAGATTATCTACGTTAGACAAAGCCATGTGCCCTCGTTTTCATGTTGATAGAGTACCTTGCCGGTTAGTGACTACTTTTGTTGGGCCTGGCAGTCAGTGGCTAGAACACAATAACACCGACCGCGAAATGCTAGGCCATAAAAGCGGTGCGTTAACCGATGACAATTCGGGTTTGTATCGCACAGCCCAAGATATACAAACTTTGGAAACAGGTGATGTGGCAATTTTAAAAGGAGAGTTGTGGCACGGTAATGAGAACGCTGGAATAGTGCATCGTTCACCACCGGTTTCTAGCAGCCAACCTCGTATTGTGATGACACTAGATTTGGTTGACTGATTGGTTGACTGTTCACGCAAGCTAATCGCATTCGTGTGTAAGTAGCAAGTGGTTGGCTTAGCATCAATACGCTAAGCCGACCGATTATAAACACGTAGAGTTTACGTTATTCAACTGCTTCAGGAACGCTGCATTTATAATGCTTGTAGATATCAAACTCACTAGCAGGCACTGGCTTTTGGAACAAATATCCCTGGCCATATTGGCAGTTTAGCTTCTGTAGCATTGCGTAACACATATCGGTTTCGATGCCTTCGGCTACCACCTCCATATCAAGCTCATGTCCCATTGCAATAATGGTGGTGGCAATCGTGTTGTTAGCGGGCATAAAGCTCTTGTCTATTTTTAACACATCAAAAGGTAAATTTTTAAGATAGCTTAAGCACGAGTAGCCCGTACCAAAATCATCGAGTAGCAGCTGAACACCAAGCTCAGATAGCCTGTACAGCGATGCTACACAGGCTTGCTCTTCCATAATGGCGATATTCTCGGTTACCTCTATATGTATACACTCTGCTGGCAACGATAAGCGGGCCAGAATATCTTCGAGTCTTTGCGCGAAATGCTGATCTTTAAGCTGATGTGAAGACACATTTATTGCCATGGCATGATGCGTAGCACCTGCTTCGTGCCACGCTTTGCATTGTTCACAGGCTTGTTGCAATACCCAATTCCCAATATCGATAATTTGCCCAGAATGCTCGGCAATAGGAATAAACTCATCTGGACCAATGGCTTCATTATCTGGATTTGTCCATCTTAATAGCGCTTCACTCCCTACAGTAACCCCGTCGACAAGCCTAACAATGGGCTGGTAAACCAAGCTGAACTCATTGTTGGCAATGGCATGATGCAGCTGATTAACCAGTTTTAGTTTGCGGTTTTGCTTAATGGCCGATAATTTATCAAATGCTTGATATTGGTTTTTGCCCGCATTTTTAGCTTGGTACATTGCAGTGTCAGCATGTTTTAGCAGCAATGAAGAATTAGAACCGTTTTGAGGGTAACAGGCTACACCTATACTGGCAGTGATATAGCAGTCGTTATTCGCAAGCTTCACAGGTTTACTGATAGCATCTAATATTCTATGAGCAATGAAATCAATGGTTTCAATTGATTCAAAACAATCAGTAACTGCCACAAATTCATCACCGCCGAAGCGAACCACCACATCGGTAGCACGAATTGCATCAGAAATTCGCTGCGCCATAGTGACTAGAAGCTTGTCGCCTAACGCGTGACCTAAGCTATCGTTTATATCTTTAAAGCGGTCGAGATCGATAAACATAACTGCGAAGGGCAAGTTACTACGCTCCGACATATTAATGGCTTTATCGATGGTGTGATCAAGCAAGTTTCTATTTGGCAAGCCCGTTAAAGTATCGGTATGTGCCAATGCTTTGTTACGCTTTTCACTTTGTGCCAGAGCATCCATCGCCTCTTCCCGGCTGGTTAAACCTGCAGATACAGCGCGGGAAATAAATGCAGCGAATAACAACACCACTATTGACGATAAAATAATAATTGAAAGGGTAATGTTGGCTACAAAATTTACGGTTTTTTCGACAGGCATCTCAAAATCAGAAGAGTTTGTTCTAAACTCCCTAAGCGATTTTACTATCTGATCTTGTAATGTTTTTCGACTAATATCACCCGCTTCATAATTAGCCAACGCAGCCAATGAGTTGTTAGCACTTTGAACGTCGCGAGTACAAATATCAATAACCGACTCAGTACCGATAATATTCATGATAAAACGTTCGGTATTTCCAATCATCGACAAGCAATTTAAAGGTTGCTGACGAATGTTGAGAATGGTTTGACGAATATCATCTAACTCAACAGAGTCTGGTTCTGAGAAGAGTTCTGCGGGCACAGAAATTTGATCACTTAATTCAGACGTATATTTGAAATGCCGAACATTTAATTGATGAAAGAAATTGCTGTGATTGAGTGTAAAAAAACACCAGACGAGTATTAGCGCAAAAACAAAAAACGTAAACGTCAATACAGGTAACGCCTTCCTTATGCCACTGTTTTTCACATCCATTGTTCAAACTGCTCTTTTTATACGTGCTCGCTGCAAGCAAGTCACTGTTCCATGTATGTACGCTAGCGGCGAACGATTATTTTTCAGAGTTATACTACTGAATTTATAGCAGGTAATCGTGCTTAAGCAAACGTACAGTAAGTTTTAAGATTTTTGTTATAAAGCATATATTAAATATTAGATACGCAGTGCATGTAAACAAAGACCAGTATCAGCTATGGAAGTTATGATAGAGAGCAGCAAGAAGAGACGTAGTAGAGTTATCGATAGAGTGAGTGGGTAAGTAATTAACTCGCTTTTTTTACGTATAAACAAGAAACCCTCCGAAATGGAGGGTTTCTTTTATATCTAGGTGCTTAAACAAACACCCTTCAAGCGATTAAGCTTGGGACGATTACATCATGCCGCCCATTCCGCCCATGCCGCCCATATCAGGCATTGCAGGCGCTGCTTCATCTTGAGGTACATCTGCAATCATGGCTTCAGTCGTGATCATAAGTGAAGCGATTGATGCTGCGAACTGTAGTGCAGAGCGCGTTACTTTAGTTGGGTCAAGAATACCCATCTCTAGCATGTCGCCATACGTGTCGTTACCCGCATTGTAACCGTAGTTACCGTCGCCATTTTTCACTTCGTTAACCACAACAGATGCTTCTGCACCGGCGTTGCTAGCGATTTGACGTAGAGGCGCTTCCATTGCACGTAGTGCAAGCTTAATACCTACTGTTTGGTCTTCGTTTTCGCCAGTTAGGCTAGCAAGCTTAGCTGCTGCACGAACTAGCGCAACACCACCACCAGGTACCACGCCTTCTTCAACCGCGGCGCGAGTTGCATGAAGTGCATCTTCAACACGATCTTTCTTCTCTTTCATTTCTACTTCGGTAGCTGCACCAACTTTAATTACTGCAACACCACCAGAAAGCTTAGCTAAACGCTCTTGAAGCTTTTCTTTGTCGTAGTCTGAAGAAGAGTCTTCAATCTGACCTTTAATTTGAGCACAACGGCCTTCAATTGCTTCTTCGTCGCCGTTACCATCAACAATAGTGGTATTGTCTTTGTTGATAACTACGCGCTTAGCAGTACCAAGGTCTTCTAGCTCTACTTTTTCAAGGTCTAGACCAATCTCTTCAGAGATAACCGTACCACCCGTTAGGATAGCGATGTCTTGAAGCATTGCTTTACGACGGTCGCCAAAGCCTGGTGCTTTAACAGCAGCTACTTTAACGATACCGCGCATGTTGTTTACTACTAATGTAGCTAGGGCTTCGCCTTCAACATCTTCAGCAATAATCATCAGTGGCTTACCTGCTTTTGCTACGCCTTCAAGGGTAGGAAGCAACTCACGGATGTTAGAAATTTTCTTATCAACCAATAGGATGAAAGGGCTGTCTAGCTCAACAGTACCGTTTTCTTGGTTGTTAATGAAGTAAGGAGATAGGTAACCGCGATCAAACTGCATACCTTCAACAACGTCTAGTTCGTTTTGAAGTGCTTGACCTTCTTCAACGGTAATGACGCCTTCTTTACCTACTTTTTCCATTGCTTGAGCAATGATGTCGCCAACTTCTGAATCAGAGTTAGCAGAGATAGTACCAACCTGAGCAATTGACTTGCTGTCAGCACAATCAGTAGAAAGCGCTTTAAGTTCTTCAACCGCTGCAATAACAGCTTTGTCGATACCGCGCTTAAGATCCATTGGGTTCATGCCTGCTGCTACAGACTTGTGACCTTCTGTGATAATAGCTTGTGCTAAAACAGTTGCAGTAGTTGTACCGTCACCCGCTTCATCGTTCGCTTTAGACGCCACTTCTTTAACCATCTGCGCGCCCATGTTCTCAAACTTGTCTTCAAGTTCGATTTCTTTGGCTACAGATACACCATCTTTAGTGATGGTAGGAGCGCCGAAAGACTTATCTAGTACTACGTTACGGCCTTTAGGACCTAGTGTAACTTTCACTGCGTTTGCTAGCGTGTTTACGCCTTTAAGCATTTTTGTACGAGCGTCGTTACCAAAACGTACTTCTTTAGCTGCCATGATTAAATTCCTCTCTTAATTCGTTTAACGTTAGTTGTAATTACTCAACAATCGCAAGAATGTCGCTTTCGCTTAGGATCAGAACTTCTTCACCATCCAGCTTTTCAGTTTTAACGCCGTAGCCTTCGCTAAAAATAACGGTGTCGCCAACTTTAACGTCTAGCGCTTTAACATCGCCATTTTCTAGGATGCGGCCGTTACCTACAGCGATGATCTCGCCACGTGTAGATTTTTCTGCTGCTGAACCAGTCAGAACGATACCGCCTGCAGATTTGCTTTCTTGCTCTGCGCGTTTAAGGATTACGCGGTCGTGTAAAGGACGAATTGCCATTTTCAAGTCTCCTGAAAATTTCACTATTCAAGTTAATGATTGTCGACACACAATGATTTGTATGTCGTATGCTTGGGTTGCTCGTTACCGAGCAGTTAAAATCGTGTCTGCGAGGATAAATGGGGGAGTAGCCATGCAAGTTCAAGGGTTTTTGAGCAAAAAAATGTAAAAAAATTGATTTTAATGCTCAAAGCTTGCACTCAAGGCCAAAAGCACACATTACTTAAGGCGTTTATCTGCATCATTTTGGGTTTTGTCTGAGAATTCACCTTCAAACACATCGCCATTGTCTGAACTACCTGGTTGACCAGACTGTTGCTGATTAAATGGGTTTTCGAACGGGTTGTACTGTGCGCCGCCAGCTTGGGTAACCACACGCAGTTTCATATGCTTACTCAGCTGCGAAGCAATAAGGTGGCGTGAACCTGGCAAGGCAAACATAAATCCAAGAACATCAGTAATTAGGCCTGGGGTAACCAATAAAATACCCGCCACTACCAGCATTAGGCCTTCTACCATCTCTTTGCCTGGCAATTCGTTACGCTGCATTTTGGCCTGTGCGGTTTGTAACGTTGCTATACCTTCGCGCTTAACAAAGTAAGCACCAATGAATGCCGTTAATATCACTAGCCCAATGGTATTCCAGCCACCAATTATCCCGCCCACTTGAACTAATAGGGCAATTTCTACTATGGGTAATATGGCAAACAATAAAAATAAAAACCGCACAACATTTCCTCTTTCATCTAGTCATAGAATAGTATTGGGGTAAAGACCACAATAACAAGCAAAGGTGCAACGCTTTGGGTTAAGTCGCAAACTCAAGCGACCGACGGTAGCTGTGTTAAACTGGGTTTGTGAAAGAATAGCGTATACATCTCGGTCTTGTTTTTTTACCGGCCAACAGCTTTAGGATAAAGAAAGTCGTTATATGAAGTACATCACCCGTTTGTTCTCTTTTGTCGCATGTTGCCTACTTTTAGCCTCGCTTGCGCTGCCTAGCTATGCGCAAACTACAGCACAGTCGTCACCTCAGACTTCAACTCAACCTTCAAGTCAGAACTTGGGTGGGTTTGATGATGTGTTCAGTAACCAAGAAGAATTCTTAAAAGTAGACCAAGCCTTTGCCTTCGACTTTAATCAAGCTGACGACACTCTAAGCCTTACCTTTACCATTGCCGAGGGCTATTACCTTTATAAAAAGCAATTCAAGTTAGTGGCTAAGCAAGCCGCCATCGGCGAACCGCATTATCCAGAAGGTGTTATCATTGAAGATGAATACTTTGGTGAGTCGGAAGTATTTTATGATGAAGTCACGTTAACCGTTCCTATTACTCAGGCCACCGACGACGGTATTGTAAAAATACGCTATCAAGGCTGCGCCGATGCGGGGCTTTGTTATGCTCCGAATATTAAAACGGTGTATTTAACCGCCATTGCAGATGCTTCTATCGGCAGCACTAACTCAACCACGTTGGATATTGAAAGCCGCTCTCAGGACGTACAGAACACTCCACAAGCCTCTCAATATTCGCTAGCCGATAAGCTTATTAACAAAGAAAACCTAGCCCTTACCTTAGTACTATTTTTTGTATTAGGTATTGGCCTTGCCTTTACGCCCTGCGTATTTCCGATGTACCCCATCGTGTCTGGTATTGTGATTGGCCAGGGTAAAAAAGCCAAAACCAGTAACGCATTTTGGCTTACGTTTATTTATGTTCAGGGTATGGCCATTACCTATTCTATATTAGGCTTAGTTGTGGCGTCGGCGGGTATGCAGTTTCAGGCAGCTCTTCAACATCCGCTTATTTTGGGTATTTTTATTGGCATTTTTGTTCTGCTGGCGTTAGCCATGTTTGGCCGATACGAGCTTCAACTTCCTGCAAAATGGCAAACCCGCTTAACTAATTTAAGTAACAACCAAACGCCTGGCAGCATGGCGGGTGTATTCGCTATGGGTGCGTTATCGGGGCTAATTGCCTCGCCATGCACTACGGCGCCATTAACCGGCATTTTATTGTTTATTGCTCAAAGCGGCGACTTAACTCTTGGCTTCATATCGCTTTATGTGTTGAGTATTGGCATGGGTGTTCCTCTTGTTATATTTGGGATCACCGGTTCTAAATTACTACCAAGAGCGGGTCAATGGATGAACGTGGTAAAAGTATCATTTGGATTTATGATGCTGTCGGTGGCCATCGTATTTGTAGAGCGTTTGTGGCCCAAAGCATGGTCTAGCGAATACATTAACTTGCTGTGGGCAGCCCTAGGTTTAGGGGCATTTGGTTATTATTTTGTGGTAAACGAAGCGAGCCAAAAAGGCATTTTGAAGTACGTGCGAACGTTGGTTATTGCGGCAGGTTTGTTCGCCAGTGCGCTGCTAGCCTATAACACCCTTACTTCATCTGAAGACACTGCCACGCAGCACAGCCAACAGGCTCATCCAACATTTATTGTCGTTGAGAATTTAGATGATTTACGCCAACAAATTGCGACAGCCAATTCACAAGGCAAAACGGTGATGGTGGACTTGTACGCCGATTGGTGTGCGGCCTGTAAAGAGTTTGAAAAATACACCTTCCCTGATCCTAATGTTATTAATGCGCTTAATAATACCGTGTGGATGCAGATAGATTTAACCGATACCTCTGCCAATAATACGGCCTTTCAGGAAGAATTTTCTATTCTTGGGCTGCCAACTATTTTATTTTTCGATGAAAGCGGTAATGAGCTAACGCAGTCTCGGGTAACCGGATTTATGAAAGCGCCAGCCTTTGCTGAACATGTTGAAAATACGTTTTAACATTATGATTGGTGAGTGATTACACTTCGCCGTAATTCAAGGGTGAGCTATGCCCCAAATGCCTCAGTTTTCACTCGCGCTTTTGTTCATTCTTACCTTGTGCGTGCCATCTAAAACGCTATTGGCGCAAGAGACCGTGAAGCAAAACCTGACAACCCAGGCGCTTGGTTGCTACGATGCTAATCGATTTTGTATTAGTATTTCGCCGCCCACAAATGGCAACTATGAAGTTTATGCCCAGCGAAAGATACCGCTGCCTCTTGTGCTTACGTTATCAGCCAGTGGGCTTGCGTCTACTTTACCAACCAGTGGGCTTACGCCCGGGTCGACATCCAGCGTATTTTTAAACGACGATGACCCTATTTTAATGGGGGTAGTAAAAAGCCCGCGACGGTTTTGGCACTCAATGAAAGTAAGCTGGACTTCAGGAGTGCTGAATGCTGTGCACAATGATGAAGTGATTTATTTGCCGCCGCTGCGCCCAGCTAGTAATTACCCCGTAGTACAAGGTTTTGGTGGGGGCTATAGCCATACAGGCGCTTCTCGCTATGCATTAGATTTTGCGGCGCCGGTTGGCACTCCCGTGTTCGCCGCTCGTAATGGTGTAGTCATAGATACAAAAGATGATGGTCAATTGGGTGGCGCTTCCAAGCGGTTTGCTAAGCACGCAAATTTTGTTGCCATACTGCACAGCGATGGCACCACAGGCGAATATTATCATTTGAAATATAAAGGTGTGGTGGTAACAAGAGAGCAAAAGGTGAAAGCTGGAGAGCTCATTGGTTATTCTGGTAATACGGGGTTTTCATCACTGCCCCATTTGCACTTCGCCGTGTATAAGGCGAAGTACGAAGGAAGGTATATGTCGGTGCCTTTTACGTTAAAAAATGAACTCGAATGAGCTCCACTATTCATATTAGCATCACATAAAATTTACATACGCACTTTCTTATACACCGCCTCACACCTGTGATCACGCATATATTGGAAAGAGAACTTTGCGTCGAAAACACCTGATTAGACCAGTATTTTGCTGCGAAATCTTTCACTATCTCTATAATCAACGTCTAAATGAATAAACGACCGGATTAATTGTCTTTTTTTCGTGCAACTGTCATAAAATTTTGTTGAAATGGCAAATACACTGACTTTTTCCCGAAGATAGCAGCAACTTTAATGAATATTTTGTTACTGAACGGCCCTAACCTAAATATGTTAGGACAACGTGAACCCGATAAGTATGGCACACAAACGTTACAGAACATCGTTGATGATCTGAGCGCGCAGGCAAAATCGTCTGATGCCACCCTTACCCATTTTCAGTCGAACGCAGAACATGCGCTTATCGACCGTATTCATCAGTCTATGGGTAATATCGACGCAATTATTATTAACCCCGCTGCTTTCACTCATACCAGCGTTGCGCTTCGCGACGCGTTGTTAAGTGTCAATATCCCGTTTATTGAAGTACACCTGTCGAATGTTCATGCCCGTGAATCATTTCGACATCACTCATATTTCTCAGATGTTGCGGCAGGCGTCATTGTTGGCCTTGGTGCCATTGGCTATTCACTAGCCCTGACCGCCGCCATCAATTTACCGCAATCAAAAAATTAACGTAGAGACTGAACATGGATATTAGAAAAATCAAAAAACTCATCGAATTAGTGGAAGAGTCTGGCATCGCCGAACTTGAGATCACTGAAGGCGAAGAGTCTGTTCGAATTCATCGCGGCCCAACTGGCGTTCAAGCGCCAATGAACTATAGCTTTGCTGCACCAGCTCATGCGGCGCCAGCTCCTGCTCCAGCACCTGTTGCGGCGGCTGAACCTGCTCAAGCAGCAGCACCTGCAGCGCCAGAAGGCCATGTGGTTAAGTCGCCAATGGTAGGAACTTTCTATCGCGCATCTTCACCTACTGCAAAACCATTTGCCGAAGTGGGTCAAACGGTTAATGCAGGCGACACGCTTTGTATTATCGAAGCGATGAAGATGATGAACCAAATCGAATCAGACAAATCTGGTGTGGTTAAAGCAATACTGGTAGATAACCAAGACCCAGTAGAGTTTGATCAACCCATGTTCATCATTGAATAAGCAGGCTTCGTACTATGCTAGATAAAGTACTCATTGCAAACCGTGGTGAAATTGCCCTTCGTATTTTGCGTGCCTGTAAAGAGCTTGGCATCAAAACCGTTGCGGTACACTCCACGGCAGACAAAAACTTAAAGCACGTGTTGCTGGCAGACGAGTCGATTTGTATCGGTAAAGCCTCAGCAACCGAAAGCTACTTAAATATCCCTCGCATTATTGCGGCAGCTGAAGTCACAAATTCTATTGCTATTCACCCAGGGTACGGCTTTTTAGCAGAAAACGCCGACTTTGCTGAGGCAGTTGAAAAAAGTGGCTTTATCTTCATTGGTCCAACAGCAGACACCATCAACCTGATGGGTGATAAAGTGTCGGCAATTAGTGCCATGAAGAAAGCTGGCGTACCCTGTGTACCTGGCTCAGACGGCCCGCTTACTGGCGATAATGATAAAAATAAAACGATTGCTAAACGCATCGGTTACCCAATTATTGTTAAAGCAGCTGGCGGCGGCGGTGGTCGTGGTATGCGTGTGGTTCGCAGTGAAGCGGAACTTATTAGTGCCATTGAAACCACGCAAGCTGAAGCGGGCGCGGCATTTGGTAACGCTACCGTGTACATGGAAAAATTCTTAGAAAATCCACGTCATGTGGAAATTCAGATTTTAGCCGATGGCCAAGGCAATGCGATTCACTTAGGTGAACGTGACTGTTCTATGCAGCGTCGCCACCAAAAAGTGGTAGAAGAAGCACCAGCACCTGGTATTTCTGAGCAAATGCGTAATAAGATTGGCGATCGTTGTCGTCGTGCTTGTGTAGAAATTGGTTATCGCGGTGCAGGTACGTTTGAATTCTTGTATGAAAACGGCGAGTTCTATTTCATTGAAATGAACACCCGTATTCAGGTTGAGCACCCAGTATCAGAAATGATTACCGGCGTTGACTTAATTAAAGAACAACTGCGTATTGCAGCTGGTCAACCTCTGTCTATCGACCAATCGCAAATTCAAATTCGTGGCCACGCTATTGAATGTCGAATTAATGCTGAAGATCCTAAAACCTTTATCCCAAGCCCAGGCACTATTGATATTTTCCACTCGCCAGGCGGTTTAGGTATTCGTTGGGAATCTCATATTTATGCTGGCTACACGGTGCCGCCTTTCTACGACTCCATGATTGGTAAGTTGATTACCTTTGGTGAAAGTCGCGACGAAGCGATTGCCAGAATGCGCCACGCTTTAGATGAGCTAGTCATTGAAGGGATAAAAACCAACATTCCTTTACAGCGCTCCATTATGGCTGACGAAAACTTCTTTGCGGGTGGAACAAATATTCACTACCTTGAAAAGAAACTAGGCATAGCCTAACAGCATCAAAAATCAGTGCCGTGCTTTGCATAGCACTGATTTTATCTCCCCCCATTCACTTCTGTTCCTCACTTTTTCTACAATATATTCCCAAGCTACTTAAAGTATTCGCTAGTAGCTGTACCGTTTTGCCGTGCGGTTTACTGCCTTCGCTTAAGCTATCAAATTTCACATAGTTCATTCTGTTTTTACGATTAGAACAATCAAGTTTTAAGGTTTTTCAAATGAGGAGTGCGGGCATATACTGAACTCAGTTTCCTAGCCCTCCCTGCTATTGAAACTTTAGTTGTGTTTTATGTGTTTACCCTCATTGGAGTCCACCTCCAGTCTTTAGCCGGCGCCTTTCGCCGGCTTTTTTTTCAGTTTTTTCATCACAAATAGTTACCCTAGTTCCCCTTTATTTCGTATAAGCTGGTTAGGATTAATTTACATATAGATGAATTGGACGCTACTGAAATGAAATGGGTTGATAACGCGGCGGTACTTGTTGTTCTCTTATTTTCCATATCCACCAATGCCTTTGGGGAACGCTTAAGCTTTTCACAAAAGCTTGATATGCAAGTTCGTTTTGACGAGCGCTCAGACCGAGATCATAGAAGCCAGTATAGAATGCGTTATTACCCTTCTCTTTCCCTCTCCTCCGACGATGCGTGGTCGTTAAACAGCTTTGTAGTAACTGGGCAGTCTTTTGCGTCAAGCCACAATACCTTTGGCAGCGACACGTCAGACTACCTTTACGCTAGGCGTTTATATTTACGCTATGAATTTTCTGATGGAAAAATGGAGGCAGGAATAATACCCACTTATAAAGGCCGCGTTTCTTCGTCAGGGCTGTCTAAAGACGGCTGGATCAAAGGCATGCGCAGTGTTTATGCCCTGCAAAAGGACAGCGAAATAGAACTGGTTATTGGCGAGCTTGATAATACCAATGCAAATAGTGCGTTTGATAGCTTCCATCAGCTCAACTATGTTGAATTAGAATACTCAGCAAAAATGGGGCAGACCCACAGCTACGAACTAAGTGTAGAGCGTATGACTGACAGCAACTTCATTCGAGGTGAATATCGCTGGCAATACACGCCATCTCACACCTTGTTCGTTGAGTCTGTGCAACAGCTGTCATCTTCAAGTTCAAAGTTTGTTATTGGTTTAAGCGGAAAAACCAGCATGGGTAACTATCCTTTATCCTACTTTTCTCACTACTCTTATGTGAGTGAAGGATTTGGTCCTAGGGCTGAGTTAACTGAAGATTTTTTAGGAACGGGGCATGGCGCTTCAGCTGAAATAAGCGGTGACATTACGCTTATTGATGACACAGAGTGGTTTATTCGTGCAGATGTGGTAGACAGCGTTAGTAGGCTACTTGCGGGCATAAAGGTGTCATTTGAGCAATAAAAAGGGCCCATCAAAATGATGGGCCAAACAGCAAGAACGCGTACGCACTTTGACAGTGCACTATTTAATACGTTTGTGCCACACACTTAAGTTCAGCAACATCGCATTACGTTTTTTTAATTCGCATAACCGCTTGTTAGCACGGTCATTTACTGTAGCAGCTTACTGAAGTATGGTAGTGTTTACTAACAGTAAGCGCTATCGATTACCGCTCATTTTTCAATATTTACCACTTAGGTAAAAAGGTTAACAAGGTGCCCAAACGCTACGAAGAACTAAAATCCCAACTTCCTGTTTCACGCTTGTCTATCGACGTATTGCTTGCTTTGCGTGTGCTTTACGACAAGCCCGAAAACGAAGTGAAGTTACAACAAGAAATGGCAGAGCTTTCCCACGACCCTAGCAAGCTAGAACGAGAATACCGAGCTGAATGGGAAGCCTATGTTCTGCGTGAACTGGTATTAGATTTAAAGCAGAACACCCAACGTAGTCCTGCTACTTTTATCGACTCGGTGTTAAGTCGTATTGAAAGCCTTAAAGAAAGCTGCCCTTACTATAAAGCCTATAAACAGCAAATTTCAGAAGCTAAGTCTGCGGAAGACGGCTCTACGGCGTTGTTCCCCGTTCCTTGGCGTCAGCAACTCATGATGCTGCTACTGCCAGTCACAGCCGTGAAGCCGTTGAAGCCAGCGGAATAGTAGGTTACTTATTCGCACTCTTAGGTTTGTATTGAGAAGGGCAATACCCTCTTTCTACGCCAGCTGGACGTAAAATTTTGTGTTTGGTTTTGCGTCCAGACACCCTTGCTCGCCAATTTTTAAATGTCTTATGCTTTAAATTCTGGCGCATCAGTTTGATCACCTCTTTTTCAGACAAGCCATATAAGGTTTCGATTGCCTCAAAAGGGGTTCTATCTTCCCACGCCATTTCAATAACGCGAGATTGCTCAACCTCGGTAAGCCGCCCTTTTGTCTGACGTTCTAAGGGATAAATCTCTGTTGGATGCTCTTTTGACGGGCGCTCTTTTGGAGCACGCTCTTCTGTATGTTGCTCTTCGATATATCGCATGCTGCTGGCTCTTGTTATTTAACACTACTTCTACGCTAATATAGAAAAAATGTTCACCTTACCTAGCCTTACCTAACCTTACATTTATTTAATCTTCCCAGCAGACATCGTTAGAATGATATCAAGTAAAGCTGCGGCCGCTTTTGCGTCGGAGAGCGCGCGGTGATGCTGCTCCATTTTAATATCGAAATGCCGCGTAAGGTTTGCCAATGAATATGAAGGTAGCCCTGGGTTTACCTTTCGCATTTCTCTTACCGTACACAGCTTAGGCCGTTTGAAAGGAAGCTCTAACCGTGCAAATTCCTGTTTAATGAAGCCATAATCAAAATTAACGTTGTGCGCCACAAATACCGCCTCGTCGGTAAAGCTAGCAATACTTTCAGCGACTTCTACAAATAATGGGGCATCAGCCACCATATCATCAGAAATACCGGTAAGACGTGTGATGGTAGCCGGAATTCTTCGCTGCGGGTTAATCAAGGTTTGATAAGTATCTACCACTTCGCCCGCAACAATTTTCACCATGCCAATTTCAGTAATTCGATTGTAGCTGTTGTTGCCGCCTGTGGTTTCAATATCAACCACCACATAGGGCTGGTTAGGATCGCGATGCCAATTTACTGTAGTAACGGCAACTTCAAACCCTGCGCGTTGCAACCTCTGAATAGACACCAATTGATTGCGTCTTAACTGATCACCCGGCGCTTTCACTTCTTCAAAGCGCAGCTTTTCATCAAACACCATAATGTCAGGGAAGCCGTCGCTTAAAGAGGCAAAATCTTCACTCATCATTCGAAGCAGGTTAACGATGGCGCTAAGCTCGCCGTGCTTGATAAGAGCATCGATAGGTTCAAGCAAGTGGCTGCTCCACATGAATAAGCTATTCACTTTGCCATAGTGGGCTGTCGCCATTTTGTGAACGTGATGACGAAATTTCTCTTTGCTATCTAACCGTTCAAATAAAGCTTCTATACTGCTACCAAAACGCGCATAAAAGTTGTTTTGTTTAAGCGACAGTGGCCGCCTGTCAAACTCAGTGACTAACGTATCTTCTTCATATAACTGTGCCCAAAAGGTTAGCCCAAACAAGCTGCGCCATAATCGGTTTTCTGTACGCCACCCCGCAATTCCCAAGCGTTTATAGTGAGCTAAAACGCCGCGCTCTACCTGTTGATTCTGACTAACATCAATATCAATAGTACGGCTGGCATTTCTAAGCATATCGGTCACCGCACTGGTGCGCTTTTTATGGTACTTTCTAGCGTAAAAATCTTCAGCGAACGCAAGCAATGTATCTGATGGCGGTGAGTCGATAATAAGTTCTAGCACTTCTTTAACGCTGTCCACATTGCCATCTTTATAGCTCTCTCTAATCCATTTTTCTTTCGCTTTGTCGCTATCGGCGCTAGACAATAAAAGAAGGGCCTGCTCTCGATACTCTCCTAATAGCTTCAACGCTAACGCATAGAGAAATTGATCGCGATAGAACATGGCCGATACGCCATCGCTGTTGGGGAAGGTTTCTTGGGCTAATGCACTTGCTTGCGAAATAGAAAGGAAGGGAAGCTTTTCCAAATGATTAGCAAAGAACCACGCCGCTTCAGCATCGGCTTTGCTGTCAAAACGAGTAATGTCTGACACCGAATCGCCCCGCGTACGCATGACGCCTAAGTCGCGCATAGAGAATTGATTTAGCCTACCTTTGGTATTGCCAAAATAAAGGAATAATAAAAATTTTAGCGGTGCATCAAACAAACACACTAAGTAGGTATGCTCATTTAGCCCTTCAGGCCAACCATGCTGATTGATGCAGGCTTCTAAGCGCGATACAAGTACAGGTTTGGTTAATGAAGCCAAACCTTGGGTAGCGCCATATTCACTTAGCAGTTTTAGAATAGCGTCTTTGGTGAGAACCCCTGCAATATCTTGCAATGAAGCATGCTGCAAGTCGCCAAACCAGTTGGCATCCACCAACTCATCAATTTGATACTGAGGATTGGCTATTTCGGCGTAGCTAAATTGCGACCTATCAATAACCGCATACTTGCGATTGGCCGCACGCACGATGATGCATTGCTTATCAGCATCTAACTGGTTAAAGCTTTCTATAAAATCACGCGCATTATCGCTTAACAACGCAGCATTCGCCCCTTTAAAGAACGCTAAGAATTCAAAAAAGTGGGCTAAGTAATATCGTGGTGGCAAATCTTTTCGCATTATAAAACCAAACTATTGCATACTTAATTAGTGTATATTTATACAGCCCTATTGTTCAACCTTTTCCCTTTTTATTTCATGCGTGGGGGCACGGGCTTTTGCGTAGTGGCTTGGTAAGTCACAATGCTTAAGTTGGCAGTCAATCCAGTTTTCTACTTTACTCGTAATAACTATCACAACTTAATTCACCTACGAGGAAATCATGAGCTTAACGAGATCGATGGAATTCTCTTGCCCATATTGCATGGCAGCCAATGATGTAGAAATTGACGAGGTTAATGATGTTGATCAGGTGCAGGTACTTGATTGCCAAGTATGTTGCCAACCTATTGAACTTGGCGTCTATCAACAAGGCGAAGACTTAAATATTATTGCGGAGCAGGAAAATGCCTGATAGCGGTACCCACTTTTCGTTGCAAGACATCAATGCACTGCCACAACGATATCGCGCCAACTTTATAAATAGCTTATCAGGTTTTAAATCTTCCTCTTTGCTTGGTACTACCGATGGCCGAGTCAACAACTTAGCGATTATTAGCTCTGTGGTTCATGTGGGAGCTAACCCACCATTGCTGGGCATTATTATGCGTCCGCATACTGTACAGAGAGATTCTCTGTCTAATATTAAGCAGCAAGGTATGTTCACGTTGAATCATGTCCACACGAGCTGGACTGACAAAGCACATCAAACCTCTGCGCGGTACGATAATGGTGTGAGCGAGTTTGAAGAGGTTGGGCTAACGCCCTGGTTTAGTGACACATTCAGCGCGCCTTACGTTAAAGAAAGCGCAGTAAAGATGGGGTTGAAAGTAGAACAGCATTTTACACTGTGTAATCAAACCGAAATGATTATAGGTGAAATTCAAGAGGTCTTTATTACTGACCGAAGCAATGCCCCGAGTGCTGACTCTGAAAATACCAATCCAAAAAATGCTATCGCCGAAGATGGTTATGTTGATATTGAATCATTGCAAACCTCGTGCATTTCGGGGCTAGACACTTATCATAGTACGCATAAGATAGCCCAATATGCTTATGCTAAACCCAACGAGCCTTTAACAAAGGCGAGCATAACTAAAAAATAATTCATGTTTAGCAACTGGCGCATAGATTAACAGTACGTATATGCCATATAACATTGATTTTGTTAGCTGTTCAGGCGTTGTTCAGGTGGCAACAGTTAATCTATATCAACAAATCTTTATTGCTTTGTGTTAGATCCAAACGCCACGGGTTATAGTATAATTAGAATATTCAAAACCTGCCTTGCGGCAGGTTTTTGCGTTTTAGGCGCTGAGTAAAAAAGAATCATTATCGTTATTATCTCAATTGGAGAGAATTATGAAGTCTGTAAACCGTCGTGACTTTCTGAAATTGTCAGGTACATCTTTGATAGGCCTAACGTTAGGAAGCGTTGCGTTACGTGCTAATGCGCAAGAACAATTACAAACAGATGATCCAAGCGCAAAAGCATTAAACTACACTGCGGCGTCTACTGTGGACGGTGCTAAATGTAATAACTGCATGTACATTCAAGGTGCCGACGGCGAACAACACCGCCCTTGTGCCATATTCCCTAACAAATTGGTCAACGCCAATGGTTGGTGTAGTGCGTGGGTTAAACGCCCAGGCTAATAACGTGAATTATTGAAAAAGCCCCGGTCTCGCTCATGTGTGAAGCGACACCGAGGCTTTTTTGCCATTAAATTAAGCTATTTAAACTAACTACAACCCTTCCACAGCCTCTAACAACTCGGGGTTATGTAAGCGGCTTGGTAATAAACCAGGCTTTATATATGCCCCATGCTTC
This sequence comes from Alteromonas sp. Mac1, assembly GCF_001562125.1. Lineage (NCBI taxonomy): Bacteria > Pseudomonadati > Pseudomonadota > Gammaproteobacteria > Alteromonadales > Alteromonadaceae > Alteromonas > Alteromonas sp. Mac1. The sequence continues at coordinate 4,526,414 of NZ_CP013932.1, forward strand.
GCTTGAAATATACTGCCAATGCGTAACACTTTTTCGTCGTCCCATTGCTTGCCAATAAAGCTGATCCCCACCGGAAGATTTTTAACCTCACCCGCTGGCACAGTAAGGTGCGGATAACCTGCAATAGCCGCCAAATACCCAATACCAATGAAGCCCATTGGGGAGTGATCGCCATACACGCCATCAATCAGAAAAGCGGGGCTATTTGAAGGTGCAACGAGCACATCTACCTTATGCTCTGCCATTAAGGCATCAATACCATTCTGTCTAGCGGTTTTCCTCACTAGCGCTAGGGCTGAGGTGTATTTTTGGCTTTTGGTATCGTCGGTGTTCACGGCTTTTTCGAATATATCTTGATTAAATAGCGCGAGCTCTCGAGTGATTGCTTGATTGTAAGTGATAAGCTCCGACAAGCTGCGAACGGGAATATCAGCGGGGCTACTTTCAAGGTATTCGTTTAACGTGTAATGAAACTCGCTGAGTAACACTTGATAAGAGTCTGCCCAAAAGCTTTCAGGTTGTTTGAAATCGCTAATTTCCACCAGTTCAGCACCTGCGGCGGTTAAGCTACTTAAGGCTTTTTCATAAGTAGAAAGCACATGAGGGTTATCACCTTGACGATATCGCACAACGCCAACGCGCACGCCTTTCAAATCGGTTGCTAACATACTTTGCTGCGGCGCACTAAGCATATGCGTGGTTGCGTCTTTCGTTGCGCTGTCTTTGGGATCTACACCTGCCATCACTGAAGCCATTAACCATGCATCGTTAACGTTTGCGGTCATGGGCCCTGCGGTATCTTGGGTATACGAGATAGGTACAATGTGCGTACGCGACAATAGCCCAACGGTGGGTTTAAAACCTACAATACCGTTCATTGAAGAAGGGCAAATAATAGAACCGTTGGTTTCAGTGCCCACCGCTAAAGATGCTAAACGCAATGCCATAGCAGCACCAGAGCCAGAAGAAGACCCGCACGCACTACGAGATAACATATGCGGGTTTCGGGTTAGCCCGCCTACGGCGCTCCAACCACTAATAGAAGATTCAGACCGAAAATTAGCCCATTCAGATAGATTAGTTTTGCCTAACACAATGGCGCCCGCAGCTTTTAGGCGAGCCACAATAGGGGCATCTCGCTTTGTATCATTATTAACAAGCGCCATCGCGCCTGCGGTAGTGGGTAGCTCGCTGGTTTCAATATTGTCTTTCAGTAAAACAGGCAGACCAAACAGCGGCCCTTTTCGCATTCTATTTTTACGTGCCAAATCAGCCGCTTTTGCCTCTTCAATAGCATTGGGGTTAAGTGCCAAAATACTATTCACATCACCATCAAGCTTTTCGATGCGAGCAAGATAGCCTTGCACTAGTGCCTCAGACGACAACTCACCTTCTGCAATAGCTTGTGCTTGCTCTAACGCAGATTTATCTAACCAAGACGAAATAGATGCAGAAACAGCACCTTCGTCTGAATTTTCAACAGACACATCTTTTGTGGTCGGCTGCGATGGTGCACATGCTGTGCAAAGTAATATAGCGGCGGCGTAAAAAAGCGTAACCCTCATGTGGTTCATCCCCAGGTTCTTAAGATATCTGCATTTTAGTTTTGAATATCTTAGTAGTGCATAGAAACGATTACTACGCAATACGTTGCTAACTCGGTTCAACCCTTCATTTTATTCGGCAAACGCGACATATGAAGACATAACAGTTAGAAATACGAGCCTTGGGGCTGTGATTTAGGGGCATGGGTTATGGGATTATTTATGAGGCGGGAAGCTTGAAGGTGTTGAGTAAAAAACCGCGAGGAACAAGTATTCAATGTAGCTTAATTCAGATTTTTAGCCGGCTGTTCTTCAATAAAATTAAATAGACCAAATTCATCAAGTAAAGATTGGTAGCGCCCGTCTTTTATAAATTGAGCCAATACGCTATTAAACTCGTTTCTTAATTGCTCGTCAGGAATGGCCGCACTGTAGGAGGAAACAGGAAATAATTCATGTATTTTTGTGTCGTGTTGCTTTTCGAAAGGCAACTGATGCTTAGCGTATTGAAAAATATTTCTATCAAGCACCGCAACATCCACACTGCCAAGCAATAGCAAATTAACCTGCCTTTCTTGTTGAGCAAGCTCCATATAGTTTTTTTGATGGGCTAACGTATTTTTAAACTCTTCACCTAATACCGATATTGCCGTTTGAAAAGCAATCACGCTATGGCCGAGTAAGTCTTCTATTTCGTTAATTTCCAAGTTTCTGTCAGTACGGCTTACCGCAACATTTTGATAATACACGTAGGCATCAGTCAGTATAGCTGGGTCAATATCGTGGCCAGAGTTTAAGGTTAGCCCTATATCCACCCCGCCTTTTTTCACTAGGCTGGCGGTACGGCCAAAGGGAACGTAAATAGGCGACATTTCATGCCCCATTTCTAGCAATATTGCCCGCACTAGTTCTAACTCAAAGCCTGAATCTTGTTCTGAGATAACATAGGGAGGTTTTGTCCAACCCACGACCACATCAATTTGCTTTGCAAATGCGGCGTGTGAAGAGAACAAAATAATTAAAAGTACAACAATATAATGCATAAGGCGAAATGGTAATGGAACACGTATTAACTATAAACACTTGCCAATAAATAACCATTCGCCAAAAGACTTAATGATTTTAAAAACCCATTAAAAACAATAACTAACAAACATGCGATTTATACTTAAGTTTGATGAAAAAAGACGCTTTCACGTAGAAATATTGAATAAAACGTTAAAACGAACGGCTAATTCACGCGTTACTACCAGCATTATGATTTCGCTTTAATTAGCCAAGCGGTACAATACAGTCAAACTCTTTGAACATGTGTGAATATGGCCTGGCTACAGTTACGAATAAATACCTCCTCAGAATATGCTGAATCGATTGGCGATATGCTTAGTGCTAACGGTTCGCAAGCTGTAACCTACGTAGATGCGAAAGACACGCCTATGTACGAGCCCAAGCCTGGCGAGATTATGCTGTGGCCAGACACGCAAGTCGTCGGCCTATTTGAGGCCACCGATGACATGAAAGCCATCATCAAACGATTAGGCAAAGCGCGCATTCTAGGTTCAGATTTTAAATACAAACTAGAACCCCTTGAAGACAAAGACTGGGAGCGTGAGTGGATGGATAACTTCCACCCCATGCAATTTGGCACTCGTTTATGGATTTGCCCGAGCTGGCGTGATGTGCCAGACCCTAATGCCGTTAACGTTATGCTAGACCCGGGTCTTGCCTTTGGAACGGGTACTCACCCTACTACTGCCCTTTGCTTGCGTTGGTTAGACGGTATAGACGTTGCCGATAAAGTGGTTGTGGATTTTGGTTGTGGTTCAGGCATTTTAGCCCTAGCGGCACTTAAATTAGGTGCTAAACGGGTAGTTGCTATTGATATCGACCCACAAGCCCTTCAAGCCACACAAGAAAATGCACGCCGTAACGGTGTTGAAGATAGACTGGATGTATTCTTGCCCGCTGATCAGCCCACACTAGAGGCCGATGTAGTGATGGCGAATATATTGTCTGGGCCACTTCTAGAACTTCAAGATGTTATTTCATCTTACTGCAAACCGTCGGGCTTTCTCGTCCTTTCGGGCATTCTTGCTGAACAAGTAACCAAAATTGAAGCTGCCTACTCCCGCGATTTCACCCTTGACGAGAGTGCGATTGATGGAGAATGGGCACGAGTGTCTGGCAAAAAGTTCGCTTAAATGTAAATTTTTTGTCTTTCAATGCCTTTCAATTCGCGGCCTTTAAGAGAATTGCACAAAACTCACTCTGCAAAACAGTGATAGATAGCTAATGTTACAGTTTTTTTTCACTGTCAAGCCCATAGAGTGAAATTTTGTGTGATTTTTAGCCTTTTCAAGTATTGCGAAAACACGTACACTTAGCGCCCCGTTTTAGCCGGGTGTATAAATTCTGTGCAGTTCTAGATGGCGAAATATGCGAATTGGTTCCTACACGTTAGACAACAATTTGATGCTAGCACCAATGGCTGGCGTGACTGACCGTCCATTTCGTCAACTATGTAAACGTATGGGTGCGGGGCTTGTGGTATCGGAAATGCTTTCTAGCAATCCAAAGGTATGGAATACCGCAAAATCACAAGCACGAATGAATCATGAGGGCGAAGAAGGTATTCGTTCTGTACAGATTGCAGGCGCTGATCCAGAGCTTATGGCCCAAGCGGCACAATTTAATGTTGAAAATGGTGCGCAAATCATCGACATCAACATGGGTTGTCCAGCCAAAAAGGTGAATAAGAAACTGGCAGGTTCCGCGTTGCTTCAGTACCCGAGTACGGTGGAATCAATCATTAAAGCGGTAGTTAACGCTGTTGATGTTCCTGTAACACTTAAAATTCGTACCGGCTGGAATACCGATAACCGCAATGGGGTTGAGATAGCCCGCATTGCTGAGCAAAACGGCATACAGTCACTGGCTGTTCATGGTAGAACGCGAGCTTGTATGTACAAAGGAGAGGCGGAGTACGACACTATTCGTCGTATCAAGGCGGCAATTTCAATACCCGTAATTGCCAACGGAGACATTACCTCTCCTGAAAAAGCACAACAGGTACTGAATTGTACCGGTGCAGATGGTGTGATGATAGGTCGCGGTGCTCAAGGAAATCCTTGGATCTTCAAAGAGATCCTGCATTACCTAGAAACTGGCGAGAACCTAACGCCACCACCATTGTCTGAACAGTATGAGATTTTGCACGAGCACGTCGCTAATGTACAAAGCTTCTACGGTGAAGTCGCCGGTGTAAGAATTGCTCGCAAACATGTGGGCTGGTATCTCTCGGAACACGATACGGATCGTCAATTTCGTAAATCGTTCAACGCTATCGAGGATGCGTCAGCGCAACTTGAAGCACTAAACGCTTATTTTGAAGCGCTGCAGAATCGAGAAACCCGACAGATTTCTCCTGCAGCATAGTAATGACTAACTTAAGAGCAAGACAGTATTATGTTCGATCAAAACGTGACTTCACCTTTTACTACTACAGTAACTACGCCTTCTCAGACGCAAGCACAAAAGCCACTTCGTGACTCAGTAAAGCAAGCGGTTAATAAATACTTGAAGCAACTGGACAACGCCAACATCGATAATTTATACGAAATGGTACTGGCCGAAGTTGAGGCCCCGCTGCTGGAAGAAGTTATGACTTACACCCGCGGCAACCAAACCCGCGCTGCCATTATGATGGGAATCAACCGTGGCACGCTTCGCAAAAAGCTGAAGCAGTACGGCATGAACTAAAATCACCGGGCCTAGCCCACCGAAGAGCACCTACAGGTGCTCTTTTTGTTTCACCACTCTTAACTTTGAAGCTTATATTTTATGCAAACACCAAAACCCATTAAACGTGCTCTATTAAGTGTCTCTGATAAAACCGGTATCCTCGATTTCGCCACCGCGCTGCATAACGCTGGGGTAGAACTTCTGTCGACGGGCGGTACTGCTAAACTCATCGCTGAAGCTGGCTTACCAGTAACAGAGGTGTCTGATCACACAGGCCACCCAGAAATTATGGCTGGCCGCGTTAAAACCCTTCACCCTAAAATTCATGGCGGCATTTTGGCTCGTCGTGGTATTGATGAAGCGGTAATGGACGAAAACAACATTGCTCCAATCGATTTGGTGGTAGTGAACCTTTACCCATTTGCTGCAACAGTGGCTAACGACGATTGCACGTTAGAAGACGCTATTGAAAATATCGATATTGGCGGCCCTACCATGGTTCGCGCTGCGGCTAAAAACCATAAAGATGTAACCATTGTTGTTAAAGCTGCCGACTACGGCCGCGTTCTTGCTGAAATGGAAGCAAACGAAGGTTCATTGACTTACAAAACCCGTTTCGACCTGGCCATTAAAGCGTTTGAGCATACTGCCGAATACGACGGCATGATTGCTAACTACTTTGGCGCGCGTATCGATACTGCTGATTGCGAAGATGACTGCGGCCATGAACACAGCGAATTCCCGCGTACGTTCAACGTTCAAGTTAGCAAAAAACAAGATTTACGTTACGGTGAAAACAGCCACCAAAGTGCCGCTTTCTACGTTGAAAACAACATTCAAGAAGCATCAGTGTCTACTGCTACTCAGCTTCAAGGTAAAGAATTGTCGTTCAATAACATTGCCGACACCGACTCTGCCCTAGAATGTGTTAAAGAATTTGAAGAGCCAGCTTGCGTTATTGTTAAGCACGCTAACCCTTGTGGTGTCGCTATTGGCGAAGACATTTTGTCTGCCTACGACCGCGCGTTTAAAACCGACCCAACCTCTGCGTTTGGCGGCATTATTGCGTTTAACCGCGAGTTAGATGCGAAAACGGCACAAGCGATTGTGGATCGTCAGTTTGTAGAAGTGATTATTGCACCAACTGTTAGCGACGAAGCAAAAGACATTGTTAGCGCGAAGAAAAACGTACGCTTATTAGCGTGTGGTGATTGGGCTGGTCAACTAACAGACGGTTACGACTTCAAACGTGTTAACGGCGGGCTGCTAGTGCAAGAGCGCGATTTTGGCATGGTTGAAATGGAAGACCTTCAAGTAGTCACCAAACTTAAGCCTTCAGATGACGAACTTCGTGATTTGATGTTCTGCTGGAAAGTTGCCAAATACGTAAAATCTAACGCCATTGTATATTGTAAAGACGGTATGACAGTGGGTGTGGGCGCAGGTCAAATGAGCCGCGTATATTCTGCAAAAATTGCAGGTATTAAAGCCGCTGATGAAAACCTAGAAGTAGCAGGCTCTGTAATGGCATCTGACGCTTTCTTCCCATTCCGCGATGGCATTGATGCTGCCGCAGAAGCTGGTATTAAAGCAGTCATTCAGCCTGGTGGCTCAATGCGCGACCAAGAAGTGATTGATGCAGCCGACGAACACGGCATCGCCATGGTGTTCACTGGAATGCGCCACTTCCGCCATTAAGAAAATATGATGTATTAGCTGCGTAAGAAGCTAAATGATGCAGTAAGCGAGTACGAGTTTGGAGCACGCCGTAAACCCGTCCATGGGGGCTCCGCCACGGCATCCTTGCCGTGGAGGGCTCCCCCCTCGTACTCACTACTACACCTTGCTAGCTTATTGCGTGCTGTGCTTTGGAAACAGATAGCGGGTTAGAGATAGGTGAAGGGCTCCGCTGTGGTATCCATGCCATCGAGGGTTTAGTACTGGCATTCACTTCCCCTCTTTTGATATCTAGGCTCTACAGTTGCAGTTGAATAAAAATTCAACCAGCTTTCGTACTTAAGAAGCATGACGCCGGTTGATAGGAGTGAGAGCAGAAGGCATTCAAAACCTTCCACAGCATGGATGCTGTGGCAGAGCGTCCATGGATGGGTTTACCGCGTGTTTTGAATGCCTTCTGCTCTCGCTCTTAGCTTAGAGCTCTTAACTCTGAGCAATAAAAAGCAAAACGGCAGAGTACAGATTTAGCATGTTGGGTGTCGGGTAGGTGTCATAGTTTGTTGTTAAGCTTAATCTGAAACTGGTGTTTATCAGTATTAGCAGTTAACGTAATCGCCGTTACCCTCGATGATAATAAGGAAATAACAATGAAGAAGTTAGCCAATTTAGTACTCGCAGCCACCCTTGGCATGTCAGCAACCTATGCTAGCGCCGATGCTATATCAGATGCAGCCATGAGCGAACACCGCTCAGCACAAGCCAAAGTACGTGATGAATTCCGTAATCCTCAGCAAACATTACGATTCTTTGGCGTTAAGCCAGACATGACAGTAGTTGAAATTTCACCAGGTGGCGGCTGGTATGCCGACATTATTGCGCCTTTGGTTCAAAAAGAAGGTCAGTACATTGCTGCTCACTTCTTCGTTGACGAATCAACTAACGATTATTACCGTAAGTCGCTAGAAAAATTCAATCAAAAAGTAAAAGACAGCGCCCCATACCAAGGAGTGAAAGTTACCGCTTTCCACCCAACCAAAGCTCTTGATATTGCAGAAGCTGGCAGCGCCGATGTGGTACTTACCTTCCGTAATATTCATAACTGGTACATGGGTCAAGGAAACGAAGGTATCGACAATGCATTTGGTGCTTTCTTTAAGGCGCTTAAGCCTGGTGGTGTGCTAGGTGTGGTTGAACATGAACTGCCAGAATCTGCTGACGATTCAGCAATGGAAAAAAGTGGCTACATGAAGCGTTCTTTCGTTGTTGCTGCCGCTGAAAAAGCAGGCTTTGAGCTTGAAGAAGCAAGCGATATTAATGCGAACGCTAAAGATACTGCCGACCATCCGCGCGGTGTATGGACGCTTCCTCCTAGCCTAAGATTAAAAGATCAAGATCGCGAGAAGTACCTTGCCATTGGCGAGAGTAATCGTATGACGCTTAAGTTTAAAAAGCCCAGTTTGTAAAAACAAAACCTTAAAACGGAATAGTTAATGAACGTACTTGTAATTGGCGGCGGTGGCCGCGAGCATGCGCTAGCTTATAAAGCGGCGCAATCTTCTGATGTTTCAACTGTGTTTGTTGCCCCTGGTAATGCAGGAACGGCAATAGAGCCTAAACTAGAAAACGTAGCAATTGATGTAAACGATATTCTTGGTTTACTGTCTTTTGCTAAAGGTAACGATGTTGAATTAACCATTGTTGGCCCAGAAGCGCCGTTGGTTGCAGGTGTGGTAGATGCGTTTACTAACGAAGGCTTAATGATCTTTGGCCCTACTCAAGCTGCAGCGCAGCTTGAAGGGTCTAAAGCCTTTACTAAAGATTTTCTTGCTCGCCATAATATTCCTACCGCTGAATATCAGAACTTTACTGAGATTGACCCTGCCATCGCCTATGTGCGTGAAAAAGGCGCGCCTATTGTGATTAAGGCAGACGGCTTAGCAGCAGGTAAAGGCGTGATTGTAGCCATGACGCTACAAGAAGCAGAAGACGCTATTCGCGACATGCTAGCAGGTAATGCTTTTGGTGAAGCCGGCAGCCGTGTAGTAGTAGAAGAATTCCTAGATGGTGAAGAAGCCTCGTTTATCGTTATGGTAGACGGAAAAAGCGTACTTCCTTTTGCCACCAGTCAAGACCATAAACGCGCAGCTAATGGCGACAAAGGTCCTAATACAGGCGGCATGGGTGCATACTCTCCTGCCCCAGTAGTAACACAAGAAATTCACGACCGCGTGATGAAAGAAGTGATTATGCCAACGGTTGAAGGCATGGCGTCAGAAGGTAACCCTTACATGGGTTTCTTGTACGCGGGGCTTATGATCATGGCTGATGGAACGCCCAAAGTGATTGAATATAACTGCCGCTTTGGCGACCCAGAAACCCAGCCTATTATGCTGCGTTTACAATCAGACATCGTCGCTTTGTGCCAAGCGGCCTGTAAAGGCGAGCTTGATAGCCAAACTATTGAGTTTGATACACGTGCCGCCATTGGTGTTGTTCTAGCAGCAGGTGGTTACCCTGGTAGCTACGACAAGGGTGATGAAATTACCGGCTTTGAAAGCGCCGCCGAATTAGACGGCAAAGTTTTTCATGCTGGTACGTCACTAGAAGACGGCAAAGTGGTGACTAACGGTGGCCGTGTTCTGTGCGCCACTGCCATGGGCAATAACGTAACTGAAGCTCAGCAGAAAGCGTATGAATTGGTAAATACAATTCAGTTCAAAGACGCGTATTTTCGTACCGACATTGGCTACCGTGCCATTGCCCGTGAGTCTAGCGCTGACTAAGCGCTTATTGAGAGAAGCGCTGAATAAAAGTATATTTAAACGCCGCCTAAGCGAATGCTTAGGCGGCGTTTTTGTTTGTATCAACCCGCGTTTACTTTAGCTCAAGCACATCAAATACAGATGCATCTTTGTATCCTTGGTTTTTATCCCCGTCAATTGGGGTTATCGGGTGCGACCCCATAAAATGCTCTCTATCGCCTCCGTCGGCATCACAATAAGCCAGCATAAAACCTAGCTTCATGCCCTTTTTAAGCGTTACAGGCGTGTTGGATTCACCATGAACATAATCATCAGCATACACTTTTATTGCGGTTTCCCAGTGTACCACAAACGGGGCGTCTGACTGGCGTTGCCACGCGCTATCAACATGGTCGTTATAAAGCTGAGGCACAGCTTCACCCTTATTTTCCGCTGCCATGCTAGGGCCGATATCCGCCACTTGGTTGTCTAACGCTAAATGGTATGCAAAGGCGTTGTAGTTGTTAAAGTGATCGCCACCGGAGCCATCAGCATCAATGAAAATCTCTAAGCAGTCATCATCCCAATAGCGCTCTAATGGCGATGCGTAAGTGTCAGATAAATGATCGTCTCGAATTTCGGCCAATAAGTACAAGGCATCTTCGTTCCAGCGAAGCTTATACTTGCCCGTAAAATCACTGGCATCGGGTGTATCACCAATGATTACTTCATTCATAGGATACCAATCATCCCCTTCCCAAAGTGCCTCGTTCGCTACCCCATCAATCGTGGGTGCAGCGTTAATATGCAGTGCTTCATCTGCATTAGCACCTGTTGTAGCTGCGGCTGTACACATAATTGCCGCCAGCCAATGACTTGCCTTCATAGTTAATCCTTATTTTATTGCGGTGTATTTTTGCTTACCTGCCGATTCTTGGTAGAGTATTAAACTGCACCGGTAACTCAAAGGCATTTATGTCACTTCAGACCACTTGCTACAATATTTTAGCTTCTTATAAAGATGCCCAATCACATCACAAAGCAAGTAAGTACTTTGATGTGATACTTGTGACTGTCATTGTGGTTAATATCGCCACCATGATGCTATCGACCGTACCGGGTACCTCTTCACAATACATTACAGAGTTACACATTATCGAAGTGGTTTCTGTTGCGCTTTTTAGCCTTGAGTACGTACTTCGCATTTGGAGCAGTGGCGTCGCACCGTCTTCAGCATTAACGTCATCAAAAGACATTCAATTCCATACTCCTTGGCAAAAGCGCTGGTACTATCTAAAAAGCCCCATGGCATTGATTGATTTGCTTGCCATATTACCTTTCTACCTAAGCATGTTTGTTACCCTAGATTTACGGATATTACGAGTATTCAGAGTGCTGAGAATTTTAAAGCTTGGCCGTTACTCACGCTCAATGCAAACGCTAATCACGGTCATTAGAAACGAGTCTCATTCACTCGTTGCCGCGCTCAGCGTGTTGATGTTGTTCACCGTTATTGCAGCCACCTGCATCTATTACATTGAACATACCGCGCAGCCCGACGCTTTTAGTAGTATACCCGCTTCACTGTGGTGGGCACTGGTGACACTCACAACGGTAGGCTATGGTGACATTGTTCCCATCACGGCAGGGGGAAAGGTGTTTGGTGGGATAATCACCATTTTGGGCATATGCTTTTACGCCCTGCCAGCAGGTATATTATCATCGAGTTTTACTGCCCAAATGCAACTTAAACGAGACCGGTTTAAGGAAACAGTACGCACAGTATTAGAAGACGGAAAATTTAGCGAACACGATAAAGGGCACATTGAACGTGTTCGCGATTTGTTAGACCTAGATGAAGAAGAAGCTCAGCTCATAGTGCGGCTTCTTCAGCACCACCATAGCACGTCTCAAAAACCTAGCGTCGACAAGAAGCCGCATACATAGAAGCCATTCTCAACTACATCTCTGGGCTTGCTTGATCACGAGGCCTGTCGGATTCCATGTTAAATTTCTGAAATAGCCACCCTATTCCCACCAAGCTTAACCCTAAGCCAATGAAGGATAGGGCACGATATAAACCGTCAAGGCTAGACATGTCGATAATAAAGGCTTTCAGCAGTACAACCGTTAACAGGCCAAAGCCAAACTTCACCGCTATGTCTTTATGCATGTATTGACCAAGGAAAATCGTTAAGGTTGCCAAAACAAGCCATACCACCGAGTAGGTGTATTGCTCAGCTTGACCGAACCCTAAACGAAACTCAACGTGTCCATGATGGAAAAGACTACGAATGATGCTATTGATGTAAAACACCAAAAATAGACCGATAATCACCACTATACCTTTTAAGCATGCCCCTGAAATTAGCGCCTTTATCTGTGAAGCGCTGCTCGGCAATACTCTAAACCAAGGTGGCAACCACAAGGTACTAAGCAGTAACGCTGGGACTAACCATTGTAAAGCCATATAATTTAGCACTGCATTGCCCCCAGTGTTTTGTGGGAACACGAAGGGGTTATTCACCACTGATATATCTAAGTGAAGCCAAAAAGCCCCTACCATTAAGATAAAGCCCGCCACACGATAGAGTTTAGCCAACCGTTGAGCAACACAAGCACGGTGCCAATAGGTTACTGCGAGAGCGACCCACCCCAAGGCTAAAAAGACTTTTTCCGTGTATGAAGCAAGGAATAGCTCTGGGTAGGCCCCCGTTAACCAATAACTAGGCTCGGTAGTAATAAACAGCGCAACAACATGTAATAACGCGCCTTCCAACCACACCTTTAACGTTGGCGAAGGGTTGTATTTCCTTGCTAACCATAAGCTTAAAAACACCGCAGGATAGACAACAGCCGTCCAATGCATGCTGAAAATATGTTCGTCAGAGTAATCCGCTAACCATGGCGCGCCAGTGAGTCTTACCAACACGGCTATCAATAAGGCTTTAAATAACCAGTCGGGTAGCGCTACGCGATACTTTGCACTTTGTATACTTACCATAGCCACTTGAATAGCCAACGCCAGTGATAGTATTGCTGCGTCGAGTACCATGGTGAAACATAGTGTTAAACACGCATTGGCAAGCACGGAAAAAGAGAGCTTTTCTATTTGAGGGTTAACTTTCAATGTGACTAAAGCACTCATTAGTGCAATTAACGCAAGTTCAAGCGCCCAAATACCATAGAGTACGTCGGTGACCTTGCTAGGTGCTAGCGCATAACTAACCCCATACAACGCCACTGGGCTTACCACCATATAGAGCCAAAACGCCGGTCTCGCAGTGTCTTGCGTATTGTGTTTTCTCGCTAAAATCCCCCCGTACACGCAAAGCCCTACCGCGAGCAGCTGAGAAAATAGATACTTCCCACTAAGAATAAAACTAAGATCTATTGGGCCTTCAGCTGGCCTTAACATAGTAAAATGCGTCAAACCAGTAACCAACATAAGTGCCGGCCACATATCAAAGGCACTGTGTCGACTAGGCGCTACAAGCAGTAAAGCGGACAATGTGAAGGCGCTAATCCATATTTTTTCATTGCTGCCGTATTGAATCAGAAACCCATGAATGACAATTAAAACCAGTGAAATCGCCGCGAGTTGTTGTCGTTGAGAAAATAAGTTTCTCAGCGACATCCCCTGATCTTGCGTAGCCATTAATGACCACCCCAAAGTACGAACCAACGCAAACAAGTATGTTGAAAATACGCTAAAACATAACCAAGCAACGAAGTGGCTCGCCTCTGTACTTAATAGCCCCACTAGCGCCCATAAAAAATGCCCTAAAAAGCTCACTCGCCACAACCAAACCGCGGCGACCTTTTGTGCCACCCACACGCCAGATAAAGAAACAAGACTAATAAACGCCAAAAGCAAAGGAATATTATTCGACCCCGTGTTAACAAGCGCTGGAATGACAAATGCCCCCAATATCCCAATAAACGCTAGCAGCGGGCCAAATCGGAGCGACAGCGAAACAGATCCTAAAGCAATAATCGCTAGTGTTGCAAAAGCAACGAAAGGCGATAAAAAGCCATAATAATTAAAGGCCACCAGCGTAATAGCGTAGCACGTGACTACACCGCCTGAGGCAAGTGCCGCACATACCGCCGGTGAATAAATAGAAAAGCGAATGCGATGACGTGCTAAAAATTCTGAGGCCACCACCAGAGAAACACCAAACACGCCACCGAGTATCACGCGAAGTTCGGCTGAAACGAAACCCGCCTCAATGGCATAGTTTGCGAGAAATATGCCCCCCACTGCTAAAACTAAGCCGCCAAGCCATAATAACCCGTTACCCTTAATGGCGTTAACTAGCCCCTGTTGGTGCTTTTCTAAATAGGAAATAAGCGTAGGAGGGCTTGACGGGTTGCTCGATGCTCGGGGTTTAGAGACGCCCCCTAAATCGTTAGCCGAGGTTTCGCGTTTAGGAGCGGTTATGCTTTCAACGCGAGGAGAGGGCTTTGAAGACGCAGATTTTTGCTCAAATGCCCTTAAGCGCCTTTCCAATTGCTCAATATGGGTTTGCATGCGTGATAGCTTGCCCACATGTTGAAAAGATAGCACGGCACCAGCTACGGTTACTAAAACCAGTATACCCAGTAGAAAAGATTCCATCGCCACTTCCTCATTGTGCTTTTTGTTATTTATTTTCGCCACGTTAGCGCTAATTCGTGCTTGCAGTCAATTCATCAGTAAGAGAGTAGTCTTGATTCTTAACCCACATCAGCTTATAACTAGTACCCGTCATTTCTCAAACGAATTTCTATGTCTGTAAAACATCCAATTATTGCCATTACTGGTTCGTCAGGGGCAGGAACAACCACGACAACCAATGCTATACGCCACATTTTCAGGAACCTGAATTTGAACGCAGCTGTGGTTGGCGGTGACAGCTTTCATCGTTTTACGCGCCCAGAAATGGAAGTGGAAATCCGTAAAGCCCAAGAACAGGGCCGACATATTAGTTACTTTGGGCCAAAGGCCAACGATTTCGAACTCCTCGAAACCCTATTTAGAGAGTACGGAAGCTCGGGTTCAGGTCAGTTTCGTCAGTACCTTCATACTTTTGATGAAGCCGTGCCTTTCAACCAAATGCCGGGCACCTTTACGCCATGGCAAGATTTACCACAAAATACCGACTTATTATTTTATGAAGGCTTACATGGCGGCGTAAAAACCGAAGAGAATGATGTCGCCAAACATGTCGACTTATTGGTTGGCATGGTACCTATTGTAAACCTAGAGTGGATTCAAAAAATTGTGCGCGATACCACCGACCGAGGCCATTCCCGTGAAGCGGTAATGAGTAGCATCGTGCGTGGGCTAGATGATTATTTCCAGTACATCACGCCTCAGTTTTCCCAAACCCATGTTAACTTTCAGCGTGTGCCTACGGTAGATACCTCAAACCCTTTCAGTGCTCGTGAAATACCTACGCAAGATGAAAGCTTTGTTGTGGTTCGCTTTAGGCGCGAAATGAAGCATGTTGACTACCCTTATCTACTGCAAATGATTGATGGCGCGTTTATGTCGCGTATTAATACACTCGTAGTTCCGGGCGGTAAAATGGGGTTAGCGATGGAGCTTATTCTTACTCCACTTCTTGAAGATATTTTGAATCGAAAGCGTCGTGCTGGCCATCAAATGGATTGGCTTAACACCCAAGACGAGTAATATTTCTAGTACGATATAATCTTTGCTGAATTTAAAAAAAGGGCTTTCATAACAAGCCCTTTTTTAATGTTTGGGCCAACCAAAAAACTAGACTAAAGTATAAAATTTTCAATTTGTCTTGCTCAAATTTAATTCTTCGAATGCACTAAAATGATCACTAATCTCGCCCTTAACTAATGTTAAGTTACCTCTTAAATACCGTTTAACACTCTGCATTATCCTTATTACTTAAAAAAATAAAGTAATAAAAAACTTAATTTTCATACCCTTGATAGCATTTCAATAAAAATAACCTTTCTGAATGAGTTAAAAATCATAAAAGGTTGATTTCTTGCATAGCAATATTGTGCATGTAAATCCGTAATCAAAACCTTGAAGCGATAATTGGTTTATAAAGGGACTTAATGAAACCAAATACCGATGTCTTATTTGCATTAAATGATATTCCAACAGTAAACCAATCTATTACTGCCGCACTACAACATATATTGGCGTGCTTCGTAGGTATTATTACCCCGTCGCTGATTATTGGTACTGCTCTAGGGCTTGAACCAGAAATACCTTATCTTATTAGTATGTCGCTTTTTGTTTCAGGCGTGGCGACTTTTATTCAAGCAAAAACCTTCGGACCGGTCGGCTGCGGCTTAATTGCGGTACAAGGCACCAGCTTTGCGTTCATTAGCGCGTTATTAATAGCCGGGCTGTCTATTAAAGCTAACGGAGGCAGCAAAGAAGAAATACTATCTACCCTGCTGGGAGTTTGTTTTATCGGTGCTTTCATCGAAATTATCGTCAGTTTATTTATCAATAAAATTAAGCGGGTAATAACGCCATTAACCACGGGTATCGTCATTACTACTATTGGCATTAGCCTTATAAAGGTAGGCATCACTGATTTAGCTGGCGGGTTTGGCAGCGCCAACTTTGGCAGTATTGAGAACCTTACTCTTGGGCTATTTGTACTCGTCACTATTATTGCGCTTAACGTATCTAGTAACCCTTGGGTAAGGCTTTCCGGCATGATTTTAGGCACTATCGTTGCCTCAGACTTAGGCTGGGTCTCATTTGCAAGCTTGGCTGAACAACCTATTGTCAGTATTCCCGTTCCTTTTAAGTATGGAATTAATTTTGACCTCGATATATTCATTCCCATCGCGCTTATTTATTTTCTTACCGCACTAGAAACCTCCGGCGACCTTACTGCTAATAGCTTGTTTTGTGGCTTACCGATAAAGGGCCCTAAATATCTAAAAAGAATTAAAGGCGGTATTTTGGCCGACGGCGTTAATTCGGCCATTGCAGCCATATTTAATACCTTTCCGAATACCACATTCGGGCAGAACAATGCCGTCATTCAATTAACCGGTGTAGCAAGCAGGCATGTGGGCTTTTACGTGGCGGCCATGTTAGTCATTTTAGGCTTGTTTCCCATTATCGGCGGCGCACTTCAATTAATGCCTAAACCCGTACTTGGCGGTGCAACACTGGTTATGTTCGCCACCATTGCCGTAGGCGGTATTAAGATATTGGCTAGCGAGCCTATCGATCGTCGAAAGTCACTTATTATCGCGACCTCGCTAGGTACCGGATTAGGTGTGCTGATGGTACCCGATGCTATACAAGGCTTACCTGTAGCCTTTAAAAACGTGCTGTCCTCCTCGGTCACATCTGCGGGCTTTACCGCCATTATTATGAGTATTTTAATTCCAGAGAATAAAGTTACGAAACAAGAAAACACTGA
The DNA here is from genome assembly GCF_001562125.1 of Alteromonas sp. Mac1. NCBI lineage: Bacteria > Pseudomonadati > Pseudomonadota > Gammaproteobacteria > Alteromonadales > Alteromonadaceae > Alteromonas > Alteromonas sp. Mac1. The sequence continues at coordinate 4,543,538 of NZ_CP013932.1, forward strand.
TGCTTCGCTGTCACCGTCAGTAGAAAAAATCAAACAACAGTCGAAATAAAAGTTCGACTAACACAACTAGAAAAATTGCCTTGTTGAGCCGTGTATTACAACAACCAAACTGTCTACGCCTACCATTTAAAGCAATAAAGGCGTGAACACTTAAATACAACACTAAAAAAGCGCGTTGCGCGACAACACACACTAGGCTGCTCAATGAAAACATTTACGCATAAAACCCTCTATTTAACGATGCTTTCGCTCTTTGCTTCATACTCTGGTGCTACCTTGGCACAAGAACCACCGAGTGATGAAGACATGGAAACCATTTCAATTACCGGTGTAAAAGACCTCAACTCTCTCATTCCAATAGAATCAAAAAGTGCGTTTGGCTTAGACAAGTCTTTGGTAGAAACACCCCGATCTGTTACTGATATCAGTTCTGACTTAATAGAAGCGTACGGATTGCGCTCTGTAGATGATCTTGTACGAATAACACCTGGAGCCTTTACTAGTTCGTTTTTTGGTATTCAAGGTGCCATGGATATTCGTGGTGAATCGGCCGATAACTACTTTCGTGGCTTTAGGCGAATTGCCAACCCAGGTGCGTTTAAAACTAATATTCGTGGGGCAAAAGGGTTGGAAGTGATGCGCGGGCCGGTTAGCCCTTTATATGGAAATGGTAGTGTAGGCGGGCAGTTAAATTACTCTCCAAAATCGGCCAAATCAGATGCCACTAAATACTTTGATGAAGCCACCGGCGAAATTCATTTAACCTTGGGCACATACGATCAAAAAATTCTAGCTGTAGAGGGCGGTACGCCTTTCATGCTTGGCGATAAACAAGCAGGCGTGTACATTTTTGCTGAAGCAGAAGATTCTGGCTCTTATTACGATAACTACGAACCAACGAATGAAATTGTACAGGTGGCGCTAGATGTCGATTTAACCGACAAAACATTGATGGAATTTGGGTTTCAATACCAAACCTCTGACGCCATTCAAGTGCCAGGCTGGAACCGGGTAACCCAAGACTTAATTGACAATGGCACCTACATTACCGGCGCACCGGTGGCGAAGAATTCAGATGACCCTATTGGCGCAGATAGGCTACTGCCTCAAGAATCGGGTTTTATCTCGCCATTTGCGCCTTACTTTATTAACTCGTCGTTTTCAGGCGTAGGCACCTTTTGTAGCCCAGGCACGGCAGATAACAGTAACTACACCTACAACGCTATGCTGCTTTCTTGCCCGGGAGTGGCTGACGGTATCGAAAATGCTTATGCGCTCAGTAACCCTGGCACCGCTCAAATCGATCATAAAACAACCTTTATAGACGACATTGATTTTGCCGACTCAACAGCATTCACTGCGTACTTAGACTTTACGACCTATTTGTCTGACGACATGACGTGGAAAAACCAGTTTTATTACGATTACATGGATCACACCAAGTTCCAGAGCTGGGGCTTTACTGCTGATTATCCTGGGGCCGAAGCCATGGAGTTCAGATCTAGCCTAAACTTCGAAACTTTCCACGATAATGCCACTATTCAGCATATTACCGGCATTAGTATTCGTAACGAAGACCTTGACTACAACCATGCGTACTACGACGAAACTTTCGATTTTCGAGATATTATCGTAGGGCCAACCCCTGACGATAGAATTGATTGGGCGGTAGATGACCCCTATGAAGATGCCACCATTATTTACGATGAAGACGGTAACCCTACCGGCATTGATGGCACAGTAAGAAGAAACTATAACGAAGAGCAAGTTTCTACCATGCTTAACGCGGGCTTGTTTTATATTGCCGATATTACGCTAGAGTCTTGGAGTATATTGCTTGGTGCCCGGTACGACTATTTCGATGTTGAATCGGAAGACCAAGCCATATCTTTGCTTGGCATACCCTTTGGCGATGGTGAAGTGCATACCGATACCGAATCAGCGTTTAGTTACAACGTGAGCGTGTCGTACAAGATGGAATCAGGTTTTGTGCCTTACGCCACTTACGCCGAATCTAGTTCGCTAAGCACTAATCAACTTGGCGGAATTATTCCAAGCAGTGTTGATAATGGTGAGTATTTGGCCGAATCAACCTTAGCCGAGCTAGGAATTAAATACAGCAGCGACGATGAATCACTCTATGCCGCCCTCGCCGTATTTGATCAAGAAAAAACCGATCGAATTGGTCAAACTTCTGCGTTAGTAGCCGTATACAGTGAAGGGGTTGAATTTGAAGCCCGCGCTATCTTAAATGAAAGTTTCTCGCTTACTGCTACCGCCACCCACATTGAAACCACCGAGGTAAGTGATGGAGCGTTAGCGGTGATCAACGGCGCTGACTTTGCGGCCCAAAATGGCCTTGAAGCATATCAAGTGTACGGAGGCCGAATTGCAGGTAACCGTTCTACCTTTGTGGGTGAAGGTGTAGAGCTTGACCGAGGTGGTTTACCTGACAACACCATGAGCTTATTTTTGAATTACAACAAGCCATTAGAGAGAGGCAGAGTAACGGCTAGTCTTGGCTTTGGGTGGGCCGATGAAACCTACACCGATGTACTGGAAACCATATTACTGCCTAGTTACATGGTATGGACCGGCTCAGTGGGCTATGTTGCCGAGAATTACCGCATACTACTTAGCGTAAATAACTTGTTCGAAGAGGAATATTACACGTCTGCCGACCTGTTCGACTCGGTCGTGGTTAAACCTTCTGAAGGCCGAACGGGTTCAGTCATGTTTAGTTATTCTTTCTAGCGCAAACATCGACCACCACCTTACATAAAAAGTGGTGGTCGTTTTTACCTACCTGCGTTCACTTTGAATTCTAATCAAAAGCAGAAAATTAGTACTACTGCCGCAGCTTTATGAAGAAAATATGCCAGCGATTTAGTGTATTCGTCACTCCTATAACAATCTATTTACAACCTAAAGTCGAAAACCCATTGAAAGTGCGTCATCTTAGTCTATTGAAATCAGATTTAAGGTGACGCCATGACAACCGTAACCAGTACGCAGATATGGGTGAAAAAAGACAAAATTGATGACACCCAAGTGGTAGACAAAACATTGTCTATCGATGATTTAGCTCAAGATGAAGTTTTACTTGAAACCGATAGCTTTGGTTTTTCAGCTAACAACATTACTTATGCCGCGCTGGGGTTTAGTATGGGCTACTGGGGATTTTTCCCTGCCGATGGAGGTTACGGCATTGTGCCTGTATGGGGCTTTGCTACGGTTGTCGCCTCCAATCATGCTGATGTTAAAGCAGGCGAAAAAGTGTTTGGTTACTTGCCCATGGCAAGTCACTGGGTAATTAAGGCAGGAAAAGTAGCACCCCACGGATTTTCTGATATACACGAAAACCGCAAAAGTATTAGCCCAGTGTACGACCAATACCTACGCTGTGCCGTCGACCCTGGTTATGATGCAAGCCGCGAAGCTTGGCAGTTAAATTTCCGGCCGTTATACATGACCTCGTTTGTGTTGGATGACTTTGTGGATGAATTTAGCCATGGTGAGTCGTTATTGCTCTCTAGTGCTTCTAGCAAAACCGCATTGGGCACCGCTCAACTGCTTAAAGATCAAAAAAGTCACAGACATGCTAATTATCAAGTTATAGGGTTAACCTCTGCATCAAATATAGACATGGTAAAAGCATCGGGATGCTACGATCATGTATTGAGCTATGACGATGTAGAAACTTTATCTAAAGATCATCAATACTGGCTACTCGATTTTGCCGCCAACGGTGCTCTGATCACGTCACTCGGCGATGCCCTTGGTGATAAGCTTTCAAAAGTAACGCTAATTGGTGCGACTGATTGGAAAGCTGAGCAAAAGCCGAACAAGAAAGCGTTAGACGCTGAGATATTCTTTGCCCCTGCGCGAGTAAAACAACGCCAGCAAGAGTGGGGCCACGATGGCTTTTTAGCCAAGTATGCAAAGGCCTGGCAGGGTTTTACTGGTAAAGTTCAAGATACCTTTTTCGAGCAAGAACACACGGGTTCTCAGCAAATTATTGCCTTGTATTTAGATACCCTAAATGGCACTGCCGATACCAAAGCACTTAACGTGGTTCGCTTTGACTAGTTAGCGTTGTTTGCCTGACTCGTTTGTACCTATCTAGGCTTCACCTGACACTATTTGTAACAAAGAGAGGAAGCCTTTCATGCATTCCTCTCTTTTGTATTTGGTGACGAGTCGTTATAGTGAGGAAAACTATTACTAAAGGCATATCATGGGTCAGGAAACGTCTAAAATTCTCGTTGTCGATGATGACATGCGCCTTCGTAGCCTACTTGAACGCTATTTAGTGGAGCAAGGCTACCAAGTGCGAAGCGCTGGAAATGCAGAGCAAATGGACAGGTTGCTTGAACGCGAGAACTTCCACCTTATGGTGTTAGACCTAATGCTTCCTGGCGAAGATGGCTTGTCTATTTGTCGTCGCTTACGTCAAGCCGGTAGCGAACTTCCTATTATCATGCTTACCGCAAAAGGCGATGAAGTAGACAGAATTATTGGCCTTGAAATGGGTGCCGATGACTACTTGCCTAAGCCATTCAATCCTCGAGAGTTACTTGCACGGGCGAAGGCGGTATTACGTCGTCGCAGTAGTGAAGCCCCTGGTGCCCCATCTAAAGACGTGCAAGTTATTGAATTTGGTGAGTACAAACTGAATTTGGCTACCCGAGAAATGACGGCAGGCACTACCCCCCTTACCCTCACCAGCGGCGAGTTTGCGGTATTGAAGTCTTTAGTTACGCATCCTAGAGAGCCGCTGTCACGCGATAAGCTTATGAACCTTGCTCGCGGGCGAGACTACAGTGCGCTTGAGCGTAGTATTGATGTTCAGGTATCTCGACTGCGTAGAATGCTAGAGAAAGACCCCGCTAACCCAAGGTATATTCAGACCGTTTGGGGTTTAGGCTATGTATTCGTACCCGATGGTGAGCAGGCATAAATAACCATGGGAAAAATGGGTTGTTTAGATAGGCTGGTGAAGTAGTGCGTCTGGTTCCTCAAAGTGCATTTGGCCAAACCGTAATGCTAATTGGCGTACTTTTGCTTATTAACCAAGTCGTTTCTTATCTGTCTGTTACGTACTATTTTATTCAACCTAGTTACCAGCAAATCAACAGCTTACTTGCCACGCAAGTAAAATCGGTATTAGCGGAAGACTTATTAGTCAGTAATGACGACAGCAGAGCCCGCTATTACGACAAAACCGACATTCAAATACTCGACGCCAGCAAAGCAAGAACCAAAGGTTTAGAAAGCGCGGTTTATTATGGGTTTATGTCGTCCCAGGTAAGCAAACAAATTGAGCAACTTGCCGATGTACGCATTAGCACCGTTTCGCAGAAAACCGACGCCAGCGCACCCTATACGGTATGGATCTCCTTGTCTCGCTACCCCGACACCTGGATTGCTATTCCCATAACCGGCTTAAACGAAGCGAATATTTCACCGTTAACTATGTATTTGATGGTTATAGGCATATTGAGTGTGGCAGGTGGTTGGCTATTTGTACGGCGCATGACCATGCCACTTTCTTCTTTGCAAAAAGCTGCATTAGCGGTAGGTAAAGGCGAACACCCCGCGCCGCTTAAAGAACAAGGCAGCACGGAAATGATTCAAGTTACCCGCGCCTTCAACCGAATGAATCAAGGCATAAAGCAGCTAGAGCATGACAGAACCTTGATGACGGCAGGTATATCCCATGATTTACGCACCCCGCTGACACGCATTCGCCTTGCATCTGAGATGCTGCCTGAGTCCCAAAACTGGATAAAAGATGGCATTGTTAACGATATTGAAGATATGAATGCCATTATCGATCAATTCATCGACTATGCGCGCTACGATACTGAAGAGATAAAAGAAAACACCGACCTAAACAGCCTTATTATTGAACTGGCTCAAGCGCGGCATATTGAAGAGAAGCATCACATCGCGCTGAAGCTTAACGATATTCCCTTACTTGATTTACGTCGCGTGGCCATGAAGCGAGTTATTGATAATATTATCGAGAACGCCTTCCGTTACGGCTCTGACAATATTGTTATCTCCACTTTTTATAACCGGAACGAAAAGCGGGTTTACTGTAAAATTCGCGACTTTGGCCCTGGCATTCCCGCAGCAGAATTAGAGCATGTATTTATGCCCTTTGCGCAAGGCGACAAAGCCCGAAGTACATCGGGCTCTGGTTTAGGTTTATCAATTATAAGGCGTATTGTGGAAGCCCATGGTGGCGGTGTGGAGCTGCGCAATCACCCGCAGAAAGGCTTGATTGCAGAGTTCTATTTACCCCTTCATGCGTAACCGTGCTGTTTTACCATTCGACTATACGCCCATGCCGCAGCCCACAATATACAACCGCCCATAGGTATTACCCAAAACGCGGTAGTAAGGGGCACATAGTTGGCCCACAACCCTGTTGAAAATGAGGCTACTTGTACGCCAGTAGAGTTTCCGATAATACAAATACCCGATAATACCGGGCCGTTGTCACTATCAATATTCATGGCTGCCGATAACATAAGTGGAAATAACCCACCTAAGCCAAGCCCTAACAGTAAATTACCTGCCCCCATACTGTACAGGTCAGTCATAAGCTTGATGGAAAATACACCGCACAACGACGCTGTCGCCAAAATAACGATAAGACGATGTACCGACATAAACCGCAATAAAAAAGGAAAAACCAAACGGCTTATTACCATCCCCGCCGTAAAACACGCCAGTAGGTTTCGAGATTGTTCACCGGTAAAGCCGATACCGTTTTGGGCATAGCTTACAAACCAATTAGCGTTGCCAAACTCTACCGCGCCGTAGCCAAAACTAAGCAGCGCCATAAAAATAAAGATAGGTTGTCTAATTACCGCACCAAAATTAAGGGTTTTACGCTGCGCTTTTGGTTGCCCTCGAAGTAATTTAGCTTGAGAGTGCGCTGCCATAAAGGTATACGCCGACAGGGCTAGCATAAATAATGCGAGTACCTGAATAGGCCTACGCCAATTTTCTTCCTGAAGATAAAGCAAGGTAACAAAAAACGAAGCGGCAAAAGTGCCTAGGCTGAACATAAAGTCCATCAGCCCCATCATGGTAAAGCGCTTTTCTTCGTACAGGCGTGCAATTAGGGTATGCCCAATAGTAAAAATTGAGGAGCTGACTATGCCTATCACTACGGCCACCACCAATACCCATTGCCACCCTTGCAGTGACGATATGATCAGCAGTAAAACAGCGTTTATACCTAGCAGCGATGCTAACAATGGCATGTAATCAAAGCGACTTACGTACTTTCCGCCTACTACGGCGCCCACCATCATACCCAATGAGAAAAGCGAGAAGAACAAACCACTTACCAACTCTGACATACGTAGGTCGGCAGCAATATCTGGAAGTAAAATACCCCACAATATAAACAACATACCCAGTAAGAAAAAACCGGAAAATATAACAACAGTAATAGGACGACGGCTCATCCATGCTCCTTTACAAACAGGGTTCTAAACGAAATAGCGCAATATTTTGGTGTAGCAGGGCATGATTTGTAGTTAAGAGACTTACTACAACGTTTTTTGATTTTTTTGTTTGGAGCACATTTTTAACGTGGAAACGTTATCGACTACCAAGGACGCTACAGTACGCCTTTAGTATAAGTCGTGCAAGATAGGAGGCGAAAAAAGCCCGCGGCTAAGCGCGGGCAAAACATCAATCACGTTGAGTGTGATGAAGGTTGGGAAGGGAAGGGTTGCCTTCCCTAACATCTAACTGCGCCCCTAAAAACGCAGCGAGAATTAGTTGCCAGGACCCGCCTTAACAATGGCGTCACTAACATCGTATTTTTCAAAATTCTGCTTGAAGCTATCTACTAGGTTCTGCGCATATTCTTCGTATTTTTCTGCATCATCCCACGTTTGCTTAGGCACCAATAAGTTATCGTCAACGCCCGATACTACAACAGGTACATCAAGGTTTAGGCCTTCAATATGTTGGGTTTCAACATCGGCTAAATCACCAGATACAATGGCATCGATAATGGCGCGGGTAGTAGGAATATCAAAACGCTGACCTGTACCATAAGGCCCACCAGTCCACCCGGTATTCACCAAGTACACTTTGGCATTAAACGCTTTCACACGTTTAATTAATAACTCAGCATACACGCCAGCTGGGCGTGGGAAGAAGGGTGCGCCAAAGCAAGTAGAGAAGGTCGATTCAATGTCAGAGGTTGAACCAATCTCTGTAGAGCCTACCTTCGCGGTGTAACCACTTAAGAAATGATAGGCCGCAGCTTCTTCACTTAGCACTGACACTGGCGGTAACACACCACTTACGTCACAGGTTAAAAACACGACAGAGCGTGGCTCGCCGCCACGGTTTGCTTCAACGCGTTTTTCGATATGGCTTAACGGATAAGCAGCTCTTGAATTTTGTGTTAGCGAAGTATCTTTGTAATCTGGGGTGCGGCTATCATCTAACACAACGTTTTCTAAAATAGTGCCAAACTTAATGGCGTCCCAAATAACCGGCTCGTTCTTTTGCGAAAGGTCGATACATTTTGCGTAGCAACCGCCCTCAATATTAAACACACTACCTTCTCCCCAACCGTGTTCATCATCTCCAATTAAAAAGCGCTTAGGATCGGCAGATAACGTGGTTTTACCTGTACCCGACAAACCAAAGAACAAGGTAACATCGCCTTGCTCGCCTACATTGGCAGAGCAGTGCATGGGTAATATGTCTTTCGCGGGAAGTAAGAAATTCTGAACCGAGAACATGGCTTTTTTCATTTCACCGGCGTATCTCATGCCAGCAATGAGCACACGTTTTTTTGCAAAATTAATGACTACAACACCATCACTGTTGGTGCCGTCACGCTCTGGCTCACAAACGAAGCCAGGCACGTTGAGTACCTGCCATGGCGTTTCGTTATTGGCATTCCAGTTTTCAGGTACGATGAAAAGATTACGAGCAAATACGTGCTGCCATGCGGTTTGCGTTCTTACTTCTAAGGGAAGTGCGTGCGCAGGATCTGAACCTACTTGAAGGTGTGATAAAAAGTGCTCTTGAGTAGTTAGGTAGGCCTCTACTTTATTCCACAAGGCATCGAATTTATTGGCATCAAATGGCTTATTAACCTTGCCCCAATCAATTTCATTTTCAGTAGAAGACTCTTTAACGATAAACCTATCATTTGGTGAGCGACCAGTTCTTTCGCCGGTTTCAACCACCAAAGCCCCGTTAGTGTCTAACACACCCTCGCCCCGCTTAATCGCGCGTTCGATTAATTCGGCGCTAGGCAAATCAACCAGCGGAGAGATTTTTAAATCCGTTTTCAAAGACGCTGCTGCACTCATAACCGTAACCCTCAATGTAATCTTTCAATATCACTTTCAAAAAGTATCATTTAACTGAGTCTAAAGTAAATAAAGGCATAGCGTTATTTCTATAAAGAATACTGATTATTAATCTGGATCAACTTTCTAAAAAAACGTAATAAAATTACATTTTTATTTGGAGGAGGGACACAATGTTTGATTAGTGGTGTTCGGATCATCTCCCCCTTACAACAAGTGCTGTAAAGGGAAGTGAATTAAGAGGTTTTCTTTTTTAAGAGTCGGGGCGGGCGCCCTTATTGATTAGTATCAGGTGAGGGTGCATTACCACTGTGAATCGCCTCAATATCGATACTATCGAAACGATATTCTGCATGGCAATACTGACAATTCATCTTAATGTCGCCATCTTCTTTTACTATGGATAAAAGCTCAGCTTTATCGATGTTACGAAGCGCTTCTGCACTGCGTTCCTTGGAACATGTACACGCAAAGCTAACCGCTTTCGCTGGGTACACTTCCACTTCTTCTTGGTGGTACAAACGATAAAGAATGTCTTCTACCGACAACGAGAACATTTCTTTTTCCGTTAAGGTTTCGGTTAACGTAGCAATATGATCAAACCCTGTTGCTTGGGTTATGTCAGTCGCGCTAGCGTCTGTTGGCAATACTTGCAGAAGCATACCCGCCGCTCTGGCGTTGTTCTCATCTTGCAAATCAGTCATTAGATGCACGCGGGTGGCTAACTGTTCAGACTGGGCGAAGTATTCTTCTAAACACTCTGCTAATGTTGGTTTGTCTAGTGCCACAATACCTTGATAACGCTCGCCTTCATCAGGGGTAATGGTCATTACCAGTACCGCTTCGGTAAGTAACTCATCAAACGCTTCTGGAAGCGTTTCAAGGCTTTCATCCCAGCGGGCAACACCACGAAACGTTTGTTCATGAGTGGCGTTTATTACCGCGTAACTCACTGGCCCTTTACTTTGAATTTGCAGGGCAATTTCGCCTTTAAACTTAAGCGTAGCCGTCAGTAAAGATGTTGCCGCTGCCAACTGACCCAACAAACGCTGAATTTGTACGGGGTATTCATAGCTGTGCACAATGTGCTTTAAGCTTTCATCTAAGCGAACCAATTCGCCACGAACATTTGCTTGGGTAAATAAAAATCGATGTAATTTGTCAAAATCACTCATAAACTTGTCCTGTTAGGCAGCATACTTTTTACTGCTGCTTAAATTTAATAATTTGTCTGCGCTGTTTTTTATCTGGCCGATGTTCCGGCTTAGGACTATGAAAAGCGTTCAATTTTCGTGCAACTTGGTTTTCTTCACGTTTTGTTACACTTGTCTCGGTTTCTTCATATAAGTCTTGAGCAAGTGCTGCACTAAGTCGTTTATCACTGAGTCCTCGAACAATAACGTCACGGTTATCCCAACCTGAGGGAACTTTTATCACTGCACCAAGCTCTACATTCTTGCCGGGCTTAGTGCGCTGTCCGTTGTAGTGAACTTTTCCTGACTGAACCATGTCTCTGGCAATGGCGCGGGTTTTGAAAAACCTTGCTGCCCATAGCCACTTGTCTAGCCTCACATTTTGTGATGTATTGTTCGTTTCCATAAGACCTTTGTAATAATTTCGTAACGGTGCGGCTTTAGTGTTGTGAGCCCCACCTCGACTAGGCTATGATGGGTCGGACAAAGCGCGGTTAACCAAATTTTCACTTTTTATAATAAGCAGTACCATCAAGTGGCGACATGACATTCGATAAACTCAATCCACAGTCTCTGGTTGTTTTTGTAAACCAGAACCAAAAACAACTTCACACGTTAATTGTGGTGCTGCTGAGCCTATATTTAATAGCCTTTGCCGCCAAGCTAATATGGCGAATTATACCTGAACCTCAATTATCTGCGACTCCCGCAGTGAGTTTTGCGCCTATACCTTCTACGGCTTCAGGGCAAAGTGGGGTCAACATACGCAAAATACAACAATTAAATTTATTTGGTAATGCAGCAGCGGCGCCTGCAAAGGTAGAAGAAGCCCCTGTTACTGATGCGCCTGAAACGCGTCTTAACCTTACCCTTACCGGTGTGGTGGCAAGTTCGGATGAAGATTCTAGCACTGCGGTCATCGAAAATCGCAATAGCCAAGCGGTGTATGGTTTGGGTGAAAAGATTGAAGGCACTAACGCCACCCTGAAGCAAGTTTTCCGAGACCGAGTTATTATTAAAAATGGGGTTAGAAACGAAACCTTGATGTTAGATGGCATTGATTACGACGAAGCGAACAAACGTCGCCAACAACAAGCTAAACGTCGTCCACAGCCAGTTCCAGATGAGCGAGACGAGCCCGATTCAAGACAGTTAAGTGAAGAAGCCATTGAAGCAACCGCTTCACTGCGAGAACGCCCAGCAAGCTTTACCGACTTCATCTCTATTTCGCCAAAAACGGAAGAAGGACAGCTAATCGGCTATCAAGTTAGCCCAGGTAAAGAGCCCGCATTATTTAAATCAGCAGGGCTTCAAGCCGGCGATGTTATTGCACAAATTAATGGATTGGATCTGACAGACATGCAGCAATCCCAAGAAGCACTATCTGAACTTCGCAATGCTCAGAATATTGAACTTACAATCATTCGTGATGGCAGTTTTACTACGCTCTATCTCGATTTACCTGAGCCATCAGCAGAATAAGAATTAAAGGAAGACAGAATGAAAAGGCGCACTAGCCAAAAATTGTTATCTCGCCTGAGCACAGCCCTGTGCACGGCCCTTCTTTGTTTCTCGGTAACCGCCGCTGAATATATGCCTAATTTTAAAGACACTGATATTAGTGAGTTCATTAATATTGTGGGCAAAAACTTAGAGCGGACCATTATTGTCGACCCCAATGTTCGCGGTAAAATCAGTGTTCGAAGCTACGATATGCTGACTGAAGATCAGTATTATCAATTCTTTTTAAACGTGCTTCAGGTTTACGATTTTGCTGTGGTTGAAATGCCGAGCGGTATTTTAAAAGTAGTACGCTCTAAAGATGCTAAAACATCAAACATTCCTGTCGTAGAAGGTTCAGCGAAAGACGGTGATGAAATGATCACCCGCGTAGTGCCTGTTTATAACGTACCGGTAAGAGAATTAGCGCCTATTCTACGTCAACTTAACGACCAAGCAGGCGGTGGTAATGTAGTAAGCCACGACCCTTCAAATGTAATGATGATTACTGGCCGCGCAGCTGTGGTAAACCGCTTAGTTGAAATTATTGAGCGTGTTGACCGTGCAGGTGATGAAGAAGTTGAGATTGTGAAGCTACGTTTCGCTTCAGCCTCTGAAATGGTGCGTATTATCGACAGCATTAACAAATCACAAGGTAAAGCTAATACCGGTGCTAAGTCAGACCCGCGCGTAGTAGCCGACGACCGTACTAACTCTGTGATTGTAAGCGGCGACATTAAAGCCCGCCAACGTTTAATTAATCTTATTGAGCGTATGGATCAGGAGTTAGAAACCAGCGGTAATACTCGCGTAATGTTTCTTAACTATGCCAAAGCCGACGATCTAGTAAAAGTACTACAAGGGGTTTCTGCCAGTATTCAAGCAGAAGAGAAAAGTGGCAGCACCAACAGCCGTGGTTCATCTAACCGTGACGTCAGCATTGATGCCCATGAAGATTCTAATGCGTTAGTAATCACTGCGGAACCTGACATGATGCGCTCACTAGAAGAAGTGGTCCGTCAGCTTGATATTCGCCGCGCACAGGTACAGGTTGAAGCCATTATTGTAGAAGTATTCGAAGGTGACGGTACTACCTTAGGTGTACAGTGGGTGTCTGAAAGTGGCGGTGGTACTCAGTTTAGCAATGGTGTCATCCCAGTAGGATCGTTGGCGGTAGCGGTTAAAGAAGCGGAAGACGATACCGATACCGAAGCCTATGTGACCGATGAGGGTGCTGTAGTTGAGGTCACCACTACTGATGAAGGTGATTATACTTCTCTTGCCAGCTTATTGGGCAGCGCGAATGGCTTAATAGCCGGTATTATTGATAATGGCTGGGGCGCAGTAGTACAAGCTGTAAGTACCGATACTAATTCAAACGTATTGGCCACGCCGCACCTTACTACCATGGATAACGAAGAAGCCTACTTCATTGTAGGTCAAGAAATTCCTATTATTACGGGTACTACTACTGGGTCGAACAACTCTAACCCTTTCCAAACCGTAGATCGCCAAGAAGTGGGTATTAAACTTAAAGTGACACCGCAAATTAACGAAGGTGACGCAGTTCAGTTATTAATCGAACAAGAAGTATCAAGCGTTAGTGGTGCTACTTCGGTAGATATCTCTATCAACAAACGTGAAATTAAAACTACGGTTATCGTAGATGATGGAGGCACGATTGTACTGGGCGGATTGATAGATGAAGACGTTCAAGAAAGCGTATCTAAAGTGCCTTTATTAGGCGACATCCCTATTCTAGGTAACTTGTTTAAGTCAACATCTACCAGCAAACGTAAGCGTAACCTGATGGTATTTTTGAAGCCGACTATCGTACGTGACGGCGCTACCATGAATTCTATCAGTCATCGTAAGTACAACTACATTCGTGCGCTACAACTTAAGCGCCAGCAAGAAGGTATTTCGTTAATGCCTAATGCTGAAACGCCAAGCATGCCGAATTGGGATGATGAACTTTCATTACCGCCTTCATTTGAAGAGTACCTGACTGAAAAAGACAACCTTGAAGAAGGTAACGACTAAGATGGCAGGTCAAGACGAGCAACTCACCCTTGCGGTAGAGGCACAGGAAGAAGCGCTCGAAGCAATGGCAGACGAAGAAGGCTTACCAGACGCCGTGGCTGGCCCTCGCCAGCTTTCGTTCAGCTTTGCAAAGCGTAATCAGGTTTTGCTTGAAACCAATGTCACTCCTGCTGTGCTGTATTTCACGGAAAACACGCCTTTTGAAGTGTTTGCCGAAGTCCGCCGCTTTTATGGCGAGCCTTTTGTACCTAAAACCATTGCTGCTGATGAGTTCGAAAGCTTTCTAACTACAGCATTCCAGCGTGATAGTTCTGCAGCAAAGCAGTTAATGGAAGATTTAGGTAACGAAAGCGATTTGTTTGCCCTTGCTGAAGAGTTACCTGATACCGAAGATTTATTAGATAACGAAGACGACGCCCCTATCATCAAGCTGATTAACGCCATGCTAGGTGAAGCGATCAAAGAAGGCGCGTCAGATATTCACATTGAAACCTTTGAAAACCAATTAGTGGTTCGGTTTCGAGTAGATGGTGTATTGCGAGAGATTTTACGCCCAAATCGTAAGCTTTCTTCCATGCTGGTTTCTCGTATTAAGGTAATGGCAAAGCTTGATATTGCTGAAAAACGAGTACCGCAGGATGGCCGTATTACCCTTCGTATTGCAGGCCGTGCGGTAGATGTTCGTGTGTCTACTATGCCATCGAGCCACGGTGAACGCGTGGTACTGCGTTTATTAGATAAAAACAACGCGCGGTTAAACCTAAAAGACTTAGGAATGACCCAGCAAAACCGTGACCATTTCTCTTCGTTAATTAGAAAACCTCACGGTATTATTTTGGTTACTGGCCCAACAGGTTCGGGTAAAAGTACCACCTTGTATGCAGGCCTAAGCGAGATAAACTCCCGCGACCGCAATATTTTAACCGTAGAAGATCCTATTGAATTCGACTTACCCGGTATTGGTCAAACACAGGTAAACCCCCGTGTAGATATGACTTTCGCCCGCGGCCTTCGAGCGATTTTGCGTCAAGATCCCGATGTGGTGATGGTAGGGGAAATTCGAGACGTTGAAACCGCACAAATTGCGGTTCAAGCCAGTTTAACCGGTCACTTAGTGTTATCGACCCTTCACACCAATACCGCTGCTGGCGCGATCACCCGTTTAGAAGATATGGGTATTGAGCCCTTTTTGCTTTCATCAAGCTTACTGGCAGTATTATCGCAGCGCTTAGTGCGTACACTGTGTAAAGAGTGTAAGACACCTCACACGCCCGATCCTCAAGAGTGTGAAGCCCTTAATATTGATGCCGATAGCAACTTTACCATTTACCAACCCTCCGGCTGCGCCGCATGTAACCAAACCGGTTACAGAGGTCGTACGGGTATTCATGAGCTATTACTGGTGAATGAGAAAGTGCGCGAAATGATGCATGAAGGCGTGGGTGAACAGGCCATTGAAAAATATATCAGGCACTCAACCCCGAGTATTCGGGATGATGGGTGTCGTAAGGTACTTGCAGGTGTTACCTCTTTAGAAGAAGTCCTGCGTGTAACCAAGGAGGATTAGTATGGCCGCCTTCGCTTATAAAGCGGTAAACAACCGTGGCCGTAACGCAAATGGTGTACTGGAAGGTGATAACGCTCGCCAAGTGCGCCAGCAACTGCGTGAAAAAGGCCTCATTCCTTTAGAAGTAGAACAAGTTACCGAGCGCGGAAAAAGTGACGGTAAAAGTGGTGGCTTCTCGTTTTTTAAACCGAGAATTTCAGCCTCAGATCTCGCCCTGTTAACGCGCCAAATGGCCACTTTGGTAGAATCTGCCTTACCGGTAGAAGAAGCCTTACTGGCGGTTGCCGAGCAGTGTGAAAAGCCCCGTCAAAAGAACATGATGATGGCCGTTCGAAGCAAAGTGGTAGAAGGTCATGGTTTAGCCGATGCGCTGTCTGAATTTCCTAGTGTGTTTGATGACTTGTACCGCGCCATGGTGGCGGCAGGTGAAAAATCCGGTCACTTAGATACGGTGCTTAATCGCCTTGCCGATTACACAGAACGACGCCAGCAAACTCGCAGTCAAATTACCCAAGCACTTATTTACCCTTCACTTATGCTGTTTTTCGCCTTCGGCATTGTGATGCTACTGCTTACCGTGGTTGTGCCCAAAATTGTGGGTCAATTTGATCACATGGGGCAAGACCTTCCAGGTATTACCCAAGTGCTTATTTCGGTGAGTACCTGGCTACAAAATTACGGCCTTATTTTACTGGTTGTCGTGGCTATATTGGCGGTAATTGTTCAGCGCGTGCTTCAACAGAAAAAGATGAAGTTAAGATTTCACAAAGTGATTTTGAAACTTCCGCTTATTGGTAAAGTTTCTCGCGGGCTTAATACCGCTCGTTTTGCACGTACTTTGAGTATTTTAAGCGCCAGTGCAGTGCCCTTACTTGAATCTATGCGTATTTCCGGTGATGTACTTGAAAACCAGCACATTAAGAATCAGGTAGCCGATGCTGCCATTAATGTAAAAGAAGGGAGCAGCTTGCGCGCTGCCCTCGATAACACAAAAATTTTCCCGCCAATGATGATGCACATGATTGCATCTGGTGAAAAATCTGGCGAATTACAGCAAATGCTTGGCCGCGCCGCCGATAACCAAGATAGGGAATTTGAAGCCCTTATTGGTGTCTCACTAAAAGTATTTGAACCTCTACTTATCGTGTCGATGGCTGGCATAGTGCTGTTTATCGTAATGGCAATTTTGCAGCCTATTTTGGCCTTAAACAATATGGTGAATATCTGATGAAAACCTTAAAACGTAGTTCTGGATTTAGTTTGATTGAAGTAATGGTGGTGCTGCTTATCATCGGCATTATGGCATCGATGGTAGCGCCGCAAATTTTGGGTAACCAAGAAGTGGCACAACTTAAAAAAGCCGCTGTTGATATTCAGCAAATGGAAAGCGCGCTTGAAATGTACAAGCTTCGAAACAACAAGTTCCCAACTACTGAACAAGGGCTAGAGGCTTTGGTTACAGCGCCAACTCTTGATCCTATTCCAAGAAACTACCCAGAAGGCGGCTTCATTAAGCGTTTACCTGAAGATCCTTGGGGCAACCCTTATGCGCTAATTAGCCCGGGAGAGTTAGGTGTAGTAGACATTTTTTCAAATGGCCCAGATGGTGAACCAGGTACCGATGACGACATTGGTAACTGGAACATTAACGAATACTTAAACTAAGTCATTTTATGCTTGGCCGCTTTCATCCTCACAATAAGCAAACTGGCTTCACGCTGTTAGAAGTGATGCTGGTACTGTTGCTTATGGGCTTGGCGGCCGGCTACGTAATGTTTAATGCCTTTGGCGCCAGTAAAGCAGACTTGTTAAAAAGCCAAGCGCAACGGCTACAAGTATTGGTTGATATGGCAAGCGACTATGCGGTGCTAAATCAGCAGCAACTGGGTATTCGTGTTGAGCAAAAAGACAACGAATACTACTTTGTTTTTTTAGATGAGAATGATGAGTGGCAACGTATCGAGGGCGAGAAATACTACGAAGCCCACACACTACCTGAAGATTTTTCATTTACGCTGAATTTAGACGACTTACCCTGGACCAAAGAAGACCAACTTTTCGATAGAGGCATATTCGACGAAACCTTAAGCGTGTCTGAAGATGGTGTTGAGATAGGTAGCGAAGAAGAAAAGAAACTGCCACCACCGCAAATATTAATTATGTCTAGCGGCGATATTACCCCTTTCAGCCTTACTTTTGCGTATGAAGGCGACTTTAACGACGAGCCCGTTTATTTTGCGCTTAACAATGAAGAGTTCCCGCCACTCGAATTGGCTGGCCCTTTTGAGAGCCCCGAGCAATGAAGCGCTCGTCTTCGCATTCGCTCAGCAGTCAAAAAGGCATGACACTGCTTGAAGTTATGGTGGCATTGCTTATTTTTGCCTTAACCGGCACGGCTATTTTAAAAGCCGCAGGCGATCACTTAAATAACGTAGGACAAATTGAAGCGGTAACCTTTGCCAGTTATGTTGCCAGCAACCGGCTAAACCAATTACAACTTGATGATACTTGGCCACCTAAGAACAATTTGAAAGGCAGCATGGAAATGGCTGACCGTACTTGGTACTGGCAGCAAACCGTCACTAAAACCAATGACGATGATCTACGCTCGGTAAGTATCAGCGTAGGCCTAGATTCAGATTATTCTGGCAGCGTCACTTCAGTAACTACCTTTGTGGCTAAGCCCACCAGCGCAGGCATTTAATGAAGCAGCGCGGATTTACTCTCATTGAAATCTTGATTGCCATGGCTATTTTTACGCTCATTGGTTTGGCATCTACGGGCCTGCTAACCACGGTCATTGATAGTAACGATTTATCTAGTGAGCGCTTTGAGAAGTTACAGCAACTGCAGCGTGCCATGGTGATTATAGAACGTGATATCCAGCAAGCGGTGCCTCGTCCAGTTCGCGCTGAAGGGGAAACCCAAAAAGTGGTGATGGCTGGCGGCGAGGTAGATGATAGCGACGGCGATGGTATTGGCTTTGTGCGCGGGGGTTGGCATAACCCTCAACTCATGTTGCCCCGGAGCACCCTACAATACGTGGCCTATCGCCTTGATGAAGACCGACTAGAACGCGTTTATAGCAACTACGTAGATAATGTAATTGGCTATGAACCTAAGACACGTACCCTTCTTGAAAATATAGAAAGCTTTACCGTTGAGTTTATTAGCGCGGAAAGTAGCGGTGATGACGACGATTTAAGTTGGAGTGAAAGTTACCAAGGTGAAGTGTTACCCACCGCTGTGGCCATTGAGTTTGTAAGTAAAGACTTCGGTTTAATACGCCGCGAGTTTGCCTTAACAGCAGGTTCTGCGTAATGGGCATTCTTATTAAAACCGCTGTCAAAGCTTCTGGCAAAGCTCCTATAAAAACACCTAGCGCACTACCTTCTCGCCAACAAGGCGTGGCGTTAATGATAGTGCTGATGATAGTGGCGCTGGTATCTGTATTGGCCACTGAAATGGGTACCCGCTTGCAGTTGCAAGTTCAGCGCACCATGAATATTAAAGACAGCAACCAAGCATACTGGTATGCCTTGGGCGCCGAGGCTTTTGCTCGTAAATCAATTCAAACCTTGATGGAAGAAACCGGCGACAAAATCTCGCTAGACCAGCCTTGGGCACAGGAGTTTATGTACCCATTAGAAAATGGCGGTTTACAAGCGAACCTGACCGATCTTCAAGCATGCTTTAACTTAAACGCTATTCTACAAGGCAGCGCTAGCGCAAACGTGAATAGTGGTGATGGTGCTACCGAAGCGATGGATGCCTTTCATACTATGCTTTTGGCCCTTGAAATTGACGATATCAACAGCTTTACCGCTGATACCGTGCGAGACAGTTTGGCCGATTGGGTAGATGAAGACGACAATATGCGCCCCTATGGCGCAGAAGATAGCGAGTATGAATCGAGGGAGTTTCCTTACTTAGGAGCAAACGGACTACTGGCATCGACAAGTGAATTGCGTATTATAAATGGCGTCTCTGAGGTTTGGTTGAATGACATTCTCCCTTTGGTTTGCGTCATTCCCGATAATGACACCCTAGCCATTAATGTGAATACCATTGATGAAGAACATGCTGCACTATTAGCTGGTTTAACAGGCCTAGATTTACAACAAGCCACTAGCTTGCTGGGTAATCGCCCACAAGATGGCTGGGAAGACGTAAGCGAATTTCTGGCTGAACCGAGTGTTGAAGCATTAAGTTTATCTGACAGCCGAAAAGAATGGTTTACGGTAACGACTGAGTATTTTATTTTGCACACTAAGACCCGTTACAATAAAGCAACGTTTCAACTTTCTACCGTATTTAACGCAAGTAGTGACGCGGGCGTAAAAATAATAAAGCGCGAGTTTGGAGGCGTAAAATAATGGAACAACTCCTGATTAGGTTAGGTGCCACCGAGGCCGACCCAATTAGCTGGCTAGTATGGTCTACAGCCGAAGAAGAAATTATCGCTTCTGGTGAACTCCCTAATGCCGACGCCCTTTCCACCTTAGCGGAACGCGCTGGGCACCGTGCGGTCATCGCATTAGCACCTAGCAGCGAAATATTGCTTAAATGGGTAGCTTTACCACCAAGAGCGGGTAGGAAAGTACTTTCTGCTTTGCCCTTCATGCTTGAAGACGAGTTAGCCACTGATATTAGCGAACAGTTTTTTGCTATAGGCCCTAAAGTGGGCGATAGCCAAGCGGTTGCCGTGGTAAGTCATGCAAAACTTCAAATGTGGCAGCAGTGGTTAGCCGATGCAGGCTTATTCTGTAACCATCTAATTCCTGATGTACTCGCCGTACCGGTAACTGAAAACGGTTGGTCTGTTCTTACCTTAGGCGAGCAAATGCTGGTTCGCCAAGATACCTTTAAAGGTATACAAGGTGAACAAGCGTGGTTGTTACCCACCCTAGGTCACTTCACCAGCCAACAAGAAGCCCCTGTTGTAATTACCAACTATGCGGGTATTGATTTAAGCGATATGCCGAACATTACGGTTAGTGACGCCCCTCTTGAGCTGCCTATGCATGTGCTAGCTAAAGAGGCGATGTCGAGCAGCTTTAACTTGCTTCAGGGCGAGTACAAAGTAAAACGCACTCGTAATAATGCATGGGCACAATGGCGTGTTGCGGCAGTATTGGCCGCACTTGTGTTATGTACCAGCCTGATTGATAAAACCGTTACCCTGTATCAGCTAAAGTCTGAGAATGCGGCTCTGACTAGTGAAATTGATCAAGCGGTAAAGTCTGGATTTCCCAATATTGGCGTTTATCGTAACGTGAAGCTCAAGCTGCAATATGAGCTTAATAAATTATCAAAAAGTGGCGGCGATGCCTCTATGTTAGTGATGTTAGATCAGCTTTCAGAAGCCTTTGCCAGTACACAAGTAAAACCACAAACTTTACGATTTGACGCCACCCGCACCGAAATACGTATTCAAGCGCAAGGTAAAAGCTTTGAGGCGTTAGAGCAATTTCGCCGGCAAGCCGAAGGCGCTGGATTTACTGTTGAGCAAGGTGCTATCAATAACCGTGATGACAATGTGATTGGCACGGTATCAATTAGGAGTGTGTTGTGAACGCACTAATCAGCAAATTTAAAGCGCTTACCGAGCGCGAGCAAATACTGGTCATGATCTCTGCTGTAGTAGTGGTCATTGGCTTATTTTACTTTTTGATTTGGTCGCCCCTCAATGCTTCTCTGCATCAGCAAAAGCAATTGTTAGATAACCAACAAAGCTTGCTAGTGTGGGTGAAAGACAGTGCCGTTCGCGCCCAACAGCTAAGAAAAAGCAGTAACCGCTCAGCGCCTTTTAAAGGTTCACTTCCACAAGCCGTCAACCGTACTACATCAAGGCACAGCATCGCTATTTCGCGCATGCAGCCTCAAGATGATGAGTTACAAGTTTGGATAGACCAAGCCCCATTTAATGACGTACTTGAGTGGTTAAAAACCTTAGAAGGTATGGGTATTGTTATTATTCAGGCCGATATTGCCGAAGCAGATGATCCAGGTTACATCAAAGTTCGCCGTTTACAGTTAGGAAAAGCATGAAGTCTAAGTTTGGTTGGCTAGTGGGTGGCATTGTTGCCTTTCTAATTTTTGCAATTGCTTACATGCCTGCTATTCAGGTAATTGGCAGAGTAGACTTGCCAAAAGATGTATCGATTAGCGGTGTTAGTGGCACGTTATGGACGGGTAAGGCGCAAACCATCGTGGTAAACGGACTACCTATTAATAACGTTAATTGGGAGCTTAGCCCCCTTGCGTTGCTGATTGGAAATGTCAGTGCGCATGTAAAAGCGGGCAACATTCGCGATGTAAACGACATTGCGTTTGAAGGGCCATTTAAAACCAGTTTGTTTAATACAAACAAAATAGAAACCACGAATTTCTCGGTTTATTTACCGGTAGACCGCGTGCTTGCGCAAGTGAACTTACCCCTGCCTGTTAATGCCAGTGGGCGATTTAAAGTGAAGCTCGACGAACTTACTTTTGGCCCTCAGTGTGTGGCACTGCAAGGCACTGGTGATTGGTTGAATGCAGCAGTTGCAGGTACTCAAGGCCCTATCGACTTTGGGACGTATTCTGCCAAACTTCGCTGCGTGGGTGATGACATTGGTATTGTGGTTAGCGAGCCAAATCTACTTGGTCTGTCTATTGATGCTGTGGTTAGCCCAGACATGAAAAAGGTCAAGGTAGACGGAAAATTTAAGCCAGATGATAGCCTTCCTCAAGAGGTACATCAGGCGTCTAAATTCTTCGGGCAACCTGATGCAAATGGCTATATCGCGATTAAATTACAATAGTCGCCAGCAAGTTACATAACCCGTCTGGCGCATAACCAATCTGTCATAAAACGAGTAAGCCACACAAGACACAACATTTTTTAGGTTAGCGGCCTTCTTCATATGAGAGGTCGCTCACCAATGGAATATTCATTAAATCCTGCGCTGCGAATACACGCCCGGGGGCAATAACCGCAATAGCCTCAGTAAGCCCGTCTAAACCAGCTTCGCTACGTTTCATTATATGAGAAAGCACGATACGCTTTGCTTCGGACTCTTTAGCAATTTCAATAATCTGCTTAGGCGTCATATGTAAGTTGGTGGCTGCGCTACCCGCCCCTTTCTCAATATCTTCAATCGCATTATGCAACACGAGCACATCAGCATGCTTAGCAAAGTTTGCTAATGTTCCATCCGCATTGTTGGTATCGCCTGAGAATACAGCAACACATTCATCAATAGTGACTTTCCATGCCAACGCTGGAATTGGTCCGTGGTGTACCGATATCGCATCAATATCGATATCATCATTAATGGAAGTTGAGAACGCTTTATCTGCAACCGTGTGTGCAGACACTGTGTAATCATCTTCACCTTCTTGGGTGTAAGAAGACAAATATTTAAAAGCCCCTTCTTTACCTATCAGCGCATCAAGATACGCTTGGGTAGTTGGCATCAGGTCGTTACCCGCAGGGCCATATACGGATAAATCGGTATCTCGACGGGTAAAGTAGCTTCCCTTGATAAAACTGGGTAAATCGGCGGCATGATCGGTATGTAAATGAGATAATAAAATGGTGTCTATGTCGGTAAAATCAGCACCCGACGCGCCAAATTGAACACTACTGCCGCTTCCAGCGTCGATTAGCACGTTGGCCTTTTCATCTTTCCAGAGAAGATAAGAGGTTGAAGCACGGCCATCATCAAGTTCTGGGCCGCCAGAGCCAAGCACCTGCAATGAAATTCCTTCGCACACCGTAGTGGCGCTACTATCCATTGATGCATGCTGCGCAGACGCTTGATAAACGGAATTACCAGCCGTTGCCCGAGGGGTAGAGGCGGGCTCAGCACAAACTAAAAAGGCCGAGGTAAGTAACCCCAGCCCAATACTTAATTTACTACTCAGTCCAAGTTTAAACGCTTCGCCTGAGCCGAAAATTGAACCTACTTTTGAACCGTGCGGCTTCGCAACGCGGGCTGAACTAGATTTCATGGATGTGACTAACATACTACTTACTCCTATTCAGCGCTTTGTTGCGGGTTAGCCCAGCACTATGGGCTAGCCGCATTGGTACGCTTAGCTGTTTTGTTGCTCTGCAATCATGATGGTTTTGATATTAACGAATTCACGCATACCGTAGCCACCATGTTCACGACCGTATCCACTGTCTTTAACACCGCCAAATGGTAAGTTAGGTTGAGCTAACGAATAACCGTTGATATTCACCATGCCCGTATCAAACTCGTTTTTAGCAAGGGCAATTGCGTTGTCGGTATCGGTACTAAAGATACCACCACCGAGCCCGTAGCGTGAATCATTTGCCACTGTCATGGCTTCCTTGTCGTCACGAACACGAATTAGCGAAGCCACGGGGCCAAACAATTCATCATCGTATGCTGGCATACCAGGAGTAACGTTTTCTAGCACTGTAATAGGATAGAAATAACCACTGTTATCTGGTACTTCACCGCCGAGTGATAAAGTTGCCCCTGCGTCCAATGACGTTTTCACTTGCTCGTGTAATTCATCGCGTAAATCTTCACGGGCCATAGGGCCTAAGTCGGTATTTTCATCCGCTGGGTCGCCTACTTTAAGTTTCTTACACTGGGCAACAAACTTATCTCTGAACTCATCATAAATACTATCGACGATAACAAAGCGCTTGGCTGCTACACAGGTTTCACCATTGTTGATAACACGACCTTTAATACAGGTTTCAACCGCTTGGTCGATGTCAGCATCTGCTAGCACGATGAACGCATCGTTACTGCCTAGCTCCATTACTGTCTTTTTCGACAAACTTGCTGCTTCTTTAGCAACCTGCTTGCCCACTTCGTCACTACCTGTGAAGGTTACGCCGCGAACATGCTTATGTTTAATTAAGTCACTCGCTGTACCGCCATCAATCAATAGCGACTGATAAACGTTTTTAGGGAAACCAGCATCTTCATACATTTGTTGGATAGCCACGGCCATACCAAATACATTTTTAGCATGTTTTAGTACCGTAGTATTGCCCGCCATAATGTTTGATACGCTGTAGCGTATAACCTGATAAAGGGGGAAGTTCCAAGGTTGTATACCTAAGATCACGCCGATAGGCTGGTAACTAATAATGGCTCGACCGCCTTCAAAAATGCGATGTTCATCTTCTAAAATTTCGGCACCATGTTCTGCGGTATATCGGCAGATATTCGCACATAGCTGCACTTCTTGCTTACCTTGCTCGGTTACTTTACCCATTTCTCGGGTCATCAGGCTGGATAAATCGTCAATACGCTTTTCCATTAAATCAGCAAGGTTATTAAATAATTGGGCACGGGCTTCGAAAGATGTTCTACGCCAGTTTAAGTAGGCTTCTTGCGAGCGGGTTACCGCTTGCTCTGCATCATCCGCTGACATCAAATGATAATGATCTAGCTTCTCACCCGTTGCAGGGTTATACGTGTTGATTGTCTCGCTCATTGTCACACTCCTTAATCCGTATGTGATGGTAAGTAGTGCAACTACAACGCCAGATCAGCCAGCCTTGTATTTCCAGCCAGATATCAACAACATAGACTAAAGTATAAACATTATGAGCGAAACTCAATAGAAGCCCGATAAGAAATTATTACGGAAATCCGCTGTCATTTCGGTAGGGCTTACAGAGTATTTTGAAGCCAAACACTGCTATTTATGTTGTCATGTTAAGGCAAGTAGCAGTGGTGTTTTGTCTATTAATCGGTATATAAGTCGGGAAAATGAAACTTTGCCATGGCAAGTGTGAGCGCCACCTCATAAACACTTTGTCTAGAAGCATGGTTAAGGGTGAGCAAGCCAATCGCTCCCCCTTTTTGCTTCACATTAGTGGTATTGAATAGTTTATCCATAACAGGCCCCAGCTCTTCGCCTCGCTGTAATGCTTGATATACACTAACGGGTAACGGTAAGTTGGCACTTCGGCCTATCGACATACGCCCACCATTATAAATCGCAACATAAGCAAAGGTAGCAGGGCCGTCTTCGAAAACATCGACACCACCTTCAATAGCCACATACCATGAATCGTTTGTGTCATCTTTGTGCATATCAATAAGTGCTTTTACGCGGTTTACCGCGCCTAGCCGCGTTTCTTCTTCACTCATTGGCTGCTCAGATACCCCACTGGGCACGCCAACTTCGTATACATCGAAATCCTGCTCTAAGGTAATAGATAAAGTGATGTGCGCCGCATTCACCTTAACGGGGTTTTTCGATCCTACAAATAGCTTACTTAGCATGTTTACCTCCTTCGTCGCTAGAGACAGGGTTTGCCAAAATATCATCTAACATTAGGCGATAGTCGGTAACAGCAGGAAATTCGGTAATGTTACGGTGAGGTAACGTATGATCTGGGTTATCAACTGCAAGGAGATGCTGTATGCCGAATTCCTTGGCTGCATCTAAAATTCGGATTGTATCGTCTACAAACAAGGTTCGCGCTGGATTAAAGTTTAAGCGTGCATGCAGCTTTTGCCACAGCAACTGCGACTCCTTAGTGACACCAAACTCATGGGTTGAGATTAAGTTATCGATATGCGCGTCTAACTGAGTACGCTCTATTTTTAGCGATAAGCTACCTGGGTGCGCATTAGTAACTAACACTACCTCGCGACCAGACTGATGCAGCGCCTCTAAAAAAGGGACGGTGTCGGGGCGAATTTCAATAAGGTGCGCCAACTCACGCTTTATCGGCATAATATCGATATCCAGTGTTTCTGCCCAATAGTCGAGGCAATACCACTGAATTTGACCGTGCACTTTTTCATAATGCGAGGCCATCATGTCACGACATTCTTGTTCCGGAATACCTTTGATTTCAGCCAAACGCGTTGGCAAATGGTCTAGCCAAAACCGGTTGTCGTAGTGCAAATCCAGTAGGGTGCCGTCCATATCCAGCAACACCGTATCAATTTCATTCCAGGGCAGAAAGGGCAAGCGATTTTCCTTATAATGAAGTAAGCTAGTTACAGTAGGTATGATAACAAAGTTGTAGCAAGAGACATGCGAAAAATTGACCCGAACAAGCCGTTACCGCAAATTCACAATCGGGAAATTGTTGCCCAAAGTAAGCTTTTTCGCGTAGAGCGCCTAGACTTAGAGTTTTCTAATGGTGCAACGCGAGAGTTTGAACGGATGGCAGGAGGCAATCGTGGCGCCGTCATGATTGTTCCCATGATTGATAAAGATACCATGGTATTGATTCGTGAATATGCCGCAGGTACTCACTCCTATCAACTTGGCTTTCCAAAAGGCCTTATCGATCCTGGCGAGTCCGCCCTTGAAGCCGCCGATAGAGAATTGAAAGAAGAAGCAGGTTTTGGTGCAAATGACCTGATTGAATTACACAAAGTTAGCATGGCACCTACCTTTTTTAATGCCAACATGACCATTGTAATAGCAAGAGATTTATACCCTGAACAACTAGAGGGTGATGAACCAGAGCCATTAGAAGTCATTCACTGGCCACTTGCTGAGGCAGACGCGTTACTGGCGCGTGAAGATTTTATAGAAGCCCGCTGTATCGCTGCGCTGTTACTTGCTCAAAAATGGTTGAAGGACCAATAGATTATGCCCGATGAACACCCCCACAGCGAACTATTAGAACTCGCAAAAACCGTAGCCGTTGAAGCCGGCGAAGCTGTGCTTAAAGTGTATGATAAAGGCGATTTTGACGCTTACCAAAAAGAAGACGATTCTCCAGTTACTAGCGCCGACTACCTTGCCAACGATATTATTGTTAAACGCTTAAGCGACGCCACCCCCGACATTCCTATTCTGTCTGAAGAAAATAAGCATGCTAGCTTAGAAGAGCGAAAGGACTGGCCACGTTATTGGCTTATTGACCCTATCGACGGTACGCAAGAATTCATTGCCAGAAGCGGTGACTTTGCGGTGAACATCGCGCTTATTGAAAACAATCAGCCCAAAATTGGGGTTATCTTTTGGCCCCCAGGCCAATCGCTGTACTTTGCTGAAAAAGGTAAAGGGGCATTTAAATCGTCACCCGACGGTGAAGAGAAGATTGCCGTACGTAAGCTTGACGACCCTAAAAACAGCGTGGTTATGATTGCCATTAGTCGTAGGCAAAGCCGTGAAAAAGTATTAGGCCGTATGTGTGCAAAGCGGGTTTATCAAACCCTGCCATTAGGCAGCTGTTCACTGAAAGCCTGCTTTATTGCAGAAGGTAAGGCCGATGTATTTATGCGAATTGGCGTAACCGGCGAGTGGGATACCGGCGCATCGCAGTGCATCGTATCTGAAGCCGGAGGCAGTATTGCTGCCGCGAACTTCGAACCGCTTACGTATAATCAACGACATTCGTTAGAGAACCCAGATTTTGTAGTAATGGGCGATCAAAGAGTGCCATGGAAAGATGTTGTCCAGTATAATGATTTTGTAAACCCTCATCGTAATTAACACGTTAGGTTATTTGGTCTATGCCATCTTCGAGTAGTCTCGAGTGGACATTATTATTTTTTAAAGGAGTAATATTATGGTGACGACACGTATTCGTAGGGTAACAACTGCCTTGCTTGCATGCGGTCTTGCGTTTCCTGCACTTGCTGACTGGAACCTAGATGGCGACACCAGTGTTTTGCATTTCCTTTCTACCAAGAATTCACAAATTACCGAAGTACATAAATTCGATAGTTTTGAAGGCAGTTTATCTAATGCTGGAAAATTGCGTGTTACGGTTAATTTGGCGTCGGTAAATACGTCAATTGATATTCGTAATACTCGTATGCAAGACATGCTATTCAACGTGGCAGAATTTGCAGAAGCTACTTTCGATGCAACCTTACCTGAGTCAATGCTAAATTTAGCCGATGGCGAAGTGACCAGCGGCAAAGTTGATGGCATTTTAACGCTGCATGGTATGGCAGTTCCTACTAGCTTTTCAGTAATGGCGAGCAAGGTAGACGCCGACACGTTAACGGTTTCAACTACCGCGCCTACGCTAATTAAAGCGGAGTCTTTCGGATTAACAGCAGGTATTAAAGCATTGCAAAAAATTGCAGGGCTTAAAAGTATTACTACCACGGTGCCGGTTTCTTTCTCCGTCACTTTCACGCAGTAAGCACGCCTTTTTCAAAAGAGCCGGGGCTTTACCTTTAAAGTAAAGCAGCCCGGCTTTTTTGTGCCTACCTATTTATGTTCCGCGCTTTTAGCTGCTAGTCCTAGCTACGCGCTTACGCACATAAGATACTAGGCGTTATTAACCAATGCTGGACGCATAGGAAGTGGCTTTTCGCTTAACACTTGCTCAGGCATGGTTACCCATAAGCTTTCAGGGAGCGCAGGCTCTTGCGCCTTGTACTGAGACAACGCGAAGTAATTCATAGCGACACGTAAACGTTTAAGGGCGATGCATTCATCCACTTCTTGGTCGATAACAAACACGCCCCATTTGCGCATTTGTATACCTAAATTGTCACTGCTCGTAATACGAATAACCGGCGCAGCCAGTACCATTCCAATTAACACAGGTAGCAACCACATAAATAGCGACGGCGTGAAGTAGAAGGTTGTTACGCCCCACATCACTGCTAGGCAACTCATAAGCTGCGTATGTTTGAAGGCAACACTCCAGGGTACTTTTTTACCTTCACGCTCTTGTGCTTCCCATTTAACCGAGTGCCCAACAAACACGCTTATTACGAAGAAGCTATGATAAAACATCATGAGCGGCGCAATAAGAATGGCCATGGTAATTTCTGCAACTGCGCTTTTCAGCAACGACATAGCACCACCAAACTCTTCTCTGCGTTTAATTAAGGCAAGCACGATACCTAACACCTTCGGTAAGAAGAGTAGTGCAGCAGTACCCCACATAGTCACCATCATCATATCTTGACGAGCTACCTGCCAACTTGGGAATAACTGATATTCAGATACAAAGAAGTCAGGTACTGACGTGGCACGAATAAGAGCATCAGCTGTACCTAGCGCAAGCATGCAAAATAATACCAGCGATGAAATATAAGCAAACGCACCAAACAAAAAGTGAAGACGGTTAGCCGCTTTTAGGCCTTTCACATTTAGCAATCCTAAATGCTGGATATTACCTTGCACCCAACGACGGTCACGAATAGCGTAATCCACAATGTTGCTAGGTACCTCTTCATAGCTGCCCGTCGTATCGGTCAGTAAATAGGCATGCCAGCCTGCACGGCGAAGCAGCGCGGCTTCAACAAAGTCATGACTTAGAATTTCACCACCAAACGGGGCACTGCCTTCTAATTTCGGTAAGCCACAATGCTGCATAAAGGGCGCAATTCGAATAATCGCGTTATGACCCCAATAGTTGGCGCTGTCTGTTTGCCAAAATGACAAACCTGTTGCCAACATTGGGCTGTAGAGGTGCGCAGCAAACTGCACAAAACGGCCAAAGAAGGTATTTTGACGTACTGGCATAGGGATAGTTTGAACTAATGCAGTATCTGGGTTTTGTTCAATACGGCGGGCTAAATCTAACATTCGCTCACCAGTCATTATGCTATCGGCATCCAGCACAATCATAGATTCGTAATTCGCGCCCCAGCGTTCGCAAAATTCTTTTAAGTTACCCACTTTGCGATGAAGATTCTTTTCCCGGCGACGATAAAATACCTGTGATGCGTAGTTACCTAAACGCTTGGTCATACGTTGCCATGCGCGAAGCTCGGCATCCGCTTTGTTTTGGTCGCGGGTGTCACTTAACATGTAAAAGTCGAAATGATCAGCCTGTGGCGTATTCATTAACTCACGTACACAAGCTTCGAAGCCCACCATAATTCGGCGCGTATCTTCATTATATACTGGCATTACCACCGCATGGCGCTGGCTTAATTGTGCGGCTTCATCAGGCTTGCTTTGCTTTTTACGCAAGCTTAAAGGGTCAATATTAAACAGTTGAAGAACAAACCCGATAATACCGGTCCAAAAGGCCATACAAAGCCACGAGAACAGCATTAAGCCTAAACCAAGTTGAGCCATTTCAAGTTTAGTTAACCCATTAGGAAGAAAAATTTCATAAAGGCTCCAACCGGCCAAAGCCGTACTCGGAAGCACTAAAATTGCCATTATAAATAAGCGCATGTGCACTCCTGTCGTGATGAATCGATCACGCTTTGTTGAGGATTTAGGGGAAATGGAAGCATTACTTGGGTTGATAGACATAATTCCAAACCTCACTGATACGTTTGCCATCTAGCTCGATATAAGCACGCATATCTACCGTGCTCTTGTCTTTAGGCTTAAGAAGAAAAGTGGCGCGCCATTCTTTACCTTCATTAACGGGGTAAAGGCGCTGCTGAGAAATTGCACCATTGCTACCTTGCACAATAAGCTTGGTAGTGTCTGGGTCGAAGCTTGTAACCGTGTTTTCATTGGCTGACGTGTCTGGTGTTGTCAGTTCAGGTGCTGCCAGTTCAGGTGAAGAGAAGTCGGGAGAAGAAAAATCAACAATAAAGCGGCGCTGAGTCTGCTTCGCTTCATCTTTTACTTTCTCGCCAGGTAACGACGGCTGGCCTTGGCGTGAGCGAATAACGGTTGCCAACTCGCTAACAAATGCGTTTCGCTCTACCGTTTTTAACGTATAAGCAAAATAACGAGATTCACCACTAAGTAACGGCGCTTCAGGCACCCAATACGCGACAATATTATCGTGCGTTTCAGAGTTAGTCGGTATTTCTACCACCTCTAATCGGCCTTTCTCAAATCCTTCGGTTGGGGTTACCCAAAGGCCTGGGCGAATATGGTAGTTTGCTTCAGCATCCAAATAATTGCCCCATTCACCGTCGCGCTGCAACATACCAAAACCTTTCGGCGCACTGTCACTTAACGAGGTGATTTGTAGCCTTGCAGGGTTAGTTAGTGGGCGCCAAATCTCTTCATCGGCATGGGTTACCATCAACACACCGTCACTGTCATGTACTTCAGGGCGGTAGTCGTCGGGGCGTTTTTCACTGTTTTCGCCATAAAGAAACATGCTGGTAAACGGGGCGACTCCTAGCTTTTCTACGTCTTCACGGGCAAACAACCAGCTTTGCACATCAACTTCAGTATCAATGCCTGGCTCAATAACAAACTTGTACGCACCGGCCACTGACGGACTTTCTAAACGCGCATAAATTGTAATAGGCTGGCCTTCTTTAGGCTCAATTAGCCAAAATTCGGTAAAGTGAGGAAACTCTTCCCCTTTCGTTAAGGCAGTATCAATGGCAAGCCCGCGAGCAGAAATACCATATACTTGGTTCTTACCCACTAAACGAAAATAAGAGGCCCCTAAAAATACGGCAAACTCATCTTTATATGTTTCGTTCTTCAACGGGTAATGCACGCGAAAGCCTGCAAACCCTGTTTTATCGTTAGTTAGCCCGGCTAGCGACGCTGCTTTGTCATCATAGCGAAACATGTCGCTTGCAAAGGGAATACGCTGCGCGCTATTAGATTCATCGATAGTATGAACTGTTACAGGCAACTCATAGAGAAATCCGGGGTGGAAAAACTGTACTTCGTAGTCATTCTCGCCATTCCACAAGCTTTTATCAGGATTAAAGCGGATAGCTCGATAAGTTTGATAATCAATTGATTTTAACCCGTCATCGAGACCATGATCGTTTTGCTCATAGCCTTGCTCGGCAGACGCTTTTGCGGCATCGATAACAGATTGAAGAATAGGGGATGCATCATGAGGTTCATTGCTATCACTTACTCCTTCAGCATTGATCACAGGTGCTACTAATAATGACAGCACACTGGCAATCACAACCGCAACGCGAGAGAAAAGTGACATAGGGCCTCGCTTAGTATCTTTACTGACGCTCGTCACGCCATCAAAGCGGTCTTGTTTAAACTCTTGGTGCATGTCGTTATCTCCATGAATTAGGGCTATGCCAAAACACGTTCAAAAAAGCCACCAGCTAACTCCGTAGATGAATGCCCAAAGGTACTTTTTTGATAGGAACCTCGCTGACCCGTAAAGGAAGAAGAACTGGGTAGCGAATTAACCGCGCTTGAACTCACTAGAGCAATTGCAAAGAATGATCCAACTTATCCAAAAGGGGTTAAATAACCATCAATCGCCATCTTTTCAAACATTTACAAACGGTATTATTGAAATGAAGGGCGCTCTTATACTGTGTAAAAAAGGACTAAACATTAGACGAAAGGATATAGTGTTGTTTTTTAGATACACATTTCCCGCATTTTATTGTTCAGATAATCAGCGCTATTTCATAAATCTAGTTCGGTGATAAAAAGCGGTCGTAGGTAAAAATCACTATCTTTCTGTTAGTTAAAGAAAAATCGTATATTTAAACATCAGGCAATAACGTAATTGGCAAACCCTTTGCAAAACTAACTTCAGATTTAACAATGGAATTCGCGATACTTGTTTGCACAGCACGATGCACAGGTACGCAAAATTTGAAGCGCAGGTATTTTTTCTTTCTGCGATAAATAGGAGTTTTTTCAATGCGTAAAGCAATCACTTTACTTACAGCACTTACCGCTACCGCAGCCTCTGTTGCTTCTTTTGCAACGTTAGCTGAGTCTCCAGACTGGCGTTATGTAGAAGGTGGCTATAGCAAGATGGATTTTGACGATAACGAATCATTCGAACCAGATGGTTTCGTACTAAGCAGCAAATATCTACTACACAGCAATATTTATTTAAACGGTGAATACAGCAACTTTGAAGAAGGCAATTTCGATTTCGATATGCTAACGCTAGGTGCTGGTTACAGAATGCCGCTTAACGCGACTACCGACGCATACTTCGGTGCCAACTTTGAGCGTATCGATGGCGATTTCGATGATGAGACAGGCTACAGCGTAAATGCGGGCGTTCGTTCTATGGTGACTGAGCAGGTAGAGCTTCTGGGCGAAGTAGGTTACTACGACGTTGAAGATGGCGATGCGACGTTTAAAGTAGGTGCAAACTATTACGTCACTCCTCAGTGGGCCGTAGGTGCCAGCTACAAGCTAATGGATGACTTAGACATCATGCAGGTAACTGCACGCTACAGTTTCTAAACCTTTCTCGTTTTTGGGATGCTCTCCTAAAGAAAGGTAGCCGGGTCACTCGCCCGGCTTTTTTTGGTCTTCAATTTGAGCTTATGCGATTTTAGGCGCTTTTTTATTGAACAATTTCTTATCAAAATTGGTTAGTGAGCAGTTTGTTATTGAAAAACCTAAGGCACTTCTACTCTTCTTGAGCAGACTCACTTTCGGATGTCACATCGCCTTTTGGTCTGATATCCACACTCTCGTGAAGCTCTGAATACACTAGCACCGCCTCGTTGCTTTTAAGGGCATTTAACACCTGTGTTACTTTGGTTTCCATACTGACGTCTTCAGCGCCGTACTCTGTGCCTTCTCGCAGCACAAATGCTTCCACTAAACTGTGTAAGGTCTCAGTATCAACCGCATCGATTGGAATTATCATCTTTGCCTCCAGAAAAAATGAGTTCACGCTAACTATTATGCGTGAATTAAAGCCAGCTAACGTGCTAATAAATTAGAAAACTTACACGTAGGGCGTGTTGGGGTTAATGGGTAATACATCGCTAACGTATCTTTTTACCCTTTCATGCAGCCACACTTTGGGGCTAAACACTGAACCCTGCATAAAACCAACATGGCCACCACGCTCACTAAGTTCAAGGGTAACATTGCGCGCTAATTCTTCTTCTTTAGGCACCACTAAATGGTTCATAAAGGGGTCGTCAATACTGTGCAACACAAGCGTAGGGCAGTGAATAGCACTTAAGAAATGGTACGCACTGCATTTCTCGTAATAGTCATTTGCATCTTCGAAACCATGCAAGGGCGCAGTGACTTTTTCGTCAAATTGCGCAAAGCTGGTAATGCTATCAACATCATCACCCGTTAATTGGATAAGTTTACGATAGTCGATAAACGACATTTTTTTGCGCAGTGTGGTTTTTATGCTGTTTAAAAGGTATTTCTGATATACCCGCGAGAAACCGTGGTTAATTGATTTGGCACATTCCGACAGCTTCAACGGTGATGATATAGCAATAGCCGCATTCAACCATTTTTGTGCTGGGTTCTCGCCAAGCAGCTTTAACAGCATGTTCCCGCCAAGAGAAAAACCCACAGCGACTTTAGGGATCTGGGGGAATTTTTGGTTTAGCCAATCAAGAAAAAAGCTTGGATCGCCGGTCTCGCCAGAATGGTAACCTCTTGGCTTTAAATTCGGTACACCGCTACAGCCACGATAATGCATCATCACTACTTGCCAGCCATTCACCGATAAATTGGCCATCATATCGTTGGCATAATGTGAGCGAATGCTGCCTTCAAGGCCATGGAACATCACAATAATGCCTGAGGGTTCTGCGGGCTTTGGCCCCCACGCAACGTCGACAAAATCGTCATCAGGCAGTGTTAAGCGTTCCATGCTGTATTTTAGCGGTAAGCGTTTTTGAATGAAGCGCGGCCATATAGTTTGAACATGACGGTTCTTTGCCCAGCTTGGCACCCGAAAACTGCTTTTTATAATCTTTCCATGCGATAACGCGATTTTGCTCATGATGTTTTCTTATTGTTATTTTACGACAACTGCTTCAGTAGCTGGCTGATTAACTCGCGGGCTTCCTGTTTTTCTCGTAGCCCATACGCATTAATAAGTGCAGCGATAGAGGCATTAAACACACCTGACATACTAGAGGCGCCTGAAGGTAAAGATGCCAAACCAAGGCTATTTACCGTTTCTACGATAATAGCTTGTTGCGCTTTTTCTAAAACTAACTCGTCATCTTTTAGCTGATTGTATTTCGCCAAGGCCTGCGGGTAGTTTGCATCTTGCTTGCCTTCTGGCTTCGCTTGCTTTCGCTCAAGCCGATGCTGCTTAAGGGTGTGTTCTGATGCTTCAACGGCGTTTATCACCGCGTTTAACTGAGGTAAATTGATAATATAACCGTGCTCAATACACCAGCATATCAACAAAAGTATATTTACGTTAACACCATGGCGGTCTTGCAACAAAATGGCCAGTGGCGCTACATCGCCTTTGCCGTAGCGACTGCCCGCGTACTGCCAAAAGTCCTCTGCATTTACAATAGCATTATTGTGCTTCATAGCTTGCGCGCTGCGCCTCCATTTGCTCTTGTGCATCAAGCCATTGCATCTCTTCTTCTTCAAGCTGCTGAGTAAGCTTTGCTTGCTTATCTAGCAACTGCATTAGCTCGGCTTTCTTATCATCATTATACAAGCTTGTGTCTGACAACGATGTTTCAAGGGTTTTCAGCTCGCTTGAACATTTGTCCATGGCCTTTTCATGTTTCTCTAAGGCTTTTTTCAGCGGAGCAACTTGCTTCCTAAACTCTGCTTCTCGGCGCTTTTCTTCTTTGCGATCGATTTTACGCTCGCTTACAGCGCTTGCACCTTCATTTAACGCTTTCGCATCGCTATTGGCTTTGGCTTTTTCTGCGGCTTGTTGCTTTAAAATCCAGTCGCGATAATCGTCTAAGTCGCCTGTGAAAGCCGCTACTTCGCCGCTATCTACTAAGTAAAAGTCTTCGCATACCGATGAGAGTAAGAACCTATCGTGCGATACCAACACCATGGCACCTTCAAAGCCTTGCAACGCAATGTTCAACGCATGACGCATTTCTAAATCAAGGTGGTTGGTGGGCTCATCGAGTAACAACAAGTTTGGTTTTTGATACACAATAAGTGCCAGCACTAATCGGGCTTTTTCGCCGCCAGACATAGGCGCAACGGCTGACAGTGCTTCGTCACCGTTAAAACCAAAACCACCTAAATAATCTCGCAATTGTTGTTCGGTGGCTTTTTCGTCTATGCGCTGTAAGTGCAAAATAGGCGTAGCGTTAGGATCGAGAGTTTCTAGTTGATGCTGAGCAAAGTAACCAATTTTAAGGCCCTTGGCAGTATCAAACACACCTTGTTTGGGGGCATGTACACCGGCTAATAACTTGATAAGAGTAGATTTACCTTGCCCGTTTCGCCCCAATAAACCAATACGACTTCCTGGCACCAAGTTCAGCTTCACTTGCTGCAAAACAATATGATCATCATAACCTAACTGTACATGTTCCATTTGTACAAGAGGGTTAGGCAGTGCAGCAGGTGGAACGAACTCAAAACTAAATGGGCTAGCCGCATGCGCAGGTAACAAGGTTTCCATTTTTTCGAGTTGTTTAATACGACTTTGTGCTTGCTTTGCTTTACTCGCTTTAGCTTTAAATCGAGTAATAAAAGAGGTTAAATGCGCCACTTTTTGCTGCTGCTTTTCAAACTCTATATTCTGCAAACGAAGTCGCTCGGCGCGCTGCCTTTCAAAGGCAGAATAGTTACCGGTATAGGTAATCAGCTGTTGCTGCTCAACACTGATAATTTGCGCGACTGTGTTATCAATAAACGCCTTATCGTGAGAAATAAGTAACAAGGTACCTTCGTAGCGCTGTAACCACTTTTCTAGCCAAATGACGGCATCTAAATCTAAGTGGTTCGTGGGCTCATCAAGCAATAATAAATCAGAAGGACATAGCAATGCTTGCGCCAAGTTAAGGCGCATACGCCAACCACCAGAGAAATCGGTAACCGGTGCGGTAAGCTGAACATTAGTAAAGCCAAGCCCTGATAGAATAGTCGCGGCTCTTGCTTCAACATCGTAAGCGCCGGCTTGCTCTAGTTGGCCATGAATTTTACCAATCAGTACGCCGTCTTCGTCTTGCTCAGCTTGCTGAAGCTGCGCTTGTAAACGGCGAAGATTTTTATCACCATCAATAACGTATTCTATTGCGCGCCTGTCGGTGGCAGGGGTTTCTTGTGCAACACTCACTATGCGCCAATCAGCAGGTACTACACAGTCGCCTGCATCTACTGACATTTCGTTGCGCAGTAAGGCAAACAAGGTCGATTTACCACAACCATTGCTCCCTATAAGGGCGACTTTATGGCCTGGAAATACCTGCGCTGATGCACTTTCTAGCAGCACTTTTCTGCCACGCATTAGCGATACGTTGGTAAGCTTTATCATTCATAACCTTCGCGGGAACAATTTAGGTCGCGTATAATAGCAAATTCCTATCAAAATCTGATCAGGAAATGGCTTTTCACGGTATAATACTGAGTAAATTACGTTTAGAGAGCTGCAATGCAAAAATCGATTAAACGCCGCTTTGTTGCAGGCGCTACCTGCCCCAAATGCCAAGAGTTAGATACTATCTCGCTATATTACGAAAATAACGTAGAAAAGCTAGAGTGCGTAGCCTGTGGTTACAATGAAGCGCAAACCGAAGAACAAGTGAGTGCGGCTACCCGAGAAAACGAAAACGTTATTGGCATTTTCAAACCTCACTAACGTTACCGCAATAGCGCTCATTTCTATTTTTGCGCTAGGTACTACATGATAGCTACTAGCTTCTCACTCACGGTATTCGCTAGCAGTAACTATTACGCATAATGTGAAGATACCGCCCATGTTAGCCTTATCTTTACATTATCTGAAACAGTAAATTTTATGCTTAAAACCCCACCAACCTACTGATTTTAATATACTTGCAGCATCAAACAACTCACATCTTCTATTTATATTCGACGGCATAAATCTTGAAATACTTCTCTAAAGGAGTATTTATGAAAACCGCAAATCGTTACCTATTTATTTCACTCGCCACCATACTTGGGCTACTCATTATTATTCGTATGAGCATGCCTTATGCAGCGCAGTGGTATATCAATAAAACACTCAGTCAGCCGGGGGAATACAGCGGCCGAGTAGGTGACGTAGATTTAATGCTATGGCGCGGGGCTTATAGTTTAGAGCATGTATTGTTGTACAAGTCTAATGGACAGGTAGACAAGCCATTGTTTCGCGCCGAAAAGGTTGAGTTCACATTAAACTGGAGCCAGCTGATTAAAGGTGCGGCAAGCGGAACGGTGAATCTTACTCGCCCTGAAATTAACTTTGTCGATGGTGCCACCAGCGACAACAGCCAAGCGGGTAAAAACGAAGATTGGCTTAACATTGCAAATCAACTATTCCCACTACGTATTGATAGGCTTAGTGTTACTGATGGAAAGATTGGTTTTTATAACCCAGAAACCTCGCCTGTGATTGATATCTCGCTGCACGATATTCAAGGTGAAGTAACAAATTTGGTAAACAGCGATGCGCTATCTGACAATCGGGTGGCTAACGCTTTAGTGACTGCGCAAACCGCTCAGCAAGGTACATTGAAGCTTGAAGCTAAGCTCAACCCTGCCACACAAAAACCCACTTTCGATCTCAATCTACAAGCCGATAACGTGGCACTCGTTAACTTTAAAAACCTGCTGGATACCTACGCGCCATTTGACCTAGAGGCTGGTTCACTTACACTGGCTGCCGAAGTAGCTGCCGACGATGGTAAAGTAAAGGGTTACATAAAACCAATACTGCACCATGTAGAAGTATTTTCATGGAAGGGCGATATTGAGCAAGATGGTGATGGCCTACTTGAAGGTACCGTAGAGTTATTGTCAGCGTTTGTCACTGAGATATTTGAAAATCAGAGTGAAGATCAAGTAGCTACTCGTATTCCTATAGAAGGGGATTTGAGTAGCCCAGACACTGATGTGTTTAGTGCGCTAAGCGCCATTATTAAAAACGCCTTTATTCAAGCTATTAACGGCGACATTGAAGAGTCGGTAGAGCTACAGACTTTGTCTGAACCCGCACTGCCGGATTCAACAAAAACCGCAAACTCAAATAGCCAAAGCGCTAAACCCGATACTCGCTAGCTTTGTATGTTCTCGGGTGTATCAATAATGAGGAGGCGGTGTTTCTTCCGAGTCTTTGGCCATATTTGAAGGCTCAATTGACTTAACCTTGTCGATAACGTGACGTAACTTATAGGTAAGCTCATCGAGTTGCTGCTGCTGCGAAGACAACGCTTCGTTTAACGCTTCAATAGTGTGCTCTTGAAACGCTATTTTCGTTTGGAGCTCTTCAATACTATTGTTCGTACTATCGAGTTCTGCTCGAAATGCGACGCTGTCAGTACTGCTGTTTTTATCTGTCATAATTTACTCTATTTACTGCGTTGCCATACTTCGGCAAGACCACTGCTGCTTTCTGTCACAATATTACCATCGGACATAAAGCCAACGCCATAAACAACTGCAGTTGGGGGTGAAACTGTATCTCGTGATGCAACCTGCCAAGCATCCACTTCTTTTCCACTCTTTAAATCCCATAAATACACTTGACGTGATGGTGAACCTGTTAGTAAATACTTACCATCATCAGAAAATACAGCATCAGTGAAGATTTTCTGCCTCGCAATAAAACTCAGCCCGCTAATTGCCTCGCCTGTTTGTACGTTCCACACTTGTGACTTATCTTGGCTATCGGCAGTAAAGGCAAAGCGGCCTTTGTCATCTAGCGCCACTTTGGTTACCCGAGAAGGATGCGTAAAGGTGTGAATTATTTGCCCTGTATCGGTGCTCCATAAATACGCGATATAGTCGTTTCCACCGGTGAGGGCAAACTTGCCATTTGGAGAAATGTCGATAGAGTTCACTTTTTCTTGATGGCCCAAAAACTCTAACCTGCGCTGGGTTTTAGGCTCGAAAAACATGACTTTACCGTTAGAGCGAGCCACCAAGATACCATTACCATTATTCGAAATGGCCACATCCCGAATAGATGCTTCGTCAATACGCCAAAAGCCAATAGGGTCGCCGGTTTCAATACTCCAAAGCGCAAACGCTTCTCTATCAGCAGTAACCACATGGGTATTGTCGGCGGATATATGTAACGAAATGACTAAATTATTACCTTCACCTTGATGACTCCATTGATACAGGGGCGTTTCCTCGCCTATTCGCCACACATTAATGCCATTGTTAATGCCTGATACAACAGAAATAGTGCCATCCGCCGAAATGTCAGCTGCATAGGCTCCCTCTTCAACGTGCCGCCATTGCTTAATTGGCGTGGTCTCAGGGAAGCTACATCCTATAGATCCACTTATTAATAAGGTGAGTAACAATAATCTGGGGAACATTTGAGCCCTAAACATAATCAAATAGGTTTCGCTTTGTGAATGCTAGGTTTAACATAGCATGGATCACGCATCTTTCACTATCGTGCAGACTGCCTTGGATGCAGCAGTTTAAACATAGACGCATGATGATAAAAATTTATGGAGACGTTTTATGCAGAAGTCGCTTGTTGCCTTATCTACTATTGCTGCCCTAGGCCTTTTTGCCTGTCAGCCAAATACCTCTGATGAGGCCGCTACTACCGGCACTGACATCGCTGAAACCGCCGATGTTTCAACTGAATCAATGACAGACGTGCAAAAACAAGCATACGCTATGGGTGCCAGCATGGGCTTGTTCGTGAGCAACCGCGCACAACAGCAAGAGCAACTGGGCTTTCCGCTAGATGAAGCTGCGTTAAAAGAAGGCTTTGAAGATGGCCTTAACGACACATTGAAATTTACCCCACAAGAAATTCAGCAAATTGCTCAGCAAGGTGAAGAAGTACTTCGTGCTAAGCAACAAGAAATGGCGCAAAAAGCCGCACAAGATAATATTGAAGCCGGCGCGGCGTATCTAGAAGAGAACGCGAAGAAAGATGGCGTAACCACCACAGAGTCTGGCCTTCAGTATGAAGTGTTAGAAGAAGGTGAAGGCGCAAGCCCAGCAGCTGAAGACATCGTTAAAGTTCACTACCGTGGTACATTGCTAGACGGTACTGAGTTCGATTCTTCTTACAAGCGTGATGAGCCAGCTCAATTCCCACTTAACCAAGTTATTCCTGGTTGGACTGAAGGCGTTCAGCTTATGAAAGAAGGCGCGAAGTACCGCTTCCATATCCCTTCTGATTTAGCTTATGGCGAACGTGCTACCGGTTCAATTACGCCTAATTCAACGCTAATTTTTGACGTTGAATTGCTAGAAATCATTAAAGAAGAAGCTGCTGAGTAATATCACGCAGCGCTTCAATCCCGCGTAGCGGCTACGTTTTGCGTTCGCCACTACTAATAAAAGCCGATACTTTTTAAAGTGTCGGCTTTTTTAATGCGTAAACTGATGGTAGTACTTAAATGAGTGGATGCGCTGCACCATAGCCATTGCTACAAATACAGCAAATGCACACCTTGCGTGGAAGGTGTATTAGACGGTTAGCCATTCGATAACTCGCTATTTATGCAAAAAATCGTGCAAAGTATCGTGCAATATACTGACCACCAATTTAAGTATGACGTGGTGGTGCACGTCGCCGTTCACGCTGTACTTTAAATACCGCAAAGTGATTTAATAGATATTGTCCAATCTTATACATCAACAAGCCTATCACGAGATATCCCGCTGTTATCAGGCTGTCCATACGAACGACAATATCAAGCAAGCCATACAGCACCATTAACGCGCCCGTTAAAAACAGCATGAAGCCAGCAATAGTACCGCCCATTGAACTGTTAGTTGCAGCTTGGCGCCTGTCTACAGGCTTTTTTTCCACCTTTCGTGCATCATCTTCCATTCGAGTTTCCCGCTCATTAGCCGGTTGTTATTTATACTGCGACAACAACCTAAAGGTTTATGTTCAATATTTGCACAAAGTGGTTTAAATGGGAGATTTCGACGCATTTGTTTATTGCGTTCTATTAATTCACCCACATACACTAGCCATAAGATTTCAATTTAGCTAAATAATTGTGAAAACACCACTGATAACACGAAAAGGATATTTGAAGCTAAAACAGGAGCTTGACCATTTGTGGCGGGAAGAAAGGCCCGAAATCACACGAAAGGTCACGTGGGCTGCTAGCTTAGGCGATCGTAGTGAAAACGCAGATTACCAATATAATAAGAAAAAACTACGTGAAATCGATAGGCGAGTACGTTACTTACGTAAGTGTTTGGAAAACCTAAAAGTCGTGGATTATAGCTCCCAGCAGGAGAATAAAGTTTATTTTGGTGCTTGGGTAGAAATTGAAAATGAACAAGGGCAAGTGCTAGAACTTCGCCTTGTAGGTTACGATGAAATCTTTGGGCGTCGAGATTACATTTCTATCGACTCTCCTATGGCCCGCGCTTTAGTAGGGAAAGAAGAAGATGATGACGTTACGGTAAAAACTGAAACTGACGTAAAAGAATGGTGGATAAACCGTATTTGGTACGATCCAACCGACAAACTGTAATAAAGTTAAAACGTTTTCCATGAATACTGACCATACAATCAGGCTGCTCCTGACCCGTCGCGGTGGTATAATTGCCGCCAGTTATTCCAACTAGAATGAAAGCGGTGTAAAAAGGCTAATGCTAGCCACTACATCCTTATTTGCTATTGCCTAGAGCGTATTATGATTATTAACAAAATTGCCGAAGAACTTGCCGTACAAACTTCTCAAGTCAGTGCTGCGGTGAAGCTTCTTGATGAAGGTTCAACGGTGCCGTTTATTGCACGTTACCGTAAAGAAGTAACACAAGGGCTAGACGACACTCAGTTACGTACGCTTCAGCAACGTCTTACTTACCTTCGTGAACTAGAAGACAGACGCCAAGTCATCTTAAAATCTATTGATGAACAAGGAAAACTGTCTGATGAGTTAAAGCGCAATATTACCGGCGCCGACAGTAAGACCACCTTGGAAGACTTATACTTACCCTTCAAGCCTCGTAGACGCACCAAAGGTCAGATAGCCATTGAAGCAGGCCTTGAAGGCTTGGCAGATACCTTATTTTCCAACCCTGACCAATCTATCGACGAATTAGCCGCTGAATATGTTAATGCCGAAAAAGGGGTTGCAGATACCAAAGCAGCTCTGGAAGGCGCTCGCTTTATTTTAATGGAACGGTTTGCTGAAGATGCAGCACTGTTAGGTAAAATTCGTAGCTACCTTGTTGAAAACGCGCATATTAAAAGCACAGTAGCAAACGGTAAAGCGCAAGAAGCCGTTAAGTATAAAGACTATTTTGAACACAGTGAAAAGTACAAAAATGCACCTTCACATCGCGCCCTTGCTATGTTTCGTGGCCGTAACGAAGGCATGTTGAACATTCAACTTGATGCCGACCCACAGCAAGATGATGCCAGTGCGCCTTCTCACTGTGAACACCTTATTGCTAGCCACTATAATATTATGCACCGCAACCGTCCTGCAGATGATTTCTTAGCCCAAGTAGTGCAGTGGACGTGGAAGATTAAAATCGCCTTACACATGGAAACTGAGCTATTCAGTGGTCTTCGTGAGCGCGCTGAAGAAGAAGCGATTGAGGTGTTTGCTAAGAACCTTAATGACTTACTAATGGCCGCTCCTGCTGGCGCTAAGACCACCATGGGCCTTGATCCTGGCCTTCGTACGGGTGTGAAAGTAGCCATCGTAGATAAAACCGGCAAAGTTGTCGCTAAAAATACCATTTTCCCCCATGCGCCTCAGAATCAGTGGGATAAGTCACTGCGTACGCTTACCACCGTGTGCAAGCAATATAAAGTTGAGCTTATCAGTATAGGTAATGGTACAGGTTCTCGTGAAACCGATAAGCTTGTAGGGGAAATGCTTAAAGCTAACCCAGAGCTAGGTGCACAAAAAATCATGGTAAGCGAAGCCGGTGCATCGGTTTATTCTGCGTCTGAATTAGCGTCAAACGAACTACCTGATTTAGATGTGTCTATACGTGGGGCAGTTTCCATTGCTCGTCGTCTACAAGACCCGCTAGCCGAGCTTGTAAAAATTGAACCTAAAGCTATTGGTGTAGGCCAATATCAGCATGACGTGAGCCAAAGTCAGTTAGGTAAATCTCTCGATCGCGTTATTGAAGACTGTGTGAACGCGGTAGGTGTAGATTTAAATACGGCTTCACCCGCGCTACTTAGCTATGTATCTGGGTTAAACAAGACCCTTGCAAATAACATTGTGCAATTTAGAGATACCAATGGTGCTTTCGG
Organism: Alteromonas sp. Mac1; assembly: GCF_001562125.1. NCBI lineage: Bacteria > Pseudomonadati > Pseudomonadota > Gammaproteobacteria > Alteromonadales > Alteromonadaceae > Alteromonas > Alteromonas sp. Mac1. The sequence goes on from NZ_CP013932.1 coordinate 4,588,154, forward strand.
CGATAGAAAAGCGCTAATGAAAGTGGAGCGTTTGGGGCCAAAAGCCTTTGAACAAGCCGCTGGGTTCTTACGTATCGTAAATGGCAGTAACCCGCTAGATGCATCTGCGGTTCACCCCGAAGCTTATCCTGTGGTAGATAAAATTGTGAATACGGCCGCGGTTGCCGTAAACGACCTTATCGGTAACACAGAGCTACTGAAAACCTTATCACCTGATACCTTTACCAGTGACGCTTTCGGTTTACCCACGGTAAAAGATATTTTGAGCGAGCTAGATAAGCCAGGACGAGATCCTCGACCTGAGTTTAAAACAGCGACCTTTAAAGAAGGGGTGGAGACTATCAAAGATCTTACCCCAGGTATGATTTTAGAAGGCGTTGTGAGCAACGTTGCGAACTTTGGTGCTTTTGTTGATGTAGGTGTCCATCAAGATGGTTTAGTGCATATTTCAGCGCTAACCAACAAGTTCATTTCAGACCCGCGGGATGTAGTAAAAGCAGGGGACATTGTTAAGGTTAAGGTGCTTGAGGTAGACGTAGCACGTAAGCGTATATCCTTTACTATGCGACTAGAAGATACACCGACCTCATCAAACCAATCAGGAAAAAGTAATAACAGCAATGGCGCAGCTAACGCAAAGTCTAGTGGGTACCCTCGTGCTAATAATGGGTCTCAGCGTGGGAACCCTCGCGCAGATAAGTCAAACAAGCGTGGAGGCGGACAAAACCAGCAGCAAAACAGTGCTATGGGTAACGCCTTTGCCGATGCGTTCGCTAAAGCAAAGAAATAACGTTTAACGTTATTGTTTACACCCGCGATTGTCGTTTTAAAGTCAGCGTTTTAAAGCCAGCATGCATGCTGGCTTTTTTGTATTTGCACAGTGGAGGTTAGTATTTCTGAAAGTAGTAGTGTTGAGAATACGGGTTATTGGCAGTGAGCAGTAAACGAGATTAGATAAGCATTGAACGTTAATCATTAAGCGCTATGCGCTAGCGGAAAAACCTTCACGTACTGGTGTATAGGCTTGGGTGTAGAAATTTTGAATGCGGCCAATACGGGCTGAGTTAGCTTGATTTTCCTGAACTTCATTACCAAAGGCTAATGAGCGCGTATCAAAACCACCACCAATCTCATTTGAAACTTCACTGGTAGGGCTTTGTATTCCTTGGCTTACGGCGCTTTGCTCAACCGCTTGCGCTTGTAAAACGGCTTCATCTAATGCCCGAGTAGGGCGTTCGACACCCGCATTATCGGTAATTTCATCAATATCAGGTGGCGTAATCTCTGATGCGCTTGGCGCTACCGATGTAGCAGCGTTGTCTTCAGCAATTTCGCTGCGAGCTTCAAAAGATTTTTGCGTCGCTTCTGCAGCCACTTTTAAATCTTGCGCCGAAGGCTCAGCAGGGGCGAGTGCCGCGGCACGTACTTGCTGCATTTTGCGAAGGGTTTCTTCAGGGCTATTTAGCTCAGAAATATCAATAGACACTTCACCATCGGTAACATAACGTTTGTTATCTGGCCCCGTGGTATATTCATATTGCGGCGTCCCAGCGTATTGCCCACCCGCAGCAGCGTGCGCCTGCTCGTGGGTACGGACTTCTTGATCACGCGCCTCTAAGTTGCTTATCTCTTGCTGTTCTTCTTCTGTCTGCTGTTCAGGCTGTAAAGCTTGCTCACCAGAAGCTTGCTGATTTGATTCCTGTTGGCCTGATTCCTGTTGATCATGGGCATTTTGTTTGCCGGCGCTTTCATCAGAGCCATTGTCTTTTTGTTCGCCAAATACGCTTTCAAACGCGCTTTGCAGTTCAGTTTGGATTTGGGGGCGATCGTAGGTAACAGGCGCAGGCGTTTGTCCCGGATTACGCGCTTTGTCAGTGTCCGAACCTAGGCCTTTTTGCGATGCCCCTTTCTCTGCATCCCCCGACTGAGGAATGGTTTCACGTAATGCGTTGTCTCGTCTTGCAGACTCAGTATTAACGTTTGCAGTAGGGTACGCTATGGCCGTAAGGATAGGGGTAACAATGTTCACATTACACTCCTACACGACTACGCTAACGTATCAATAATGGTGCCTATGGTGTCATTAGCCACATCAAGTACCTTGGCGGAAGCCTGAGCATTAATACTGTTGATTTTCAATGACAACAGATTTGTGGTGACATCATCCTGTGGAGTGGGAAGTATGTTGCGTATATTCTGTAAACTCTGGGTGGCAGAATTGGCTAAAACAGCCTGCGGATCACGCTCTGCGCTTGTGGTTTGCTGGGCAATATTAGACGCAGCCTGCGTTATACCATTGCTGGCATTCTGCAAGCCGAATTGCCCCGACAAAATTGCCGAATTTATATTGTTACTATTTACACCCGATATACCAGACATACACTACCTCTACACTCTCATGTGCAATTATTAACCAAATTGTACAAAATGAAAAGGTCTGTACCGCTCATTCACCTTAACTGGCTGTGAAAACGAGCAATATTTATTTCCTCGCGTCTAGTTTTTGGCTAGCAAGAAACTAAGGCGTATCCACTAATGTTCGCTACCCATCACATAACGCAACTTAAAAGCACCGGGTCACGATGCTTTTTGTTGGTAAACGCTTGATGCAAAACTAAACAAAATATCGGCGCTTTGTTGGGGGTGAGAAATAAAAGGCGCATGCGCTGCATGGGGCAACACCACGGTATCGGCTTGAGGGTGCAACTCGCAGATACGATCTATACCACTGGTAGGCACTAAACTGTCTAAACGGCCATAAAGTCGAAGGGTTGGCACCGTTATGCGGCCAATGTCTTGACGTAAATCTTCTGTGGAAAGAATTCTTAAACCTTGTTTCAGCGCATGCTGGTCAGGTTCTGGGTATTCACTGATATGCCCACGAATGGCTTTGATATCTTGGCGGGCCGTATCACTTCCCATCGCTTGAATGGCTAAAAAGCGCTCTAGCGTTCTATTATAGTTACTCTCTAACTGACTTTCGAACATAGCCAGTAAATCACCTGCAATGCCAGGCCAGCAGGGGCCAGCGATGAATCGAGGTGTAGAGGCTATTGTCACTAAACCTTTAAGAGCTAACCCTTTATTGCCGCTAAGTAAGGCTAGTCGTTGCGCCACCAAACCACCTAAAGACCATCCTACAACAATGCTTTCTGGTGGAATATAAGGCGCTATCAATTGTGCTAAAGACTCAGCGTTATAAGGGGAAGGCACATGCTGAGCGTTTTCGCCGAAACCGGGGAGATCAATAGTGGTAACTCGAAAGCTATTTGTTAAATAGGGAATAAACGAGGTAAAAGCGCCGCTATTCATACCCCAACCGTGAAGGAAAACCAGATCGTTTCCTGTACCTTGAGTTCGGGTGACAAGCGGTGTGTTTGTATGCAAATCTTTCACTGTATACATCCTTTGGCTGTTGCATGAAGAAGCAAACCTAATAGGCTGCCATGTATGCATGATTACCCATTATCTCAAAAAATGCTTAAAGACACGTTATCGTACTGTAGCTGCATGCGAGAAAAAGCGACTTAACATAAGAATTCAAAAATCCACGTATTATGAATCTTTCATGCTTACTATGTTATCAGGCAAGTCCTGCGCCAGTATGTCATTGGTGTGAACATGATATATTTTTTTTCTCGGCCAAAGAACACGGTCATAACTTACTGTCCTTTGGGCCAGTGGGTCGGCACGTCAAGCATAGTAGCTACAACGGGCTATCTGTACTGGCTTTACATACTTACCCAATAACCACCTTAATTCATGGCTTTAAGTTTCAACACTCACTGACTTCAGGGAAGGTATTAGCCAAGTGGTTTGTCGGTAAACAGCAACACTTAGCGCATCATACACCGCAGGTATCACACAACGCTGCGCAACTTCTCTTACCAGTGCCGTTAAGCTCCTGGCGGCTAGCAACGCGTCATTATAATCAGGCCGCAGTGCTCGCTAAATCCATTGGCGGTGCACTGAATATTCCCATTTGCACCAATTGGGCGATTCGACAAGGTATGTCTGCCCAGCATCATTTAGGAAAAGCACAACGGCTACAACATGCTAAGCAGGTGTTTTCATTAACGCCGCAGTGTATTGATAAATTAGTCGCTTCTAACCCTGCTCTTAAATGCATCGCCATTGTGGATGATGTTATCACTACCGGTGTCACAGTAAACGCCTTGGCAAGCCTATTAAAAGCGCGCTACCCGCAACTTAGCATTATAGTGTGGGCAATGACCTTTACACCGCCCCCAAAAAGCTCACTGTTGACGGCAAGAATGGCGGCAAGGTAGCCGAAACCAATACCGTTACCTTTTATTGTCTAATCAAAGTTAGCTATTTAAGCATTAGCTAAATAAAAATTAGCTACTTAAGAAAGCCAGACTGATAAATAGCATTACTCAACATTTTGTTCGTGCCATACCAATACCCTCGAAATTGCGTATTGTCGGTAAACCCAATCACCACACCTTTACCTTGCTTTGTGGTTATCACAGCAGGGGTTTCGGCAATAAGTTTCACCAATTTTTCATCACTGAAACCAGCCAGTAATGGCGCTGAGGTATAACGCGCTGGCGTAGTGAATGGCGTGTAGTAATTGTTCACCACCATATTGCTGGTTTTGAACATTGGCAATGTGGTGTCGGTATAACCGTAAAAAAGTGGATGGGTAATATCAATCTCAGCTTCATAAACCGCGCCTGCCACTAACTTTCTTGCATATAACGCCGATTTATCGCCAAATGTCAGTTTATCTTCATCAAACTCACTGTCTATTTCTTCTTGTTTTAAAATATCGGCGTTTAACCATTCGTTGGCGGCAAAATAACGAAGCGCAGATTTTTGTCCAATTAACACACCGCCATTTTCAACCCAAGTAGACAGTGCATCTCTCGTATCATTCGACAGCGAATAGCGGCCGCTGGCAAACACAATATGGGTATAGCCTGACTGTAGCGCATTACCTAGCTTTTGTTGCTCCACAATACTAACCGGCAGCCCCACTCGGGTATCAAAATAGTGCCACATTTCACCCACTTCATACTGGCTTGTGCCCTCGCCTCCCACTAACAGTACTTTAGGGGCTGAAATAGGCTGTATTGAACGGCTTCCAATGTCACTGCCCGTTGGCGTTAACCCACTGGCCAGTGCGTAAACCGGAATATTTAATGCACTCGCGTGTTCCGTCAACAAGCTAAGTAAGTTATCAGGCTGTGCTAATCCCGTAGGAATAACAATGCTTCCGGAGGTAAATGTATGACGCTGATTATTAACAAGCTTAGCTTCAAACGCATTTTCGCTACTTCTTACACTTACCCCTGCTTCTAATAACGATTGAAGCAAGGCTGGCGCGTAGTAGTCTTCCCATGAAAAAGCGTACGCATAGGCATTAGCAGGTAACGAATCGCTAAGCACTGGCATTGCTAATTGTGCATTGGCAGCCGTTTTAACGCTTCGCGCATCACGCTTTTCAACTGCTTCAAACGGCAAATTAAATGCCATCGCCATGTTCCACGATGACACATCGTAGAAGGTGTTATTTTCAAACGAGGTTTGGGTTGAGAATATGGACGTAATAAGTCGATACTGCGCTTGGGCGGCAGGAATATAGATAGCACGATTGGCGCTAAAGGTTTGTTTGCCTATTTCGGAATCTTTGCTGACAACTTCGAACTTAATGTTGTGTTGATTAAGCAGCGACAACATAGCGTTAAATCTACCGCTATCATTCGATTCTCCCACAATGTAACCGCTTATATCACCGTCTTGTGCTAGTGCTTGCGTGTCTTTAACAAAAGCAGACTGATAATCTAAAATAGCTGGCTTATTGGCAAGGGCACCTTCAAAGGTACTCAACGACGTTGTAATTTGATTCGATATGGTAGTAGAAAATGCCAATGGGCCATTGATAGATTCTTGCAAGTGTCCGCGAGAACTCGCTTGTTCGAATAAGATACCTATGCTGCCATGTAAATCAGGGTAGGTACTGCCCTTACCGGCATAAAAGTCGTCGAATGCCTCTTCCGAGAAATACAGCTTCCCTTGTTTATCAAATGCTTTGGCATGATAAGCCGCTAACGCTTCCGTTAAAGTTACGTTTTCATCCGGCGTGATCGGGTTTTTACGCGAGCGTACACCTGGTTGAAAAAAGTAGGTGCTATCGGTGCCCATTTCATGAAAGTCGGTAAGAATATGCGGGCGCCAGCGGTGAAATTGCTTTATACGCGCTTGCGACTCAGGGTGAGCCAACAACAACCAGTCACGATTTAAGTCAAACCAATAGTGGTTCGTGCGCCCTGATGGCCATCCTTCATCATGTTCACGGTTATTACTGTCTGTAACAAGTTGCTTTCCTTTGTGCATATTGGCCCACTGTGCGAAACGAGATAACCCATCGGGGTTGAAAGATGGGTCTAACAGCACAATATTGTTGTTCAGTAACGCATCGATGGGTGCACCTTGCCCAGCGGCTAAGTAGTAAGCTAGGGCTAACGCAGCATTAGAGCCTGAAGGCTCATTACCGTGAATGCTGTAGCCCATATAGAAAATAAGTGGGGCATCGGCTGTTACTTTAATGCCTGAATTCATGGCATTAATATGCGCAGTTCGCATGCTTTCTATGTTAGGGCGATTCGATGGCGCAGTAATGGTAAGTAGCAACAACTCACGATTTTCATGGGTTCTTCCGGTGACTTCTAATGAAATGCGGTCGGAATGGTCAGCCAGTACACGCATGTAGTGCGTGAGTTGATCATGACGCACATGCCATTGACCAATGTTCGCACCCAGTACTGATTCTGGCGTAGGAATATCTGGATTATAGGTCACATCGGTTGGTAAATAGGCCTGAACCGGTTTTCCGCCCTTATCGAGGGCGACCATATTGGCATTTACCGAATCTGATACGCACAAGGCGGTTAACACTACAAATGGCGCAAGCCATTTTGGGAAATTCGAGATTGTGGCGGTGCGAACCAAAGTTGCGAGCATAGTGATTTCCGTCTTGTCGTTATGCGGTTACATCGAAACTAGTCAATACTTGACTGTTTTAGTCAGGTAAATTTGTTATCATAAACCAAATTTTTAATTAATAGGACTTACTGATGATTACTATATCAGAAGAAGCCCAGGCTCACTTCGTAAAACTGTTGGATAAACAAGAGACTGGCACAAATATTCGTGTATTCGTCGTAAATCCGGGCACATCGAGCGCCGAGTGTGGCGTGTCCTATTGTCCGCCAGATGCTGTTGAAGAAACGGATACTCGCCTAGAGTTCAATGGCTTCAATGCAGTGGTAGATGAAGAAAGTGTTCCATTTTTACATGAAGCAGAAATTGATTATGTTACTGATCAAATGGGTTCACAGCTTACGCTTAAGGCACCAAATGCTAAAGCACGCAAAGTCGCTGATGACGCGCCATTGGTTGAACGCATAAAATACATGATTGAAGCTGAAATCAATCCTCAACTTGCTAGCCATGGCGGCCAGGTAATGTTGGCTGAACTTACCGAAGATGGCTTTGCTATTCTTCAGTTTGGCGGCGGCTGTAACGGTTGCTCAATGGTTGATGTTACGTTGAAAGACGGCATTGAAAAGCAAATGCTTGAACAGTTTGCTGGAGAACTAAACGGTGTTCGTGATGCCACTGAACATGAAGCCGGTGAGCATTCTTACTACTAAGATGTTGTATCTCACTTATGTTTGATGTGCACAAAAGCTGGCGACGATTTAAATTAGGCCTTGCCTTGTTCGTTGCTGGCGTTGTGCAGCTTTTCGCGATAAGTCATCTTAGTACATTCCTTTACTATTATTCTCTTACCACTTTGCTTGTAGGCTTCGTTATTGCCATGTCTGGTTATGTAGGCATCTTCATGCAGCGTTTCGCTTTTCTAAAAGACAAAAAAATCCCCCCTAGTTTTAAAGACGATTAGTCGTATATCTCTCGCTTTTTGCACTCACCTTTTACCTTACACGCATTTGTTAACACTCTCGTCCAATGACCTTGTATTAGGTTGCTGATTACACGTAATCTAGTATTTAAAATCTGATATTGCTTATTTTTAACGATATGTTTATGACGGTTTTTGATCCGTGTTTGCCGTGCTTTTTATAGGGGCTTAAAATGAAAACCATTGGGCTAATTGGTGGTATGAGTTGGGAGTCGACAGTGAGCTATTATCAAGCCATTAATCGGCTGGTAAATAGCCAACTCGGTGGGCTACACAGTGCAAAAATATGCCTGTACTCGGTTGATTTTGCCGAGATAGAAGCTTTTCAGCGCAGCGGCGAGTGGGATAAAGCCGCCGATGCGCTAAAGCACGCCGCACAGTCATTAGAAGATGCTGGGGCCGATTTTCTGCTCATATGTACTAACACCATGCACAAGGTTGCTGCGCAGGTAGCAAGCGCAGTCGCCATTCCTTTACTGCATATTGCCGATGCCACCGGCGTGGCTCTGTGTGAAAACAAGGTTAAAAAGGTGGGCTTGTTAGGCACTCAATTCACCATGGAGCAAGCTTTTTATAGCGAACGATTAGCGCAACAGTTTGATTTAGATGTAGTCGTACCAAGCAGTGAAGACAGATTAGTTGTGCATAAGATTATTTATGAGGAATTATGCAAAGGGGTTATTTGTGAAAAATCCCGTGACGCGTATATTGATATTATCAACAAATTAAAAGCACAAGGTGCGCAAGCCGTTATTTTAGGGTGCACCGAAATTGCCTTGTTGGTGAAGCAGTCAGACACTGATATGCCTCTTTACGATACAACAGCACTTCACGCTGCTGAGGCTGTGAAAATGGCGCTAGAATAATCAGATAACAATATTTTGCCTATGAAAAAGGAAATGCTATGTTTAGTCATATAATGATTGGCGCGAACGACATTGAAGCGTCGAAGAAATTTTACGATGCCTCTCTTGCGGTATTTGGATACGATGAAGGCGTTTACGATGAACACGGTCGTGTTTTCTACTTCACCCCAAAAGGTGTATTAGCCCTTACCAAACCAATTAATGGCGAAGCCGCTACCCACGGTAACGGCTCTACGATTGGTCTTGCTGCTGCAAACCCTGGGCTTGTTGATGAATGGCATAAAGTGGGCGCAGCCAATGGCGGCGTTCCGGTTGAAGATCCTCCCGGCATTCGCGGTACCGAAGAGCGCCAGTTGTACTTAGCGTACTTACGTGACCCTTCCGGCAACAAACTATGTGCGACGCACTTTGTCAAAAAATAGCCGAGAGTTTGTATACAGCCTTGAGCGTATAGACAGCCTTGAGCTGTTATAAACATCTACGATAAGCTCGTCAGTACACCACTGGCGGGCGACTACTCAGAATAGGTAAGCAACCATGACACCTACAGAAACTGGCCTTGCTTACGATCAAATTACCCAGCGCTGGACTCGCCCAGAGTTTAATCGTAACAATGGCATTGCTCAGCATAAAACTGCCCTATCATTTCTAGACGTTTTTGCATCAAAAACTGACGCGCCCCCGGCAACGTCGAGTCTTTCGTCCTTAGCCCTTGATGTGGGGTGTGGATGCACAGGTAGATTTATTGATTTGCTGCATGACAACAAGCTTGTGGTAGAAGGCATTGATATTTCGAAGAAAATGCTGGCATTAGCCAGAGAAAAGCACCCCAACAACACGTTTTATTTTGGTGATATTTGTACCTTCGATTTGCCCCATCAGTACCGTTTCATTAGCGCATGGGACTGCCTGTGGCATGTACCACTGCAAAGCCAAGCTGCATTAATTACTAAACTGTGTAATGCGCTGCAGCCAGGTGGCGTATTTATATTTAGCTGCGGCGGTGTGGACGAACCGGGCGAACACACCAATACCACAATGGGGCCTGAAATCTATTACGCTTCACTCGGTATCAACGGCTATGTGCGCCATATTATCGAAGCCGACTGCTTTATCCGGCACATTGAATACGAGCAGCTACCCGAGTTTCATACCTATTTTGTAGTGCAAAAGGCAATACCGCAAAAATAGTCGGGTATTTTTTGATTCAAATTTGTATTGTTTGCTTAATCTAGATAACGCTAGTAACGAATGAACCCTTTATATCTACGTCTTGATAAGGTTGCCGAGGCCATATTAAAAGCGCCCGAGCTTGCCAGTGATCTTAGTCGACTTGCCTCCCTTGCGTGTACCTCTGAGTACCATCTTCATCGCGCATTTAACGCCAAGTTCGGTATTAACATTGGCGCCTACGCTAGGCAGCTTCGACTGCACGAAAGTGCCTATAAATTAGCGTTTCGGCCTCAAAAACGCATACTGGATATTGCAATAGAAGCAGGGTTTGGTTCACATGAAAGCTATGCCAAAGCCTTTAAAAAGCATTACAACCAGTCGCCTTCAAGCTTTAGAAAAACACCCAAGGTTGAAGCACTACATCAAAGCCCGCAAATTACCTCGCTAGTAATATCTAGCGAAAAAGGATCTTCGGTACTTATGAACACCTCACATGACAACGTAAATAGCGCGCCTGAAAGTGGCGCCTCTGAAAATCATCAACTTGATGTATCAGTCATTCAATTTCCGGCTGTAGACATTGCGCTGATGATGCATGTTGGGCCGCCAAGCCAAGTTATGAGCACGGTAAGTGAATTCATTACATGGAGAAGAGAAAACAAGCTACCACCTTCTACCAGCCGCACTTTCAACGTGCTGTACGATGACCCTGACAACACGCCGCCTGAATCGTACCGGTTTGGTGTGGCGTGCCAAATTCTTATGCCAAGTAGCACGCTAATTGTTACGCCAAGTAGTACGCCCGTGAAAACAAGCGACGCTATAGAAACATGTCCGTCTACAGATACAAATCATTCTAGCGTTACCACCACTACCATACCTGAAGGATACTGCGCTAAAGTCCGCCATATTGGCACCGATGCAGAATTAGGGGCGGTAGTACACGCCTTATATCACCAGTGGTTGCCAGATACGCAATTTGAACTTAGAGACTTTCCCATTTTTTTAGAGCGTATTCGCTTTTTTCCCAACGTAGCTGCCCATGAAGCTATCACCGATGTATTTCTGCCTATCGAGGCTGCTAAGTAATGTAGCTGCTTAGCTTAGTCGGGGTTGCATGGCTTAGGTTAGCTGTCACACAATGCATTGTGCTTACTTAACCGTTCAAAGCTCCATCCAAGCGTAATACCACGGGCAAGTAGGAACGCGAGCAATGCGTACCACAAGCTGACATTACCGAGGGACTGGGTAAAAAACCACACGGGGAAATATACCGCAATAGCACTAATAATCATGGTATCGCGCATAGAAGATGACTTCGTAAGGCCAACAAATACTCCGTCGTACAAAAAACACCAATGTGCTAGTAGCGGCAAAATAACCATTAATGGAAGGTAGGTTACCGCTGCACTCACAATATTTTGATGCTCAGTGAGCAGACTTATTATGCCGTGCCCGCCAAAAAAGAAGATAGCACTATAGCCTATTGCAAACAGCGATGACCAAAACAAACCTTGGTATGTTCTGCGCTTTATTTCTGCGGCATTGTTTGCTCCTTTCGCTTCGCCCACCAGCGCTTCTACTGCATAGGCGACCCCGTCTAATCCTAGCGCTATTAATACGAAAAACTGCAGTAGAATTGCATTCACCGCCGCTGGCATTTCGCCAAACCGTACACCTTGTATAGTCAAAAACGCTAAGCAGGCTTGTAATGCTAAGTTACGCAGCAGCATGTCAGTATTGAGTTTCATTAATATTTTTCGTGCTGCTCGATTAAACCAGCTCGCTTCTGGGGTAATACCCCGCACCTGTTTTAGTGCAACATACAAAGCCATAAATGCCATGGCGTACTCAGCAATAATACTGGCTAAGGCAACGCCTGCCACCGACATCGACAGCCCGAAAACAAAGGTGATATCTAGCCCAGCATTTACGAGATTACCCACTATCTGGATGACCATCACCGTTCTCGTTTTTTGCTGGCCCACCAAATAGCCGATAAGGGCTAAGTTCAGCATAGCCGCTGGCGCGCCCCACACCCTAACCTGGTAGTACTCAGTTAAATGCACCGCCACTGCATCTGATGGGCTAGCCAATGCTAGCCCAGCTGTGAGTACAGGCTCTTGTAATACGAGTAAACACAGCCCTAAAATTGAGGCGACAGCAAGGGTTTGCCAAAGCACTTTGGCAGAGGAAAGTGTGGCATCTTTATGCCCTCTTGCCTGTGCGCTTAAACCCGTTGAAGACATACGCAGAAAACCACACACCCAGTAAATTTGGGTAAGAATAAGCGCACCAACTGCCGCACCGGCTAACATAGCAGGTGCAGACATATGCCCCAAAACAGCCGTATCCACCAAACCTAACAAAGGGGTGGTAATATTGGCCAAAATCATGGGCAGCGCTAGTGTGAGTAAGCGTGTATGATCGCGCCAGAACGACTCAGGTTGGCGTAGAGATTGCTTGTCTGTTTGCACTCGCTTTTGCATTAATTATAGTCTCTGCATTATTAGAACGCCGTGCTGACGCGCAGTAAAAAGCACCGCTATTAAATCAACTTCAACTCGGAGAAAACATGAAGTTTATCATGCCTTTCAATATCATTTCGTGGATTAAATGTGACGCTGCTTTGGCGCAAATGAAAGGCAACCGACAACGCTGGTTAGCACTCTGCTCTCTTATTTGCTTTTCTGGCTATAGTCTGGCTGCTACTGATACCACTACGCAGCCTACCCGTGAAATTCTTACTCAAAACGGTGTTATTTTGCTTTACCATCATGTGTCTGACAACACGCCGAAAAGCACCAGTATATCGCCTGATATGTTCAAGCAACACATGACGTATTTAAAACAACACCACACTGTTTTACCTTTAGCAAAAGTGGTTAACGCTATTTTAGATAGCACACCGCTGCCTTCCAATACCGTGGTCGTTACCTTCGACGATGGCTATGAAAATATTCTCAAAAATGCCCACCCCATCATGGTTGATATGGGATTCCCTTACACAATATTTATTAACCCAGGGGAAATTGGCAGCAATAGAAGCCAGCTTACTTGGGAACAAGTTAAGGCGATGCATAACGATGGTGTAACCTTTGCTAACCATACACTTGATCACTTGCATATGCTTGATGGAAGAACGTCTAACAATGGTGCTGATAGCGAAACTAGCGATGAAGCTTGGCTTGAAAGGGTATGGCAGAATGTTGCTGACGCAGAAGCCATTATTGATAGCAAAATTGGGGAGTCGCTTAAATATTTGGCCTATCCTTTTGGTGAGTTCAACCAAAAGCTAGCAGATAAGCTTGCCCAAGAAGGCTACATTGCGTTCGGGCAACACTCAGGCGCTATAGGCCCTCACAGTCACTTTCAAGCTTTACCTCGCTTTCCCGCAGCAGGTCCTTATGCCAACTTAAAAACACTAAAAACCAAACTAAACAGTATTGCTATGCCGGTATTATCGACCAGCTTTGAAGGTGAGCATATTCCCGAGGTAAATCGAGATAGGGTGCAAGGTTCTAGTGACGACTCGATACTCCCTTCTATAACGCTAACTATTAAGGGCGATGATGTACGCTTAAGCCAAGTAAATTGTTTCTTTTCAGGCTCACCCGTTGAAACGAGCGTTGAAGGCAACGCTATTACCTTCAGTATTACTCAAGTACTTCCTGTAGGCCGTTCGCGAGTAAATTGTACCGCGCCCTCAAATTCTCAATCAGGCAGGTACTATTGGTATTCTCAGCCATTTTTTGTTGCAGATAAGAACGGAAATTACCCAGATTAGTTAACCTGAAAGTGCATGAACAAAACGCACAAAAGTGCCGTTCACTGACTGCTCTTTAAAATTAACGTTTTGATAAAACCGAATGGCAGCAATATTACTAATTTGCACGTCTAGCACCAATGCCTGCTTGTTAAGTTCTATGGCATAATCACGCATGTGGTCAATCATAGCCCTGCCGATTCCGCCGCGCCGAGCAATGCTATCTACCGCTACGTGACCTAGCATAAGCTCTGTCGCACTTGGAGGGGTTAAGCCTACAGCAACAGCTTGATTGCGCATTAGTACTGCCATCGCATCATCTAGGCTGTAGAAGGTGGTAATGCTATCTAACGAAGCACGGTCAAATACTGGCCCCAACTTGGTATGCCACGCCGTAATGACACCTACAACAGCGTCATCGACTACCGCAACCCAGTGATTATTGCAGCCATATTGCCCATACTTACCTTTCCATGCATGGGTTAAAAAATCGAGAGTATGCCTTGTATCACCATTGCCAAAAACGGAAACCAATAGATCTTCAGCGGCACTTAATAACAAGGGCACCGCTTGGCTAGCATCAGACACAAGACCTTGTCGGATTTTTATATCCATGCCTCCCATACCCACCTATAGTGCCGAGTTTAAATTAAATGATGATGTAATCCCTGGCATATCATTGAGAATTTGCTGTGCGTCACTAATCGACAACTTTCCAGGTTCACGTTTTGGTTTAAAACGCCCTATCACCTGTGCTTTAGGATTAATAAGTATTACAGATGCACTATGATCGACAAGATAATTAGGGTTGTCTGTACTTTCAGCAATGGCGTACATCATGCCCAAGTTTCTAGCGAAGGGAAATAAGGCTTTATGTTCTCCAGTCGCGGCAATGAAATTAGGGTTAAAGTAGCTAATGTACTCGTCTAGTCGTGCTATTGAGTCACGGTTAGGATCGATAGAAATAAACACCACTTTAATTGGAAATTCAGACTCAATAGCCTGCATTTGTGGGTAGATGCTGTTCAGTTCGGCCATCGTAGTCGGGCAGATATCGGGGCAAAACGTGTAGCCAAGAAATAACAAACTCCACTGATTCTCTAGCGAAGCTTGGTTAAATTCATTCCCTTTACTGTCTGTCAGCGAGAAAGGAGCAATGGCGCGAGGCTCAGGATAAGCCTGAAAATATTCGGGAGAGCTGCCATTAGACTGCCCCGTTGGCGACAAATAAATTGCCCCAAACACCCCAGTCAATAATGCTAATAATGCAACAACGCCTACAAAAATCCGTCGGTTCATAAACTCAGTGGTACGTAGTGATCAAGCAACAATACTACAAACAATACCATGAGATGAACAATTGAGAACTTAAAAGTTTTCATCGCCGTTTGACTAGTGGCGGCAAATTTTAGTTTTACCGCATAATACATAAACCCAATATTTAAAAGCGAAGAGCCAATAAGGTAAATTAAATCACTCATGCCCACCAAGTAAGGCAATAGGCATACCAAGCTAAGTAACACGGTATAAAGTAGCACCGAGGTTTTAGTAAATTCTACCCCATGGGTAACCGGTAGCATGGGCACTTTCGCTTTCGCATAATCTTTTTCACGATGAATAGCTAATGCCCAAAAATGTGGTGGGGTCCACGTAAACACAATGAGTACTAACAACAACGCATGCGCATGAATTTCACCGGTGACAGCGGTCCAGCCAAGAAGCGGCGGTGCGGCACCTGCAATACCACCAATCACAATGTTTTGCGGCGTGGCCCGTTTTAGAAACATGGTATACACCACGGCATAGCCCACTAAGCTAGCAAGGGTAAGCCAAGCGGTAAGCATGTTCACCCATAAACTCAATACAACAAAGCCCATTACGCCAAGGCCCGCAGCAAACCATGATGCTTTAGCGATACTCACTTTGCCTTTCGCCACAGGACGATTAAAAGTACGTGCCATTTGGCTATCGATTTTGTGGTCGACCACATGATTAATCACTGCGGCTGACGCCGACAACATACCAATACCGAGTAATCCACACACCAACGCTGTGACATCTACCCAGCCCGGCGAGGCTAGGCACATCCCCACTAACGCCGTGAGTAAAAGTAGCATCACCACATTGGGCTTTGTCATTTCGTAATAGTCACGCCAGGTGATTTTTGCGTGCGAGTTGCTCTTTGTTTGCGAGATTGGCGAGTGCTTAGCTGCAACAGCGTTATTTAAAGGGATAGATTTAGCCATGATGACCTCCAGTAGAGTAGGAGAAAGAAGAGGTTGAAGGAGCAACTGACCACGTCAGCCATATCAATGTGAGTAATAGCATGGCGGCAACTGCATTGTGCGACACTGCGATAAACAAAGGTAAACTAAACAAAACGTTACTTAGACCAAGCGCGACCTGCACACATAGCACCCCAATCATAAGTACACATCCCCTCTTTACAGAAGGTGGCAACCTGCTGCTTCGTAGCCACATGAAAGCCAATACCGTAAGGTAAATAAAGGTAATGGCAGCGCCGAACCGATGCACGATATGCATGGTGGCTCGCTCACCATAATTGTGTGCGCCAAACTCATAGTTTTGTGCTTCAGGCACACTGTATGCGCCTTGGAAATCCAACCGCTGCTGCCAGCCAGGCTCACAAATTGGCATATCGGTACAGGCGAGGGCTGCATAGTTGGCCGATGTCCAGCCACCTAACGCTATTTGACCGACTAAAATGACCATACCTATAAATGCCGTTGTAGTCAGCGTGTTACTTTGACGAGGATAATAGCCGTCATCACTTACCGATTGAGCAGCATGGCTTTTATGTAGTTGCAAGCTAACTGCGCTGTGCTTTCTAAGGCGTAAGTAAAGTACAAATAAGCAACTAAGTACGGTAAAGCCACCTAATAAATGCCCCATTACCACCACTGGCAATAAATTAAGGGTGACTGTCCACATCCCTAATGCCGCTTGAAAAATCACAAGCCCAAGCAACAATAAAGGAAGTTTAACGGGCGTGCCCTTGTGGCGCTGCCTTATCGCGATAATAGCAATGGCCAAAATACATAGCCCTAATGCCCCTGCAAAATAGCGGTGAATCATTTCGTTCCATGCTTTGTGCGCCTCCACAGGGCGCTCTGGAAACGCCGTATTGGCCGCAGCAACTTTCGCATCGCTTAATGGCACGGTAAGGTTACCGTAGCATCCCGGCCAATCAGGGCAGCCTAAGCCAGCGTCGGTAAGGCGAGTATAGGCCCCTAAAATGATGACTACTGCGGCAAGAAAAAGACTAAACAACACCAGCTTTTTCATGGCATCTCCTACCCAATCCGGGACAGTTTCAGAAGCTTTTTAATGTCAGCCAGCATGCTTCGGCTTTCCATTACAGCAGTGCTTCTGTCACTGTCTATTTGGTAATACAACATGGCATTATTTAAGGTATCGACGATGTACACGCTTTGCTGTTTAAGGTTGGTGATAGGCGCATCGCTGACGCTCAAGGTATGCACGTTGGCGTACTCAGATAGTTGCTCTAGTGCTGTTACATCACTTTTTCCAGTGAACAAAACTAAAGCTTGTGCCCTGTCAGACTCTTTGCCTAACGCCAGCCATACTTGGTTAATGCTAAACAATGCATTTTCACAAATCGCATCACAGTTTTCTGGCAATACATACAACAAGCGCCATTTCGGCTCAGTGCCTTCTAAATGCGATGAAACATCAATGGTAGGCTGCAGCAACGCTCCTTTATTTGTAGCACCTTGGTTGAACCAGTCATTTTCTAACGCAAGCTTAGCTAGAATCACTGGTAGCACGAACACGGCGACCATGATAATTAAGGTTTTCTTCGAGGCCGGATTACTCATATTGACGTCCTTTTTTCATAATTGCGAAACCGCCAATCAAGGCGGCTGCGATAGCAAGACCAAACCATTGAATGGCATAACCCAAATGCTTTTCAGGCGGCATGACAACACTGTTATAACGCCTAACAAAAAGGTCATTCTTTGAAGTAAGTACTACTACATAAGGTAATAAGTTAAGTGATAGCAATTCACTGGCGGTACTGATTGAAATTTGCTGAATACGTGCCGGAAAGCGTGATGCTGATGTAAGCGTTTCTTTTACTAACGGGTTATGACTGGGCTGACTCACCACCCCTTCAAATTGTTGTGAGTGGTGACTAATTTTGACAGCCGGTAGCGAGCGCGATAAATCTGGTGCAGGCAACCAACCATAGTTAACCAAAACCCACCCTGCGTTGGTCTGCACTGGCGCCAATACATCGTAACCTACCCGTTGTTCATGTATTTGGTTATCGAGCAATAACACCTTGTCGCCGTTTGGCGTACCTTCAAAAGAAACGATTCGATCTTCGGGCGCTTTCATTGAAAGGGCATCGATGAGCGACAAGCTTTCTTTCCCCTGTTTTTCGGTTATGCTAGCTATGCGTTGTTGCTTTTGTGCCATTCGGTCTAGTTGCCAGAACCCCAAGCTACACATCGCCATTACACATAAACTGGTAATGACGATAGCGATTAATTTGGATGCTCTCACCTGATTCATTTGGCCAACCTGCACACTACTATTGAGGTTTATATGTTGATAAAAATAATCTTGGTTGCGTTGGTACTTTTCATGATCGTTAACCTTTTTATGGCCATGCGAGTCATGATGAAAAACGATCCCAAAGACGGTCCAATGAGTAAATACATCGGTCGCAGGGTGCTCACTTCTGCCATCATTGTGATTTTAATTTTAGTGGCAATCGGCACCGGTTTAATTACGCCAAACCCTCGACCTTACTAGGGTTTGACGGCATTTTTTAATCGGCATTTATAAAACGTAAACAAAGATATAAAGCATCACCCACACCACATCAACAAAGTGCCAATACCAACTTCCGGCTTGAAAGGCAAAGTGGTTATGCGGAGTAAAATGCCCTTTTAGCACTCTAAAAAACATAACAATCAGAATGATGGTGCCAAGCGTCACGTGCATACCGTGAAAGCCCGTCAGCATGAAAAAGGTATTACCGTAAATGCCTGACTGTAGCGTTAGCCCTAGGTCGCGGTAGGCGTGAACGTACTCTTCAACTTGTAAAAATAAAAATCCAATTCCCAACAAGATAGTAACGCCTAACATGACGGTGAGTTGCTTGCGTTTGTTCTGCTCTAAACCAACATGAGCAAAGTGCAATGTGACCGATGATATAAGTAAAATAACTGTATTAATCGTGGGTAAACCAACAGCACTCATTTCTTGCGTAGTGATGCCCCCAGGGGTAGAGACTAGTGGCCACATGGCTTCAAACGTGGGCCATAACACCTCGTTAGTCATTGCGTTATTTGATGCACCGCCTAACCAAGGCACTGAAATGAATCGGGCGTAATAGAGTGCGCCAAAGAAGGCGGCAAAAAACATAACTTCAGAGAAGATAAACCAACTCATTCCCTGTCGGTATGAGCGCCCTAATTGGTCGCTATAAAGCCCAGACATAGACTCATCAATTTGGTTTTTAAACCAGCCAACCAACATCACCATTAATACGACAAACCCAGCGAGAAGTGTATAACCTCCATAGCCTGATTCACCTTTAGTGGCTTCAATTACAAAGTTGCCCGCGCCAACGGCAATTAAAAATAGCGCCACCGCACCTACAATTGGCCATGGGCTTTGGGCTGGTACATAGTATTTCTGATATTCTTGCTGCATTACTCTCTCCTTATCCCAATACCTGTTATTTACCACTTTCAGGTTGAGGGACCATGTAGGGATTCGGTTTTGTTTTCATATCACTCGCGCGCGCGGTCACATCAAACAAGGTGTATTGCACAGTAAAATAACTAATTTCTTCAGGAAGCTGTGGGTCGACATAAAACTGCATGGGCATATACGCCTCAGCCCCCGCACTTAAAGGTTGCTGATTAAAGCAAAAGCATTCCGTTTTATTTAAATATAGCGCTGCCATACCTGGTGAAACAGACGGAATAGCTTGCGCCATCATGTTGTTAGATGCAGGGTTTCTAACGTAAAACGACACCGTATTAAGCTCTCCTGGATGCACTTTCATACGGGTAGTTTGTGCGCGAAACTCCCAAGGCATACCGGTATTCGTGCGGGTGATAAACTCCACCGTCACCTCACGGCTTTCATCTATTTCAATAAACTCATATACCGCTGCAGTATTTTCGGTTTTGCCGTTTATCCCGGTTACATCGCAAAACACATCGTATAGTGGCACTAGGGCGAAACCAAAACCAAACATGCCAAACACAATAACGACGAGTCTTATCACCATTTTGTTGTTTGCATTTATTTGTGTCATGGTTATCTCCCGTGCCTACTTTTTGTGCTGATACATCACCACAATTTAGCGACTATTTTGCCTGTATTGCTTATCTCACTTTCACTTAACAACAGGCGGCGTTTCAAAGGTGTGATAGGGTGCAGGAGAAGGAATTTCCCACTCTAGTCCCTCAGCACCTTCCCACACTTGAGCAGATACTGGCTCACCTTGCTTCTTACAGGCCTTAATCAACAACGCTAAGAAGATAAGCTGCGACAACCCAAAGGCAAATCCACCTAGGCTTATCCATTTGTTAAAATCAGCAAATTGCAAGGCGTAGTCAGGAATACGACGTGGCATTCCTGCCAGACCCACAAAGTGCATAGGGAAGAACAGCACATTCACCGACACTAGTGAGCACCAGAAATGCCATTTTGCTAGCCCCGTGTGGTACATTTTTCCTGTCCACTTGGGTAACCAGTAATACACCGCAGCCATGATCGAGAAGATGGCACCGGTTACCAGCACGTAATGGAAGTGTGCGACCACGAAATAGGTGTCGTGGTATTGGAAATCGACGGGTACGATAGCCAGCATTAACCCTGACAGGCCCCCAATGGTAAACAATACGATAAACGCAATGGCAAACATCATGGGCATTTCAAAGGTAAGGGAGCCCCGCCACATAGTCGCCACCCAGTTGAAGACCTTCACGCCCGTTGGCACCGAAATAAGCATGGTGGCAAACATGAAGAACATTTCCATATACACCGGCATACCGGTAGTAAACATATGGTGAGCCCACACCACAAAAGACAGCAGCGCAATAGAGCCTGTGGCGTATACCATAGAGGCATAGCCAAACAGTTTCTTGCGGGAAAACGTAGGGACAATTTGAGAGATAATGCCAAAGGCTGGCAATATCATTATGTATACCTCGGGATGCCCAAAGAACCAGAATATATGCTGGAACATAACGGGGTCGCCGCCACCTGCTGCATCAAAAAAGCTGGTGCCAAAAAACTTATCCGTCAGCACCATGGTGACCGCCCCCGCCAACACCGGCATTACTGCAATAAGTAAGAAAGCAGTAATAAGCCAAGTCCAGACGAATAAAGGCATTTTCATCCATGTCATGCCAGGGGCACGCATGTTGAAAATGGTCACTATTACGTTAATCGCCCCCATGATGGATGAAATACCCATGATATGTACCGAGAACACAAACAAAGCCGTAGAGTCGCCACTGTAAGTGGTGGAAAGCGGTGCATAGAAGGTCCACCCAAATGCTGGGCCGCCGCCCTCTAAAAAGAGCGAACTAAGTAGGATCAGGAAGGCTCCGGGTAATATCCAGAAACTCCAGTTATTCATTCGCGGCAGGGCCATATCTGGTGCCCCTATCATCATTGGAATCAGCCAATTTGCTAGCCCTGTGAAGGCTGGCATTACTGCACCAAACACCATGATAAGACCATGTACAGTCGTCATTTGATTAAAGAAATTTGGCTCAACAATTTGTAATCCAGGCTGAAAAAGCTCAGCACGGATCACCATTGCCATGGCGCCGCCAATTAAAAACATGATAAAGGCGAACCATAAATACAAGGTGCCTATATCTTTATGGTTAGTGGTAAACAACCATCGAGTTATTCCTTTTGGAATATGGCTATGATGGTCATGATCTTCGTGATGCGCCGCGGTATCCGGCGCAATGACATCAGTTGCTTTACTCATTACGCACTCCTAGTTTCCATTTACGACAGCATTAACATCTTTGGCCTGCACCATATCGCCCGTATTATTGCCCCACGCATTTCGTTCGTAGGTCACCACAGCCGCAATGTCTTTTAGGCTTAACATTTTTCCGAACGCCTGCATCGCCGTGCCGGTTTTACCGTTCAACACAATATCGATATGTGCAGTTTGGTCTTCAAGTACCATTTCACTGCCCTTAAGCGCAGGAAATACACCGGGCAACCCTTCCCCATTAGGCATATGGCAAGCTGCACAGGTGGCGTTATAAACTCGCTTACCTTCCTTCATTAGTTCATCCATCGACATATTCATCGACAGTAAACGTTGCTCTTCTTCTTTCGCTTGGCGAGCGGCTTCTTCTTGCTCGTTCATCCACGCATCAAATTCGGCAGGTTCTTTTGCGATAACCACTACCGGCATAAAGCCATGATCTTTTCCGCAAAGCTCGGCGCACTGCCCGCGATAAATACCAGGCTCGTTCACCTTTGCCCAAGATTCATTAATAAACCCTGGATTAGCATCTTTTTTCACCGCAAAATCTGGAACCCACCAAGAGTGAATAACGTCATCTGAAGTAATAAGAAAGCGCACTTTTTGCCCTGTGGGGATCACCAGTGGACGGTCGACCTCAAGCAAATAATTCGTGCCTTTCTCGAATTTGTTTTCAATTTGTTCTCGCTGAGTCGCCATTAACGAATAGAACTCAACATCTCTGTCCATGTATCGGTAATGCCACTTCCACTGAGAACCTGTAACGACAACAGTAAGATCGGGCTCACTGGTATCTTCCATCGCAATAAGGGTTTTAGCGGCGGGAATAGCCATAAGAATAAGAATGATGAAAGGTACTACTGTCCACGCAATTTCAACTTTTACATTTTCATGGAAGTGAGCAGGCTTCGCTCCTCTGGATTTACGGTGTAAGTACATTGAGGTAAACATAACCCCAAAAACCACAACGGCAATGGCGATACAGATAAAGAACATCAACATATGAAGGTCGTACACTTGACCACTTATGTCGGTTGCGCCTCGACGTAAATTCATGGATGAGCCTTCACCTGTTGCTACATCCGCAAACAGCAGTGGTGAGGTAAGCAAAAGTGGCAGCCCGTAAAGCCACTTTGTCGCTTGTGTCGCCGCTTGTGTCGTTACTCGTTTCACTCAACACCTCCGTTATAACAGAAGCATTACCGCAATAAATGCGCTGCGCTTCTGGCAACTGATACCCGAAATCCAACTTTTAACTTAATTGCCCAGCTTTAGTTGTAAAGCAAAGTTGCAGCTATTGTTATTATTTTGTTAAATACAGTATAAGAATTGCTCAATAAAACGCACAAGTCTAGTCTTTTCTAAGAAAAAACAATTCCAGCGTTTAATTTTTAATCAAAAGTTGTAAGTAAGAGGAATGAATCACGCCACAGCGTATGGGCGTTATAAGGATAATTAATGTGGCCGTTTGAAACGCTCATTTTGAACGAAATCGACGAATATAAAGTGTAATAAGTTTCTTATAATCAAAAGGTAGTTACGTAATATTGAATGCTTTTCAAACAGAATAGATAACAGACATAGCGGTAGTTAGTACTATAAAAGATGACATAAATAGAAGATAAAATGTGGGAACCGGATCAACTGGCCTCTAAGGTATTTCTGAGGCTTAAACAAGATTATTGTGCAAGCAAGGTATGGTAAACATACAAAAAAGCGGCCTATAAGCCGCTTTCTTTACTAAATAGCTAAAAAGTTACATCCAATCGGCATTTCGAATAACACCAACGGCAATACCTTCAATAGAAAAAGGCTCTGAAGCTAAGTCGACCTTAATAGGAGAAAATTCATCATTTTCAGCATGAAGTAGCACTTCACGGCCACGCTTTTCAAGGCGTTTAACGGTAACGTCTTCATCGACACGTGCCACTACCACCTGCCCATTATGGACATCCGTAGTGCGGTGCACGGCTAACAAGTCACCATCAAGTATACCTATGTCTTTCATACTCATACCGCTTACACGAAGCAAGAAGTCGGCGTGAGGCTGAAATAGGGCAGGGTCGACCTTATAATGAGATTCTATATGCTCTTGCGCTAGAATAGGTTCGCCCGCAGCCACTCGGCCAATAAGAGGTAGCCCTTCTTCTTCAGGAGCTTCATCTTCAAGTGGGATATTCAATTTAATACCACGGGAAGTACCTGGAAGAATCTCGATGACACCTTTTCGGGCCAACGCTTTTAAATGTTCTTCAGCGGCATTCGCAGAGCGAAAACCTAAATGACGGGCAATTTCTGCACGGGTAGGCGGCATGCCAGTTTCGAGCATGGTTGTTTTTATCAGCTCGAGAACTTCTGTTTGTCTTGCTGTGAGTGGGCGCATAAAAGACCTGTCTGTCTATACAGTTCCTGTAAGTATATACACCTAAAAGGAAATGACAAGCACAAAGCTTTGCAAAGCATGTTTTTTATACTGACCTAACCACAACGCAAAAAGCGGCCATGAAGGCCGCTTTGTATATCACTACTATTTAGCGTGACTAAAACTTATATTGCAAACTCAAACGCGCATTAAGCGGCTCGCCGGTGGCAATATTGTTGTCGTTATGTGCTGACGGAAAATAATCTTCGTCGAATAGGTTTTCAACGTTTAGCTGAATTTTAACGTCTTCGCTATAGTCGTAATAAAGTGCAGCGTCTACGCGAACAAAGTCAGGTAGCTCAACCGTATTATTTAATGAAGCATACTGCTCAGATTGATAAATCACGCCTAATGCAACACGCCATTCATCATTTACTTCATACTGATTCCATAACGTCAGCATATGTTCTGGTAGCTGCGCTAAGTCGCGGTTCGCCAATGTGCCATCTACAATTCGACCCATTTCTTCGCCATCAAGGTTGCTGTAACCAGCATTGATTACCCAACGTTCTGAAAGTTTACCCACCACCTGCACTTCAAAACCTTTGGTTTCGGTACCGGTTAAAATAGACGCTTCCGGGTTGTTAGGATCTTGCGCTGTGCCGTTTTCACGTTCAACTTCAAATGCCGCTGCTGTCACGCTAAGCGAGTCAGATAAATTCCACTTCACGCCAATTTCTTTATTTTCAAACTCTTCAGCTTCTAGCGCTTGGCTTGTCAGCGACAGTGAAAGGAATTGATCACCTGAACGAGGTAAAAACGATTTGCTGTAACTTGCGTAAATCGATACTGATTCCGCTGGCTTGTAAATTAAGCCTGCACGCGGAGACACTTGTGAATCAGAACTTGATAGAAAACCGTTGTTGCCATCATCTGCACCGTCAGCCACTTCAATACTATCTACGACATCGATATCGAAGTTGTCGTAGCGAAGACCCGCTACCACGATCCAATTATCGTTAAGTTTAATTTCATCTTGAACAAACGCTGAGGTAAAGGTGACATCAGATGCACGATCTCTTACTGGGTCGGTCAGCGTCATTGAAGGAATTACTAGTGGGTCACTAAACACGAAGGATACTTGATCGTCTTGACTGTCTGCAAAAAACGCATCACGGCGAGCATTTTCTGTATCTTGGCTACCGTATTCCATTCCCGTCAACAAGGTATGGTTAATATCACCCGTGGCAAACTGCCCAATAAGGTTCAATTGAACCAACGTGTTCTCACGGGTTGTAGTATCACGATATCCGTCTAACGTGACTGTGCCTGCATCAGCATCAAAATTAACGGGGTACAAGTTTTGATAAGCTTTGTCATAGTCAGCAAACTGAACCGTACCGTTCAAGTTCCAATTTTGCGATAGTGAATGATCAACACGAATGCGGGCAATATGTGCTTCAAGGGTAGTATTGTTGAAGTCTGGATCACCAAAGTAGGTATCGTCATAGCCTTCCAGCGGCGCACCATCTAATGAAGGAATCCCCCTATCGACTAAACGGTCATCGTTTACGTATTCGTAAGATGCCACCACCGTAGTGTCGTCGTTAGCCATCCATGTATAGGTAGGGTTTAATGCGTAACGTTCACCATCTTTAAAATCACGGTGGTTATCAATGCTGTCGAACACACCATTAAAACGAAACGCATTGTTGGCATCTATGGCTTTATTGGTATCTACGCTAATAGAGCCAGCGCCAAAGGTATCAATACCTGCTGACAATGTGGTGAAGTCTTCCGCAGTACTGGCTACTTTAGTCACACGGTTAACCACGCCACCGCCGCCACCGCGTCCAAATAAAAGTGCGTTCGCACCACGTAATATTTCAACGCGTTCTAAATTATATAATGGGCGGAAGTACTGAACGTCGTCGCGAAGCCCATCAACAAAGAAATCGGCAGTAGTGTTCTGTCCACGAATAGTCACCTGATCGCGATGATCTTCACCCAGCCCAATGCTCACACCTGGCGTGTATTGCATAACATCGGCAATACTAAACAGTGCTTGTTCTGAAATTTGCTGTGCACTTACTACCGATACAGATTGTGGCACGTTAACCAATAGTGTTGGGGTTTTTACCGCTGTGGCGACTTGTTGACCAAAGAATGCGCCGCGTACTGTAATACGTTCAACGCTTTCATCTGATTCAGCTACAGTGTCTTGAGCCAAAACAGATGTGCCATAAAGTGCCAATAGAACAGCAGTAGAAATAGTTGCTTTACCAAGTTTCAAGCAAGTCTCCTCGAGTGATAATTCAAACAGTATTGAAAATGATAGATATTCTTATTTAGAGCGGATTCTAGTCATAATTGTTAATAATTAAAAGGTGTATTAATAAAAATTAAACTTTTGTTATAAATGAAAGCGTCAGTTTAACTAGACAGCCTGTTTAGACAGGAAATAGTGAATAGGCGCCTTACCTTTAATTGGGTTTACGCCGAGGTGACAAGTTTGGCATTAAGGCATAAAGTAACCTTTCTTTTATCTATCTTTAATCAGTGTATTTAATTCCGTCATGTTGCATTACCTCGACTATACCCCCGAGCTAGCCCCCCACTTTGACCGCATAAATAGAGAGTGGATCACCAAGATGTTTCGTTTAGAGAGCGTTGATGAGGCCGTTATTGGCAACCCTCAGCGTAATATTATCGATAAGGGTGGATACATTTGGTTTGCTGAACATCCCGATTTTGGCATTGTAGGCACATGCGCATTAATGAAAAAAGGGGAAGGGGTATTCGAACTTACTAAGATGGGTGTGGTCAGTGAAGCAAGAGGATTAAAAGTAGGCGAAGGCTTGTTGCAATATGTATTGAATAACGCCCCTGCCATTGCTTTTAATACATTATTTCTTTTAACGAATAAGAAGTGTGAGGCCGCTATTCATCTTTATAAGAAAAATGGCTTTGTTCATTGTGAAGAAATCATGCAAAAATTTGGTTGTTCTTATGAACGCTGTGACGTGGCTATGCATTACAAAGGCAATGCCACTAATTGATATGTAGGTAAAAACACGCTCAATCAATATGCTATGGCGACAATTTATACTAATGACTCTTTCAAACAGCCCCACGGCCTCTGCATGACATTGCACGAGATGTGGTACACTTCTCCCGTTTTAATTTCATAGGATTACAGAATTCATGTCGTGGATGCGAAAAGCCCTTTTGTCGCTATTTCATTATCCTGTTAAGTTGCTGGTTAAAGCCCACAGCATTCCCGTAAACGTAGAGACTGAGCTTGGCATTGATAAGTCGAAGCCCATCGTTTACTTGCTTCCAGCAAACTCGGTAACCGATCAATTAGCACTTAGAATGTCAACAGAAGCACTAGGTCTACCGAGCCCGACTGATACGCTTACGTTAGCGGGCAGAGAATACCCATCTACGCTGTTTCTGCGTAAAACCCAACCGATTTTTCGTTCACAAGCTGACGATACCGGTATTGAAGATGTATTTACTGACTTGTTTCATTTGCACAGAGACCATCATCAATTAGATCTTCAAGTGGTTCCGGTATTTGTAACTTGGGGCCGAGCGCCTGGGCGAGGTACGCCTGGATTAGCTGACCTTATTGCCGATAATGCCGCGCCAAGTTGGCTGAGAAAACTCTTTATCGTGATGTTTTTAGGCCGCGATAATTTTATCAATTACTCAAAAGCCGTTTCGGCTCGTGCCATGTCAAACCAACATGGTAGTGATAAAAGCATTGCGCACAAACTGGTGCGTGTAGCAAGCACTCACTTCCAGCGTAAGCGCCAGAGCATGACTGGCCCTACATTGTTAGAGCGCCAAGAGTTGAACAACAGTGTACTCGGTTCTGATGCCGTGCGCCGTGCTATGGCAGAAGAGTCTCGCAGTAAAAAAATTACCCATGAAGCGTCAAAAGACAGAGCACAATCGTACGTTACCGAAATAGCAGCTGATTATCGCGAAGGGTTAATTCGTTTTGGCGATCGACTGCTTACCCGTATTTGGAACAAAATTTACAATGGTATTAGTGTTGGCCACTCTGAACGTATTCGCGAATTAGCCGCTAACGGCCATGAGATTGTTTACGTGCCTTGTCATCGCAGTCACATGGATTACCTGTTGCTCACTTACGTGATTTATCATGAAGGCATGGTAACTCCCCATATTGCCGCGGGTATTAACTTAAATTTCTGGCCGGTTGGTAAAATTTTTCGTCGCGGCGGAGCCTTCTTCTTACGCCGTAGCTTTGCCGGGAACAAGTTGTATACCGCGGTATTCCGCGAGTACTTAGAGCTACTTTTCAACAAAGGCTATTCGGTAAAGTATTACCCTGAAGGTGGCCGTAGTCGCACTGGTCGACTTATCCCACCGAAAACAGGCATGCTTGCCATGACCATTCAAGCCATGCTGAAAGGTGTGAATAGACCCGTTAGCCTAGTACCAGTCTATATTGGTTACGAAAACGTGATGGAAGTGAAAAGCTACCTGAACGAGTTAAAGGGGACTAAGAAGCAAAAAGAATCTAACTGGCAAGTGTTCTCGGCCATCCGCAAGCTTAAAAACTACGGTCATGGCTATGTGAATTTTGGTGAGCCTATTCAGCTGAACCAATTTTTAGAAACCCATGTGCCAAACTGGCGCGACTGCCGTGATGCTGAGCCAGAGAAAAAGCCTGCATGGCTAACGCCGGCCGTAAACGAGTTGGCCAACAATGTCATGACACGTATTAATCGCGCAGCAGCGGTTAATGGCATGGCGTTAACATCGCTGTGTTTACTGTCGTCAAAAACACAAACTATGAGTGAGTCTGAGCTTAAACAAGCGATGGGCGACTTTATCAGTTTGTTCAAAAACGTGCCATTCAGTGCCGATGCCACCATTCCGGATGCCAGCGCGAAGGAATTGTTCGACGATACCTTAAAGCTTGGCAAGTTTGTGGTTGAGGAAGACGATTATGGTCGGTTAATCAGCCCCAAACCTAAGTCGGCGGTTTATCTCACCTACTATCGCAACAATATCTTGCACTTATTCGCATTGCCGGGATTAATTATGGCCTGTGTATTTGCTCATAAAGGCACAAGTAAAGCCACAGTATTCCAGTTAATTGCTGCGTTATACCCACTGCTTCAGCGCGAACTATTTTTACACTTATCTCAAGATGAAGCCCTTACACATACGGATGCGCTTATTGATGCATTAGTAGACCAAGGCCTTCTACGTATTAAAGATGGCGATTTACTTCCTCCTGATGCTCAGCAAAAACAGTTTCATTCAGCATGGTTGTTAAGCCGTTGTATGCAAGAAACCTTGCAGCGTTATGCGGTAGTACTGACTATTTTAGACAAAGAGAAAGTGATTAGTCGCGGTGCACTTGAACGCACCAGCCGCCAAGTGGCAGAACGCTTATCTACCCTTTATGGGCTAAGCTCACCTGAGTTTTACGATAAGAACGTGCTGTCTAGCTTTATTAGTGCGTTAAAAGATAACCATTGGTTAGACTCTACAGAAGATGGCAGTCTGAAATACTCTGAAGAGTGTGAAGCACTTCGGGAAGACGTGATGGCGCTAGTATGGCCTGAAATGACCCAGCATCTAGAGAACGTGGTATTGCATAACTAGCCTATACTTCGTCAGTGTGTTTGCAACTAGTTAGTAGTTACAGTGCTGCACACTGAAGAGACGGTTATCGATGCCACAAAAAAGCCGAAACGTTGAAATACAACGCTTCGGCTTTTTTATTAATTTGGAATACGCCTTACCTCGCCCCAAGGTAAGCCATGCTTAACTTGAAGCGAGGTAAAGCGAAAACGGTTTGCTCTTTACTTAGATGGTTGTGATAAAAAGAACTTATAGGCAGGATCTTGTGTTACTTCATCTACTTTGTAGCCAAGTTCAATAACATGCTCATTGAAAGCTTCTCTGCTTTCTGGCGCAATATCAAACCCAACCAACACTAAGCCTTCTGCCGCACCGTGGTTGCGGTAATGAAACAAGGTAATGTTCCAAGATTCACCCAAGGTATTTAAGAAGGTTAGCAATGCGCCAGGGCGCTCTGGGAATTCAAAACTGAACACTTGCTCGTTTAGAATGGCCGGTGGCCTTCCCCCTACCATGTGACGAACGTGCAGTTTGGCTAATTCGTTATTGGTTAAATTAAAGCACTGATAGCCTTTATCTTCTAAGTCGCTTTGCAGGCTTAAGAATTCTTGCTGACCGCCTTTTAATTTAACCCCTACAAAAATATGGGCTTCGTCGTCATTAGCATAACGATAGTTAAATTCAGTAATCGCCTTTGCGCCAACACATTCACAGAACTGCTTAAATGCCCCTTTGCGCTCAGGAATTTTCACCGCGAATACGGCTTCTTTTTGCTCGCCCAGTTCACAGCGTTCAGACACATAACGCAAAGTATGAAAGTTAATATTCGCGCCGCATAAAATGCCGCCTAGCTTCTTGCCGGTAAGGTCGTGCTGCTTGGCATACTTTCGAATGGCCGCCACAGACAAGGCCCCAGCAGGTTCAGCAATAACACGAGTGTCATCAAAAATATCTTTAATGGCACCGCATATTTCATCGTTGGTTACCGTCATGGTTTCATCAATTAGGCGATTACACAGCCTAAAGGTTTCCTGACCCATGACCTTAACGGCAACGCCATCGGCAAAAATGCCTACGTTATCAAGTGCAGCAGGTGCACCTTCTTTTTGCGCCAAGGCAAAACAGGCAGACTCTTCTGATTCAACGGCAACAATTTTAATCTCAGGCTTTAATTGCTTTAAGTAGACCGCAATACCAGCCGCTAAACCGCCACCGCCTACCGCAACAAATAAAATATCCAAGTTAGGGTTTTGTTCTAATAATTCACGCGCAACTGTACCTTGACCCGCAATAACGTCAGGATCATCAAACGGTGGCACAAAGGTATATCCATGCTCTTCGCACAGTGCTTTAGCGTGACCACTGGCTTGATCGAAGCTGGTGCCATGAAGAACAACGTTTACATGGTCGCCGCCAAAGCGGCGTACTGCATCCACTTTGATGTCAGGGGTGGTTTCAGGCATAACAATAGTTGCCTGAATACCCTTGCGCCTAGCACTGTACGCTAAACCTTGTGCGTGATTACCAGCTGAAGCACCGATAACGCCTGCTTTAAGCTGTGCTTCGCTTAACGAACTTATACGGTTGTAAGCGCCGCGTAACTTAAATGACTTAACGGGTTGCTGGTCTTCACGCTTTAAGAATATTTCATTGCCTAATTCGGCAGACAACAACGACATGTAAGAAAGCTCACTGCTTACGGCTACGTCGTAAACAGGGGCTAATAGAATTTTCTTTAAATAGTCGTGATCGCTAACGGTCATAGATTTTCCAGTTTCGATACATCACGTACTGCGCCTTTATCCGCACTGGTGGCCAATGCAGCAAAGGTTTTCAATGATGTTGATACTTCACGAACGCGATCTTTCGGGCGCCAAGGCTTTTCGCTGGCTTCCATTTTCGCGCGGCGCTCTGCTAGCTCTTCATCGCTAATAGCGATGTTGATGCTACGATTTGGAATATCAATTTCAATCTTATCGCCGTGCTCAACTAAACCAATACCACCGCCACTGGCAGCTTCTGGCGAGCAGTGACCAATCGACAGGCCACTAGTACCACCAGAGAAACGGCCATCAGTAACGAGCGCACAAGATTTACCTAAGCCTTTCGACTTCAAGTATGAAGTGGGGTATAGCATTTCTTGCATACCCGGTCCGCCGCGTGGGCCTTCGTAACGAATAAATACCACATCGCCTGCTTTAACATCGTCAGCCAAAATACCGGCTACGGCATCATCTTGGCTTTCGTAAATACGTGCAGTACCGGTGAACTTCAAAATCGAGTCGTCAACACCAGCGGTTTTAACAATACAGCCATCTTCTGCCACATTACCGTATAACACGGCTAGGCCACCTTCTTGGCTAAAGGCGTTTTCAACCGAGCGAATACAACCGTTTTCACGATCTGCATCTGCTTCATCCCAACGACAGCTTTGGCTGAACGCTTGGGTAGTACGAATACCAGCAGGGCCAGCGCGGAAAAATTTAATCGCATCGGTATTGTCTGGGTTAGTGATATCCCAATCGGCAATCACTTCTGTAAGCGACTTACCTAACACATGGTTTGCATCACCATGCAGTAAGCCACCTTTATTTAATTCATTCAAAATACCTAATACCCCACCAGCTCGGTGTACATCTTCCATATGGTATTTCGGGGTAGACGGTGCCACTTTACATAAGTGCGGAACCTTACGTGACAGTCTATCTATGTCGTTCATAGTGAAAGGTATTTCACCTTCCATTGCTGCTGCTAACAAATGCAAAATCGTGTTAGTTGAACCGCCCATGGCAATATCTAAGCTCATGGCATTTTCAAAGGCATTAAAGTTAGCAATGTTACGTGGCAATACGCTTTCATCATCGTCGCCATAGTAACGTTTACACAGCTCTACAATTTGTGAACCTGCTTTTTTGAACAAGTTTTCACGGTCTGCGTGTGTCGCTAGCATTGAACCATTACCCGGAAGCGATAAACCTAGCGCTTCGGTTAAGCAGTTCATTGAGTTTGCAGTAAACATACCTGAGCATGAACCACAGGTAGGGCATGCAGAACGTTCAATTTCGTCGGTATCAGAATCACTTACTTTATCGTCAGCAGCGGCCACCATGGCATCTACTAAGTCGAGTTTGATGATTTGATCAGAAAGCTTGGTTTTACCCGCCTCCATCGGACCGCCTGATACAAACACAACAGGTACATTTAAGCGCAATGACGCCATTAACATTCCTGGGGTGATTTTGTCGCAGTTTGAAATACATACAATGGCGTCGGCGCAGTGCGCGTTCACCATGTATTCTACTGCATCAGCAATAATTTCACGGGAAGGTAAGCTATAAA
The DNA here is from genome assembly GCF_001562125.1 of Alteromonas sp. Mac1. Classification (NCBI taxonomy): domain Bacteria; kingdom Pseudomonadati; phylum Pseudomonadota; class Gammaproteobacteria; order Alteromonadales; family Alteromonadaceae; genus Alteromonas; species Alteromonas sp. Mac1. The sequence goes on from NZ_CP013932.1 coordinate 4,621,268, forward strand.
GCATGCCGCTGTGGCCCATAGCAATACCATCATCTACTGCGATAGTATTAAATTCTTTTGCTACACCACCCGCGGCTTCAACGCTTCGTGCGACTAATTGACCCATGTCTTTTAGATGCACATGCCCCGGCACAAACTGCGTGAAAGAGTTAGCAATAGCAATAATAGGTTTACCGAAATCAGAATCCTTCATTCCCGTAGCACGCCATAAAGCGCGTGCGCCGGCCATATTTCTACCTTGCGTAGTCGTTGCAGATCGTAACTTGGGCATAAAATCCTTCCCGTTTAATAAATAGCTAAATTAATTACTTGTAAACCGGTGTTAACCAGTTCCATTTGTCTTCAGTAGTACCGTTGAAAAGACCGAAGAACATATCTTGTACTTCTTTGGTGATTGGGCCACGGCCGCCCGCACCTACTTCAATGCCATCTACACTGCGTACTGGCGTTACTTCTGCCGCTGTACCACACATGAAGACTTCATCTGCTAAGTACATAGCTTCACGAGGAATATTTTCTTCGCGAACTTCGTAACCTTTATCTCTAAGTAGCGTCATACACGTATCACGAGTGATACCAGGAAGAATGGCTGCAGTTTTAGGCGTGGTAATCACAATGCCGTCACGAATAACAAAAATGTTTTCGCCCGCACCTTCGCTGATATAACCGTTAGTATCAAGGGCAATACCTTCTCCGTAGCCATGACGACGCGCTTCCATCGAAATAAGTTGTGAAGATAAGTAGTTACCACCGGCTTTAGCGCCAGTAGGCATAGTGTTAGCGGCTAAGCGGTTCCAAGAAGAAATACCAGCATCTACACCATTTTTAAGGGCTTCTTCACCTAAGTAAGCGCCCCATTCAAATGCAGCAATGGCAACTTCAGCTTCCGTACCAAAAGGCACTTGAAGTCCCATACCAATATCACCGTAAAACGCGATAGGGCGAATGTACGCTGATTTCAATTTGTTCTCACGAATGATATCAAGGGTAGCTTGGTTTATTTGATCTAACGTGTATGGAATGGTCATACGATAAATTTTCGCTGAATCGAACAAGCGACGGTTGTGATCGTTTAAACGAAAAACACAAGTACCTTGATCCGGCGTGTCGTATGCACGCACACCTTCAAATACAGACGAACCATAATGAATAGCATGCGTCATTACGTGAACAGTAGCGTCTTTCCAATGTTTCAATTCGCCATTAAACCAAATATGTTCGGCAGGTTGCTTAGCCATGAGTAATCCTTCAAAAATTGAGCGTAAAGCCCGAACCGCGTTTTGCGGAAATATTAATACCGAGACGAATGATACATGACAGTGCGCGAGCGCCCAATACGCTGGATGCAATACGCGACGCGCGGACACATAAATTTACGCATCTGTGCTTTATCACTGACATTGAAACACTGTCGTTTGTCGTGAAAACAAAGGACATCAGATAAAAACAATAAGCTTATGCTATTGAATTTACAGATTTAATTGACGAGCAACACCCAGTTCCTTGGATGAATGCTAAAATGAATGGTTGTACGATAGGGCTATGGCTTTTTCACCCCAATTAAACGTGAATTGGCCGTTACACGATTAATATGCGCAAAGAAATAGCATGAAACCGCCGCCGAAATCAAGTATTTTGCGGTTCAAACGCTATTTTCGTCAGATAAAAAGGGTATCGCAATACAATGGTAGACTGGTTTCACTGGTTAAATTTAGCAGGGGTAGCCGTGTGTGCTATTTCTGGCACCCTGATGGCGTACCAAAAACGGATGGACGGGTTTGGCGTTATTGTATTGGCAAGTGCCACTGCTATAGGAGGTGGAACACTGCGCGACATGATGCTGGATGTCCCTGTATTCTGGATTGCCGACAACGATTATCTTTACACTACCTTGATTGCTGCCTTCATTCCTATTATCTGGTTACGATTGAGCCCACGCTTTCCTTATCATTATCTTCTTATTGCTGACGCCTTTGGATTAGCACTGTTTAATGTAGTAGGTATTGAAAAAGCCTTAGCCAATGACACAGGTATTGCAGTAGCCATTGCCATGGGCACCATTACAGGGGTTTTTGGTGGTCTATTACGTGATGTTATATGTAGAGAAGTGCCGTTGGTATTAGGCGGGGAACTCTACGCGACGACCTGCATTGTTGGCGGGATGGCCTATGGCTTAGCCATGTACTTAGGCTTTGAGGCTCAGTGGTGCGGTGCAGTTGCACTTGTATCCACGGTATTACTGCGCCTAGGAGCCTTACGCTGGCACTGGGAAATGCCGGTCTTTTATAACGAAAATTAGTCCTTCTTCTTGTCCTAAGTACAGTTTCAGCTATTACCATGCTCACTTAAAGTATTCATCCCAAAGTACTTTCTTCTAGAGCGACATTATATGAGCATGGCAGTAGTTAAAACCTTTGCGGGGCAGGGCGTAGCAGCCCCCGAGGTGTCGGTAGAAATTCACTTGGCTAATGGCCTGCCGGCGTTTCAGCTGGTTGGTATGGCGGAAACCAGTGTAAAAGAAGCTCGAGAGCGGGTGCGTAGTGCACTCATTAATAGTGGTTTCGATTTTCCGGCAAAGCGTATTACCGTTAATTTGGCCCCTGCTGATATTCCTAAATACGGCGGCCGCTTCGATTTGCCCATTGCGGTAGGTATTTTGGTAGCGTCAGGCTACCTTCCCGACACCAGCGTCCTCAACATTGCCTTTGTGGGCGAACTTGGCTTAAACGGTGAAATTAAGCCAGTAAGCGGGCTTGTTCCTGTTTTAATTGCAGCTGCTGACGATGACACACCACTTGTTTTTCCGGGTGTTAACGATGTTGAGGCCTCGTTAGTCTCTTATGCTACGCGCTACCCAGCGTTTGATCTTCTGTCTGTTTACGAGCATTTGGCGAATAATAAAAAACTCAATAAAGGCCAACCCTTTACCCCTTGTGCCTCCTCATCTAGCAGTATGGGCTGGGATGATATTATTGGCCAAACCCAAGCTAAACGTGCACTAACCATTGCCGCAGCAGGTAGCCATAACCTGCTAATGGTAGGCCCACAAGGTACAGGCAAAAGCTTACTGGCCAGTAGGTTACTTGCACTATTACCCCCCATGACTGAACAGGAGGCGCTGGAAGTTGCCTCCATCCATTCTGTAAAAGGGGAAAATTTAAATGTGGAGCGATTTTTAAAGCGCCATATGCGCAGCCCACACCATACTAGCTCTGCTGTAGCGCTTACCGGCGGTGGCTCGCAACCCGTACCTGGCGAAATATCGTTAGCTCACAATGGCGTATTATTTTTAGACGAATTACCCGAGTTTGGCCGCCGCGCATTAGATGTACTTAGAGAGCCTTTAGAAACGGGAGATGTACATATATCACGCGCAATGGCGAGCGCTACCTACCCTGCTAATTTTCAATTAATAGCGGCTATGAACCCCAGTCCAACTGGTGATATAGACGACAACCGCTTAACCCCACAACAGCAGTTAAGTTACCTAAATCGGTTGTCGGGCCCCCTACTGGACAGAATAGACATACAAGTAGAGGTGCCAAGGCTAGCCAGTTACGACTTATCGCCACCGGTAAACTCTGCGTCTGATTCCATGTTAGAGGCTAGGGATAGGGTATTACGGGCAAGGGAAGTTCAGCTTCTTCGACAGGGTAAGCCAAATTCACAGTTAAATGCAGGTGAGCTTGCTGATTTATGCCAATTAACCGATACAGATTTACACTTTTTACAAGCGGCCGCTAAGCAATTGAATTTATCGATGCGGGTGTTCCACCGCACCCTTAAAGTTGCAAGAACGTTAGCAGATTTATCTGAAGCGCCTACGGTTACTCGCGCTCATTTAGCCGAAGCCCTAGGATATCGCGCATTGGATACCTTAATTAAGCAACTTAGTAGTCAGTAATGTCATGAGTGATAATCGGTTAACAACAAGCCTGAAAGCTTAAGCCACAATGCTTGGCATGATTGCAGTCTAAATGGCTTTAGGCCTTATCATTAATAGGTTAGGGCGCCATTTCTAACTGTAAAAATGCGTTTATAAGTGGCTCGTTTTGCTTATCCTGCAAACAGCATAAGCCCAATCCATAGGGCTCAATGTCATCTACCGGAATTTGGGTAACCAAACTTGCCATACTGGAATGATCGAGCACCACTTTGGGCACAAAGCCAACACCACACTCTAACGCTACCATGCTAACGATAGCTTCATTTCCTCCTACCGATGCATACACGTTCGGCCGAATACCATGCTCTGCAAACCAGTGGTAGGCAATGCGTCTGGTGGGACCATGCTCTGGCATGATCACATGATGTTTAGTCCAATCTACCTGCGTCAATTGGGTCAATCGCCAGTCTCGTGGTGCAATCAGTACCAATGGCACGTTGTCTAATGGAGAGAAGTGCAAATCCGTAGGTAAATCAGGTGTATAAATCGCTATCGATAAGTCGCATTCTTTCTGCTTTACTTTATCTATGGCTAATGCGGGATCGCCAGTAATTAAACGAATATCCACGCCTGGGTGCTGGGCCCTAAACTGACGTAATATGGCGGGTAAATGGCTTTGACTTGCCGTTACAGAGCAAAACAAACTTATCTCGCCTTGCAAAGAATTACTGTCTTCTCGTAAGTCTACCTTCAATTGTTGCCAGTCTTTTAAGGCTTGAGTAGAGAAAGACAACAATTTATGCCCGCTATGGGTGAGTGCCACTTTCCGATTATCGCGCTTAAACAAAGTACAACCCAATTCATCCTCTAGCCTTTGTATAACGCGGCTTAGGGTAGAAGGCGATACGTACATAGCTTGCGCAGTATCACCAAAATGTAGGCTTGTGGCGAGATGCGTAAACAGTTGAAGGCTACGAAAATCCATAGTGTTTCACTTATTGCAATATTATCTTGCAAATATATCATTTTCCAAAACAAAAGAAATCCCTTAATCTGCGTAGCAAGTCGTCATAGACGAGGTCGTCAACGCCACGGTTGGTTGTTGATAATGACGAAAATGAATGTTGTTCGGAATTTTTATGGCTAATTATTTCAATACCCTATCGCTACGCCAGCAGCTAGATCAGCTTGGCCGCTGCCGCTTCATGGCACGCGAAGAATTCGCTGACGGTTGTCAGTTCTTAAAAGGCAAAAAGATTGTCATTGTAGGCTGCGGTGCTCAAGGTCTTAACCAAGGCTTGAACATGCGTGACTCTGGGTTAGATGTTTCTTATGCGCTGCGTCAAGCAGCCATTGAAGAGCAACGTGACTCTTACAAACGTGCTACTAGCAATGGTTTTACCGTTGGCACATATCAGGAACTAATTCCTAGTGCTGACTTGGTGTACAACCTAACACCTGACAAGCAGCATGCAAGCGTTGTAGAAGCGGTTATGCCGTTAATGCAAAAAGGCGCAACACTTGGATACTCACATGGTTTCAACATTGTTGAAGAAGGCCAGCAAATCCGTAGCGATATTACGGTAGTGATGTGTGCACCTAAGTGCCCAGGTACAGAAGTACGTGAAGAATATAAGCGTGGTTTCGGTGTACCAACATTGATTGCTGTTCACCCTGAGAACGACCCTGAAAACAAGGGTTGGGATACCGCTAAAGCATTAGCGAGTGCAACAGGTGGCGATCGTGCCGGTGTACTTGAGTCTTCGTTTGTAGCTGAAGTTAAATCTGACCTTATGGGCGAGCAAACCATTTTATGTGGTATGCAACAAGTTGCTGCAGTACTTGCCTTTGAGAAAATGACCGCTGACGGCATTGACGCAGCGTATGCTGGTGCACTTATTCAGTTTGGCTTAGAAGCAGTCACTGAAGCACTTAAAATTGGTGGCGTAACCAACATGATGGACCGCCTATCAAACCCAGCTAAAGTGAAAGCGTACGATTTGTCAGAGCAACTAACTGACCTGCTTCGCCCACTGTTTGAAAAGCATCAAGACGACATCATTAGCGGTGAGTTCTCTCGCACTATGATGGAAGATTGGGCAAACGGCGATGCGAACCTACTTAGATGGCGCGAAGAAACTGGTGAAACTGGTTTTGAAAACGCACCTGTCTATGAAGGTGAAATCAGCGAGCAAGAATTCTTTGACCACGGCATCCTTTTAGTTGCCATGATCAAGTGCGGTGTAGAAGTGGCCTTCGACGTAATGGTTGAAGCGGGTATCTTGCCTGAGTCGGCTTACTACGAATCACTGCATGAAACACCACTTATCTCGAATACCATCGCTCGTAAGCGTTTGTATGAAATGAATGTGGTAATTTCAGACACAGCAGAATATGGAAACTACTTGTTTGCGAATGCAGCAATTCCAATTTTGCGTGAGAAATTTATGCCTACTATCGATACTTCAGTTATTGGTAAGGGATTGTCAGAAACCTCTAATCAGGTTGAAAACAAGCGCCTTGTTGATATTAACGAAGCTATCCGCACTCACGGTGTTGAGCAAGTAGGTAAAACCCTGCGTGGCTACATGACTGACATGAAAGCCATCATCGGTTAGGACAGTTTCTGTCGTTAGGTGCTTTATATAAGCCCTCTTGCCCGACCAATTTGGTCGGGCTTTTTTATGCCTACTCGTTTTTACCTATTCCCCACATTCGCGAACCCGCTCTGCATATCTCACCGCAAAGTAAGCCAACACAAAGAAGACAAAAAAGCCCACGCCTATGGGGTATAAATTGCCATCTAAAAAGCTATCTACGAACAGCGCAATAGGCACAGAAAATAGGCTGGAAAGGGAGCCAATAATCGCGGCTCCAAGCCCTGCCATGTCGCCTAATGGCTGCATAGCAAGTGCGTTCAAATTACCAAATAAAATTCCCACAAAAAAGAAACCGACGAACATGGTAATAACGGTAAGCACAAGTGGCGGCAACCCATCGTAAGCGAACAATAAAGCAAGATAGACAACAGCAAATCCGTTAACGCCTTTAAGCGCAAAGCGACATAAACGGCGCATGCCGAATTTCATCACCATGGTGCCATTGAAGTAAGACGCTAAACCAATAGAGAAAGCCAAAACAGCAAATATGTAAGGAAACAAATCGCCCACACCGTAGTACACCTGGAAAATGGTTTGTGAAGCACTTAAATACGCGAGAAACGAACCAAAAATTCCGGCCATTGCAAAGGTGTATCCCATCACTGTTGCATGAGTGAGGATGAATTTTGATGACAAGTAAAACTGCTTAAATGAAAACGGCCTGCGTTTATGCCTAGGTAAGGTTTCCCCTTGCCTGCTGAAAAACCATGTACCCGCTAATGTTGCCACAATTAAAAATAGGGTGAATATATGAAACCACCCGAAAAAGGTCATTACAGCCTGTCCCACCATGGGCGCTATCATCGGCACAAGGATGAACACCATCATGATAAATGACATCACTCGAGCCATCGCATCACCCACGTAAAGGTCACGAATAATCGCCATAGCAGCAATGCGAGGCCCCGACACCCCAAAAGCTTGTATCACACGCCCAACCAACATAGTTTCTAAATTAGTGGCCGACATGCATACAAACGTACCAATCGCGAATACAAACAAGCCAATTAAAATAGTGAGCCGTCTTCCACGACTATCCGCAAATGGACCAAAAAACATCTGCCCGAAGGCCATTCCCATAAAGAATACGGTCACAATAAGATGAGTGTGATGGGGTTCGTCAACGTTCAACGTATCGCCTATTTGCAACAGTGCAGGCAGCATAGCGTCAATGCTTAACGCCACCAACGATGTCATGGTAGCCATCAGTGCGACAAATTCAATTAACCCTAAAGGGGGCTTTCCTTGAGGCTGGCCAGCATTAGGCGCGGTCTCGCTTGAATGGGACATAATTTCTCTATTTAACGAAGAAGGGGATAGTACTTGTGTTGCTCAGTGTGATGATTGACGCGTTAGTGCATCAAAATTGCACGCTGAATGGGCAGAAGTGTAACGTAAAGATGAACAAAAAGCCGCCAGTTTCACGCTATTTGGTCGTGGAACTTGGCGGCTCTGGCTGTTTTTGAAAAACCGCAAAAAGCCCGGCTTACTCTGTTTTCAAATACTTATTTAAAAATGCATCCATTTCAGCAAAGAAGCGATGACGGTTACCTTGGATTGACAAGTAGTGATCACCCGACTCTAACTCAACATATTTAAAGGTCTTATCTAAATCTTCAAGTTCATCAGCCATGTAGCGACTTTGTAACGGTCTAACTATGCGATCTTCTTCACCATGCACCAGTAGAATCGGCGTTTTTATCCCTTCTGCATTGTAATAAGGAGAACGCGATTCTAAGTCATCGAAGTCGTCACCAATTTGATCTTTTACCAAGTCTGAATTTACGAAGCGTCTGGCGTGGATAACGATATGCTTTAATGAACTCACACCGGCAAAGCTTATTGCACATTGAAACAAATCAGGCGTTTTCACCGCCGCCATTAACGCAGCGTAGCCGCCGTAACTCGCGCCAACAATACACATATTGTCTTTGGTGGCATAACCTTGCTCAACCATCCAGTTTGCTGCATCTGTGATGTCATCTTGCATCGACAGCCCCCAGCTTTTCATCTGGCTTTGCGCGAAGTCGAAACCATAACCTTCCGAGCCTCTAAAGTTGGGGCGAAGCACCGCGTAGCCCTTATTGGTAAAGTACGAGGTCCAGTAATCGAAACCACTAAAATCTCGCGCACCGGGCCCACCATGAGGGTGAATAATCGTAGGGAACGGCCCTTCTCCTTTCGGCAAGGTTAAGTAAGCTTCAATTTCAATATCATCACGGGCAGTGTAAGTGATTAGGTTATGCTCAGTCAGCATGCCTTCTTCAATTTTAGGATACTGCTGAAACAAGAAATCTAATGAACCTTTTTCACGGTCACCAATGAAATAGGCGCCAGGCATAGTGTCTGACTCAGAATAAACAATATATTTTTTCTCATCACGGCTAAAGCTAACGAGTGTATTGGAATAGTCGACCAACGCTTCGTCTAAGCCATTTTGAAGTGCGACATAACGCTCGTCCCAGTAATGTCTACCAAGGTGACGAATACCAATAGCATCGTTGGTAACAGGAGAGTAGATCAAACTGCCATTTACGTCATAACCTTCATCAGAGAAAATTTCTGTATGCTCGTTGGTCTCAAGGTTTAACGTAAACAAGGCTTTGTAGTCTCCCTTATAACCTTGATAGTAGAGAATGTTGGGATCGAGACCGAACCCTAGAGGCATTTGTCCTTTTTCAGTCATGGCATTGTAACTAAACAGGGTTCGCCAACTGTCACCTTCTTTAAGTAATACGTGACGCTCACCGCTGTCATAGTCAAGTGTGATACCTACTCGAACATTGTGCTGTCTATCAACGACCCAATCTCTAATACTACGCTTCCCACGCTCTAACCTCGAAGTGCTGCCAGTATAGACATTCACTTTAAATACAGAAGGAAGGGCAAAAACTTCCACATCGATGGCCATTAAGATGTGTTCAGGATCGTCCGGTAGCCAATCAATCACATTATCTTGAAATTGGGGAACACGATTAGGGTCAGCGGCTCTTCGCTTAAGTCTTCGCCAATCTAGAAGGTGTTTAGGCTTTTCACCTTGCGCATCAAAATTCATAGCAAGTAGACGGGTGTCATAGACCCGCGTATTGCCGCGACGGCTTTCATAACGAGCGCTAACCACTATTCGCTCATCGTTAACCCACCGGTACCAATTAATTTTAACCTTCTCGTTGTCTGAGTGAAGAAGGTAATGAATTTTACCTGTAGTCAGGTCAAACGTGGCCAAAACCGATAGTTCATCTGGCTCGTTAACGTTCTTCACAAACGCTATTTTATCGCCTTTAGGCGATAAGGCGGGCATTCGATAAGCCGGTAGGGCACTAAATACGGTATAAGGCAGGGGCGCTGAGACATTTTCTACAGGCTCTGCGGTATTTTCGTCACTTAGCGCACAAACGCTTACTAAGCTGAAGAAAAATAGGACAACTAAAGAAGTAACTGAATGGATACACGAGAAAAAACGACAGCGCATATATTTTCCTTTGCTTATTAACAACCCTTATTGAACTATTCATCCTGTGATTAGCTCGAAGTTTGTACCACTATACAACGATTTATAATTCAAAAAGAAAGTTTAATTGTAATAATTAGTTACATTTAGACCAAACACTACACTAAAACGAATTTAAGATTAACCTGTACTTTAGTTGTGCTTTTTTACTAAATACACAGTATATAAAGGGGTATGGTATTATCAGCATCGTCGATGCAGTGTTACTTATTTCGTATCATATTAGCGCCCCTTTTTTGTAAAGGCTGAAACCGCGCCGTCTCTTTTTTTTGCTACAAGGAATCGCATTTTTCAATGCCACCGTGCTTTCTCTCTTCTCTAAAAGCGCCGTTAGCGTGTATTAAAACCCGGCGCCACCAAGGTTACGCTCTTCGGTTTTTATCGCTGTGCCTATTTGTCATTTTTATCTCCTCTGCTCACGCAGTTACCTACAAAATCAATGGGGTAAAGCAAGATAAGCTTAAAGATAATGTTCGGCTGCACTTGAACAATTTAGATGTAGAAACTGAGCTATTAAATGACCCATTCTGGCAGGACGAAGTTATCGCTACGGTAGCCACCGCCGTGCAGCCCTTTGGCTATTACAATAGTGATGCAACAGTGGAAGTCACTGAGGACGATGAGGTCGTTGTGACAGTTTCACTTAACGACCCACTTCTTGTATCAAAGGTCACCCGAGAAATTATTGGTGTAGGCCGAGAAGATAACGACTTTAGAAGCCGCTTTAATGGGTTTTCACTCAAAGAGGGGGATGTGCTTAATCAACCCGTTTATGAGTCTTTTAAGTCATCGATGTTCAATTATGCCTTATCTCACGGCTACTTTGATTTTTATTGGCAAGCCACGCGGTTAGATTTGGTTAGAGAAGAAAAAGAAGCCAACATTTTGCTTATTGCCCAAAGCGGCTCTCGTTATAACTTTGGTAAATTGAAATTTATTGGGGAAGACAAAGCAAAAGCGATTATTGAACGACTCACTCCGTTTGAAGAAGGTGAACCTTATTCCTCAGCAAAATTGTCTGACTTCAACCGTTCGTTAAATCAATCAGGGTACTTCAACCGCGTTATTGCAAGGCCTGTAGTAAGTGACGCTGAAGGGCTAAATGTACCTATCGAGGTTTCGCTAGCACATCGCCCTCGTGATGCTTTTGATGTTTCTATCGGTGCTGCTACCGACACTGGCCCACGTGTAACATTAGGCTGGGAGCGCCCTTGGGTAAATGATCGCGGTCATTCAATATCGTCCGATATTTTTATCTCTCAACCCGAGCAATCGGTTACGGCTGACTATCGCATTCCGATGCAGAATATCACCAAAGATTACGTTAGCTTTGAAGCAGGTTATCAGTTCATTGAGTACAGCAATACTTCGATTGAAAGTGAAACCTTATCACTTGCTGCCCACCGCTACTTTCAAGAAGATAATTCTCCTTGGCAACACGATGGCTCTATCACCTATTTACGAGAAACCTACGATCAAGGCGACACTGACAACACCACAACGTCGCTAATACTGCCAGGCTACTCGATAACTTACATTACCAAAGATAACGACCTTAATATTAACAATGGCAATTACTTTCAGTTCTTAGCCCAAGCAGGGCGAGATAATCTTGGCTCTGACATCAATATTGTGAAATCCGTATTGGAAGGCATGGTCATTCGTACCTTTTCTGATGTGCATCGAGTTTCTATTCGAGGCGAGCTCGGCGCTATTAAAACCAATGACTTTTCACAAGTGCCTACATCACTGCGGTTTTATGCCGGTGGCGATCAAAGTGTTCGTGGGTTCGATTATCGAGAAATTTCCCCTACGGACGATGTTATCGACCCTGAAACCGGTGACACTGTTACCGATGCCATTGGTGGAAAATACTTGGCAACTGCCAGCGTGGAATATGCTTACCGCATTGCACAAAATTGGCGTATTGCCGCCTTTACCGATGCGGGCACGGCAACCAATGATTTAGATACTACATTAACTTACAGCGTGGGTTCGGGCTTTCATTGGCTATCTCCTATAGGCCCAGTTCGCGTTTACGTAGCTCGGGGCTTTGCACCAGATGAAAAGACATGGCAGCTGCATCTAATGCTGGGGCCAGAGTTATGAGAAAGCGCACAATTTCAACCATTCTATTAACGCCTGTGCTTATCGTGGTGTTTGTTTACGGATTATTAATTAGCCCTTTGGGTGGACCAACTATTCGCCTTATTGCCAATAATCTAGTGAGCGGGCTAAGTATTGAAAGCATTGAGGGCGGCCTGGCTGACAACCTTACTATTTCAAACGTTAAGTGGGAAAATGCGCAGTGGCGGGTACACGCTGAGTATGCGTACCTTGATGTTACGTGGCGCTGTATCTTTGAGCCTAGAGTCTGCGTTAACGAAATAAATGCCAACGATATACTTGTGGAGCAATTAAGCGCGGCCCCAGAAACAGAATCCACTGAAGAAACAGGCAGTTTTGCGCTGCCTTTACCTATAGAAGTAAGCCAAGCCAAGGTTGAGCGTTTTACCCTTAACATGCCGAGCCAGACGGTTGAACTAGGGAAGTTAAACTTAGATGAGTTCTTGGGCAATGATAAGCTGACGATATCATCGGTGTCGCTTGAAGATTTAGCCGTTACCCTTCATCAAGTTGAAGCATCCACTCAAACAACAGCCTCTTCGGCTAACGCGAACAAGGATGATGCTCCCTCTGAAAGTAGTGCTGACAATAGTGCCACGAACAAATCACTACCAAAATCTTATTCGCTTTCATACACCGCCCCAGAACTGCCCACGGTTTCATCGCCTATTCCAATAAGAATCGGGGAGTTTTCACTGACCAATGGCACCTTAAACCAAGAAGAATCTGCCCAAACCTTATCAGCATTTACCTTTGAGGATTTTGAATTCGCTAATGCCAGTGTGTCCTTGGCCAATTTAAATATGGTACACCCTCAAGGAACACTTAATGGAGACATTGCCATCACCTTAGATGGTGCTTATCCGTTGTCAGTCTCACTAAACGGTAGCGGCCTTATAAGTGACAACCAGCAGCAAGTAGACTTTCAAGCATCAGGGTCGCTAGCAGCACTTGAAGCTGATCTTAAAACTGAAGGGGCGATGAATGCTAAAGTGAATTTGTCAGCCGACGTACTTAGCGACAACTTGCCCATTTCATTTAGCGCAACGTGGAAGGAACAACCCTTACCCACTTTGGAGTCTGGCACTTTACACGATGGCGCGTTAACCCTTAATGGCACCATGGGCGACTACCTATTAGATGGCGGGGCAGCCGCCACCTTGCCAGATGTAGGCAAGGTGCCTGTAGCGCTAAATGTGGTGCTAAAAGAACACAACATCTTCGTGAACGAAGCCAAAATTGAAGCGTTGGAAGGCAGTATTAGCAATACCGGTACCTTGTACTTAGATGAGGCGATTTCTTGGGAAGGAAACACCACCTTTACCAATGTCTCTGGGGTTCAGTTTTCTGAGTACGCGCCTGAGCAGTTAGAAGGTGGCTTTACCAGCGTGATGCAATATACGGAAAAAGGCCCGCAAGTCAGTATTCGAGATTTAGACTTAAAAGGCGTTTTGCAAAACAAACCCTTTTCGGTAGCGGGCGCTTTCGTTTATTCCGGCCCCAGCGACTTACTGGTTGCCTCGCTCGCTGTAGAGCAAGCCGAAAATAAAATTGATGTGGTAGGGCAACTGTTAAACAAACGCTATATCAACGCTGATATTGATCTTAATGTAGCGGCAATTGCCGACCTTTACCCTGAAGTAGCTGGGGCGATATCTGGCAACATAAAAGCCACAGGCCCATGGACTAACCCCGTTGCCAAAGGCGCACTTAATTTTTCAAATATTGCGGTGTCGCCTGGGCTTTCAAACGCGGCAGCCCAACAAGGCGAAATCAATGGCAAGCTTGTCATTGATGGCTCATACACAAACCATAAGGTCGACCTTGATGTAACCCTACCGGAACATAGTGTTGCATTAAGCCTTGCGGGCAAATGGCAAGACAACACATGGGCAGGACAAATTGAGCAGAGTAAATTAAAACTCGCTAATATGCAGTGGGCGTTGTCATCACCATTTTCTCTAAATGTCGGCACGGCCCCTTTTAGCGCCAATGTGGGCGAACACTGCTGGCACTCGAGGGAAGAGGGAGAGCTTTGCATCACCAGCTTGAACTACCAAGAAAATAAAGCGAAGTGGAATGTATGGGCTAAGGCATTGCCTGTTGGCTTGTGGGCGCACGAGCTTGCGCCGGATATAATAGCGGCAGCAGCACCGGCAACCTTATCGGTGAAAACCCAAGGCCAATATTCCCAAGCCGATCCTATCGATGCGACTTTTACGGCGTCTTTATCACCTGCCACATGGCAGTTGGGAAAAGAACGACCACTCGCTATAACCGTTAATTCTGTGGAAACCACCGGTACTTTTAAGCAGGGAGAGCTTAAAGCTAAGTCGCTTATTGCCAGTGAAGATTTAGGCAATGCCACACTCAATGTGAATACGTCTCCCTTTGAAACGCGCAAACCCATAAGCGGTAATTTGGAACTACTTAACATTGATGTCGCGCCACTGAAGCCTTTATCCCCAGCTATTCGCACCCTTACGGGTGTGATGAATGGCACAATCACGCTGGCGGGATTTGTCGACTCACCGGACCTCACAGGTGAACTACGAATAGAAAACGGCGCCATTGATATTCAAGACACGCCCGTGTCACTAGAAAACTGGACTCAATCAATTACGTTAAACGGCCAACAAGCCAACTTCGACGGCACGTTTTTGCTGGGCGGTGGTAAAGGGTCGCTAAACGGCGATCTCAGTTGGTCTGATGTACCAAGCGCGAACATTAATTTGAAAGGCGATAAATTTGAGGTACGCCAACCAAACATGCGTTTGCGGGTATCGCCAGATTTGAAAGTAGCGGCTACCGCCGACAAGGTTGATGTATCAGGCAGTGTCAACATACCTTGGGCGCGTATTGAAGTTGAATCATTGCCTGAAAGCGCGGTGTCACCGTCCAAAGATGTTCACCTTCGCGGCGAACCGCCTAAAGAAGAACCCCTTGATATTGTGCATGCGTCTGTGATGGTCAATATCGATAAAGCCAAAACAGGTGAAGTGAAGCTGGAAGCATTTGGTTTAACCGCAAGTTTGCACGGCGGCGTAAAAGTGAATAACCAACCTGCTTTGGTGGGCTTTGGTGATTTACAAATACTCAACGGTCGCTACAACGCCTACGGCCAGCAACTTGTTATACAAACGGGCGAAGTGCAGTTTAATGGCCCTATCGATCAACCCATGCTGCTGATTGAAGCCATTCGCGACCCAGACAAAACTGACGATGATGTAATTGCTGGCATTAGAATAGACGGCGCCGCCGATTCCCCAAGCATTAACTTATTCTCCGAGCCTGCAATGGATCAGCAAAATGTACTCTCGTACTTGCTAACAGGGTCTGGCCCAGACGCTGAAAGCGAAGATCCTAACTACACTGCATTGTTACTGGGCTTTGGCCTTTCAAATACCAAAACGTTAACCGGCCAAGTAGGTAATGCATTAGGCATTGATGATTTCAGCTTAAGCACTAATGAGAACAAACTGTCAGTAACCGGTCAGATTAATGACAGGTTAACGGCTGAATATAACGTAGATGTGGGGTTGAGTAACAATGATTCAAGCAGCACACTTCGGCGTAGGCAAGACCCGCCCGATTTAGCATTGCGATACCGCTTGTTGCCTCGTTTATTTTTAGAAGCGGTACAAACCACCATTGAAGATCAGTCTGAATTCGCCTTAGATTTATACTATGAATTCTTCTTAGGAGAAGAAAAAGACGATGATGATAGTGAAGGTCGTGTTGAAGATGGTGATGGTGATGGTGATGGAAAAAATCATGAAAGCAGCGATACCAGTAACGGTGAAGCTGCTATCCCAAAGGCCGAAAAAGCGACAAATTAGTTAACTAACTTTGACGGGGCGGCAGGTCTTCACAAATGGCTAGCCGCCGTCACTCATATTATTTAATGCCGTTAATTTTTTTTCAAATTGCTTTTGCCTGCGATGCGCCCAAACATACCACACTGCCATAATGCCAGCGGTGATTGCTGTTACCATCAGCACCAGCCCATACTCCCTTTCCTCTGCTGCCTTAGCCAAGGTAAAGATGGTATTAAATGCAATAACAATAGGCACGGCTATCCAGGCAGAATGTTTATTAATAAAGGCAATACGTGCATTGTTTTTAAACTGCTTTTTCAATTGTTGTACATGATTATTAGTTTGCGCATTACTGCCAAACGCAGCCACTCTTCTAAGCCAAAGCTGATAACCAAGCAAAGGGATAACGAAAAACATTAGGCCAAAATATAAGACGCGAGCAGTAACCGGAAGCTCGCCCCAGTAATGTATAAAAATCCAAACTCCTGGTACTAACGACAAGCAATCGATTAGAAAATAAAGACGCTGCTTTCTTGTTTGGCTTTTAAACGTTTTTTTCACCTCTTCCAAATCTACATTCGACACGGGTTGGGCTTGCCATAACGCGCTGAGGTCGTTGTCGATGCCATTATCATCAGCGCTTTTATTAAAATCATTCATCGGCGTCTCCTTCTAATACACTTGCTTTAGCCCGCTTTAAAATAACCCCTACATGAGATTTGGTTAGGCCGCATATATCAGCAATTTCATCATAAGATAAGCCTTCTAAGGAAAGGGTAAGTACTTGTCGCGGCTGTACTGCTAGTGCACGTACTTTAACGAGTAATCGTGTTAGTGATTGTTGTTGGCTGGTGGCCGTTTCAGGGGAAACTTGTGACATTTGCTCAATAACCACGTCATCATTGTACTCATCGGTATCGATGCGCTTCACCTGATTTGCCACGTGAGTAACAGCGCGGTTATGGGCAATTTTTAGAATATAAGTTTTTACACTGCTATCGCCTTTAAAGCGCACTAACCCCTGCCACACAGCAATAGCTATTTCTTGTAGCAATTCCTGCTGTAACGCGTGGTTAGCCTCGTAACTGTTCGCCACACGACTTAATAGACTACCGTACTGTGCAAACACATCTTCAAATCCTTGCCCCAATCTCTCGTCCTCAGTATTTCTTATTATTCACTGCGCTGCATTGTCGACTATTACGGCAAAAGCCACCCATTTACTGTGCTTACTTGCATGTGATGACAGAAATCATCAGTGCTTATTTTGTGTAGTCTAGGGTTAGCGAAAAAAATTACATCTCTTTGTAATTTTTTTTGAAACCTAAAGACTAGTAAGCATGAAGGGTGTTATCGAGACACCACTATTGGGTACAAAATCGGGCACAAACTTTTACCTTGGAGCACACTATGTCTACCTTAAGCATTTTTTTACTTATTGGCTTTATCACCGTCATCGCTCTAGGCGCAAGTTACTTAGATGCTAAGTTTCAATGGCGTCTTAACGACTGGATGAGTGGCACGTGTAGCAATCCATTCATTGCTAGCAAAGCCACACAGCAACAACAGCTTATTGAGAAAAAAGATAAGCAAATTGCCGCCTTAGTTGAACGAGTCGAAACACTGGAAGCCATAGTGACTCAGCCGGCTTATGAACTGAATCAAAAAATTAATGCACTTAGGTAATGCGCTTAAATCATGCCTAGCTAGTTCATACTTAGCCACTTAAGGGTGGGCGTCGCATAAACATGGGCACTTTTCCCATAGCAATGGCGTTGCCCACCAGTACCACGACTACGCCAAGTACAGACAGCCAACTCCACGTATAACCTTCAAAAAAGGTGGAGATAACCAGCGCTACAATGGGGTAAACCAGTACCACATAAGCAGCTTTGTCGGCGCCTATTTGCTTTAGCAACTTCATATAAGAACCAAACGCCAACACCGAGCCGAAAAGCGCCAGATAAAGCAGCGAAATATAAAACTCGGGCGCCGTTGGAACAACCAAAGTTTCGTTTGTGACCCACGCGGTAATATAAAGCATCACCATGGCATAGCTCATGGCGTAAAAATTCATTTGAATAACTGGCGTACCTGAAGTGAGGATCCGCTCTGAAATAACGTTACCAATTGATGCACTGAAAAAAGAAACAAACGCGATAGAAACGCCCGCAGCCAATGCTGCATCCATGGATACTTTAGAGAACTCAGGTACAAACATACACACGATGCCAGCCAGCCCCAAAGTAGCCCCCACCACAACTTCTAAGCGAATAGGCTGCTTTAACCACCACCTGCGAAGCACCACATTAAAATAAATAATACTGGAGCTCATAAGAGCGAGTAACGCACTAATAATATGCGCTTGCGCCATGTAGAGCAGAGTATAGTTAAGGCAATATAGGAAGAAGCCAACTCCTGCCATTTTAATGTGAATGTGTAACGGTAGCTTAAACGGCAAACCACGTACCGCGCAAAATAGTCCTAAACACAGCGCCGCTAAAGTATATCGCCACGCAACGGCTAAGGTCTCAGCGGTATGCCCTATTTGATAAGTAATCGCTATCCACGTTGACCCCCAAATAAGCGTACAAATGGCAAAGAGCACACCATTATTCATGTCTGATCATCTATAAACTGCATTAAATGGTTTATTGCCTTATTGAATAAGCGCTGACGAGACTCATTCGCCATCCACGCCGTATGAGGGGTAACAATAAGATTGGGGACAGAGCCCGTTAGCAAAGGATGATCGGTGGGAGGAGGCTCTTGAGATATAACATCAACCGCCGCGCCGCCTATTTGCCCGCTTTTAAGCGCAGCCACCAGCGCATCTTCATCAACTAACCCACCTCTGGCAGTATTAATAAGAAAGCTGGTACGTTTCATCAACGACAACCGAGCTTCGTTGAAAAGGTGATAATTATCATCAGTGAGTGGGCAATGCAGGCTGACTACATCGGCGCTAGGTAACAATGATTCCAGTGAAGGTCGTGGGTCGCGCTTATTATCGACGCGTTCCTCTGAGGAAAGCCCGCCAGGCCGCGCCGCGATACTCACCTTCATACCCATTGCGATAAATAGCGCTTCAACTCGCTTGCCCAACTCTCCATAACCAACGATAACCGCATGTTTGCCGGCAAGCTCCACAATAGGGTGTTCGGTTAAGCAAAAGTGCGGCGATGTGGCCCATTTACCTTGTTCAACATCGTTATGATACTGAGGAAATGCGGTGGCTAAATTAAGCAGCAACATTAAGGTATGTTGGGCAACGCTGTCGGTGCCATAACCTTCCACATTCTGCACGTAAATATTGTGAGACTGGCAGTAACTCTTATCTACGTTATTAGTACCTGTGGCCATGACGCCCACATACTTTAACGCTTTGGCGTGTTCTAGCGCCTCGCTATCTAATACTACCTTGTTGGTAAGCACGATATCGGCATTCGCTACTCTGCCAACCACTTCTTCTGGAAGGGTGTTGTCATAGCAAGTTAACTCAACATTGAGGCTACTGAGCAATGACGTATCTATTGTGTCTGAATTCAGTAAATCTGCACCAAAGGTTTCAGCATCAAGAAAAACCCCTTTTAGCTTTTTCTGTGGATGTTTCTGAATGCTTTTTTCGCCCGCTTGAGTGGATTGACTATTGGCCACCGGCATTTCCTTGATTGTCTGCCTCGCCTATAGACTCACAAATAGACTCAAGTGCCGTTTTAATATTTAAAGGAATAGGTACGGCTTTGTCAGAGAGCCTGTCCACAAATACATGCACAAATTGGCCGTGCGCCACCCGGCGTTTAGCCTCACCGGCATAAACTGATAAACCGTAAGTAACCGAACTTCGACCTAACTTTATCACCCGTAACCCAACGTAAATTGTTTCTGGATAAGCTGCTGGCGTAATATATTGGCACTGGCTACTGACAACGTAAGCCACGGCGCTACTTTCTTGAATATTAAGGCCGCCCTCGTCAATTAAAAAGCGATTTACGGCGGTATCAAAAAAGCTGTAATACATCACATTATTAATGTGACCGTAGGCGTCGTTATCTTGCCAGCGAGTGGCAATTTCAAGGTGATAAGGGTAATCGTTGAGCGATGGTGTAATGTCTGTCATGCGTGGCGTTATCCCAAAAAGTTAAAAGTGTGGAAACTATAGCAATACCAAGTCGTCGCGATGTACAACTACGTCGGTCGTTTCATAACCTAACACATCCGCAATATGCTGCGACTTTTTCCCTTTTATCAGCATTAAGTCTCGCGCGTTATAAAGGGCCAAACCTTTTGCAACAACTTGGTTTTCATAGCAAATTTCTACCGCCTCTCCTTGGTTAAAATTACCTTCTATGTTCGTCATGCCTGAAGGTAACAAAGACGCACCGCGATCCACCAAGGCGACTTTTGCACCTTCATCTACATGAATACGACCACAGGTTTTAAGCGTATGCGTCAGCCATAGTCGGCGGGCTTTTTTAGGCGAGTTACTAGCGTGAAACAAGGTGCCTGGAATAGAACCATTCAACATGGCATCGAAAGACGCCCCTTTCCGGCCATTAACAATAATAGTTTGAATACCGCTACTGGTGCACTTATCCGCCGCTTCAATTTTCGTTCGCATCCCGCCTGTACCCACCGAGGTACCCGCACCACCCGCTAGTTTGTAAATCGATTCATCGATATTGTGCACTTCACTGATTAATGTGGCGTCTGGATCTTTACGCGGGTCGGCAGTGTACAACCCATCAATATCGGAACAAATAATAAGAGTATCGGCTTGAGCCACCAGCGCGGTATACGCGCCAAGATTGTCGTTATCGCCCACTTTTAGCTCGTTCACTGCCACGGTATCGTTTTCGTTAACGATGGGAAGCGCATCATGATTCAGCAATTCTCTTAAGGTATTTTTGATATTCACATAACGAGTACGATCGCGAAGATCGTCAGCGGTAAGCAAAACCTGCGCACAAGGAAAGTCGAAAAACCGTTGCCAATTTGCCATCATTTGGGTTTGACCAATGGCGGCCATCGCCTGTTTTTCAGCAATAGAGGCATTGTGTCGAATTTTCACTTTGCTTCGACCCGCAGCCACGCTGCCCGAGGAAACCAAAATAATTTCTTTGCCAGATTCGCGGCTTATCGTGATAAAGCGCGCCAGTGCTAATAGAAATCGGGCGCTACACGCATCGCCATTTGGCGCAATAAGGGCGCTACCTACTTTAATTACGGCACGCTGCCAATTGAGACGGTTCATAAGAAGATGATGCAAGAAAACAGGGGTTTAAGAATACGACACTTCGCTTTTTAAACAAACGTTATGTTACAGTTTTTTGCGTTAAAACAGGGTGAGTTTACGGTCAAAAACTGGGATAAAAGCAAAATGGCTTATATACTAGTTCGCTTATTTTATTATAAAAATAACCGGGAAACTCCATGAATAAGCACCAACGACATCTTTTCTGGCTTGCGCCAGTGTTGTCTATGCTGATTTATCTTCCATTCGCCAACGCAGCAATAAATCAAACAAAAGGCGATTTTGAAGATAAGTTCCGTCAGCTAGATGAATCTCTTCCTACCCCAAATGTATATCGAAATGCAGCGGGTGAGCCAGGTCATCAATACTGGCAGCAGCAAGTAGACTACAAAATTGACGTTAAACTGATTGAAGATACACGCCGTATTGAAGCCAGTGAAACCATTACCTATCACAACAATGCACCAGATACGTTGAAGTATTTATGGATCCAATTGGATCAGAATAAATTCCGCGACGATTCTATGTCTGCCCTTACCACTACATTTGGTGGCATTGGTAATCGTGGGCCAGCAACACAATCTGCAAGTGGTGGTAAACCTGCACAGTTGAGCATGGCAGCACTTCGCCGCCAACAGTTTGTTGACGATAACGAATTGGGTTACACCATTTCACGGGTGCAAGACAGTGCAGGTAACGATTTACACCACGTTATCGTTGGTACGCTAATGCGTGTAGATTTAGCGCAACCGCTTCAACCTAAAAATAACGTCACCTTCGATATCGATTTTGCATTTAATATTGTTGAAGAAGACGCGGTTTCTGCTCGTGCGGGTTACGAACATTTCCCAGATGATGAACGTGAAGGCGGTAACGATATTTTCTTGCTGGCCCAATGGTTCCCTCGTCTAGCGGCTTACACCGATTACGAAGCATGGACAAACAAAGAATTTATTGGCCGTGGTGAGTTCACTTTAGAATTCGGTAACTACGAAGTGGATATTACGGTTCCGGCCGACCATATCGTTTCTTCTACCGGTGAGTTACAAAACGCTGATGACGTACTAACGAAAACCCAGCGTAACCGTTTGAAAGAAGCGGAAGATGCTGACCGTATTGTATTCGTTGTTACCGCTGAAGAAGCGCTAGAGAACGAAAAAGCAGGCACCAACAAGCAAAAAACATGGCGTTTTAAAGCTGACAACGTGCGTGATTTCGCATGGGCTTCGTCACGTAAATTCATGTGGGATGCCCGTGGTTACCATCAAGGCGGCGACGTTCAGCCGTTAGTCATGGCGATGTCTTTCTACCCGAAAGAAGGTGGCGAGCTTTGGGAGAAGTACTCTACTGAATCTATCATCCACACTATGGATGTTTATAGCCGCTTTAGTTTCGATTACCCGTACCCTGTTGCTCAGTCTGTGAATGGCCCAGTTGGCGGTATGGAATACCCAATGATCACCTTTAACGGTCCACGCACCGAGCTACGTGACGATGGTTCTCGTACTTACTCTTTATCTGAAAAACGCTTCCTTATTGGCGTGGTTATTCATGAAGTGGGTCATATTTACTTCCCTATGACCGTAAACTCTGATGAGCGTCAGTGGACATGGATGGATGAAGGCTTAAACAGCTTCTTAGACGGTGTTGCTGGACGTGAATGGGATCCTACTATTCCATGGGGCGTTGAACCACGTGACATTGTTAGCTACATGAAGTCTGAAACCCAAGTACCTATTATGACCCAGTCTGATTCGGTACTTAAACTAGGCCCTAATGCTTACACTAAGCCAGCCGTAGCGCTGAACATTCTTCGTGAAACCATTCTTGGCCGTGATTTGTTCGACTTCGCCTTTAAAGAATATGCACAGCGTTGGATGTTTAAACGTCCTACACCTTCTGATTTTTTCCGCACCATGGAAGAAGCCTCTGGTGTTGATTTAGATTGGTTCTGGCGCGGTTGGTTTTACACTACTGACCACGTTGATATCAGCCTAGATAGCGTTTACAAACTTCGTTTGAACACTGAAGATCCTGATATTGATTTCGCCCGTGAGCGTGAAGCCGAACTTGATAAGCCTAAATCACTTACCGACATTCGTAACAAAGAAGAAGGGAAAGAACTTTGGGTAGACCGCTTCGATGACATTAAAGACTTTTACGACGAAAACGACCGTTACACAGTAACCAACAAAGAACGCAACAAGTACCGTAGTTTCTTGAAGAAACTTGAGCCTTGGGAACGTAAAGCGTTTGAACGTGCAGTTCGTGAAGACAAAAACTACTATGTACTCGACTTTAGCAACAAGGGCGGCTTAGTTATGCCGATTATTCTTGAGCTAGCATTTGAAGACGGCACAACTGAAGAAATGCGTATTCCTGCTGAAATTTGGCGCCGTACACCGAAAGCGGTAAGCAAGCTTATTGTCACTGAAAAGGGCAAAGAGCTAGTAAGCGTAACAGTTGACCCACATTGGGAAACGGCTGACGTAGATGTTGAAAACAACCACTATCCGCGTCAAATTATTCCTTCACGTATTGAAGCGTACAAGTCTAAGCCTCGTAACACTTACGAGTATCGCGATCTAATGAACGATGTAAAAACCGAGCTAAAGACCGACGATGACGAAGACGAAGATGACAATTAAGGTTATGCCTTTTCAGTTATCTGCTAAAAACCACAAGCAGGGCCTAACGGCGCTGCTTGTGGCCGTTTTTTTATGTACCGGCTTATTCAGTACTTGGGCTAACGCGCACCAAGTTAAAGCGGCTATTACTACGGTGTTGTTCAACCCTCGAACGCAAAACATTGAAGTAATGCATCGCTTTAACCTGCACGATGCTGAGCACGCCGTAAAAGTACTGTTTGATAAGCACGCCGACATTATGGAAGAAGAGAAAACCCAGCAAGCGTTCGCTGATTACGTAAGCAACCATTTTGCGCTGTTAAACGGTGAGGAAAAATCATTAGATTTAGGTTTGGTAGGTTTTGAGTTAGATGGTAATCACTTTTGGGTGTACCAAGAAACCGCTCAACCGCCAGCGTTAGATGGTTTGATGATTCGTCACGATGCTTTACGTGATTTGTGGCCAACACAAGTTAACACGTTAAATGTAGAAGGGAATGGGCCTTTAAAGACCCTTACTTTCACCGACAACGTGACCTTGCTGGAAGTGGAGTTTAGCGGTGACCATCATTAATGCACTAACCGCATGATGAACGTGTTACTTAATCTTTATTCAACTTTCTGTTACTGATTTAAAGCACTGCCACTTCGCAGTGCTTTTTTGTATCCCCCTGAAGTCTTATTCCCATTTGCGTAAATCTCGCCTAAGTTAACCTAGTACCGTGCTTTTATATCAATCGGTTTGTATCAATCAATGAATTGTCGATTTTTATAAAAAGGGCACGAATATGGGCATGCTTTTAACTTACACCATGGGGACTTTCCATGAGCGACAATACCACCACCAATGCGTTTTCCAACAACAAGAATATTATGTGGGTGCTGCTTAGCGGCGCCATGGCGCTTACCTTCATTGTGATGATGTTTTTACCTAACAGCGGCACAGGTGAGGGCATGATAGCGGTTTACTCTGCCATGCTATGGTGTGGCATCTTTGGCGCGGCGTTATTTCGCTATATGACAAAAAATGGCTGGGTAGGGTTTGCAATAGGCAGTGTAGTAGGCCTTATACTACAAATGGTAGCTCAGATAGTCTAAACGCCTATATTGAGCACAGGTAGTTTTATTCCCTGTCGAGTAGCTAGCGCTTCGTAACACCTTACTGCGGCGCCATATAACTAAGCAATTTACAAAAATTTAAGAAGTAATCGACCAGCGACTCTTTGGCGTATAAATAGTATTAACAGTCAGGTCTCACAGGTTGAGCCTCACAGGTTGGTCCTCAAAGACTGAACTTCAAACGTTGGGCTTCATTGAATGAAGCTGCCTGCGTTTCAAAAAAGATTAAAGGCTTCCAAGGTTACTTCATGGCAAAAAATACCAATGAACGCAAAGCGCGAGCAGTACCATCTTCACGTATTGGGAGAGTAGGGCGCTTAGGTGCCTTGGCAGGCAAAATTGCGGGAAATGTTGTTACCAATGGTGCCAGCCAATGGATAAAAGGCGAACGCCCCGCGCTTAGCGCATTGCTGTTGACCCCTAAAAACATTACCAATATTGCCAACCAACTCGCCACCATGCGTGGTGCAGCCATGAAGCTAGGCCAGCTTATCTCTATGGACACTGGCGACTTTTTACCGCCAGAACTTGCTACTATATTAGCCCGGCTGAGGGAAGATGCCGATCCTATGCCAAAAGCACAATTAAATGCCACGCTAAACGCCCAATGGGGCGAAAGTTGGCATGATGATTTACTGTATTTTTCTTATACGCCCGTTGCCGCAGCGTCTATTGGTCAGGTACACAAAGTGATTACAATGGACGGGAAAATGCTGGCAGCGAAGGTGCAGTATCCTGGTGTACGTAAAAGTATCAGTAGCGATGTTGATAACGTAGCAACACTCATTAAACTCACAGGTTTAGTACCGAAATCGTTAGATATTGGCCCGCTGTTAGAAGAAGCAAAAATTCAACTTCATCAAGAGGCCGACTATCACCGTGAAGCCAGCATGCTAACGCGGTATAAAGACGCGGTAGCGCAGCATAATGATACTGAGCTCTCCCACCAATTTGTTATTCCCAGTGTTCATCCACAGTTAACAACCGATTCTGTGCTGGCAATGGACTTCATCGAAGCGAGCCCCCTTGACGCGGCGATGAACGCCCCCCAAGAAACTCGCAACCGGTTAATGACATCTTTATTCAAATTATTTTTTAATGAGATATTTGGCTTTAGGCTGCTTCAAAGCGACCCGAACTTAGCCAACTATCGATATAAAGAAGATACTCAGCAATGGGTATTGCTGGATTTCGGGGCAACGCGAGAAGTACCCGATGATATTGCGCTGGGCTACCAAGCACTGCTTCAAAGTGCGGCCAGCGGCAGTCAACAAGACATGCAACACGCAGCCCTACAGATTGGCTTAATAAATCAAGAGCATAGTGATGCACAGCGAGACCTTGTTATAGCATTAGGAATGGAAGCGTGTGAAGCCATTAGAGAAGACGGCCCCTACGATTTTGGCAATAGTGACTTGTTACCAAGGCTACACGACAAAGGTGTGGCGTTAACCATGCAGCATGATTTTTGGCATACACCACCGGTTGATGCCTTGTTTATTCATCGCAAGTTAGGGGGGCTTTACATGTTGGCTAAGCGATTAGACACACAGGTTAATATGCGCGCTGCCGCAAAGCCTTGGCTAACGCCTTGATATTACAGCCCTGAGGTTAAGCCATTGAGATTAGGCAACTGAGATTAAGAGCCTCGCCTTTGCAGCCGCCCAAGTATTACGGGGCAGCTATAACGCTAGCAACATAAAGATTAATAAGGTAACGCCATGCTAAATGGCAGCGCCATTTGCTCTGCACTTTTGGGTGGGTTACCAATCATTTCGTCGTAAGGGGAGTCATGTTTCATAACGGCTTGCTGCACGCTGCAGTGGGAAAACACTTCTCGTATCTGGCCGGTACTGAAAAAACGCATAGGTCGGTCCTGCTTGTCGTATACCATGCCGCTTTTGTCTCCCACGGTTAGGTACACTAAATAAACGTTCATTTCATACGACTGAACTTCAAGATAATCGATGCTTAAAGACTTACCTTCAATCTGGGTAAAAAGAAACTTGTGCATAAATGCCCCTCAGCGCACGTAAATTAACCGGTAATTTTTTGATAATTTATACGCTAACTTTTACGTTACTGGGGACAAACAGGTTCATTACGATGATATTGATACTTGGGTATCGGTATTCTCTGAAGATACGCTTTCAGCCATATTGCTGAGTGTTACGCTAGAGCGCACAGCTCTAACGAGCATGATCATACTGACCAAACACGCGCCACCGAATATGGCCGCAGGAATAATAAGCCCACTTCCTAGCCACATCAGTGGAAATATCAGTAGTCGAGGCCCCTCTAGCGCTAATGCTAACTTTGAGCCGGCTAAGATAAACCCATTTTGGATGCTCATTGCGACTATTGTCGCCACCAATATTAATTGGTGGGCTCCACTTAATGCTTGAATAAATAGTAATAAATAAACGGTGATACACAGCAAAATAACGTGTTGTGCCACACTGTAATAAGTAACCGGGGCAGCCAATTTAGGGTGAAATTTTTTAAAGGAGGCTAGTGGCGCTTTTTCGAAAGGAAAGCGTTCGGCCACATCGGAAGGTCGCCACCCTGTGCGGCCAAACCATACACGAAATTTATCTTGCCAACGTGAGGTGTAAAAACTGTCTTTGGCTAATTGACTATATAGCTGTGCATTTGCCCAAAAAGGATTAAAACTTTTCAATGCACCGCGAATGCCGAATATCGGTTTGTCACTTTCTAGCTCTGGAATAAAGGTATTAAATAAACGATCCCAGATGATGAAAACGCCACCATAGTTTTTATCGATATAAACGCGGTTTTGGGCGTGATGAACACGATGATTCGAAGGCGTAACAAACCATTTTTCCATCCAACCTAATTTATCAATATGCTGTGTATGAACCCAAAATTG
Source organism: Alteromonas sp. Mac1 (assembly GCF_001562125.1). Taxonomy (NCBI): domain Bacteria; kingdom Pseudomonadati; phylum Pseudomonadota; class Gammaproteobacteria; order Alteromonadales; family Alteromonadaceae; genus Alteromonas; species Alteromonas sp. Mac1. The sequence continues at coordinate 4,649,160 of NZ_CP013932.1, forward strand.
ATATACTAAGTTAAGCGCACCAACCGTAATTATCATCTCTGGGGGAAAACCTATAAGCGCTAAAGGCAAATAGAAAACCCAGCTGAAAATAGCACCGCTCGTTTGCCGCAATGCGGTAGTAAGATTATAGTCTTCACTGGAGTGATGCACCACATGGGCGGCCCATAAAATGCTCATTTCATGGCCCATACGGTGATTCCAATAATAGAAAAAATCGTACAATATGAATGCGGCTATCCATACCCAAGGTGAATAACTCAGCTCGGTAAACGCAAAAGCGTTAAACACCAATACGTAAAAAGTAAGCGGTATAAGTTGATGCCCAATTGCCATTATTCGCGATAATACGCCCATGCTTAAACTGGTAATCGCATCGTTGGCACGATAGTGACCTGTTTTTTTCCGTTTATCGACAAGTATCTCAATGGCGATAAGAAGAATGAATAAAGGAATAGCAAAAAGGATAACAGTCATAATATCTACGCTTTTTAAATTCACTCAAATTGTTAATAAAATGTATAAAATAAGCAAGTTATTTTACATTTCACAGCAAAATTAAAGAATATATTGAACAATGACACCAAAGTTTTCCTTTTCTAGCGTTTCATAGCACGTGATGCTCTCGCTAAGAAATTGCTACAAATTGCGATCGAATTGCGAACCAATTACGTTAAAAAGTGTTCTAAATAAGGAAATTACCTTCATCAGAGAACAATTCTCTTGCGTGATATCCAAATATTGGGTGTTATCTCTGATAGTATTATTATTAGATCAGTTATTGCAGCGGAGATATTATGAGCGAATCGTCAGAAAAGCGTACGTTAGGTCCCCATTTTCTTATTATCGGGGTAATAATTGTAGTCATCTTGGCTCTCGTGTTTTGGCCTTCGAAAGAAGATGAGCCCGTCGCCCCCGAACCTGAGGTTGTTCAACCAGACGTAGAAGCGCCTGTTGAAGAAGTACCCGACGTTTTTGAAACTAAGCCAGCTCCGCCACCATTAGAACTTGAAGAGCCTGATGAAGTCCCGCCAATGCCGGAGCCGGTCGAGCCAGACCCTGAGCCGTTAGATGTGAGCGACCCAGCCATAAAATCATCGCTAGTGGATATTTCTACCGCCACTGACGACAGCGTTAACCGCATGATTGTGAATGAAGGTTTATTGCAGCGTTTTGTGGTCTCGGTCACCAACTTAGCGAATGATGAAATGGCGCCCAATCATCAGTTGCTAGCGCCGCCTGAACAAACCTTCCGTGTTTATTCTCAGGCTGGTAAGCAATGGATTGATGCCGCTAGTTATAAGCGCTATACGCCTTATGTAAACATGCTTGAGTCTTTTGAAAGCGAAGCTTTGCTTGGTATGTACGATATTTACAAAGGCGATATTCAAGATAAATACGCTGAAATTGGCGAGTCGAATAAAAACTTCAATGAAGTTGTACTCGATGCTATCGATCAATTACTCGATACACCTGAAGTGCCAGTACCAGTTGAAGTTTACACCGATTCAGTTACCTATAAATACACTGACCCTCGCTTAGAAAATCTGAACGAGCCGCAAAAGCAGTTGCTTCGTACAGGCCCAGATAATATGCGCCGTATAAAAGCGAAGTTGCGTGAAATTAAAGTATTGCTTGAAGAAAATGGATCTAACTAGATTTCAACAGCAATTGAAGGGCACGTCTGACAAGGCGCGCCCCCTTCCCCCAGTGGAAAAGTGGAACCCTCCTTTTTGCGGCGATATCAATTTAACTATCGCGCTAGATGGCCGTTGGTTTTATGAAGGTAGCCCTATCGGCCGAGCAAGCTTAGTGAAGCTATTTGCTTCCGTGCTTAAAAAAGAAGAGGACAGTTACTTTTTGGTTACCCCTGTTGAGAAGGTGGGAATTACCGTAGAAGACGTGCCTTTTTTGGTTACCGAGTGGCGTTTTGATAACGATAACTTGGAGCTCACCACGCAAACGGGCGACATCGTTACACTGACCTCGGCGGAACAACTTAGCTTGCGAAAGCCCCCCGCCGACTTGCAAGATACTGACGCAACACCCATTCCCTATGTTTTAGTTAGACGCAACTTGTGGGCGCGTTTACATCAGAACGTTTATTACCAACTGCTTGAGCACGCTACCGAACAACAAACTGATGAAGAAATGCAATTCGTGGTTACCTCGAATACGATTCCTTTCGTTATTGGCGCTTTGCCCACCAAGTAGTAGTCAAAGGCTTCGGAGTTATGCTTCAGAGTCAGGATTTAGAGTCAGGCTTCGCTGAATATCTTTGGTTAAAAGTCTCTGGTCAAATGCCGAGGCAGAATCCCATGCTGGCGAAGGGATGCCGCTCAGTTGTACTGAGCATTTATAAAAGCTCGGTAAGTAAAATGGCTTCCGATAAAATAGCATTGGTAAAATAGCGCAAAGTTTTGCGTTAGCCTTACTGGTGTTCTACATTGGTTCTTCGTCTATTCACACATCATAAGAAGAACCACCATGAAAAAGACACTGACTTCATTAGCTATTTCCTTAGGATTAGCAACGCTAGGCACAGTAGCCCTTTCAGCGCCTGCACTTTGTGCCACCTTAGTGCATGCGGGTAAAGCATTCACCGGTACGTCAGATAAACTCAAAAGCGAAGTGACCATTGTTATCGACGGCAATAAAATTACATCGGTAGAGTCTGGCTATAAAGCGCCTTCAGAATCAGACACGGTTATCGATTTAAAGCACGCCACAGTAATGCCTGGTTTAATGGATATGCATGTTCATCTATCTTCACAGCATGGCGGCCCTCAAACCTATTTAGAGCGCTTTTCATTGAATGAAGCTGACTATGCGCTTAAAGCTGCTAACTATGCTGAAATTACGCTAGATGCCGGATTTACGACGGTGCGAAATTTAGGGGACGGCTATCATGAAACCGTATCTCTTCGAAATGCGATAAGTAAAGGTTATGCCACTGGCCCGCGTATATTCACGGTAGGAAAATCAATAGCTACCACTGGCGGGCATGCCGACCCTAGCAACGGATTATCTCACTTACTGCGTCCAGACGTTGGCCCTGAACAAGGCGTGGTTAACGGCGAAGTAGAAGCTCGGGAAGCCGTTCGGTCTCGTTATCAAGACGGTGCAGATTTAATTAAAATCACTGCCACCGGCGGGGTATTAAGCGTAGCGAAAAGCGGCCAGAACCCTCAGTTTATGACCGATGAACTAGAAGCTATTGTTCAAACCGCAAAAGATTACGGTATGACGGTAGCGGTTCATGCTCACGGCAAAGAAGGCATGAAACGCGCCATTATCGCGGGTGTAGATTCTATTGAACACGGCACCTATATGGATGACGAAGTGCGTGATCTAATGAAACAAAAAGGGACTTACTATGTGCCAACGATTTTGGCAGGTAAATTTGTTGCCGACAAAGCCAAGATAGACGGCTACTTTCCTGAGCTAGTGCGCCCTAAAGCGGCGGCAATTGGCCCGCTTATTCAAAATACCTTTGAAAAAGCCCATAAAGCAGGCGTAAAAATTGCTTTTGGTACAGACAGCGGGGTTTCTGCACATGGCGACAACGCGCAAGAATTCGCCTTAATGGTTGAGGCTGGCATGTCTGAAGCAGACGCAATTTTAAGCGCCACCGCTAACAGCGCAGCATTACTGGGTGTTAGCGATACCTTAGGCACCCTAGAGGCGGGAAAACTGGCTGACTTAGTGGCCGTAGTAGGTAACCCGTTAGAAAACATATCGCTATTAGAAAGTGTGTCGTTTGTGATGAAAGACGGCAAGATTTACAAACAATAATGGAAAGGCCTTGAGTATCAGGGCCACATTAATTTCAGGGTAGTACAAAACAAAAGATGGCACTGAGTAAAAAGGTAAAGAAAAAGACGAAGCAACTCGTAGACTCCAAACACATGCTCACCGGCATTACGTTAGCGTCTTTTTTAGAGTCGACCATTGTGCCAGTGCCACTTGAAGCGGTTATGGTGCCATTGATGCAAGCGCGCCGCGATAAGCTATGGTTAATAGCCTTTATGGCAACCTTAGGCTGTGTGGTAGGCGCATTATTCGGCTATGCGATGGGATACTATTTATTCGACTTAGTGGGCCAGTGGGCAATAGATACCTTTTTCAGCCAACAACAATTCGACAACGTTAAACAACAAATGCAAAACCAAGGGTTTTGGTTTGTTATGACATTAGGTATTGCTCCCATTCCCTTTCAAGTGGCAATGCTGGCAGCAGGAGCCACCAAATTCTCCCTCGGCCTTTTTCTGTTAGCTACTGTAATTGCGCGAGCCATCCGGTATTTTGGCTTGGCTGCCGTGGTGTATTTTGCCGGAAACAAAGCCGAACAGATTATTAAGAAATATAAATTTGCCGCCATCGCAGTACTCACCGTATTGGTCATTGGCACATGGTTTACGGTTAATATGTTGAAAGGCTAGTTGTTTTTCTGGCGCGACTTAACGCGTATTTGAATCGCTAATCTGCTTTGTACATTACACAGATAAATTTTTTCAATTTTACATTTGATAATAATTCTCATTTGCACTAATGTAGTTTTTAGGAGGTGCAAATTATGAATTTACAACGGTTATGCCCGGTCTACAGGAAATGGTTGCAGCTAAACCCTTCACATGCCCGCGAGCACAGAATAGCTATGCAGGTACAAACGCAACAAGCTCATCAAGCAGGCAAGTATAACGAGGCGAGGAGCCTTGGTTATCAAACCTTCGAAGCCGCTAAAGTTGTCCTTACCGCATTGCAGCCGGTAAACGATACAATAGATAAATCTATTCACGAAGATGTCTTGGCCTTTGGCACTATGGCCATGTATCTATCCTCGTTGTTACACAAAGAAGATAAAAAGCTCGAAGCGCATCAAATTTTGCAAGAGTGCCACCAGCAACTTATCGCCATACTTCCTTTGCATGCCAGTAAGCCCTCGGTATGTAAGCTTATTTACGCTATACAGGTTGCGCTTGAACAAGGTAGTGGCGCTATGCCAGCCGAACATCAGCAGGCGCTCATGTTGCATTAGCGATATAAGCTATCAACGGTAAAACAAACTCCATGAATGCGAGGGACATCAGCATGACAGTAGAAAACTTTCACGACAATAATGATTTTATTTCACTTAACGTTAAAGCATCGGTGCTTCGAAAAATGTTAAGCGGCCAAAACTTGCATGTGTCTGATATTCATTGCAACTGCTCTCGCAGCAAACAGCAATTGCAGCAACTACTGTTACAAGCCGTAAGTGGTAACGACGAATAGGTACTTGCAGCTAGATGCATGTAGTATTCATGTAGATGACAGCAAGCATGGCGCGCTGTTGTCCCCATACTGATTTACTTCTTACGGTTGATTTTTCACGGTTGGATTCTCTACGCTTAGTCTCTTCACGCTTTTATTAATGGTTCGATTCTTGAAAGTCTCACAAGACAATTTTCAATTATACGAACGAGGAGCGCACCGTGCGCGATACATCAAACTGGCTTTCAGCCGTTGCTAGCGCAGGTTACAGCGCAAAGACCATCATGTACTCCATGCTGGGGCTCTTTATTCTTTCCTCGGTAATTACTGCCGCTGACCGTGAAAAAGCGACACAAGAACAAGTATTTGTCACGCTCAAGTCACAGCCATTTGGGCAAGTGCTTCTAGGCATTTTAATTGCGGGATTGGTCAGCTACGCACTGTGGCGGTGGCTTCAGAGTATTTTGAACACTGAATCGTTAGATATGACAAAAGCCAAAGACATCATTATGCGGGTATTTTTGTTCGTATCTGGCTTATTTTATTTTGGTGCCGCTTTCTTAGGTGCAAAAGTACTTATTGGTGGTCACACGGGTGGCAGTTCTAGTGGTGGCGATTCAAAAGGCGAGCAGGTAAGCCAGCAGCTTATGCAATATCAGTGGGGTATCTACTTGGTCGCGGCTATTGGCGTTGGCATTTTAGTATTTGCTTTTATGCAGTTTAAGCACGCTTACAAAGCCGATTTTTTGAAGAAATTTGAACAAGATAAGCTCACCGGCCATAAGAGAAAAACTACCACTGTTGTGGGCAGAATAGGTTATTTCGCCAGAGGAATAGTGTATTTATTAGTAGGTAGCTTTTTTGTGGTATCAGCGATACAAAGCGACCCGTCTGAAGCGGGTGGATTACAACAAGCGCTACAAACCCTGACTCAGCAAACATTCGGACTCTACATGCTAGCTGCCGTGGGAGTTGGGTTTATTATGTTCGGTATCTATTGTGGGTTTGAAGCTAGGTATCGACGAACCTAGCCGAGGCCTGTAAGCCTACAACCCCTTTTTGATCACATACTGATAAGGTATGACATCGGTTTGTGATGCCACCAAGGTGTGCTCCATAAATCGACAAAAGCTCGGCACATCACGTGCCGTTGAAGGGTCATCTGCCGTTACCGACAAAGTTTGACCGTCTTCCAGCTTACGTATTTGTAAACGCACCATCATTACAGGTTCTGGACAACGAAGCCCCAACGCGTCTAAATGCGTTGTGGCTTCATCAAAGGCTTGTTGAAATTCAGACGCCATACTTAAATACCGTAGGTTTCACGGTAAGTATTTATCGCCTTAATTTCATCCGCCATGTTGTCTTGCTCGGTTAAGTAAGTCACAACGTCGGCTAACGTGACAATAGCAATCACGGTAGTACCAAAATCGCGCTCTACTTCTTGAATAGCAGACAGTTTGCCTTTACCGCGCTCTTGCCTATCTAGGGCAATAAGCACACCTGATAAGCTCGCTTTGTGCTGCTCTATCAATGTCATAGATTCACGAATAGCCGTACCAGCAGTAATCACGTCATCAACTAACATAATGCGACCTTCCAGCGGGCTACCTACTAAGTTGCCGCCTTCACCGTGGGTTTTCGCCTCTTTGCGATTAAAGCAGTAAGGCACATCACGATGGTGGCTGTCGGCTAAGGCTACCGCAGTCGTTGTAGCAATAGGAATGCCTTTGTAGGCAGGGCCGAAAAGTACGTCGAATTCAACCCCAGCATCCACTAATGCATCGGCATAAAAGCGCCCCAACTTTGCTAAGTCGCCGCCAGAGTTAAATAACCCCGCGTTAAAAAAGTATGGGCTTACACGGCCAGACTTTAAGGTGAACTCACCAAATTTAAGTACACCACGTTCAATGGCAAATTCAATAAAACTGCGCTGAAACGCTTTCATGATAACTCCTTACGCCAGTGCTGCTTTTTGAATGTCGAACAATTCACGCAAGCCGTGCTTAGCAATAGTTAGCATTTCATCAAGCTCTTCAAACGCAAACGGTTCGCCTTCTGCAGTACCTTGTACTTCAATAAGCTTACCTGTTTCTGTCATGACGATATTCATGTCAGTTTCAGCAACTGAATCTTCGGTATACTCAAGGTCAGCGATAGGCGTACCTTTGTAAATACCTACCGACAATGCCGCAATCATGTGCTTCAGTGGATTCGCTTTCAAAATACCTTTACTGCGCATATACGTTAACGCATCAACCAAGGCCACACATGCACCTGTAATAGAGGCAGTACGTGTTCCGCCGTCAGCTTGAATAACATCACAATCAAGCGTAATGGTGTTCTCGCCCAATAGTTTTAAATCTACTGCGGCACGAAGCGAGCGAGCAATAAGACGTTGAATTTCTAGCGTACGGCCACCTTGCTTACCACGTGCAGCTTCACGACCACTACGAGTATGAGTAGCGCGAGGTAGCATGCTGTATTCCGCCGTGATCCAGCCTTTACCTTGGCCCTTCATGAAACGAGGCACACCTTCTTCAACCGTAGCGTTACACAACACCTTAGTGTTGCCGAACTCCACCAGCACTGAGCCTTCAGCGTGACAAGTGTACTGACGAGTAATAGTAACTGGGCGAATTTGATTGGCGGTTCTGCCGCTTGGACGCATAGAGTTCTCCACGAGATGAATGCTTATAAAAGAAATAGTTTCAGCAAGTAGCGCACTTAATATTGGGTAAGTGTGCAGACAAGCCTGAGTTTGGGGCGTAAGTATAACGCACTAATACCAGCTGTTAAAAACGAACTTTCGCCCTTTTAACATATCGAACTCTTATCAATGTAGGCTACTATAGTGAATACAAGAAAACCTGCCTTAAGATTATGATGACACAATGCGCGAAAGCGGGTTGTTTTTGCAGGCTTTCATTTGCAAAAAATGCAATAAAAGGACCATTTATGATTTACAGCATGACCGCATTTGCGCGGGTAGAAACTAAAAAAGACTGGGGATCGGCCGTATGGGAAATACGCTCAGTTAACCAACGTTTCCTAGAAACCTACTTCCGCTTACCCGAGCAATTCCGCTCTTTAGAGCCGGTGCTTCGTGAACGTTTCAGAAAGAAACTAGCGCGCGGTAAAGTAGAGTGCGCTTTACGTTTCACCGCCAACGATGCTGCTGTAACCAAACTTAGCCTTAACGAAGCACTAGCTAAACAAGTGCTTCACGCCGCCGACTGGGTGCAAGCCCACGGGCAATCAACCGGAGTTAACCCGCTAGACGTACTGCGCTGGCCTGGCGTTATTGCTGCCGAAGAAGCCGACATGGACACCATTCATGGCGACGTAATGGCCGCGTTCGACCAAGCACTTACCGACTTTATAAGCGCCCGTGCCACCGAAGGCGAAGCATTAAAAGGCATGATCACTCAGCGCTTAGACGCCATTGAAGTAGAAGCCGAGAAAGTGACCGCCCGTATGCCTGAAATTATGGTGTGGCAGCGAGAAAAAGTACAAGCACGCTTCGAAGAAGCCAAAATTGAGCTAGATGCCGGCCGCTTCGAACAAGAAATGATTATGCTAGCGCAAAAGGTCGATGTTGCCGAAGAGCTAGACCGCTTAAACGCTCACGTAGTAGAAACACGCAACATTCTTAAAAAGGGCGGGGCAGTCGGCCGTCGTTTAGATTTTATGATGCAGGAATTTAACCGTGAGTCGAACACACTAGGGTCAAAATCAATTAATACCGACATTACCCAATCAGCCGTTGAACTTAAGGTATTGATTGAGCAAATGCGCGAGCAGATCCAGAATATTGAGTAGAGCTTCTAGATAGATTAAGTTTTGTTAAAGCCGCTATTACAGCGGCTTTTTACTTTCAATGTTCTTCAAGTTTTACTCGCTAATTGCATTAACAGCACTAGGCTGCAAATTTTTTGATATTAGTCTAACGATAAAGAAGATAACACCTACCACCCATGAAAGCGCAACGCCGGTCAATATTGTAGTTAAATAAATGTACAGAAGCTCTGAATCTCCTTTATGTACAATTGCACTAGCAATATTTAAAGATGCTGCTCCTGCTAAAGCGTCTATAAAAGGTATTAATTGAAGTGCCATTTTAATCTTCACAGCTAAAATCAGAGATTTTCTTCTATCTTCTAGATTTCTTTTTATTAAGGACTTATCAATAGCGTAGTAAATAAAGATAAATGTTAATATTCCTAAAAACATCCCTACTGCTAACTCAGTTGTAATATCTTCATTTATTAAACCTCCTATAATTCCAGCTATGCCTGATAATGATACGAGGAAACTCCATTTTATAAATAATTTCATATAGTTAATTTAACGTTTTTTGTTTTTGTGGCTAAAGAGTGTCCAACAATATTTATTTAATTTCAACTTCATTTTTCACTAAGTAAAGTTAGGCTAACTCACATATATAATATATTTATGTCGAGGAAGTTCTTCTATAGTTACTAATAAAGAATGCTTATTTGAGCTATATAACCGTTGCTTTATATTTGGATAATAAGTGAGTAAATTAGTCGTATTCAATAACAATAAATTCAACGAGGGCGGTGAATGTTTTCAATACATGTAGAGCGCATTATCGACAAGCCGATAGACTTTGTTTTTGCCAAGCTAAGTGACCATGCAAACTATGCGCAATTCAAGGGCGTGGAAGCATCTAACCTTGCTGTTGAAGGTAAGTTGGCAAAAAATGGCCTTGGTGCTGTGCGAGAGATTATTGCGGGTGGGGCCAACCTGCATGAAGAAATAGTCGCCTACGATCCTCCCTATAAACTCGGCTATAAGGTAGTGAAATCGAAGCCTCTTCCATATGACCACAAGCTAGGTGAAATCACTTTAAAAGAAATAGATGGCAAAACCCATGTTACCTGGCGCTCGATAGGTCATATCACGACATTTATTCTTGGTAGCTTGTATTTCGATAAGCAAATCCAAAAGAACGGTGGCAAAGCCTTCGGCAGCATTCTAAAGCAGATTGGGAATATGTAACGATATGGACTGCTTCAATACTATCCCAACCTAAAAAGTACCGTGCTATCCCAAATATTGCTTCAAGAATTGCTCATGGCTAGGTAAAGCCAATACTTGATTATCTACCTGCTGCTTCAAGCCTGCTAGAAAACGCTCAAGTTCGGTTTCAGACATTTCATCGGCTACCCGATGATACTGCTGTGGCAACAAGCCTTGCCCCATCATAACTTGTGTCCATGAATCGACACGGAAGATATCCCCATCATCTAGAAACACTCTTCCGGTTTGTTTAAATAGGTTTATTTTGTGGGTGAGAGAAGGGGGGATTTCCATGCTTTTGCAGTGATCCCAGAACGGACTGTCTTCTCGGTTAGTCACCTTATAGTGCATCACAATAAAATCGAGAATGGCTGCCATTTCACTGTCGTACTTATTGTTGTATTCATCTACCGTCGATTGGGTTATTCCATCAAATGGAAACAAGCGCATTAGGCGAACAATACCCGTCATGATCAAGTGAATGCTGGTTGACTCCAATGGTTCGATAAAACCGCTGGCTAACCCTAATGCTACACAGTTTTTATTCCACCCCAATCGACGCTTACCTGGCGTGAACCTTATGATTCTTGGTTCGTTTAGGGTATCGCCTTCTATAGCATCTAATAAGGTGTTTTTGGCTTCGTCATCGCTCATATAATTGCTGCAATAAACCAATCCATTACCCACCCGATTTTGAAGCGGAATTTTCCAGCGCCAACCTGCAGTATGTGCCACACTTTTTGTGTAGGGGATGGGTGCCCCCGTCGACGCGGTTTGCACTGCTAAAGCGCTGTCACAGGGAAGCCAATGGCTCCAGTTTTCGTACCCGGTGTGAAGCGCCTTTTCTATTAAAAGTCCCTTAAACCCCGTGCAATCGATAAATAAGTCGCCAGCAATTTCTTTATCACCCGATAACTTTATACTTGTTATATAACCCGTTTGTGAGCATTTACTTACATGCTGAATATCATCTTCAATATGGGTCACTCCCGCCTCTACTGCCACCCCTTTTAAAAAGCGACCGTAGGCCACGGCGTCAAAGTGATAGGCGAAGTTCATTGGCATACGTTCGCTATAGGCAAATTTACCTGCTTGCGCGGCTTTTAATTCGGTGCAGTAATCACCGAAGTCACCACCAAAACCGAGGGCTTTTGCCCGCAGCCAAAAATGGTGAAATTCACCCGCCCAGCACTCTCGACCTGTTACGCCAAATGAATGGATGTAACTGTGATTTTGCTCTCGCCAGTTTTCAAACTCAATGCCTAATTTATAGGTAGCGTTAGTGGCACGCATAAAGGCTTTTTCGTCTATGCCGAGTAGTTTGTGGAAAGTACGAATAGGGGGAATTGTCGCCTCGCCAACTCCCACAATGCCGATATCTTTTGACTCTACCAGCGTAATGGAAAGTGATTTACCAAGTAATTTTGAAAGCGCTGTCGCCGCCATCCAGCCAGCGGTGCCACCACCTGCAATCACGACACGCTTTACTGGGCTAGTTTTCGCTCCCGAAGTGTTTGAATTATCGGAATCCGATGACATCATGGCGAGGTCCTTCTTTCTTGTCGTTATTATTTGTTGTGGTTTCTTTCTCTACACAATGAGAAATGGCGGTGAGTAAATCGCGGTTAGTTGGCAATCCAGCAAGCAATTGGCGTTTGCCTTGTTGTAAGCTCTGTTTTACCGCGAAGGCTTTATTCACCATGTCGCTGTTTTTATCAAGCTGCCGGCCATTGGTGTGAAAACCCATTCCATACAAAATATACTGATAGCTTGCTGAGGGAAAGATCTCTTCGTTTTCAATAAGGTCGTAACGAGAGGGGGCTTGGTACTGCCATAAATCGAGTAAGGCGTTTAGCGAGTCTGGAATGCTGTTTTCGCTTCGCTGCGCTTTCCAATATGGCTCTGTTCTCTCGCTTAATACATAGTGTAGTTTTAAAAAGTCGATAACTCTTTCCCAGCGATAGGTAAAACGCTGATTGTAACGCCTGGCCACGTGGTTCATGTGTTTTCGGTTCTGCGGAAACTGATCGCACAGCATGCGAATACCCAATTCAACCATCGCAATTGCCGAGGCCTCTAACGGCTCGATAAAGCCTGATGACATACCCATACCAATACAGTTATTCACCCAAAATTGCTTTCGGTAGCCTGGGTCGAACTGTAAATGTCTATAGTTGAGTTTCTCTATCTCAGTTTTAGGCAACTGCTTCGCTAAGTGTTCGCGCAGTATAGATTCTGCATCTTCCTCACTCGCATACTCACTGGCATAAACTAGCCCCACACCACGGCGGTGTTGCAAGCCAATATCCCACGTCCATCCGCAGGTTTGGGCTGTGGCGATTGTCGTTGAGGCTATGCTGTCGGCTGAGCCCTCTATATCGCTGCTGCCATAAGGTACTTGTGCGGCCACAGCGCGGTTATTTAGCAGCACCGATGACACTGAGTGCCAAGGCACATGGTAATGTTTATCGATTAACAGCCCTTGTTGACCACTACAATCAATAAACAAGTCACCCTTAATTGTATCGCCGCTTTCAGTCACCAGCGCCTCAATATCGCCATTATCTTGTGTAACCACGTTCGCAATATGCGCTTGCGTGTGCTTTACACCTAAGCTGGTTTTACAATGGTTTGTAAGCAGGGTCGCTAATGCGGAGGCGTCAAAATGATAGCCGTAATTCAGTACGTAAGCATATTCAGGCGTGGAGTTTTGCTTTGGTGCTAGTCCAGCATGACAAATATCGGGTTGTAAGCAAAAGCTTTGCTCAAACGATTCGTTACTGAAAAACTGTTGCCAGCAACGGTGAATATCAAGTTCAGTATAGCCTGTGGGTGTAGTGAAAGGGTGTTGATAATTATCATTTTGTTGACCGTTTCGCCAGCCAGCAAAGGTAGAACCTTGTTTGAAGGATGCGTTACAGCAAGTAAGAAATTCTGCTTCCTTGATACCTATTTCTTGAAGTGTATCGCGTAATGAAGGCCAAGAACCTTCCCCCACGCCAATACTTGGCACATTAGGCGACTCCACCAGCGTTATATTAATTGCGCTTTCGTCACTGTTGCCGATGCGATTACCCAGCCTAGCGGCTAATACTCCAGCGCACAGCCAACCAGCGGTTCCACCGCCCACAATGACTACATGCTTAATAGGTTGGTTCGACACTGTTTATCCCTTTTTCATTAAGTGTAGAGGGCTTGTTTCTTTATTGCTAAGCGTTGTGTTTACTTTACTGTTTTATTCAGTCTCCACTATGACAAAAAAGCCCATTGAGGTGCAACGCATTCCACCCCAATAGGCCATATATCATCTAAGCGTACGCTTTATTTAAAAGGTGTAACGCGCACCCAATGCATAACGCGCTCCTAATTCATCTAGTTGCCACAGCATAGCGCTGGTTCTTCCGTGTCGACGAATATTTTCATCGGTAATGTTTATTCCTTCAAACGATACAGTCAATGCTTCAGACACTTCATACGACATACTAAAATCAATTTGCGAGTATGCTTCTGTATAGCCTGGCTCATTCACATATTGAGACGTGGTATCTAAGAACTTATCACGCCAGTTATAGGCAATACGTGCTTGAAGTGCATCCATTTCATACATGAATATCAAGTTGGCGGTATCACTCAAGCCGACTAACGCAAACTGGGTAATACTTGGGTTTGCATTATTATCAAACCCGATGTCACCCGTAACCGTTGTATAGTTCGCTTGAATACCAAAACCGGTATCGCCGAAGAAGTGTTGTGCAGCCAGCTCAAATCCGTAAATATTGGCATTTTTGTTATTCACAGGCTTCGAATTGATGAAAGTCATCAATGGATCGTCACCATTTGGAATAATGTCGTATTCTGCTTCGAACTGTTCATCGGTCATAGAGTCGTAATCGACACCATTTTCCATTGCAGCAACCATGTTAAATAACGAGGTATCGCTGATAGGAATACCGCGCGCTTCAAGCTCGTCCATAGCAGCTTGTGCACGAGGACCTGCGGTAGCATCAGTTAGGCCAAAAATATTCTCTTCAACCTGCTCGTTACCAATAAAGTTTTTAACGCGTTTATCGTAAAAACCTACCGATACGTAACTGGTTTCATCAAAGTAGTATTCCAGTGACAAATCTACGTTGTCAGATTCAAGAGGTATAAGGGCCGGGTTACCAGAACTTGCCGTTGCCGTTGGGCCATCACTAAGAAGGGTGGGGCTACTTGGCGTACCAACGGTAGAAGCCGCACTTAAGTTGTTATAAGTCGGTCTGGCGATGGTTTTGCTATATGAGAAACGTGCGATCACATTTTCCATTACTTCGATATCGAAATCTAACGCAGGAAGGAAGTGATCATAACTTGAATCAACTTCCACATCTTCCATGTCGCTACCGAAACGAACGTTAAAGTCGTTGTTACCTTCCCATGCAATCCCGCTAGGCAAACTGATATTCGCAATAGAAGTAACATCCGTATTTTCGTAACGAATACCGGTCAATAGGTTGTATTCCATACCATTGAGCTCACCGGATAAATCGAACTCGAAATAAACCGACGTAATATCTTCTTCAATGGTACGGTTAGTTGCAAATGGGTTATTGGCAAGTAAATCGAAACCATACTTTTCGGCTGCGAATGCACCAATTTCAGCCACACTCCCGGTGAAACCTTGTGAAAACATACCTGTGGTGTTGAAATCGCTAAACTCACTGGCTAAATCGAGCGGGGTTAATGAACCTGCTGGTAATTCACCTGGGTTTTCAATACCCCAGTTACCCATGGTATGACGAGTAAGTGATTGAAGCGAAGTACTTTCCATAGCACGAGATTCAATACCGAAGTTAATGCTTCCGGTATCCATCGCATAGGTGCCGTCGATACGAGCTTGGGTGATTTCAGTTTCTTGTGAAGCAAAGTTCATATCAAGAATTGATGTACCCACATCGTCTTGATCCAGTACGCCATTTCCGTTTAAATTTGTACGAGAAACATCGTCAAAATCTAGCATCATGATAGGGAAGTCACCGGAGAAATCGACACCTTGACCGCGGGCAACATTCGCACCAAGACCAAGGTTTGTCCATGTACCATAAGGCGAGTCTGGTCGACCTTCTGCTGTAGAGTTATGCAAGTCGAAATGAAGCGTTAAATCATCAGTAGCAAAATATTTGACGTTAAAACCTACCGATTTATTTTCGTTAACCTGATTAAGCTCTTGTAACGCCAGGCCTAAATCTCGAGGCAATAAATCTCTACGCTCTTGCGTGATAAGTACGGGGGTTTTAACCGTATTGTCATCGAAAGTTAAGTTCGTAAAGTAACGGTCGTCCATCCAAATTGACTGTTCCGCACGAGCTTCATATAAGTCTTGCTTTGAATACGTATAGTCTAAGGTAGCCACTAGGTCATCACTAGGCGCATACTGAAAAGTAAGCTGGGCGTTGGTACGCTCACGCTCTCTATCTGCCATGTAATAACGTAAATCTGAAGGGATACCAAATAACTGCCCCATAGCTGGGGCATTATTTAAAACGATAGGGTCGCCACTATCGGGATTTGCTGGATCGGGAGATTGTGGCACTGTGCCATCAAATGGGTTTACTCGCCATTGATTGACGAAAGCGCCTTGTGCTGCACTATCACGTTGTTGATAAGAGCCAGTAAAGGTCACGCCGAATTTTCTATCGTCGTCTAAGTAATTAATAAAACCAGACAACTCTGGAGTGACATCGTCACCTACGCGGTTTGTGGTGTCATGCAATGCTTTCGCGCCAACACTGGCCATGATTCCAGTTTCAGAGGCATCAAATGGTCTTGCGGTACGAATATTTACCGAGGCACCAATACCACCGGTCGCTATACTTGCACGCCCAGTTTTATAAACCTCAACAGCGCGGACACTTTCAGAGGCTAAATCAGAAAAGTTAAATGCACGGGAATTACCAACGCTACCACCATTAGGTAATGCTGCGCCTGGCATCGTTCTGCCATTTAGCGTCACCATGTTAAAATCTGGCCCGAAACCACGTGCTGTAATTTGGCTACCTTCACCGTTATTTCGGCTTATCGATATACCGGTAATACGTTGAAGGGATTCTGCCAAGTTTGTATCAGGAAACTTGCCAATGTCTTCAGCGGAAATAGCATCAACAACACCCGCCGAATCACGCTTAATGCCCATCGATTCTTGAACACTGCTTCGAATTCCAGATACTTGAATGACTTCTATATTGTCATTTTCGCTAGCTTCCTGTGCTTGTACTGGGAACATCAGGCCTGTTCCCAATATTAAAGACAGACTAGTAGCGATTTTAGATTTGTATAGCTTGTTATGTGTCACTGTCTTTCTCTCTTATGTTGTGCTGAGTGATGAGCGCTTCCCAAGAAAGGGCTTTCTCAGGTTTATCAACGAAACACCCGCAAGAGAAAGCGCTTTCTCAAAACTAAGTCATCCTAGACTAAAGATCAACATTTTTTTCACACAAAGTTCACAACGAAAAGCCAGCTTCAAATCGAAAACCTAGTTACATTAATATTTATTATTTAAAATCATAACCTTGAGTTATCTCCTAGAATATTATTAATTGACTAATCTAGACCAAATGTAAACGGGCATTTTCTAACGTAAAGATAAAATATAACAACTTTACAAAGAAAGCGCTTTCTCAAAATGTTGAGTTCATGCTATAAACAAAATAGGTGAAGTCATCCATCGCGCTTATTTCTCACGCTTTCCAACCTTCACCTCGCTACATTATTGAGAATTGTAATAGGATCCTAAGAAATGATGAAAGACATAGAGCTACCCAAAACAAGCCCAATGCTAGAAAAACAATTTACGTTTGGAACAGCAACTTCTTCTTTTCAAATAGAGGGGGATGCTGAAAACCGAATGGAGAGTATTTGGGATGTTTTTTGTCGTACCCCTGGGGCAGTAGCTGATAATTCTGATGGCGTGGTAGCGTGTGAACATGTTCTTAGATGGCGTGATGATGTCGAAATGCTTAAACAGCTTGGCGTAGATGCGTATCGCTTTTCTATATCTTGGCCACGAGTAATGAATCAGGATGGAGAACTAAATGAAAAGGGTGTTTCTTTTTATATTCAATTACTTGATGTATTAATTGAAGCGAACATAAAGCCTTTTGTTACCCTTTATCATTGGGATTTACCACAGTATTTAGAAGATAAAGGCGGGTGGCTATATCGTCAGACCGCGTACGATTTTGCAAACTATGCAGACAAAATTACCGCTGCCCTTGGTGAGCGAGTTTATTCCTATGCCACCTTTAATGAACCATTTTGTTCTGCATACTTAGGCTACGAAATTGGTGTTCATGCCCCTGGACGAAAAGGGAGAAAGCGGGGTAGAGCGGCCGCACATCACATTTTACTTGCCCACGGATTAGGCATGCAAGTTTTAAGAAAGAATGCTCCTCATGCTTTGAACGGCATCGTTTTAAATTTTACACCATGCTACAGCGCATCAGATTCAGAGGCCGACAAACTTGCTACAGAAATGGCAGATCAATATATTAATCAATGGTATATGCAACCTGTAATGGAAGGTAGTTACCCCTATGTTATTGATGCATTAGCAGATAATGATAAACCTCCTATTGAATCAGGCGATATGGAAATTATCTGTCAGCCTTTAGATTTTCTTGGTATTAATTTCTACACCCGACTTCACTACTCTGCCCCCATTAAAGCTGAAAACCTATTCCACGAGCACGCCCATCAAGCACCCATGACAGATATCGGTTGGGAAATTTACCCTGAAGCCTTACGCGAACTACTCGTTTCTTTGAATAAGCGCTATAAACTACCTCCTGTGTACATTACTGAAAACGGGGCTGCCATGGCAGATGCCGTTGAAGATGGTATGGTAGATGATGAGGGTAGAATCGACTATTACACGGGTCACTTAAACGCGGTTAACGAGGCAATGGAATCTGGCGTCGAAGTGAGTGGTTACTTCGCGTGGAGCCTCATGGATAACTTCGAATGGGCTGAGGGCTATGAAAAACGATTCGGGCTTGTATATGTTGATTTTGATACGCAAGAACGTACTTTTAAGAATAGCGCGAAGGCTTACCAACGTTTATTAGCTAGCCGTAAATAACAAAAATAAAAGGAATACGCTGTGGATCATTCGTTAAGTGTAAGGGAAAAGATTGGTTATGGGTTGGGTGATGCAGCGGCTAATCTAGTTTGGCGTGGTGCCCTTGCATACTTAGCGGTGTTCTACACCGATACGTTTGGGTTAACGGCGGCTGCGGCCGCTATGCTTTTTTTGGTGGTACGCCTTACTGATGGTGTCACCGACATTATCATGGGAATGATTGCTGATAGAACACAAACTAAACTGGGTAAATTTCGACCTTGGATATTAGGTTCTACCCCATTTCTAGGCTTATTTATGGTGCTGTGTTTCACCACCCCTGATTTTTCTTATTCAAATAAGCTTATCTATGCCTACCTAACCTATATAGGCCTAACGCTAGCTTACACGGTGAATAACGTACCTTATTCCGCATTAATGGGCGTGATGACAAGTGATGATAGGGAACGCACCAGTTTATCTGGCTTTCGATTTGCTGGGGCGTTTATGGGCGGCCTGCTAGTTATGGGTTGTTTACCGATGCTGGTTGAATTTTTCGGAGAAGGCAATACCGCAAAGGGGTATCAATATGCCATGTATCTTTTTGCTACCCTGTTGGTCGCACTCATGTTCACAACGGTAGCGACCACTAAAGAAAGGGTGCCAGTCGTGCAAAACGACGGAGCAAGCTTACTTCAAGAGCTAAAGGATTTGTCTCGTCAATTACCACTCATTCTATTTCCACTGTCAGCCATAACGGCCTTTTTCTATTATCGAAATTGGCCTAGTGGTATCGCTTTCGTTGTCGTTATTTCTGTAACCTCTTTCTTCATTAAGCGCCTTGTTAACCGACCTGAAGCGCAAAATAGCCGTTCACAACAAGACATCATTGATTTGCTTACCAATAAGCCATGGGTCATTTTGTTAGGTATGGGCTTCCTTACTATGATGTTTAATGGCATTAAGTACGGTGTCATTGCCTATTACTTCAAGTATTACGTTGGAGATGAATTGCTCACTGGATACTATTTTATCGCCTTATTGGTGGTCTCGATATTGGGCGCATTGGCGACGCCATCGCTGTCGCGTTATATGGGCCGGAAAAAGCTATTTGTTATCTCGTTATTGGCCAGCAGCGCTCTGACATGTGCGATTTACTTTGTGCCACAAGGATCTGTGACGGGCATATTTGTATTAGGCTGTGGTGCGGAATTTTTCGCTGCGATAATGCCAACCTTATTCTTTTCCATGTTGGGCGACTCTGCAGACTATAACGAATGGCGCACAGGCCGACGAGCAACAGGCTTAATATACTCGGCAGGGTCTTTCGTACAGAAAACTGGTGGGGGCTTTGCGGGCGCATTAGTACTGTTAGTGCTAGGCAGTTATGGCTATGACGGCATGCAAGTTGATTCTATTACGCAAACCCTTCCAGGTATGCAAGCATTGATGAGCTGGATACCTGCCTGTTTCGGTATAGCCGGCGCACTCCTTATTATGTTTTATCCGCTTACCGATGCGCGCCAGCAAGAAGTGACAGAGACTTTACTCAAGCGTCGTAGCGCAACTGCCTGAATAACGGCATAATGCTTTATATAATGCGAACACTGCATTAATGAGCATCAAAACTAAGTTGGGGGAAGTGATACGTGGCAACAATCTATGAAGTAGCTGATAAGGCAGGGGTCTCGTTGTCAACGGTATCTCGGGTATTGAACGGTAAAACTACTGTAAATCCCGCCTTAAAAGCCAAGGTAGAAGAAGCCATGCTAGCGCTAAACTACCGCCCCAACTCTATCGCCCGTTCACTGGCCACCAGTCGCTCAGATAGTGTTGGCATTCTAGTTTCAGAACTAAACTCGCCATTTTTTGGTGACTTGATGCAAGCTGTAGAGCTAACGCTAAGGGCCGCTGATAAGCACGTTATTATTACGGTAGGACACAATAATTTAGAAACCGAACAAGATGCCGTCGAGTTTTTAATTGGCCGTAATTGCGATGCTATCATCATGCACGCTGAAGCCATGAGTGATGAGTATTTAAAAACACTTAATGCTTCTCGCCTCCCAATTTCTTTGGTTAACCGCCAAGTTAATGGCGTGGGTGAAGGGTGTATTGTGTTAGACAATGAAAAAGGCGGCTATTTAGCTACTCAACACCTAATTAGCCTAGGCCATAAAAGTATTGCCTATATATCGGGGCCTTCTGATAAATGCGACGCCAATCAACGATTAGCCGGTCATAAACGCGCGCTCAAAGAAGCAGGTATAGCCTTTACACCGAACTTAGTTTTTGAAGGGGATTACACTGAAGAAGATGGTAAAGCTGGTCTATTGGAGCTGCTGTCAGGAGATTCGCCTTTTTCAGCGCTGGTATGTGCTAATGATTGGATGGCTTCAGGCGCGATGAGTTGCGCTAGAGATTTAGGAATGAACCTGCCACAAGATTTGTCTATTGTAGGTTTTGATGATGCTGTTTTTGCTCACCATGTATTCCCACGCCTCACCACGGTTAGCAACCCTATATCCGACATGGCTGCAATGTCAGCACGTCATATTTTAAATGTGGTTTATGGTTACAAAGATGAAGTGCAAACATTGTTTCAACCTTCGTTGATTGTACGAGAGTCAACTATGGCGTATGAGGCCTAGGTTTTTCTTCTAAGCTCTCTCTATTATGAGATCCCTATAAAGGGCTCGGAATAGGTGTCTTTTTAAGCGCGCATAAGCACACATGAACAAAGCGAAACAGCGCTATTGCACTGTTTCTATTTACGATAAACTGCTTTGCACATGTTTCATGTGAAACCTCTAGTGTTCTTTCGGAGCGACTTATATGCGTTTAACTATTACCCTTTATTTCTTTCTAAGTTGTTTAAATGCTGTTGCTGCTGAGGCATTAACCTCAACGGTACAACCGCATATCTTTGTCAAAGCTCAGAGTAACAAATCTCATAATAGCAAAGCTCAGCCCTTGCTAGAAGCTGAAGAAAAGGTAAATAGGGTGCTTGATTCACTACACCAATTTGCTTCCGATGCAAACTTCGATGATTATTTTTCACTGTATAGCGACAATGCCGTTTTCATTGGAACAGATGCTAATGAGATATGGACCATTAATGCCTTTAAAGCATACGCACAACCTCATTTTTCAAAAGGGCGGGGTTGGACATATACACCCCATTCAAGGCATATATATTTTTCTAATAATCGCGACGTAGCGTGGTTCGATGAACTTCTAGACAATGATAGTTTAGGGGTAACACGTGGAACTGGAGTATTGGTACTTGTGAACAACGAGTGGAAAGTAAGCCAATACCACTTAACCATTCCCATTCCGAATGCGCTAGCCGATAGCGTTGCAGAGCAAATTAAATCACACAGAAAAAAGGGCCAATAAAGGCCCTTTTTTTTTGGTTAACAGCTAACGCTATGACTGAGTTAGCGGCTGAATCTCGAGTTCTACGCGGCGGTTCATCGACCTATTAGCAGCAGTATCGTTTGGCACTTTAGGTTGATACTCACCCATACCTACTGTAGTGATACGTGTAGAGTTAACGCTGTAGTTCAATAGTACGTTTCTAACTGCACCTGCACGGCGCTCAGACAACCCTTGGTTATATTGTTCCGAGCCTGTGTCATCAGTGTGACCTTTTATCATCAGCACTGTTTTTTCGTAGTTGTTTACTACTTTCGCAACATCTTGAAGGACTGGGTTAAAGTTGGGGCTGATAGAAGAACTGTCTGTAGCAAAAGTTATATCGCCAGGCATGATCAAACGTAAGTTATCACCTTCTCGAACCACTTGAACGCCGGTATCAGATAATTCACTTCGAAGCGCTTCTTCTTGCTTGTCCATGTAACCGCCAATTGCGCCACCTGCAATTGCACCTACTGCCGCACCCCAAGCGTAACGACTTTTGTCATTATCTCCCGTTGCCTTACCTAACAATGCGCCTACAACAGCTCCAATGGCTGCGCCTTTCTGAGAGTTTGAAGGATCATTAGCACAGCCGGCAACGGCTAAAGATGCCGCAATTAAAGTAATTCCTATTTTCTTTTTCATAACATCCTCGGTACGTCGTTATTAATTATTACGGTGAAGGCGAGCTTACGCTTACTTTTAAGCTTTCCACTTGCACACTCGCGTCACTTCTATCTTTACTGCTATTAAATTATCGCCTCATTACATTGTGCAATAATTGTTGAGCAATATTTATTAAACACTGTTAAGCAGGAAGTGCAGCAATATGTATTCCACATTCATCAATTGGCTTGAGTGTAACCAATAAACAAAAAACGTTAAGGGCATTATAGAGGAAGTAAACTGAACGTAAGCTAAACGGCTGCCTGTAGTGCTAGCCGTGGGATGCCTTACTTCGACAAGTAATATTTTGATAAACGCGTAAATACGAGCTGTCTGCGCCCGCCGTTTAATTAATGTTGAGATATATAACGCGAAAATCTTTGTAAAGGGTACAGACCAACGCAACGTTCTTACTTAGTCGCATTTCTACGACGGTGTGTGCCTATCCCAATGCTGAACTTATACCGAATATATACACTGTATTGTATTTAACGCGCTTACCCAATAGACACCGAGCGTTCGAAAAAGGCGTTCACATCAATTTTATAATCAGAAGCAATAGCCGCTTTTGAAACCTTAACGGTTTTTTCCGACGCTAAGTCGATATCTTTTGGTTCCAAGAAATGTGCATTTCTTACAGAATAAAATACCTTAACTTTAGGCGCTAATGGGGAATCTGTTTGCTCTAAAACCATCGCAAGTCGTTCGTTCGATAGGAGTACTAGGCTTCCTACCGGATAGATCCCCATACATTTAATGAATTGTTGAACTAATGGTAAATCTAATCGAGACGGCGCATCACTGAGTAAAATAGAAAACGCTTTTTGGCTCGACATGCCAGATTTGTAAACTCTATCTGCAGTTAGGGCATCGTACATATCCGCAATAGCTAACATGCGGCCTTCACGGCTAATATTTTCACCTTTAGTGCCCATAGGGTACCCTAAACCATCTAAGCGCTCATGATGCTCGCTGATAGTTCTAATTAAGGCCTTGTCTAAGTCGGTTTCATTCAAATAATCGACACCATGTTTAACATGCCCTTTCATAATGTCCATTTCATCATCGGTTAAACGGCCAGGCTTATGCAGAATTTCATCGGGTATTTGAATTTTACCAAGATCGTGAAGAAAGCCTGAATAGGAGAGATCTTGAACTTCACTTTCAGACATCCCTAAATGACGACCAAAGTTAGCCAGTAATATGGCCACATTCAAAGAATGTTCGAGTAGGTAATCGTCCTTTTCACGAATTTTCGTCAGGCACAATAACGCATCGGGGTTGCGGTCTACTGAAGAAACCAACTTTGCTGAAAATTCTTTCGGAATACTGCTATCAAAAGGCTGTGCTTTTTTAACACTGTTAAGCAGCTGCTTTTGGATGCGCTTACCTTGAACGTGCAACTTAGTTGCGCGTGTCAATTCGTTTTCAAGGCTTACCTTAGGCGCTTTCTCTTCGATTTTTTTGCTTATCGGCGCTTCTTTTTTAGGTGCAGGTTCACCTGAAGATACACTAAACGCTTTATCAGTATCGACAACAAGGGTTAGCACGCCTTTCTTTTTAAGAGCATCAGCAATAGCCTGCGAGGTAACTCGTCCTTGGCTTTTAACTGAAAGTTGGCCCTTTTGCTCCAGGATCTGATGAACAAACATCCCTGGCTTCAAGTCCTTTATTGTAATTTTTTTAAGCATTATGAGTGAAATACCACTTTAAAAAACGCCACACCTACTGTGTGATAAATTATGCCAAGCATAAGTCCATATAATTACTTCTCTAGTTCTGCCAATAAAGTATATAAACTAGGTTTCCAACCATAAACTTTCATGTTCACTCTATGGTTTTTAACTACCACCCCTTCCGATACAAGTAATGATCGTTGCTCTTCTGCTAGCTCAGAACCTGCCGGAAATGCTATTTTTCCATCGGATCTTATAACTCGATGCCATCGAGTAGTCGCATCAGAGTCTTTTAAACATTTACCTACAAGTCTAGCCTTACCGGGCAAACCTGCAAGGTCTGCTAACTGCCCATAGCTGACTACGAAACCACTTGGTACAATTGAAAGCGTTTTTAGTATTTTGGATTGTATCGCTACATTAACCATAATGCATATTATCCATTCTAACTATTTTTAACGATTTAAGAACACGGAATTTTACAAAACACGACTATGAGAGCTAAATGTAAACAGTGCAATTACCCTATAAGCACCTGTATTTGTGATGCGGTATCTTTGGTTATAATACCAATCAAAATTATTTTAATTCAACACGTTAAAGAGTCTGCCAATGCTAAAAATACGGCGAGACTAATAAAGCTTTGTGCTAACGATGTGGAAATAATTACCACCGATAGTATCAGCGAAATGGAATTATTAGCTTCAAGATGCAGTGTTCAATCAACAGCACTTTTATACCCCAGTGAACGGAGTATTGCACTTGAGTCACAACGAGAGCATATTGCTTCAGCGCTTCAAACTCTATTAGTCATAGACGGTAGCTGGAAGCAAGCTTACGCTGTGTTACAACAATTTCCATGGTTATCGTCTATACCGAGCTTTCATTTCGAGCACGCCCCCTCTACACAATATAGAATAAGGCATACTCGAATTCGTAAAGGGTTATCAACTCTTGAAGCAACGGCCTATACATTAAACACACTATATAATATTGATACTCAGCCTTTCATAAAGTTACAAGAGGCCATGCAAGATAATTGGAGAGGGCCAAAATCCCACCAGCGAGAAACCTAACCCCTAGGCATCCATTGGAATAAACCCTTTTTGATCTTTAATCAGTGTTATCCAGTTTCTTATCGCGGGGTAAGCAGCAAGATCGAAGCCTCCCTCGTGTGCAACATGGGTATAGGCAAATAGTGAGATATCTGCCAGCGAAACATGATTACCTAGCAAAAACGGGGTTTGACTAAGTTGTTTGTCCATTACTTCAAGCGCTCTGTAGCCGCCAGCTTGCTTCGCCTCATATTCTGCTTTTTTATCTTCAGGTAATCCAAGGTAAAGGTTGATATAGCGCGCGACCGCAATATAGGGTTCGTGACTGTATTGCTCGAAGAATTGCCATTGTAATAAAGTGGCAAAAGTAAAGGGTGAGGTGGGTATGAACGTAGAGCCCGATGCTAAATAATGCATTATGGCGTTAGACTCAGACAACACACGTCCATCATCTAGCTCTAGAATAGGAATTTTACCGTTAGGGGACTTAGCTAGGAAGGCATCTGTTCGGCACTCTCCTTTAAGAATATCGACATCAATCCACTCACATGCCTTCCCAAGTAATGCCAGCAAAAGCTGCAATTTATAGCAATTACCAGACCGCTTATCACCGTAAATTAGCATGTCACTCTCCTTTTGAAATTTACTTACTCTATAAGCTACCCGTAGTAGAAGTATTCTACAAATAGAAAGACAAACCAAGAAGTTGGTAAAGGCATCATGCACATAAGCAATCTAAGCTTTTGGGATTTGCTCAAAATTTTACGTAACGTTTCTTTATTGGTTTCTATCGACTCTATTTTCTTACTTAGCGTTGACGTTTCGCCGCTATTTGCCTGCTGACGAATTAACTGAGTAATTTCGCTTTCATGCTCTGTCATCATGATGTTTGACACGGTACGCATTCGTTTAGCCACTATTATCATGGGTAAAAACAAATACGCTGAAATTAAACCGGCGTAAACGGTGAGAATCACAATGTCGAAGAAAGGGACAGGTTTGTTGATCCAAAAAATCGGTGTTAACGCAAATCCACTAACCGCAATCAAGGTATTCGACAGGGCCATGTTGAATATTTCACGCAGCGAATTCAGCTCTTTTATAGAATAAGAATGTTCTGTTGATGCCAGCTTCTGCAAATAATGAGTGTTGCTAAATACCTGTAAAATAAAGAGCGTTAACAATAACCAAAAAGGGATGGATGTAAGTGCGATAACAAGTACTTCTGGCTCATCTATCCGTATCACAAGCCCTTCTGATAATAAATAAGCCACGGGCATGATAACCCCAACCGAGGTTGACCACATGAGGTGTCTAGCGAACTGCCTACTTAACACACCGCGATGATGATTATACTGACTTAATTTTTCTAAGCTTACTAACACTGCAATTAACGTACTTGCCGCATTCTTATGCACATTTCTAATCGTAAGCCAAAAAAATCCAGAAAGCAGCGTAGTGCCTAGCGCCGTATTAAAATCTCGTTGATGGTCATCATCAAGAACAGGCCATGTTAATGCACCGGTCCAATTATGTATAAGTAGCAAAATTAATACTAAGAAGAGTGGGTACGCCCATACACTTACTACATTGCGGTTACTCTCGTAAGCACTGAACTTCATCGTATTTTTAATCGCTAGTTTTAATCAATAGGAAAGAGGACGTTTGCGTTTACTGAACGCTGAACTGTGAATTATACGGGTATAGGAAGAGCAAACCAAATTTAAAAAGTACTTAAATATCGTCTTCTAAGATTGGCTGTAAAGCTGACGAGCTAAATCAACGTTTCAACCATTGACACCAGTCCCCACGATACGGGAACCAATATTAACGCAGCTATTGTTTTTAGTTTATCACTGCTGTTGCATACTTCACTGGGTGCACGAACCACTTTTGGCTGCCTATCATCGCGGTTGTGATTGTTCGTAACACTTTGACCTTGGTTTAAGGTACGAGTTTTCTGCTGCTTTAAAATCAATTTTAATTTCAACAAGGGCGTGAATGTATATGCCACAATTAACAGTGACATACTTACCACCGCTATCACTTCCAAAGGTGACACTACAACGTTAAACCAAAATATTGGCAGAACGGTTAATAGGCCTAAGGCAAATAGGGCATTAGTCAGAGAAAGCTTGGTAATTACGCTAAAAGACGCCCAATAGTCAGAGGACTTATTGGTTCCTGGAAGTACCTGTCTTAGCAGGTAGGTCACATTCGATCTTACTTGAAACAAAAATAAGGAAGTGAGAAGGCTAAAAGTAACAAATGATGCAATGTATGAAATGCCTTTGATGTTATAGCTTTCATTACTAACATCGCCTAGAAATGCTAATACAGCCATGAACATAGATGAAATTATCAATGAGTTTACAATTTGGTGATGAAACGCTTTCGTTAGCTTTTGCCTGTGTACTGAAAACTGACCGAGCTGATTTTTTTTTACCAATAAAGAAATTAAACTGCTGGCTACGTTTTGATGAATGTAACGAAAGCTAAACCAAAAATACCCAATAAATAACGAAATACTTACCGCAGAATTAAAGCTTCGCTGTGCAACCATATCGCCTGAATCCGGCCAGTAAAAGGCACCCGAGTACATATTCAATAGCGGTATCGCTAATAAAACTAATAAAGGAAATAATCCAATAAACTGTTGCGGTTTACTAGTTGGAGGAGCTACTTTCATAAAACCATCGTATCTACTAACGAAAGGATACGGACAGACTGCTTTTATATTACTACTAATTAGTCACAATCTGCGTAGACAATCATTACATTCAGCAATCCTTATATTAATCGATTGGCGTCTTTATTCACACTGTTTATCCATCTATTTAAATAAAAAAACCCGCCAAAAGGCGGGTTTTTATGAACAGCTATTAGATTACTTGCGTAACTTCTGAATAAGGCGAAGTTGTGCGATAGCTTCAGACAGCTCTTGAGCTGCTTCTGCGTAATCAAAGTCTGCGCCTGGGTTGGCGATGTGCTCTTCAGCACGTCGTTTGGCTTCTTCTGCTGCTTGCTCGTCAAGATCTTCTGCACGAACCGCAGTATCAGCCAGTACGGTGACATTACCAGGCTGTACTTCTAGTACACCACCAGCAACGTAAATAATTTCTTCTTCACCGAACTGCTTAACCAAACGCACCATACCAGGTTTAATAGCAGAGATAAGTGGCGCGTGACCTGGGTGTATACCTAGTTCACCTTCGCTACCTGTCACTTGGATCGTTTCGACAAGACCAGAAAAAATTTCTTTTTCTGCGCTTACTACGTCCAAATGTACTGTCATTGCTGCCATAGAACCTCCTGATTAGGTACGTTAGCACATTAATAGGCTGACAGAGTCAGCCACATAATTATGCTTTATTGGCTTTCTCTTGCGCTTCTTCGATAGAACCAACCATGTAGAAGGCTTGTTCTGGTAGAGAGTCATATTCACCTTCCAGGATACCTTTAAAGCCACTGATAGTGTCTTTAAGCGATACATATTTACCTGGAGAGCCAGTGAATACTTCTGCTACGAAGAAAGGCTGAGAAAGGAAGCGCTGAATTTTACGAGCACGTGATACTACTTGCTTGTCTTCTTCAGACAACTCGTCCATACCTAGGATGGCAATGATGTCTTTCAACTCTTTGTAACGCTGAAGTACAGTTTGTACGCCACGTGCTACGTCGTAGTGCTCTTGACCGATAACTAATGGGTCAAGCTGACGTGAAGTTGAATCTAGTGGGTCTACCGCAGGGTAGATACCAAGAGACGCGATATCACGAGAAAGTACAACTGTTGCGTCTAAGTGAGCAAAGGTGGTTGCCGGAGATGGATCCGTCAAGTCATCCGCAGGTACGTATACCGCTTGGATTGACGTGATTGAACCTGTCTTCGTTGACGTAATACGTTCTTGAAGTACACCCATCTCTTCTGCAAGCGTAGGCTGGTAACCTACCGCAGACGGCATACGACCTAGAAGAGCAGATACTTCTGTTCCAGCTAGGGTATAACGGTAGATGTTATCTACGAAGAAAAGTACGTCACGACCTTCGTCACGGAACTTCTCAGCCATAGTAAGACCTGTCAAAGCAACACGTAAACGGTTACCAGGAGGCTCATTCATTTGGCCGTAAACCAACGATACTTTATCAAGTACGTTAGAGTCGTTCATTTCATGATAGAAATCGTTACCTTCACGAGTACGCTCACCAACACCAGCGAATACAGAGAAACCACTGTGTTCGATTGCGATGTTACGGATAAGCTCCATCATGTTTACAGTTTTACCTACACCAGCACCACCGAATAGACCAACTTTACCACCCTTAGCGAATGGGCAAACTAGGTCGATTACTTTGATACCAGTTTCTAGTAATTCTACTGAGCTAGACTGATCTTCGTAGCTAGGCGCTGCACGGTGAATAGACATACGGTCTTCTTCGCCAATTGGGCCTGCTTCGTCGATTGGGTTACCCAATACGTCCATGATACGGCCGAGTGTAGCTGTACCCACTGGAACCATAATAGGATTTTCAGTGTTCTCTACAGCCAAACCGCGCTGTAAGCCATCAGTAGAACCTAGGGCGATAGAGCGAACTACACCGCCACCTAATTGTTGTTGCACTTCTAGGGTTAACCCAGACAAGCCACCTTCGGTAACTCGTAGTGCGTCATAAACTCTTGGTACCGCAGTTTGTGGAAACTCAATGTCCACAACGGCGCCAATGATTTGGACGACCTTACCTTGACTCATAATTTGTCCTCGTTATCTTTTAGAAACCTTTGCCTACACCGCTGCGGCACCGCTCACAATCTCACTAATTTCTTGTGTGATTGCAGCTTGACGCGCTTTGTTATATATCAGTTGTAACTCATCAATTAAGTCACCAGCATTGTCGGTTGCTGCCTTCATGGCAACCATTCGCGCAGCTTGTTCTGACGCCGCGTTTTCTACAACACCCTGATAAACCTGAGACTCAATGTAACGCACCATTAATGCTTCCAAAATTTCTTTTGGATCTGGTTCGTATATGTAGTCCCAACGATGCTTATATTCTTCGTCTTCAGACTTTGGCAAAGGCAATAACTGATTGATCACAGGCTTCTGTGTCATGGTGTTTACGAAGTCATTAAATACCAAGAAAACTCGGTCTAATTTGCCTTCGTCGTATGCTTTAAGCATTACGCGTACAACACCTACTACATCGCTCACAGACGGCTTATCACCCAATCCAGATTCAGCGGCAAGCAAAGTACCACCAAAACGGTTGAAGAAAGAGCACGCTTTAGAACCTAATGCAGCGAAGTCCACTTCTACACCTTGGTCACGCCATTTTTTGACGTCCTGAGTGACAAGCTTAAATTCATTACTGTTTAAGCCACCACACAAGCCTCGGTCAGTAGAAATCACAATGTAGCCGACGCGCTTAACTTCACGCTCTTCCAAATAAGGATGGCGGAACTCAAGGTTACCGTTAGCAATGTGACCAATCACTTTTAGCATGTTTTGCGCATATGGACGGCCAGAGGCCATACGTTCTTGCGCCCGTTTCATTTTGGACGCAGCAACCATTTCCATTGCACTGGTAATCTTTTGAGTATTTTTAATACTCCCAATCTTACCTTTTATTTCTTTACCGCTGGCCATGACTATCTCTCCGATTACTCAACGTGAAGCCGATGGTGTTTACACATCATCGGCTGCATTGATTACCAAGTTTGTGTCGCTTTAAATTGTGTCAAAGCGTCAGTTAACTTAGCGGCGATTTCGTCGTTGAAGTTACCAGTTTCGTTGATAGTCTTCATAAGGTCAGCGTTTTCGCTGTTCATGTAAGAATGAAGAGCAGCTTCAAAATCTAAGATTTTGCCAAGCTCAACGTCCTTAAGGAAACCTTTTTCAACCGCGAACAATGATACGCCCATATCTGCAATAGACAGTGGTGCATATTGTTTCTGTTTCATTAGCTCTGTTACGCGCTCACCGTGCTCAAGTTGCTCACGGGTTGCGTCATCAAGGTCAGATGCGAACTGCGAGAATGCCGCCAATTCACGATACTGAGCAAGTGCAAGACGAATACCACCGCCCAGCTTCTTGATGATTTTAGTTTGCGCAGCACCACCAACACGAGATACCGATACACCAGCGTTAACCGCTGGACGGATACCTGCGTTAAACAAGTCAGTTTCTAAGAAGATCTGACCATCTGTAATCGAGATTACGTTGGTAGGTACGAAAGCAGATACGTCACCAGCTTGCGTTTCGATAATTGGAAGCGCAGTTAATGAACCGGTTTTGCCTTTCACTTCACCGTTTGTATAACGCTCAACGTATTGTTCGTTTACACGAGCAGCACGTTCTAGCAAACGAGAGTGAAGATAGAAAACGTCACCAGGGTAAGCTTCACGACCAGGAGGACGCTTAAGTAGCAAAGAAATTTGACGGTAAGCAACAGCTTGCTTAGACAAATCATCATATACGATTAGCGCATCTTCACCGCGGTCACGGAAGTATTCACCCATAGTACAACCAGAGTATGGTGCAAGGTATTGCAATGCAGCAGACTCAGACGCAGAAGCAGCAACGATAATGGTGTGACCCAATGCGTCGTGCTCTTCAAGCTTACGTACCACGTTAGCGATAGTAGAAGCTTTTTGACCAACCGCTACGTACACACATTTAATGCCTGTACCTTTTTGGTTGATGATAGCGTCGATTGCCATTGCGGTTTTACCACACTGACGGTCGCCGATGATAAGTTCACGTTGACCACGACCAACTGGGATCATGGCATCAACTGACTTATAACCAGTTTGGATTGGCTGATCTACCGATTGACGCTCGATTACACCAGGTGCAATCTTTTCTACTGGCTCAAAGCCAGCTGCATCAATGGCGCCTTTACCGTCGATAGGCTCACCAAGTGTGTTTACAACACGACCTAGTAGGGCATTACCAACTGGTACTTCAAGAATACGGCCAGTAGATTGTACTTTTACGCCTTCCTGTAAGTCCGCATATGGACCCATTACAACCGCACCTACAGAGTCTCGCTCAAGGTTTAGTGCAATAGCGTAGCGGCTTCCAGGAAGCTCAATCATTTCACCTTGCATTACATCGGCAAGGCCATGAATGCGGATAATACCGTCAGTTACTGCGACGATAGTACCTTCATTGCGTGCTTCACTGCTTACATTGAACTGCTCAATTCTTTTCTTGATCAGTTCAGCAATTTCAGTGGAATTAAGTTGCATGCTCTTATCCCCGTTATGCTTGCAACGCGTCTGCTAGACGGTTCAATTTCGATTTTACGGAACCATCTATTACTGTATCGCCGGCTTTAATAACCATGCCAGCGATCAGGTCAGGATTCACGTTACAATTAAGCTTCACTTTACGTGCCAAACGTTTTTCCAACGATGCAACCAAATCGGTTTTCTGTGCATCGTTCAGCGCAGAGGCTGAAGTTACGTCCACTTCAATTTCTTTGTCGTAATCCGCTTTAAAGGCATCAAACACATCTGAAATTTCAGGCAACGCGGCTAAACGTTTATTTTCAGCCAGAACCTTAACAAGGTTCTGACCATGATCATCGAGTTGCTCACCACATACATTGATGAAAATCTCAGCTAAGGTATCTGCAGCTACTGCTCCAGATAACAACTGATGCATATCATCGTTTTGTGCTACTGCACCTGCAAAGGTCAGCATTTCTTGCCACTTCGCAATGGCATTCTTCTCGACGGCGAAATCGAAAGCTGCTTTAGCGTAAGGACGAGCAACGGTTGTCAATTCAGACATGGCTCATCTCCCTCTTAAAGCTCAGCGACAAGTTTTTCAACAATGTCGTTTTGTGCGTTAGCATCAATTTCACGTTGTAAGATTTGCTGTGCGCCAGCTACTGCTAATGCAGACACTTGCTTGCGCAAATCTTCTTTGGCACGATTGCGTTCAGCTTCAATTTCGGTGTAGCCAGAAGCAATAATCTTCTCGCGTTCTGCATGGCCTTTTTGCGTTTCTTCGTCAACCAATTGGTTGGCGCGCTTTTTGGCTTGCTCGATAATTTCGGCTGCTTGCGCTTTCGCGTCTTTCATTTGCTCAGTGGCTTTCGCTTGAGCAAGTTCTAAGTCTTTCTCTGCCCGTTCAGAAGCTTCAAGCCCATCGGCTATCTTCTTTTGACGTTCTTCAATCGCTGCCATCAGCGGTGGCCATACATATTTCATGCAGAACACTACAAATACAGCAAAGGCGATTAATTGACCAATAAAAGTGGCGTTAAGATTCACTCTCGCCCCTCCTTATAATAGTTCGCTAAAGACTGAATTAAAGTAAGTATTCAGGTGGAGCGAACAATAGGAATAGTGCAATACCTACACCGATCATCGCGATAGCGTCGATAAGACCTGCTACGATGAACATTTTTACTTGTAGTTGAGGCGCAAGCTCTGGCTGACGAGCAGCGGACTCTAGGAATTTACCACCTAGAAGACCGAAGCCGATAGCGGTACCAAGCGCACCCATACCAATTAGGATAGCAACTGCAATTGCAAGCATGTTAAATCTCCGATTTAAAGTTAAGTTAAAGTTAATGTTAAAAGTAGAACTCGGTTATCAACCGCGCCGATATTTCCAGGCAATACCGACACGGGTTAATGCTTATTAATGGTCTTCACATGCCAAGCTTAAATACACGATGGTTAGCATCATGAAAATAAACGCTTGCAGAGGGAGAACCAATATGTGGAATACGGCCCACATAAAGTGTAAAGGTAATTGGAAGTAACCAATGGTGGCTATCAAAATAAAGATTAGCTCACTGGCGTATAAGTTACCGAACAAACGCAGTGCTAATGAAAGCGGGCGTGCTAGTAAGGTAACGGTTTCCAGAATGAAGTTCACCGGAATAAATATTGGGTGACCGAAAGGTTGCATAGT
This sequence comes from Alteromonas sp. Mac1, assembly GCF_001562125.1. Taxonomy (NCBI): domain Bacteria; kingdom Pseudomonadati; phylum Pseudomonadota; class Gammaproteobacteria; order Alteromonadales; family Alteromonadaceae; genus Alteromonas; species Alteromonas sp. Mac1. Next base: position 4,683,295 of record NZ_CP013932.1, read on the forward strand.
AAGTTCTTTAGTAAAACCACCAATACCCTTCATTTTGATTGAATAGAAAAGAATAAGAACAAATACGCCTGCTGCTAATGCAAACGTTAAGTTAAGGTCAGTAGTAGGCACAGCCTTCATATAAACATCATGAGGGTCCATACCGAACGCGTGCTGACCTACAAGACCTGCAATCCAAGGAATAAGGTCAACAGGCACTAAATCCATCAGGTTCATCAATAAAACCCAAACAAAAATAGTGAGTGCAAGAGGTGCAATAAGTGCACTTCTTCCGTGGAAGGTACTTTTTACGTTGTCGTCAACGAACTCAATAACCAATTCCACAAACGCCTGCATTTTGCCAGGAACACCTGTAGTGGCTTTTGAAGCTACGCTTCTAAAAACAACAAGAAAAAGTATGCCAAGGCCAATTGACCAGGCTAGTGTGTCGACATGCCACGCCCAAAAACCTGCATCAGAGCATGCTTTATTAAAAGCAATTCCGTTGTCGGTTGAGCACATGGTGGCATTGGTCAAGTGGTGCTTGATATATTCTGAGGTAGTGTATTCAGATGCCATTGTTTAACCTAAGTTGTAAAGTGTAAAAATTGGTGACTGGTTCCAGTACATATTCGTAACCAAAGTATTCAGTAGCTATTTATTAATCGTTATTATTTGACTACTTCGTACCATAACGGAACATGGCCAGTGCATGACTGGCGGTTGTAGCGACATAAGCCACGAATACTTCGATAGGCGCGGCATTTAAGCCTGCAAATGTCACTACAAATAAAATGATTGTCAGTGCCAGTTTCAATTTTGAACCTTGGCTAAAACTTCGGGCAACAAGTTCGTTTTTACTCGCACCAGCATATCTAAATGCAAACCCTGAAAAAACGGCTGTTGGCAGTATGCTTATCACTGCGCCAGCGGCGGTTGATATTGCAGAATGTTGACCTGCGATAATACCCGCCAAAAGGGTTATTATTAGTGCCGTGACTACCTGAAACAGAATGCCTTTTTTGGCAATAAATAATCCGTGTTCAGCTAACTTGTTTTTCACGTTGCCCTACTGCTTGTTCATGTCTAACGAAAAGCGTCAGAAGTATACTGTTTTACCGACATTTTTCAACAGTACATCGCATTTTGAAAGCTATTCTGAAAATATTCTAACGCTATAACCGGAAAGGAGGCTGTCCACAGCCCGAGTTTTAGGAATGAATGGCCTCACTATTAATGCCTACTACCTTTCAGCATATAAATATAACTTATTGAATTTTAGTTATTATTCCGTCTAATTGTTGTAAATCGTCAAAGCTAATGACTAATTTACCTTTCCCTTTTGCATTATGGTCTATTGTTACCGGTGCCCCTAAATTTTCTGAAAGTCGGGTCATAAGGTTTTGCACATCAGGATCAATTTGCTTCTCTTGCTTCGGTTTTTCTGGTTCAAGCAGCTTTTTGACCAGCTTTTCTGTATCACGAACCGTTAAACCTTTACCTGAAACAACATTTGCCGCTTCTGATTGCTTATCACCATCAAGGGCAAGCAATGCGCGAGCATGGCCCATTTCAATATCACCATGCTCCACTAACAATTTAACGTCATCATTAAGATTGTTAAGGCGAAGCAAGTTCGTCACGGTTGTGCGAGATTTACCTACGGCTTCAGCGACTTCTTGATGAGTTAGGGAGAATTCGTTCATTAGACGGTCTAATGCTTGTGCTTCTTCCATCGCGTTTAAATCTTCACGCTGAATATTTTCAATTAGCGCAATGGCAACGGCAGCCTCATCAGGTACATCTTTAACAAGACAAGGAACTTCATCAAGTTGTGCAAGTTGCGATGCGCGCCAACGGCGTTCACCCGCAATAATTTCGTACTTGTTGTCTTCAACCTTACGAACAACAATGGGTTGAATAACACCTTGAGCACGAATAGAGGAAGCAAGGTCTTCAAGGGCATCAGGTGACATGTCTTTGCGAGGCTGATATTTGCCAGGCACAAGAAATTCTATCGGTAATTTACTAAGTTCGCTTTGTGTAGCTTCTGTCGCCGCAGCATCTGTTTCTCTTTGCGACGTCGATTGACTGGTTGCTAATAGCGCATCCAAACCGCGACCTAGCCCTCTTTTTCTTGCTGACATATTACCCTCAATGGCCTATTTGCTGATATGCATTACGCTTTATTTATATTTAACTGGCTTTCGCCTGACTTGGCGCAGATTTATCACGGCGACGAAGAATTTCACCCGCCAATGCTAAATATGCTTTAGCCCCTGTAGAAGACTTATCGTAGTACATCGCCGGGGTACCGAAACTTGGCGCTTCAGCTAGGCGCACGTTGCGCGGGATCACAGTACGATATACTTGCTCACCAAAATGACGCTTAAGCTGTTCTGAAACGTCGTTTGCAAGGCGGTTACGAGGGTCGTACATAGTACGCAATACCCCTTCAATCTTCAATTCAGGATTTACTACTGACGCGAGTTTTTGAATGGTATCCATTAACGCCGTTAACCCTTCAAGCGCGTAATATTCACATTGCATTGGCACCATGACTGAATCAGCCGCGGCTAATGCATTCACCGTAAGTTGGTTTAGTGAAGGAGGGCAGTCAATAAAGATAAAATCGTAATAATCAAGAACAGGTTTTAACGCATTTCTAAGGCGTACTTCACGGGCAAACATTTCCATTAACTTAATTTCAGCTGCTGTCACGTCGCCATTGGCAGCCACTAAATCAAATTTACCCGCCGTATTTTTAACAATAACGTCGTTGATAGGTTGTTCTTCGATAAGCAACTCAAACGCGGTAGCGTGAACATCGTATTTGTCGACGCCGCTTCCCATGGTTGCATTACCTTGTGGATCAAGATCAATCAGTAGCACTTTACGTTTTGTGGCAGCCATTGATGCTGCAACATTCACTGCAGTAGTGGTTTTACCCACACCACCTTTTTGATTCGCGATCGCGATTACCTTTGCCACAATAAGTCCTGTTATGCCTTTTTAATCCAAACGAGGTGTCGTTCGCCCACCAGATTCGGTACAGTGAGACTTTCCGTTTTGATCACCTGATAGTGATCACTCACTTCTTTTAGTTCGTCTTCTGGAAACTGCCCTTTGAGTGCAAGGAACTGCCCGTTTGAATTTACCAGATGTTGGCACCAGTGCAACATATCTTTTAATGAAGCGAACGCTCGGCTAAGTACTATATCATACGGTTGCGCTGGGGTATGTGCTTCAACACGACTTTGAACAGGTGTCACATTCGATAGTTTAAGGGCGTGGACACTTTGGGTCATAAAACGAACGCGCTTACCTAAACTATCTAGCAAGGTAAACGCCGTGTCAGGAAACGCTATTGCAAGGGGCATACCTGGCAATCCAGGCCCAGTGCCTACGTCAATGATATGTTTGGCTTCATGTTTAGCTAAATATGGATATATCGCTAATGAGTCCAAAATATGTTTTACCATCATCTGCTTCGGATCGCGCACCGATGTTAGGTTGTAGGCTTTGTTCCATTTATCAATCAATAATACAAAGCCCACGAGCTTTGCTTGCTGATCATCACTTAATTGAAGTGATTGTGCCGCAAGGCCCGAGGCCAGTATTTCGTGTAATTCTTGCTCTAAACTCATAAATTGAAATCTGCTTAAGCGCTTAATTTATCGTGTTTTCTTAACATGCCGTGCTTTTTCAAATACACCAAAAGCAACGAAATAGCAGCCGGCGTAATTCCGGAAATACGCGACGCTTTACCAATAGTTTCAGGTCTCGCTTCGGTAAGTTTCGCTACCACTTCGTTTGATAAACCTGAGATTTTAGTAAAATCGAGATCAACCGGTAACAGTGAATTCTCGTGACGCTGTGTTTTGGCTATTTCGTCCATCTGGCGCGCAATATAACCTGCGTACTTAATTTGGATCTCAACTTGTTCTGCCGCAATAGGATCGGCTAAACCAGGTCCAATACTTTCAATCTCCATCAATTGACGATAGGTCATTTCAGGTCGACGAATAAGTTCTTCTAGTGAATGCTCTTTGCTTACGGGTGTTTTAAGCAGGGTATTCAACGCTGGCGTAGCACTATGATCTTTGTGGACCCAGTTTCCACGCATGCGTTGCAACTCGCCTTCAACCGCTTCTTGCTTCGTATTGAACGCGGCCCAGCGAGCATCATCCACTAAGCCTATTTCACGACCTAACGCAGTTAAGCGACTATCGGCGTTATCTTCACGCAGCAATAATCGATATTCAGCACGGCTGGTGAACATACGATAGGGTTCTTTCGTTCCCATGGTAGCCAGATCGTCAATCAGTACGCCCATGTAGGCTTGATCGCGTCGTAAAATAAGGGGATCTTTTTCTTGTGCTTGCAGCGACGCATTTGCGCCAGCAATGAGGCCTTGTGCACCTGCTTCTTCATAACCGGTTGTGCCGTTAATTTGGCCAGCAAAGAACAAACCTTTGATAAATTTGTTTTCGAGTGTTTGTTTCAGATCTCTCGGATCGAAGAAATCATATTCAATGGCATAGCCAGGGCGCACAATATGCGCGTTCTCGAACCCTTTGATTGAGCGAACAAGATTCATCTGAACATCAAAAGGCAAACTTGTTGAAATACCATTTGGATAAACTTCAATGCTGTTTAAGCCTTCTGGCTCCACAAAAATTTGATGGGAATCTTTGTCTGCAAAACGGGTGATCTTATCTTCAATGCTTGGGCAGTAACGGGGGCCAATGCCTTCAATGACGCCAGTGAACATAGGAGAGCGATCAAGTCCACCTCGAATAATATCGTGTGTTTTTTCGTTAGTGTGCGTGATGTAGCATGGGATCTGTTGTGGATGCATTTCACGATTGCCCATGAATGAAAATACCGGTGTTGGATTATCACCTGGTTGTGCTTGCATCACACTAAAATCTAACGAACGGGCATCTAAACGTGCAGGCGTTCCGGTTTTTAAGCGGTCTACACGAAACGGTAAGGCACGTAAACGATCAGCGAGGGCTATCGAAGGGGGATCGCCTGCGCGTCCACCACGATAGTTCTCAAGGCCTATGTGAATAGTGCCGCCTAAGAATGTTCCTACTGTGAGTACCACGGTTTTGGCTTTAAATTTAAGCCCCATTTGAGTAACCACACCAGTTACCTGATCGTTTTCAACCACAAGATCGTCAACACTTTGTTGAAACAACGTGAGGTTTTCTTGGCTTTCTACAATTTTACGAATGGCTTGGCGGTAAAGGGTTCTATCAGCCTGAGCACGCGTTGCACGAACAGCTGGTCCCTTGCTTGAATTTAGAGTTCTAAACTGAATACCACCGTGATCGGCAGCCAATCCCATAGCACCACCAAGTGCATCAATTTCTTTTACCAAATGACCTTTGCCGATCCCACCGATCGCTGGGTTACAAGACATCTGTCCAATGGTTTCAATGTTATGGGTTAACAGTAAGGTGTTTGAACCCATGCGAGCAGCAGCTAGCGCAGCTTCTGTTCCAGCATGACCACCACCGACTACGATGACATCAAATGCTTGGGTGTAATACATATCGAACCTCACTATTAACGTAAATGGAGTAACTTTTTTCTTTTCTGAACAAGCTGAAAAAAGGGCGCGTATTTTAGCTGACTTATTGCATAAAGAAAACGGTTAAATTTTCTTCAATGCTGTTGTTCATTTCTTTTCGCTTTGGCTTTATTGATCTTAAGATCTCTTATAGATCTGTTTATTTTTATTATTATTAGGATCAGCAAGATCTGTTAGTAACCCTTTAAAGCAGTTTCAGATCATGAAGTTACACGATCTAAAAGGTTGTGCAATACAGATCGATAACCCCCTCATGATCTTGTGTATAAACCCCTTAGTTATCCACATGGGCAATTGTGAATAAAGTTACTCATTCTTCAGTAAGAGCTTATACACAGTGGTTTGTAGGATCCTATCCACAGCACTGATCAAGATGTGATCGCATTGGGGATAAAATGTTGGTTATTACTGTTGTTAGATCGCTAACTAAGCATAGGATATGGCTTTCAGAGCGATCTTGTTGTGGATGAGATCTTTCCACAATTTTTAAATGGATCGTGTGATCACTCATTATCTTTTATTTTGTGATCGGAAAAATAATTAAAAAATTATGGAGGAATCAAAAAAATTAGCGCCGCAGAGGAGCAACGATCATTATTAATGACACCCTTTTAAAGAAATACGAGGGTTATTTTACTGAACGTTGAGCGCGCTTTCTCTGCGGTTTTTAGTCTAGCGAACCTGGTTAGGTTGATATCTCGGCGTGATATTTTGTGCTTCAGCTTCATCTTGGGTTAAGCCTTCACGTCTACTTGGGCCTTGAAAGCGTACTTTATAAGTATCGTACTCTTTGACTGACTCAAAGCAATAACGGCCCATAGCGTGCTCTAGCTCGCCTAAACTATGGTTGGTAATTAAGATGCAGTTCTTTTTATTTACCAAACGTTGGCGCAATAAATTGCCTAACCAGCTTTGGGTATTCTTTTTAAGCACGGTTTCATTCACACATACTTCATCAAGAATGAGCAAATCGACTTCAAGTAGTTCTTGGTTTGCTTCTCTGAACTTCTGACCTACGTTGTCTGTGGCGCTAAAATCATAAGAGAAATAACGCATTTCCAATAGGGTTGAAAGCTGCCTGTATAAAACTGAGATCTCGTATTGTTCTATAAGTTGATGGGCGATCGCGCCAGCAATATGAGACTTACCTCTGCCATAATCACCGTAGAATAACATCATATGAGAACCACTTTGACGCCAAGCGGGATCGTCATGAGCAGCAATAAATGACTGTGCAATAGATACCGCTTCAATGACATCATCGCTGTCTTCTACCAAGTTAGCGAACGTCCACTTGGGGTTTAGATCAGAACGCCCATGAATGGCTTCTACACGCGCTTTTTTAGAGCGTTGTTGTAGTTGACCAATTTCTTGATTTGCTTGGTTTTCGTATTGCTTTCTAAGTGTTGCGTAATCGATGTATTCATCGTTAGGCTCGGAAGGCTTGTTAAGGGCCTTTGCAAGATTCGCAATTTTGTCTGTAATTCGATCCATAGCGTTAGTTCTTCTTTGTCGATGTGGCGTATTTTTCCACCAGCTTTCTTGCATTATCATCCGCTTCGATACCGGCTGCAACTTTCACTTGCTGATTTCCCACTTTTCTTACAGGAGAATAACCCGCGGCTACGCGCTTATGTTTAATATTGTGAGCGAATTTTTGTGTCCATTGGAATTCACTCAGTATTGTGCCTGGCCTACCTAGCCAGTAAGAGATGAATTCGCCCACTTCATTATCATCATACTCAGTATCAATAATACCGAGCAGAGAGGCCATCTCTAAGAATAACGCTTTGTTTGGCTTCCAAGAGGCTGAAATAGCAAAATGAGACTTATGCAGCGCATCAAAGTTTGATTGTGCGTTGTTTATCAAAGGAAGAAGTAGGGCTTTGCCGTTAATAGAATGCTCTAAATCCAACGTTTCTGGAAAAACCACCAGCCCCACAAGTTCAAGCTGTTTTAATAGGCTATTGATTTGCCGGCCACGTTGATAGGGGGTGTCTTTTTGTTCGCCGTTTAATAGCGACAGTAAGAACTTATAATCGATAGCAGCACTTGCCGTAGAAGCTGTGTTGGCTGTTGGGCGTAAGCCAAGCAAGTAAAGTACGCGGCAATCGTTTGATATTGGCGATTGTAGTACCGCGAGTTCAGCTTGCGTTAGCGTTGTACTCATGCAGTTTCCAAGGAGCGTTGGAACAGTGCTACCGCTTCATCTTCTGGAATAGGATGTTCTAACACATCAATATGTATGGGTTCGGCAAGAAGGGTAGCACCAGTATTTTTCATAGCGGTTTCTATATCTTTTGCGCCATGGCAGAAGGTATCGTAACTCGTGTCACCCAAACCAATTACATAGAAATTCACACCCGTTAAATCAGTGTCTTTTAATGATTTCGCAAAAGGTTGGATATTATCAGGTAGTTCACCCGCACCATGGGTTGATGTACACACTATCCATGTCGAGTCTTTATTAATGCTACTTAGTGTTGGTTCAAGATGAATAGTGAATGTATTGCCTAGCTGCTCAAGTGTTTTGGCAATAGCTTCGGCCACATATTCTGAAGCTCCAAGCATGGTACCCACAATTATTTCATAGTGCGTTGTCATTAATTATTTACCAATACAGAAAGATGAAAATATCTTACCAAGTAAGTCGTCTGAGGTGAATTCACCAGTGATTTCACACAATGACTGATGGGCTAACCGCAGTTCTTCTGCAAGTAGTTCACCGGCCATAGCATCGTGAAGTTGTTGTTCGCCTATCACCACAAATTGATATGCCTTTTCCAACGCATCAAGGTGGCGTCTTCGGGCGATGAATTGCCCTTCAGTGGTAGTGTCGAACCCCATGGTGTTGGCCAAATGATCTCGCAGGGTATCGATACCGTCGCTTTCTTTTGCTGAAATATTAATAACCGGCATATCGCCATGTTCGGTTTTTACGTTATTCAGGCCTACTTCTAACTCGCTTAGATCCGCTTTATTTTTGATTACCGTGGTTGGGATACCCTCTGGTAAGCGCGCCATAAATTCAGGCCAAATTTTATAAGGATCTGCCACATCAGTAGTGGTTGAATCAGTAACAAAAAGTACGTGATCCGCTTCGCTAATGGCTTGCCACGCTCGCTCAATCCCAATTTGTTCTACTTTGTCCGGGCTATCACGAAGACCTGCGGTATCAATGATGTGTACCGGCATGCCGTTAATATTAATATGCTCTTTTAATACATCACGAGTAGTGCCTGCAATCTCGGTGACTATGGCGCTATCTCGGCCTGCTAATGCATTTAGTAAACTTGATTTACCCGCATTAGGGCGCCCGGCGATAACCACCTGCATGCCTTCTCTGAGTAGACTTCCTTGCTTAGCTTGCTCTCGTACAACTTGAAGGTGCGCAAGTATGGCGGCTAGATCGCCAGACACTTTGCCGTCAGATAAGAAATCAATTTCTTCTTCAGGAAAGTCGATAGCGGCTTCAACGTACATACGTAAATGAACAATTTGATCAGACAACGTTTGTATTTGGGTTGAAAACTCGCCCTGTAACGAACGTAGCGCGCTTCTTGCCGCTTGTTTAGAGCTAGCATCTATTAAATCAGCGATAGCCTCAGCTTGCGCTAAATCGAGCTTGTCGTTGATAAAGGCTTGTTCACTAAACTCACCTGGGTTGGCTAATCGCGCTTTGCCAGTCGATAACACAGCGTCAATAAGCATATCCATCACAACCTGACCGCCATGACCTTGCAGCTCTAATACATCTTCGCCCGTAAATGAATTAGGCCCTTTGAAGAATAGCGCGATACCTTGGTCGATAACATTTTGTTGGCTATCGACAAACGGGGTATAGGTGGCCAATCTAGGTGTTAGGGCTGTGGGTACCAGAGTGGCTGCTATAGTTTTAGCATGTGGGCCTGATACTCGTACAATTCCTACTCCACCGCGCCCAGGGGCAGTAGCTTGGGCGGTAATGGTATCGGTTGTGATGATATGTGAATCCATATTTTAGTCGCGAAAGTTCTTAAATTGAAAAGGCTGACCTAAGTCTGATGATTTCACCAAGGCCATGGCTTGTTGTAAATCATCACGCTTTTTACCGGTTACTCGCAGTTCTTCACCTTGAATAGCCGTTTGTACTTTGATTTTTGCGTCTTTAATAATTTTTACAATTTTCTTCGCAATAGGCTGTTCTATGCCTTCTTTGAAAGCAATCGTTTGACGATAGGTTTTGCCGTTAGCATCAAAGGGCTTCATATCAATAAACGAAGTATCTAGGTTTCGCTTAGAGCATGCAGTTCTAAACATACTTTCCATTTGTTGTAATTGGAATTCGGCTTCCGCTTTCATTACCACGGTTTTCTCTTTGTATTCAAAGCTCGCTTCAATGCCGCGAAAATCGAAACGTGTGGCAAGTTCTCGGTGTGCGTTCTCAGTGGCGTTGCGCACTTCTTCCATGTTGATTTCTGACACAATATCAAATGATGGCATAGTTAATTTATCCTCGTAGACAAAACAGCCCGCAATTGGCGGGCTGTTTATTATAAAAGAAATAGACGTTGCTATTTAATTCCCCGCTTCTCCATAGAAGCATATATCATTTTGGCTTGTACTAATGTAATGATGTTACTTACTAACCAGTATAATACTAGACCTGCAGGGAACCATAAGAAGAACACACTCATTGCCACAGGCATGAACTGCATTATCTTCTGCTGCATAGGATCAGTAATCGTTGTAGGTTGTAGTTTCTGCAATAAGTACATACTTGCGCCCGTTAATATAGGCAATACAAAGTACGGGTCTTTCACTGACAAGTCAGTGATCCACAATGCGAAATCTGCATGGCGTAATTCAACACTTTCCATCAACACCCAATAGAGCGCTAAGAAGATAGGCATTTGAAGTACTAGTGGTAAACAACCACCCATAGGGTTAACTTTTTCTTTCTTATAAAGCTCCATCATCGACTGAGACATTTTTTGTCTGTCATCGCCAAAACGGTCTTTAAGTTGCTGCATTTTAGGTGCTAAGTTACGCATGCGAGCCATTGACTCGTATTGTTTCTTAGTCAGCCAGTACATAGCTCCTTTCACTACGATAGTAATCAAGATGATGGCTACACCCCAGTTATTCACTAAGCTATGTAAGAACGTAAGTAGTGAAAACAGTGGTTGAGATATCCACCATAAAATGCCGTAATCAACGGTTAAATCTAGGCCACGAGCAATTTGAACAAGCTTTTCTTGATCTTTAGGACCCATATAAAGGGTGCTAGATAATGTTTTTGTTTCACCACTGTTTATTGCCGCCGCAGGCATTAGTACACCAATAACCGCATATTGATTTGAAATATTGCGCGAGTAAATGGTGTTAACTTGATCCTGTGGTGGTACCCAAGCAGAGACAAAGTAATGCTCAAGCATACCTGCCCAACCCGCTTTAGTGGTTTCACGCAACTTGTCATCTTCAATATCGTCGAAGGTATATTTCTGATAACGATCATCTTCGGTCGAATATGCTGCGCCGCGATAGGTAGGCATAAACATGTTGCCGTCATCTTCCGCGTCAATAACTTGTTTCAGTTGTGCATATTGCTGCACATTAGCCACTGCGCCAGAGTTATTCTGAACCGTGTAATTTACCGCAACTTCATAATGGTCTTTCTTGAAGATGAACGTTTTGGTAACAGTAAGTCCTTGGTCGTTTTTCCATACTAACGGCACTTCTAGGGTATCTCCGGTCATCTCGTAGAAATTGCTTTCAGTACGATAAACAGGGCGACCACTGCTGCTAGCATCTGGGCCATTAGCACCAATAAGACCACTTTGTGCTACATATAAGCCATTACCTGAACGTAATAGACTGTAAGGTTCTTCTGAACCTTGAGTTACTGGAAACTTTAATAAGTCTGCAGTAATGACATCGCCACCCAATAAGTCGATGCGAAGGTCTAAGCCATCAGTTTTAACTTCGATAATGCGATTAGCATTTGATGCGCTAGCCATCGGTTTAGCAGCTGGCATGCTATCACCGGTAGGTACATCTTCAGATTGCGCATCATCAAATGATGGCACACCTTGTGATACCTGTTCGGCTTGCTCTGTTTGTACTTGCTGTACAGGTTGAGGTCCGTATTCTTTTTGCCATTGTTGCCAAAGCAAAAAGCTGACCAGCGCCAGGCCAATTATCAGAAAACTACGTTGCGATTCCATATAGGTCTCTTTATTTTGAGTGTTTATCTTGTTGTTTTTCCGGTACTGGGTCGTAACCACCGGCATGCAAAGGATGGCATCTTAATATGCGTTTGATTGATAGCCAACCGCCTTTTACTAATCCATGTGTTTTTAGTGCTTCAATAGCATACCAAGAACATGATGGATGAAAACGACAGCGTTGTCCTAAAATAGGAGATATAAACCATTGATACAGTTTTATGAGTACCAGTGGTATCGCGATTAAGACGCGTTGCAACGTTTGGCTAATTTTTTCCATAGCTTATCCATCGTTGCGAAAATCTCTTGATTGCTAAGTTTATCAGCACCAGATTTACCAATTACGATAATATCCACATTTGGGAGATCATGTTGCTTATGGCGAAAACTTTCACGAATTAAGCGTTTTAAACGATTTCGGTCGTGAGCTTTACGAATGCGCTTTTTGGCAAGTGTAATGCCTAAACGTGGGGATGGTAGAGTATTGATTCTTGCTAGGATGGTAAACGAGGGAGATACAGCTGGAATTGCATTATCAAACACATAGGTAAAGTGGGTGGGAGTTAACAGACGTAACTCCCGTGAAAAATGATTTTCGCCCACTTTAGGTGCTTTCTACTTAAGCTTAAGCAGAAAGACGAGCGCGGCCTTTTGCACGGCGAGCTGCTAGTATTTTACGACCATTTTTAGTCGCCATACGAGCACGAAAACCGTGAGAACGCTTACGCTTCAAATTGCTCGGTTGAAATGTTCTTTTCATGACCAAAGTCTCACTTATATTTAATTAAACATAGGCGTTTTTGGTAAACACTTTATTCTGTTGCCAGAGTAAGTTGTGCTTATCACCAGAAAAGCCCATCGAAAAAGGACGCTGAATTCTAGAGATCTCGGGGCCCGCTGTCAATCAATAATCCACTATTTCGGTAGAAAATGTGAACAAAGTTTACTGTAAAGGCTTAAATGCTAATCAGCCGCTATAATTTTAACTGTGAATAAGCTGGTTATAATCGTCATTTTATCCACAGATTTTCAAATTTCAAACCGCTGTGTATGGCATTTAGACGGTGATCTCATCCGATTATCAGTATTTTAATTCTTAATTCAGCTAAATTAAGCACATTTTCGAATAAGAACTCTTTGTTTAATTATCAATGGTTTACAGTTTTGATCCTGATGATCTCCAAAGATCGTCATTTACTTTTTGTTGATA